>MPNQ01000028.1 GCA_002239105.1 marine group bacterium Sva0996 bin134 | reverse complement strand
CACGATCACCGAGAGGCTGGCGCGCCGGCGCCCAGCGGCGACGGTCATGGTCGTTTCGGGTGGGCATGCCGTTGCCTCGGTCATCTCTGCCCTCCCCGATCTCGATATGTGTCCGGGCGGATGCTGCCGCCTGATACGTCACCCTGTTGTAAAGTGGGGGAAAAGCAAGATGTTAATGCCCGATTAGGGTCTCAACCAGGGCGTTTGCCACATATTCGAATCCTGCCGTGGGCGCCCCAGGGTTTGAGTTACTCGCCCGAAGAATCCTCAGAGCCGAGTTCGTCGGCGATCTCCCTTAGCCGCTCGACGGCGGTCTCGTCGTCGAGTTCACCGAGGTAGGCGGGGAGTTTGATGCCTACTTGGGCGGCCAGGTCGTGGATGGGGGGCAGGGAGCCGGCTAGGCCGGAGAGAAAGTTGGCGGTGCTGTTGCCGGAATTGCCGTCGCTGCCGCCGGAGTCCCAAACGGTGATCTGGTCGATCTTCAGGTTGGAGATGGCCTTGACTTGCTCGGCCACCAGGGTGGGCATCTGCTCGGCGATGAGCAGCAGAGCAGCCAGTTGGGGATTGCCGCCGGCGCTGTCCACCAGGGCTCCCAAACCTTCGGCCCGGCGGGTGAGCAGGGCTAGCAAGCCCAGCGCCTCGGCCTCCATGAGCAGGCGCTGACCGTCGGCCTCGCCGCCTTTGACCAGCCTGATCCGATCAGCCTCGGCCTCGGCCAGGGTGCGGACTCGCTCCCGCTCCACTTCGGCGGGCACCACGATGTCGGCTTCCTGCGAGGCCTTGTCGCGAGAGGCCCGGGCCTGCTCGGCTTGGCCCTCGGCGGCAAACGACTCTTCGGCGGCCCGGGCCTGGGTGACCCGCTCGGCGGTGACCGCGGCCCGCTCGGCCTCGGCCTCCTGCTGGCGGCGCTCGCCGTCTGACTGGGCGATCACCACATGCGACTCGTTCTCGCCCTCGGTAGCGGTGGCGTTGGCCTGGGCCACCCTGATGCGCTGTTCCCGCTGGGCTTCGGCGGCACCGATGTCGCCGTCCCGCTCTTGCTCGGCCACCTTGATCTTGGCTTCGTTGATGGCCCGGGCGGCCGCTTCCCGGCCCAGGGCGTCGATGTAGCCCGACTCGTCGGTGATGTCCTGGATGTTGACGTTGATGAGTCGCAGGCCCACCTTGCGCAGCTCGATCTCCAGCGACTCGGTGATGTTGGTGATCAGCTTCTCCCGGTCGGCGTTGATCTCCTCGATGGGCATGGTGGCGATGACCACCCGCATCTGGCCGAAGATGATGTCCCGGGCCAGGTTCTCAATCTCCGCCAGGCTCAGCCCCAGCATCCGTTCGGCGGCGTTCTGCATCACACCAGGCTCGGTGGAGACCCCCACCGTGAACGTGGCCGGCGTGTTGACCCGGATGTTCTGCTGGGACAGGGCGCCTTGGAGCTTGATCTCGATGGGGATGGGGGTGAGGTCCAAAAAGGCGTAGCCCTGGATTACGGGCCACACCAACGCGCCTCCGCCGTGGAGGCATCGGGCCGACTGGCCCTGTCCGCCTACCCGGCCGTAGATAACCAGCACACGGTCGGATGGGCATCGCTTGAAGCGGGAGGAAATCCACAGCAGGGCGATGAGAAGAATGACAATTAGGCCAGCAACAAGGGCTATAGCAGCCATCAACGAGTCCTTTCGGGTCTATCTAGGTATGAGTTACAGGGGTTTGACGAGGACGGTGGACTGATCCACCACAGAAACCACGGTGACGCGGGTCTGAGCCGGGAGATCGTTGTCCGAGTTCGTGTAAGCGTCGATCACTCGAAGCCGTCCCTGGATGAGGATTTCCACTTTGCCGGGCATGGACCGGTTGGCCGGGATCGGCAGATACACCGTTCCGATGATGCCCACCGCGCTCTGGTAGTCGACCGAGCCGCTCTCCTCCATCTGGGCGAACTTGCGCCACATGTAGGCCACGGCAAAGAACACCGCTAGCCCCACTGCAATGGCCACGATCACCGAGACCGGGGTAGAGCTGTCCGCCTCCTTCATCAATACGCCAGTCCAACCAAAGGCGAAGAAGAACGCCGTCAGGCTTCGCAGGGACAAGAACCCCGTTCCCGCCCCCTCGTCGTCGAGGTCGATATCAAGGTCGGAACCGACGCCGAAGGCCAATAGGAGAAGCTGAAGTATGAGGAAGACGCCGGCGATGACGCCGATCAGATAGAAGACCTGGAGGTCGCCGGTCAGGCCATCCCACCAGTCCCCCATCTGATTGTCCTCCCGTAAATCTCGTTATCTCGCAGTCCGGCACGCAGTCTGGCGCTCAGTCTGGCGCTGGCCTGCGGCTTGGGCCTCAACAATGCCCACCCTACCGGCTTTTCGACCTATTTCCTCCCGGCCCCTCCATCCTGGGCAAATGGCTTGTGAATGGCTAAGTGCCGCACTGCGCGTGGCAAAGTCTCAGGATGGCTGAGGCCAAGGTTCGCTGGACGCACCAGTGGAAGGAACTCTACGAGGAGGTCATCGACTCGGGGCTGTGCACCGGCTGCGCGGGCTGCGTGATTGCCTGTCCCCACGATGTGATCGGCTACAAGCACGAGCCCGGCCAGTACAAGCCCTTCCACCTCGAAGAAGAGCTGGGCCTGACCGACTGCATCCACGGGCAGAAGGGGTGTACCTCCTGTACTCGGGCCTGTCCCCGGTTCCGCACCTGGGAGGCCGAGGCCGATGAGCATCTGTTCGGCCGCATCCGCAACGAGGACGAGGTTTCGGGCATCTACAGCGACATCCTGTTGGTGCGGGCCTCCGACGACTACGTGTACGAAGTTGGCCAAGACGGCGGGCTGGTGTCGGCCATCTTGATCTGGTGCCTGGAAAACGATGTGATCGACGGTGCCCTCACCTCATTTCTGGAGGGAGGCGACGCCGACGGATGGAAGGCAGTGCCCGGCCTGGCCGCCAACCGGGAGGAGGTGTTGCGGGGCGCGGGCAGCCGCTACACCTACTCGGCCAACCCGCTGGCCTACCGGGAGGCCAAGGAGAAGGGGCTCGAACGGCTGGCCCTAGTGGGCATGAGCTGCCAGACCTCCATCGGGCCGGTGATGTGGAACCGCAAGGTGGGCAAGGTGGGCCGCCCCATCAAGCTGAACATCGGCCTTTTGTGCTCCAAGAGCTTCGACGACTCCATGTTCGAGGAGCTGTTCTGGGTGAAGTACGGCCTGCCCACCGACCAGATCGCCAAGATGAACATCAAGGGCGTGTTCCAAGTGTGGATGAAGAACGGCGACTACCACGAGATCAACCTCAAGGAGTGCCACGCCTGGACCCGGGAGGGCTGCAACCTCTGCCCCGACTTCGCCGCCGAGCACGCCGACATCTCCACCGGGGGCATCGGCGACGCCACCGACTGGACCCTCACCGTGGTCCGCACCGAACTAGGCCGGGCTGTGGTCAACGCCATGCTCGAAGACGGGGTGATCGAGGCCCGCCCCGGCGACGACGACCCCGGCGCGGTGGCCCTCATGCACAAGCTCGCCGCCAAGAGCCGCCAACGCTGGCCCGACTGGGCCGAAAGCGCCGTTCGGGTGGGGGTCTGAGGGGATTTTCCGTTCAGATGCTGGGCTGACTGCCGCCACGCCCAGTTGCCCGGCGTCTAGCCGAACTCGGATTCCTCCAAGATGCACCGGCGCATAATCGCGTTCACCTCTTCGGTCAGGTCGGCGTTGATGTTGCTGCGCAGGTCGTCGTCGAGCTGTTTGAACTCCTCGAAGTTCAGCGTCGCCCTGATGCTGTCGAAACCGCACTCGCAGACATCGGCCAGGTTCTGCTGCACCTGCTGGTCGAGGTCGTCCAAGCCCGCTTCCTCGCAGCCATCGCGGAAGTTCCGCTCGGCCTGGCCGACGTTGGGCTCGCCTCTGTAGTCGGCGGGGTTGTCGGTATAGGAGGTGGGCGCGCCGGAATTGCCGCAGGCGGCTGCCACCAGAAACAGGGCGGCCACCACTGCTAGCAAACGGGCTTTTGTCACGGCCCCAACGGTATCGCCCTATTCCGTGCGGTCGCGAACCATCCCCGTCCCTACGCCGAGTCGGCCAGCGCCAATGCTCGAGCAAACACCTCGTCGAGCATGTCTTCGGTGAGCCGACCGGTGAAGGTGTTTTGCTGGCTCACGTGGTATGAGCACAACACGGTGAGGTCGCCGGGGGCGGGCGCCTCCAGGCCATGGGCGAAATTGGGCCGGGGTCGCATTCCCAACTCGGCGGCCACCGCCCCATAGCCGATCGCCCCGAGGGCCACAAACACCCGAGCTCGGCTCAACAGGGCCAGTTCCCGCATCAAGAACGGGCGACAGGCGTCCCGCTCGGCCGGAGTGGGCTTGTTCTGGGGCGGCGCGCACCGCACCGGGGCGGTTATGTAGGTGTCGCTCAGCACCAAGCCGTCGTCGGTGTCGGTGGAGTTGGGCTGGTTGGCCAGCCCCATCCGGTGCAGCGAGGCATACAGGAAGTCGCCCGATCGGTCGCCGGTGAACATGCGCCCGGTGCGGTTGGCGCCATGGGCCGCCGGGGCCAGGCCCACCACCACGATGCGAGCCTCAGGGTCGCCGAATCCCGGAACCGGCCGGCCCCAGTACGTCCAATCCCGGTAGGCGGCTCTTTTGACCTCGGCCACCTCCTCTCGCCAGTCCACCAGCCGAGGACAGGCCCGGCAGCCGATTACATCAGCGGCCAACTCGTCAAATGAATCCATTACGGGCAAGCTAGAGGACGAGCGAACCCGGTACCGGCAAGTTAGTAAGAGAGCGATGGCTGGAAAACCCCGCAAACCCACCTTGGTGTTGTTCGTGCGCCACGGCCAGACCCCCACCACCGGAGCAGTGCTGCCCGGACGGGCGCCGGGCCTTCACCTCAGCGACCGGGGCCGGGAGCAGGCCGAGCAGGCTGCGGCCCGCATTGCCGCTTTGGGCGCCGAGCGCATCGGGGCGGTGTACGCCTCCCCCATGGAGCGGGCCCGAGAGACCGCTGCCCCCATCGCCCGGGCGGTGGGACGGCGGGTGCGGGTGCTGGACAGCCTCAACGAGTGCGACTTCGGAAAGTGGACCGGCCGCCGCCTCAGCGACCTGCGCCGCCGCCGCGACTGGCGCCAGGTGCAGCGCAGCCCCAGCAGCTTCCGCTTCCCTGGCGGAGAGTCGTTCGCCGAGATGCAGACCAGGATTACCGGCGCAGTGCAGTCGCTGACCGCCCGCCACCCCGGCTCCACCGTGGTGGCGGTGTCGCACGCCGACACCATCAAGGCCGCGGTGTCGCACGCCTCGGGGGCCCATCTGGACATGTTCCAGCGGATCGTGGTGTCGCCCTGCTCGATCACCGCCATCCTCTACAGCGCCGACGGTCCGCTGGTATTGGCCGTGAACAGCACTGCCGAGTTGAATTCGCTGGTCCCATCATGAGCGCCTCCTACGAACTCAACGATCTAGAGCACTTCACAGTGGGCACCGTCGGCCCTCCCGGCCAGCGGGTTTTCTACCTCCAGGCGGGAGTCACGGGCACACTGGTGTCACTGAAGCTGGAGAAACAGCAAGTGGCCGCTTTGGCCGAGTATCTGGCCGGAGCGCTGCGAGAGATCAGCGACGATCCCGATGCCATCATCCCCGAAGCCGACATCGGGCTGATCGATCCGGTGGAGGCCGAATGGTCGGTGGGCGACATCGGCATCGGCTACGACGAGAACGCCGACCGCATGCTGATCATGGCCACCGAGGTGCCGTCCGAGGACGACCCCGACGATCCGGCCACCGCCCGATTCCACATCACCCGGGGCCAGGTCGCTGGCTTCGTGGCCCGCGCCCGAGAGGTGGTAGCCGCCGGTCGGCCCCCATGCCGCTACTGCGGAAGCCCCCTCAACGACGACGGCACATGGTGCCCCTGCTCCAACTAGCCGCGTGAGCACTTCCAAGCCCAGCACCGAGTCCCCATTCCGAGAACGGCCCCCGCTCAGCGATGACGCGGCCGTGGATCTGCTGACAATCGGCGAACTGGAGGTGCTGGGGCGGATGCCGTGGAGCTCGAACATGACTTTTCTGGTCGACGTTCACTCCCCCGGCGCCCCCATCGTGCAGGGGGTGTACAAGCCGGTGAAGGGCGAGCGGCCCCTGTGGGACTTCCCCGCTGGACTGCACAAGCGGGAGATTGCCGCCTTCGAGTTGGCCCGAGCGTTGGGGTGGGACCTGATTCCGCCCACCGTCCTGCGGGACGGACCGCTGGGCGAGGGGTCGGTCCAGCTCTATGTGCCCACCGACTACGACGAGCACTACTTCACCCTGAGAGAAGAGCCCGTCCACCATCGCTGGTTCCAGCGGCTTTGCGCGTTCGACTTCATCATCAACAGCACCGACCGCAAGGGCGGCCACATCCTGCTCGGCGACGACGGTCGCCTCTATGCCATTGACAACGGCCTTTCGTTCCACTGCGAATTCAAGCTGCGCACCGTTATCTGGGAATGGGCCGGCGACCCCCTGCCCACCGATTTGGCCAGCGACGTGGCCCGCCTGCTGGACAAGGGCATCCCACCCGAAGTAGCCGACCTGCTCACCCTGCTAGAGCGAGACGCCCTGCTAACCCGAGCGAATGCTCTGATCAGCGAAAACCACTTCCCCACCGACCCCAGCGGCCGCCGTCACCCCTGGCCTCTGGTGTAGCGACCGCCCCGGCGGTTCAGCTCCGGGCTTGGAGCGCCTCGATCAGCTTGGGGATCACTTTGTGCACGTCTCCTACTACGCCTAGGTCGGCGATGCCGAAGATGGGGGCCTCGGCGTCTTTGTTGATAGCGATGATGTTCTTGGAGCCCTTCATGCCCACCATGTGCTGGGTGGCCCCGGAGATGCCGCACGCCACATAGACGTCGGGCTTGACCACCTTGCCGGTCTGGCCCACCTGATGCGAGTAGGGCACCCAGCCGGCGTCCACAATGGCCCGCGATGCGCCAGCGGCGCCGCCCAGGAGCTTGGCCAAGTCCTCGATCAGGGAGTACTTCTCGGCTTCGCCCAGGCCCCGCCCTCCCGAGACCACCACGCCGGCCTCGTCCAGCTTGGGGCCTGTGGACTCCTCGGCAAAGCGGTCGACCACCCGGGCCGCCCCGGTAGCGCCCAGATCGGGCACCGGCAAAGCCGACACCGCAGCCGGGCCTCCGCCGGACTCCTCGGCGGCAAATGACTTGGGACGAACGAGGAACAGGCCGACGCCCGCCCCGTTGAACCTCGTGCTGACGTTGACCGTGCCGCCGAATACCGGCTCGATTCCGACCAGCGATCCGTCGGCTTGCTCAAGCTCCACGACATTGGTGATGACCGGCGCACCGAGTTTGACCGAGAGCCGCCCGGCCACGTCTCGGCCGTCGTAGGTGGTGCCGAACAAGATCGCGTCGGGAGCGGCGCCTCCCTCGATGGCCGCGGCCACAGCCGAAGCCACCGCCGGCCCGGCCAAGCCGCCGTCCAGGTCGCCCGTTGCATGAATCGTGGTAGCCCCATGAGCGCCTAGCTCGGCAGCCACCGGCTCGCCATCGCCGCCCACCACCGCTTCCACGGTGTCGGCAAGCTCGCGGGCCCTGGTCAACAGCTCCAGGCTGATCGAGGCGACCTTGCCGCCCGATTCCTCGGCATAAACCCAGATGGTTCCCATACTGTCTCCTAGTGTCCTGGCTCCTAAACGATCCGAAGCTCTTCGAGCAGGGCGATGATGCGCTCGTGGGCGTCGCCCTCGTCGGTGATGATCTCTCCCGCCTCCCGCTCTGGAGCGGCGCTGACATCGGTGATCTCCTGGCCGCCTCCGGCCCAACCCACCTGGTCGGGGCTGATGCCCAGGTCGCCGATACCCACCTGGTCCATCGGCTTGGACTTGGCTGCCATGATTCCCTTGAACGATGGGTAGCGGGGCTCGACCACCCCTGCGGTCACCGAGACCACCGCGGGCAGGGGGCACCGCACCTCGTCGTAGCCGGCCTCGGTCTGGCGCTTCACCACCACTTCGCCGCTTTCGGCCTGGATCTCCTTGGCAAAGGTGACCGAGGGCAGGCCCAGCAGCTCAGCCACCTGCTCGGGAACCGTGCCGGTGTAGCCGTCAGACGACTCGGTGGCGGCCAGAATGAGATCTGCCTGGGCCCGGCCGATGGCTGCGGCCAAGACTCGGGCCGTACCCAACGCATCGGTTCCGGCCAATGCCTCGTCACTCACCAGGATGGCCTTGTCCGCCCCCATGGCCAGCGCCGACCGAAGGCCGTTCACCTCTTCATTGGGCGCCATCGATACCAACGTCACCTCGCCCTCGCCGGCTGCATCACGCAGCTGGAGGGCCATCTCCACGCCGTAGGAGTCCGACTCGTCCATGATGAGCTTCATGTCCCGCTTGAGGGTGTTGGTCTCCGGGTCGAGCTCCCCTGGATCGGCCGGATCGGGGATTTGTTTCACACAGACGACTATGTCCATAGCGTGCAAGTCTCCCACCACACTTCTGGCGCGCAAAACCAAACGAGGGGAACCGCAACAGCCGCGTTTTCTGGTCCCAATGGGCAACAAGTAGCGTGGAAAGCCTGAAAGTCCTCCTCCTCGTCAACCCCCACGCCTCATCGGTCACCGCCCGGACTCAGGTTGTCATCCAAAAGGCCCTGGCCGCCGACCACGAAGTAACCCTGGCCGCCACGCATCGTCGGGGCCACGCCTCGCGCCTGGCCCACGGGGCAGTGGCCGACGGCTGCGACGCAGTGGCGGTGCTGGGTGGCGACGGAACCCTGAATGAGGCCATCAACGGGTTGGCCGGCTCTGATGTGGCGCTGGCCCCCCTGCCGGGAGGATCGACCAACGTGTTCGCCCGGACGATAGGACTGCCCGACGATCCCGTGGAGGCGGCCGCAATGTTGCTGGAGACGCTGGCCGCCCGCCACATAAAGCGGGTGGGGCTGGGGCAGGTGAACGGGAGGTACTTCCTGTTTCACGCCGGAGTGGGCTACGACGCGGCCGTGGTACAGCAAGTGGAACGGAGGGCGGGGCTGAAGCGGTACGCCAACCATGCTCTGTTCGCCTTCGCGGCAGTCGACACCTGGCTGCGCCACTACGACCGGTCGCGGCCCCGGTTCACCGTCTACCACGCCGACGGCGAGGCCGTGACCGGCCAGTTCGCCATCTGCCTCAACACCAACCCCTACACCTATCTGGGCACCCGCCCCTTCAACGTGATGCCTGACACCACCCTTGATGCACCCCTTTCGATGGTGACCCTGCGATCACTGCGGGCCAGCCGCCTCCTCCGGGTTGCGGCCAGCGCCTTGGGCTACGGGCCCCCGGTAATAGCCCATCGCCATGTCCACTCCCGCACTGACGTGCTAACTGCCGTTGTGGCCAGCGATACCCCCTTCCCCTACCAGCTCGACGGCGACTACCTCGGCGAAACCACCCGCCTCGAGTTCCACCACGCCCCCGACGCCCTCGCTCTGGCCCTGCCGGTTGATTGACCATCAGGGCATCAGCCCCTCCTGGTATGCCCAGGCAAAAAACTCCTTTCCGCTCACAGGCAGCCGCATGTCGGTTGCCCTCAAGTCATCAACCAATTTCTCTGCCTCGGAACGATCAAGAACTCCTGATTGGACTCCCTGGGCGACCAACCACATCGAATCTTGAACCAATATCCCGTCGCGTTGGGCCAAACGGCTGCCAGCGCGTTCGTCGATAACCGCCACGCCGCCATGAACGCTTGTCCATGCCAACACAGCAGCCTCGCCAGTATTCTCATGCGTCCCTCCGCCAAGTTCTGTCTTGTAGCGAGCAAACGCTGTCAGTTCTCGTACTTCGTCGATCTCCACTGGTTCAAGCCATGACACCCCCAGTACTTCGGCTAGATCTGGGAACTTCGCCATTCCTGCGACGATCTCCTTGCGAACTTCTACAGGAACGAAGCACCGATGGCCACTAACCAATTCCTCCAGCGTGTTCAGCCTTCCGGCGCGGGTGAAGTGGCTGAGTGGGGAATTGTCAAAGACGAGGGACTGCGTCACGCTTCGAGTTCGAACGCTCTCCGATAGGCCTCAAGTGGGATGTCGTCTTGAGGTGGCAGCCCAATGCGGTCGACAGTTCCCCACAGAAGCTCGGTAGCTCGAGCGGCGGTGAGCTTTCCCCTTCGATACGCCGACAGAACTTTCCTGCCGTACTGGGGAGGCACAGAAGGTGGATCGAGTTCGGATACCCAATGTTCTCCTAGCTCAATGAAGTCCGCCCCAGACGGCGGTTGGCCCGCAAGCTCTTCGCGGATTCCAGCATCGATCACACCAACATTGCGGAGCTGCGCGCATACCGCCGACCAGCTCAACCGGTAGCGAACAGCGGCAGCAACCGCCGTAAGCCGATGGTTGGTCCCGAACTCTGACCAAAGAGCGTTGGCATCAAGACGCGGCAACAACAGGTGGATTGCAAATGCGTTGATCAGCCTCTCCTGCTCGTCTTGAGGCGATAGTCCAACCTCCGGTGCATAGGCGTCCATGAACACATGGTGGCCAAGCTCATGTGCAAGGTTGAATCGGCGTCGCCCCGGCTCAGACGCGCCATTTATTACTGCAACCCCAACTTCCCCCACCTCCACGTATGCGGCATCTCCTCCGTTCTTGCCGAGATCAAGGGAGAATGTGAATAGCCCCACCTGTTCCGCGTGTGTTTGAAGTTCCAACAACGGTCCATTCGGTGTCCCAAGATGTTGACGCAATTTGATTGCTGCCTGTTCGGCACCCTGGATAGTGGACGGTGGGTCGAGTTCAAACCTTGCCAGGGGAGGGAGTTCTCCCTCGCTCGCAAGAAAATCGATGTCACGGGCGATCCGCTCTACTCGTGTGTCGAGAATTCTCGACTGGCCGCCGACCAGTGGATCGGAACGTCGGCTGACCACTGCCGGCGGCGAGGATGTAAAAAACCAATCAACCGGTCGATCAAGCGCATCAGCAAGCGCCACAAGCTCTGTCGCACCCAGCTTGCGCGTTCCTTTCTCGATCTTCGCGACTACCGTTCGGCCTAAGCCTGTCTTCGAAGCAATCTGCTCTTGGGTCAGCCCCGCAAGATCACGGGCCTCAGCAATGCGCGCGCCTAACTGGATTTCCTCGGCCATATCCTCCATTGTGCGATATTAGCACAACCCATAGCAACTTGAGCGAGAAATCCCGTGGCTTCTCATGCCCACAGACCGGATCTGCCCTGCAGCATCCCAGACTCGTCCATGGCACTCAAGCCTAGATGAGTGAGGTATCACTGTAGTCAGACAAGCTGTGATAGCATATATTCTGATGACGCAGTCCAATATGCCACCTAATGCCGATATTGGGGGGCGGGTGCGGTCGGCGAGGCTGTCGCTTGGGCTTTCTCAAGCCCGGTTGGCTGAGATGTGCGGGCTGTCGGTTCCTTATGTCTCACGCATTGAGCAGGGAAAAGGCAATCCGACCATAGCCGCTTTGGGTGCATTGGCGGAGGCGCTCGGCGTCCCGCTTGTGGAGCTGGTCGCTGGGGCACCTGGCACCGATGAGGCCACGGCTTCAACTTCTGAACCCGCAGGAAACGGTGCCTTCCCATCCTCTGGAGGTGCTGGGAGCGGTGATGGGGCGTCCGTTGGCGGGAAGCGGGGCAGCTATGTTCCCAGGGGTTTGCGTGTGGAGCGCGGCGACTTGCTCGCGTGGGCCGATACTGAGGGGGCGGGGTTGAAGCTGCCCGAGCTTGTCAGACGCCTGATCAGCGAGACCGTCCCCAGCAATACGAGAATCGATTTCCCTTCGGGAACTGGCGCTCTGTCGGGCGGTTGGGACGGGTTGGTCGAATGCGATGGGGGGCACCCATACGTGCCGAAGGGTCGCTCTGGCTGGGAGCTGTCCACCGACAGGAACGCTCAGCGCAAGGCAAACAGCGACTATGAGAAGCGCCGTGACAGGGTTCCTGCCGAAGAAAGAGCTGCGATGGCCTACGTGGCAGTCAATTGCGGGCCGTGGACCAAAGCGCGGGCATTCGAGGAACAGAGGTCGGCTGAGGGCGATTTCCGTGAGGTACGTGCCCTCAATGTCGACCATCTGGCCGCGTGGCTGGCAGAGGCGCCCGAGGCGACGACGTGGCTGCGAGAGGAGATGGGCCACCCGGTCAGCGGTGTCGAGCCTCTTCGACAGTGGTGGGGGCGATGGTTGGAGTCCACCCGCAGCCCGTTGGGCGATGGCGTGGTCCTCGCCGGTCGGCGGGAGACCGCTGAGGAGCTCCGGCGGGCGTGTGCTGCCGGCGGAATTGTCACGGTCGGCGGCAGCGTCCACGGCGTGGAAATGCTGGCGTTCATCGCGGCCGCGCTCGCCGCCACGGAGAACGGAAGCGGGAAGCTCGCTGATGCGCTGTATGTGGACGACAGGGACACGGCGCGGCGCCTGCTTGTCCCGCCTTCAAGGCAGGCCGGGTCTGGCAGCGCCCTGGCAGTGGTGGTCGAGTCCAAGGATGTCGCCGATGGTCTGTCGCCGAGGCGCCCGCAGTGCGCGGTTGTCCCCGTTCCCGGCAGCGACGTTGCCGATGTCGTTGTGGAGGGGATTGACATTGCGGAGGCGTCTGAGGCGTTGCGCGCCCAGGGCTTCGATCACGACGAGGCATGGGAGCTTGCCCGCTTGGGGCGGAGGAACCTGTTGGCTTTGCGCCGCCGTCTGGCAAGAAGGCCCGAACTGCATCGGCCGTCTTGGGCCGACGAGGGGGATCCGGTGCTGCGGCGCTGTCTTCTGCTCGGCTGCTGGGACGAATCCCATGAGGGCGACCGGACCGCGGTCGAGCGCTTCTGTGAATCGGCTTATCCGAGCATCGTGGAGAAGCTCGAAAAGCTCTTGGGAGATAGCGAGCCACCTCTTGTTCGCGTGGGGACAAGGTGGCACGCCGTCTCGCAGGCTGACGCGTTCCATGCGATAGGCAGCCGATTCCAACAATCCGAGTTCAACGACCTCGCCAAGCTGGCTGCTGAGGTCCTCGGAGAGCATGATCCTCTCGTAGGCCTAAACGGCGCCGAGTTGGTGCAGGCGCAAATCGAGGGAATCGCGGCGGCCCATTCCGAGCGTCTCAAGAAAGGGCTCGCGGGGTCGCTAGCTGTGTTGGCCGAGAGCGGGGAGCGCCTGCCCGCCGGGGCCGCGGGCGTAGTTGCCGGCACGGTCGCGGGGCTGCTGTCATCTGCCAACTCGAATCCTGGACCCGCCCGCTGGCAGGCGCTCGCGCAACATCTGCCCGTACTGGCTGAGGCCGCTCCCGATGAATTCCTACGGGGTGTGCGATCCGGGATGGCTGATGAGACTTCCCCTTTGGCGCAGGCGCTGTTGGAGAGCAACGACAACCTGCTTGAAATCTCCATGGGACGCTTCCGGCTCCAGCTCGTTGCCGCTCTGGATGTGCTGGCTTGGTCGCCAGATCACCTTCACGCGGCTGCCGACCTGCTCGCAGAGCTCGCAGAGCGGGGCAAGGAGGCCAATGAGGCGGGGGGCGGAGAGCAGCCTGCTGTGGCGCTCAGGGGCATCATGTGCCCTTGGATGCCCAACACCTCGGCCTCACTGGACACCCGGATCGCGGTATTGGAAGCACTGCACATCCGCCATCCCGATGCCGCATGGCGGACAGCGGCGTCCATGCTTCCGTCGCCCGGCTCTTCCAAGAGCGACGGGCACACGCCGCGTTGTCGCACTTGGAAGGCAGACCGCAAACCCGTCACCAAAGGTGAGTATTACGATGCCGTGTCCCGTGCTTCCGCCTCGATGATCTCTTGGGCTTCTTCTGAGCCGACCCGCTACGCCGACCTCATCTCCGACTGCGGCAGGTTGCTCCCGCCAACCCGCGCCCAATTGTTGCGCGAACTGGGCGGGCTCGCCGAAACCGCCGAAGAGCCAGCACGCGCAGCCCTGTGGCATGCCCTGCGCGACATGGTCGTCCGCCATCGAAGGTTCAACGACGCCCACTGGGCACTGCCGCCAGCGGAGATAGACGACTTTGAGGCACTGATGCCCCGATTGGAGCCCCTATCCGCCTCAGACCGGCACCGATGGCTCTTCCAGCCCCATGCCAGGCTGCTCCTAGACGACCTGTCGCCATACGACACTGACTTCCGAGCACGAGATGCCGCCCTGAGGGAGCGCCGAACCGAGGCCGTGGCCGACATCTATGCCGAAGGAGGGGCCAAGGCTGTGCTTCAGTTCGCCGCGACGGTGAGAGCTCCGAGAAATGTTGGGGCCGCTTTGGCCAGCGTTTCGCCGCCAGAATGCGATGGCACCATGAGAGTGGGGCTTGCCGGCCACGAGCCGCGCGCCTTTGAGGCCGCTTGGGCCTACTTCGCAGCGAGATTCGAACAAGACGGATGGGCACTGATCGACAGCCAAATAGCCGCCAGCTCTTCGCCTGAAGTCATTGCCGGATTGCTGAGAGCATCTCGCGATCCCGAGGGAGCATGGGAGCGGCTCGACGAGAAGGACGAAGAAATCCGAGACAAGTACTGGGAAACGCTCACCGAAAGCGACTTGCCGTCCGGCAACGACCTGGAAGTGGAAGCGGCCCGTCGCCTAGGACGCGCTGGGCGAGCGGGAGCCGCCGTCAACCTTTTGGCCGACTACAGCTACCTCTTCGCAGAGGATCCCGAATGCGCCCGCGCTGCCGCGGAATTGCTAGAAATGCTGGCCGAGCAGGACAACGGCGAGACCATCCATTTGGACCACTACTCGCTCACCGAGCTCGTTGAAGCGATCAATCGGCACACCGACATCGTCGGCGAAGAGGAGGTTGCCCGAATCGAATGGCTTTATCTTCCCCTGCTCGGCTGGGGGGCCAAGACGCACTGCTTGAACAAAATGCTGGCCGAAGACCCGGACTTCTTCGCCGAGGTCGCCAAAGTCGCATACCTGGACGAATCCGAAACCCAAACCGCTGCCAATGTCGGCGAAGACCGAGAATCGCAGCAGTCCCTCGCAGCATACGGACTGCTCCACGAATGGGCCGTCCCCCCCGGACTAGACGAAGCCGGCCAAGTCGACGCTGGTCGCCTCCGCGACTGGATAGCCCAGGCCCGCAAACGCCTATCTGAGGCAGGCTGCCTCGAGATGGGAGACCGCGCCATAGGCTCTGCCCTCGCCGCCGCTCCCACCAACGAACAAGGCGTACCCGACCCCGCGGTTTGCGACGTGATCGAAGACATCGCAAGCGAGGATATGGAGGCCGGGTACTCCGCTGCCGTGTTCAACAGCCTTGGCATGATCGGTTTCTCCTCGGACGGCGGCAGGCAAAAATACAGGGCACTCGAAGAGCGGTACCGGGCAATCAGCCGCCAACTGAAACCCAGATGGCCCAGAACCTCATCCATCTACACCGACCTTGCCAACAGCTACCAGCACATCGCCAACGACCGAAACACACCACACGACATCCGCCAGGCCGGATTCGACTACTAGCGCCGCACTTCTACTACCGCCAAGGCCACTACCATACCCGCAGGTCGGCAGGCAGCTAGGCAAGGAGAGGCATGGGGAACCTGGACAACGAGTCCTCAAATGGTGGTGGCGCGGACTTCGAGGCCGCACTGAACGTTCGCTTGGCCCAACTCCTCAAAGCTGCGGGAGTCGACATAGTTCGGTCAGAGAAACAGCAGCCAGGTTCGGCCCAGAAGAGATTCGATGTAGAAGCAAAAATCGGAACCTTGGTGATCGCCATTGAGGCCGAGATAGACAACCAGCGTGGGGCACTGGCTGATGCTCGAAAGCGGTTGAGAGAACATGAACTTGGCGAGGCAGTCGCCCATGAGGCCGTCGCCGTGAGCTATCCCGGCGGACTGCGCGTTGAACGATTTGACGATGCGACGGTGCTGGAATGGGCAGTGCTCCCTTCAGAGCAATTTGCTTCGGGGAGACCCCATGACCTCGCTCGGGTTGTGCGGCTGATGCCGGAGCAGCGGGGTGACCCCGAAGCTGTGGCCAAGTCGCTGGACGATGCGCTTACGCAGGCGTGCGAGGAGATTACCGCCAATCAAATGTGGGAGTTGGCAAAAGAGCTGGACTTGCCGGTGTCGCAGACCGTGAAGGGCAAACCGAGAGATACGACTAGAGCAGCCGCCAAGCGCGGCCTCTTGGTGGTGGTGGCAGCGGCGATGTTTCATTCCCGCCTGGATGACCATTTGCGGTCCCTGCGACCTGAAATAGACGCGCGCACCAACAAGCCTTACGAAGGCCGATGGCCACCCGACAAGCTGGCAGTCTGCCTTCAGCGAGACGATCCTGTCGGAGCCCTTCATGATGCCTGTGAGCTTCCCCCCTAATCGTGGAGAGGTTGTTTTTGGGGATCAGGGGTGTGGGCTTGTTCGTATTCTATCGATGAGCTCGTGCTGGAGGGTGGAGAAGAACGACTCTGCGGGGGCGTTGTCCAGGGCGTTGCCGGTTCTTCCGGTGGATCGGGCGATGCCGAGGCGGCGGCAGGCTTTGGCGAACTCGCCGGAGGTGTATTGGGATCCTTTGTCGGAGTGGAAGATGACGCCTTTGACGTCGCCGCCTCTGGTGGCGACTGCGGTGTTGACCGCGGCTTTGGCCAGCTCCGCGGTCGGGTAGTCGTTGGAGGTGGCGAAGCCGACCATGCGCCGCGAGCACAGGTCCTCGACGGTGGCCAAGAACACCGGTCCCTCGGCGGTTTTGACTTCTTTGAAGTCGCCGCACCACTTCTGGTTGATCTCGGCGGCGCCGAAGTCGCGCCCCAGCAAGTCCGACGGGGCAACAGCGCCGGGGTTTCGGCTGGTCAGGCCCTTTTTGCGCTTGGGGCGGGCACAGAGGCCCTGGCGGGCCATCGACGCCTCCACCGTCTTCTTCGACACCGACAGGCCGTCACGGCGAAGCTGGGCGCGCACCCTGGGCGACCCGTAGGTGCGCTGGGACTCGTCGAACGCCCGCTTCCGCTCGGCGTCCAGCGCCGCCCGGCGCTGCTGGGACGGGGTCGGCGGCCGGTTGAGGTGCTTGTAGAACGTCGCCGGCGCAACGCCCAGCGCCCGCAGTGACACCGCGTGAGGCACGCCGTGGCCGGTCCTTTGGGCATCGATGAACCCGGCCATCTCGGCGGTCATCGAGTGGCCTCGTTGACCCAAAGGACCACGGATCGTTTGAGGACATCACGCTCCATCTCCAGCTCCGCGACCCGGCGGCGGAGCCGGGCCAGCTCGGCCCGCTCATCGGCGGTCAACCCGCCAGCCCCCTCGGCCTGGTCTCGGCGCACCCAGTTGCCCAGCGTGCCCTCGTTCACACCGAGGTCCCGGGCCACATGGGCCACCGGACGGCCGGTCTCTTTGACGATCCGGACCGCCCCATCACGGAACTCCGAATCGAACCTTCGTCGTTGTCTAGACATCGCATCTCCTTATAGACGATGTCTCCACAAAAAGGGGGGAACCTCATCCATGACAAGCCCCCTAGAATTCGAATAGGACCACGCCCCCACCACAAGAACCCATTCTCCACTTCCAGGGGGAAACTCAAATCCCGGTGGGCGGGAGATTACTAGGAAATCACTGCAGCGACTTCGTCAGCAATCTCTTGGATTCCATAGTCGGCCGTGCGCAGAGCCACCTTGTCGGCAAGGCTCGGACTTGCTGCAATCACCTCATCCTTGGTGATCTGATGCCAAACCGGAAGTAGGACTTGGCGGCCATCTAGGGACATGGTCACAAGTCCGTCTAGTTCATGCTGGGGCCAGTCCTTGGCAAAGAAGGGCCTTGAGATGATCACTAGCCCGAACCGGCTCCGGGCAATTCCTTCATCAACTCGCCGCCGCAGACTGTCGCCGATCTTGAGGACGAACTCGTCATACCAGACTTCAAGCCCTCGATCGCGGAGTGCATGAGCCAGTGGACGCACGATTTGGTCCTTGTCCTCAGAGGCATGCGATATGAATACATCGAATTCACGATTCTCGACAGAGTGACGGGGTACCGAATCAATGAGGTTGTCGGCAATCTGCTGGATTTCAGCCCGGTGCTCTCGAATGGTCGGCAGCGGTCGCAGCGCCGATCCGTTGATCACACGGAACCCAGCATTCGTCGAGCCCCTCAGACCGCGCATGTCCACAACGCCGTGCCAGCGCCCCGCATGAGGAATCTGAATGCGAACCGGGGACTTCTTCGCTAGACCTCCCCGATACTGGCAGCGATCGCCGCGTCGATACCGCTGAAAGTTGGATTCGTCGAGCAGAAGGACGTTGGCACCCTTCGTCAACGTCACCTCTAGCACATCACCAGATGATCGATGGCCGAGATCAGAATGCAGGAACTGGGTCATGCAGAAACCCTACCGATGGGGTGTGACAATTGGGCGGGATGTCCGTCTCGTCTTGTCCAGCGAACCTATGGACAAGGGTTTCTCCAAAGGTTGATTTACAGGATCCCAGAGAAGGGTGTTTCCATGCGGTTCCTGTACCGGGTCGAGCCCATTGCTTGAGCGTTCCCATCGTGTGCGGCATGCTTCAATTCCAAGACAGAAGCTGTCACAGGCGTCGATAGACTTGCTACATGGAGTTTATGGTCTCTGAAGAGGGGAAATGGGCTGATGGAGCAGCCGGCAAACTGGTGTGGCCGGAGGTGGTTGACGTAGCTGGGTTGACGCTTTCGGGGCTGCGGCAGCGGCTGGGAGAGATCAAAGGGGCTGAGTCCAAGCTGGCGGCAATGAAGGCCACGGCGCTGGCCGAATATGCCCGACGCAGTACCGATGGGATGGCACGGCGAATGGCTTGTGAAGAGTTGCAAGCCTCCCGACGGCAGGCGAAGCGCGAGGTGGAGATAGCCGAGCAACCCACCTAGGTGCCAAAAGCGCTGGACGCATTGGGCACCGGAGAGATTCCCGAGGCTCATGCGAAGCAGATCGCCCGAGCCGCTCCGCAGGGGCTGGTAAATGAGACAGTGTTGGTGGACGCGGCCAGCGCCCAGGATTTCGATGCCTTTGGCCGGGCGGGTCGGGCCGTCTGTCAGCGGGCAACTAGCTCGTGTTCGACTAGATCTTGCCCAGTGCCTCGCGGGCGACATCAGGCACATCGGTAATCACCGCGTCGGCACCCAGGGCGGCGAGTTGGGCGATTTGGTCGGGGTCGTTGACAGTCCAGACGTTCACCTCAAGGCCGGCGGCGTGGGCGGCGTCGATGAGGGCCCGGCTGGTTGAGGCAAAGTAGGGGTGGATGGCGGAGTGGCCAGCGGCGACAACCCGGCCCACCAACAGGTCGGGGGCCAGCACTTCGAAGGTCAGATACGCGGTGGGGATTCCGGGATCGATGGCCCTGATCCGGTCGAGGGCCTCCATGTCGAACGACGAGACGATCACGTCGTTGCCCACCTCGCCTATTCCCCATCCCAGCACCAGCCCGGCCACCGCGGCCGAAACCTGGTGTTCGGCGTCGTAGTCGGGATCCCCGGGCGCGCTCTTGATCTCGATGTTGATCACAAACTCCCGGTCCACCGCCGGGTCCCGGCACACTTCCATGACCTCGGCCAGCGTCGGTACCCAGTCGGGGAGCTCGTCATCCTGCAATTCCACAATGGCCCGACCGTCGGGCAGATGGGCGTCGTGGTGAACCACCAGCACGTCGTTGGCCGTCCGCCTCACATCTAGCTCCACCCCATCGGCGTTCAGCCGCACCGCGGCACGGAACGCTTCCAGGGTGTTCTCCCGCTCGGCTGCCGATGCCCCCCGATGGGCGATAACCCTCACGTCACCAATCTTGCCTTTCCGCTCACAAAACCCATACTCACAGGACCAACAGGATTATCAACAATAAACACAAACCTCACTAGCCCCTCTTGCCACACCACTTGACCACCCCTATCCTTATCCCTGCGTGATTTACAAAAGCTTGCTAGAAAACCTGGAGAACGCGGCGAATGACTGGCGATGCCAGGCGGCATGCCGTGACACCGACCCCGATCTCTTCTTCCCCGTCGGCAGCACGGGCTTGGCTCTGGAGCAGATCCAGTCGGCCAAAGTGGTGTGCCAGAACTGCCTCGCCCAGGACGATTGCCTGGAATTCGCTCTGGCCACCAACCAGGACTCCGGCATTTGGGGTGGGACTTCCGAAGACGAGCGCCGCACGCTCCGCCGCCGACGGGTGGCCGAGCAGCGCGAAGCTGCGATCACCTTGGCCTAGCCGCCAGCCGGGGCACTGCCCCCTAGAAGGGGGATCGCCACCTCCACCACGGTTCCGGTACGGGGCGGGTCTCCCTCGCCGTTGCTCATGGTGATGCTCCCCCGCAGATCGGCGCTCACCAGATTCTGCACGATGGCGATTCCCAGACCATCGGCGCTGTCCACATCGAAACCGGGCGGCAGTCCAACCCCGTCGTCGGTCACCCGCACCTGCACCCGGTCGCCATCGTTGTCCAGTTCAATCCGCACCTGCCCGCCGGGCGGCTCGGGATAGGCGTGGTCCATCACGTTCTGCAAGCACTCGTTCAAAACCACCGCCAGCGGGGTGGCCACATCGGCGGCCAACTCTCCAGCATCGCCGGTCACCTTGAACTCCACCGGCCGGTCGGGTCCGGTCAACCCCTCTTCCACCATCCGCACCAGCGACCTCACGATATCCACGAACGGCACATCGCTGCTGGCGTCGCGCGACAAGATCTCGTGGACCAAGGCGATGGCCCGAATGCGCTTCACCGACTCCTCGATTGCGTCTCGAGCCTCGGCGGCCACCGCCCGCCGCCCTTGCAGCCGCAACAGCGAGGACACTGTCTGAAGGTTGTTCTTCACCCGGTGGTGGATTTCGGCGATGGTGGCGTCTTTGGACATCAAAAGGCGATCCCGGCGGCGCAGCTCGGAGATGTCGCGCATCAACACCAACGCTCCGGTTAGCTCTCCTCGGCCGATCAGGGGCAGACAGCGCAGCACCACCGTGCCCCGATCGCCGTGCTGGATCTCCTCAGTCTGAGGCAGGCGAGAGGCGAACGCGGCCCGGATGGCCCGCTGCTCCAGGCCCACATCCACCAGGCGGCGGCCCTCCACGTCGCTGTGCAGGCCAAGGCGGTGCAGTGCCGAGGCGGCATTGGGCGAAATAAGCCGAACCTGGCCCGAGGCGTCCAGCAGCATCAAACCGTCGCCCACCCGGGGAGACTCCTCCGTCTCGATGTCGTCCACCGGAAACGGGTACTCCCCCTCGGCGATCATGGCCGCCAGCCTCCGAAAAAGCTTGAAGTAGCTCATCTCCAGCTCGCCGGGATTCCGCTGGGTATCGGGATCGAACTCCCGGGCCATTACCGCGATCACCTCGCCGTGGCAGTTCACCGGCACGGTCAGCGTGCGGATGCGGGGTTGGTCGGCGTGGCCGATGCGCCCGCCATCGGTGATTCGGCCCTCCCGGTAGGCCACGTCCACCAGCGGACGCTCGTCGGGGGTGAAGCTGGCTCCCACCAAATTGTTGCGGTGGACTGATCGGGCGGTGGTGGGCCGGATCTGCGCCGCGATGGCATAGCTCTCCGGGCTGTGAGCGGCGTGGCCGTTGGGCACGTACAGCAGCAGGTCGGCGAAGGAGATGTCGGCTAGCGGCGCCCACGTCCGCATGAGCCTTTGGAGATGGTTGAGGCGCGACTTGGGCAGCCCGGGCGCCAATTCCTCCAGACTCGCCATCAGCCAAGTGTAAAGGCTTGGGCCGAATCAGCTCCCGAAGCCGATGTTGCGACCGGCTGACGAGGGATCGAGCTCAACGTAGGCCACGCTGGAGGCCGGAACCCCCACCTCGCGCCCTCGGTTGTCGGTCAACCACAGCATTTCGCCGGATGCCAGACCCGAAGTGATGGCCTTCTTCACCGTATCCACATCGGAGTCGGGGTCTAATTCCACCTCGATCTCCTTCTGGCTTCGGATTACGCCGATTCGGACATTCATAGATTGATCTCCTTGGTCTGGCTAGTTGATCTTTAGCTCTGGGCTGTAGATCCGCCGAGGCGGAGGGTTGTCCACCAGGTGGGAGGCCATCGCCGAGAACGCCCGGCCGGCCTCGGAGCCAGGGGCCACCGCGGCGATGGGACGGCCCTCGTCAGCCCCCTCTCGCAGCTCGGGCAACAACGGCACCTTCCCGATCAGGGGCACTTCGAGCCGATCGGCCAGCTCTTGGCCTCCGCCGGCACCGAACAGCTCATACCGCTTGCCGTCGTCGCCGGTGAACCAGCTCATGTTCTCGATCACCCCTCGCACGGTGAGGTTCACCTTCTCGGCCATGGACGCAGCCCGCTGGGCCACCCTTTGGGCCGCGGGTTGAGGGGTGGTCACCACATACACCTCGGAGCGGGGCAGGAATTGGGCCAGGGAGATGGAAATGTCCCCGGTGCCCGGCGGCAGGTCCACCAGCAGAAATTCGGGGTCGTCCCAGGCCACGTCGGTGAGGAATTGCTCCAGCGCCTTGTGGAGCATCGGACCCCGCCAGATCACAGCTTGGTCTTCCTCGGCGAAGAACCCCATCGAGATGCACCGCACGCCGTGGGCCTCGGGGGGCACGATCATCTCGTCGACCATCTGCGGCAACTGGTCGATACCCAACATCTTGGGGACGGAGAAGCCCCATACGTCGGCGTCGACCACCGCGGTGCGATGCCCTGCCGCGGCCAGGGCCACCCCCAGGTTCACCGTGACCGACGATTTGCCCACACCCCCCTTGCCGGAGGCGATCAGCATCACCCGCGTCGAGGAGCCGGGATCGGCGAAGGGAATGGTCCGGGGTGGCGGTGCGGGTGTGTCGCCTGCGGGAGCCATGCCGGTAGATTACGGCATCGACCCAGAAATCCCTGTGCCGTGACCGGTCGCCACTATCTCGACCACGCTTCCACCTCGCCCATCCGGCCCGAGGCGCTGGCAGCCATGAATCGCTGGTGGGCCGCCGGCCACGGCGACCCCTCCCGGATGCACGCCGAGGCGCTGGGCGCCCGCTACGAAATCGAGGAGGCCCGACAGCAGGTGGCCGACTGCTTCGGCGCCCGCTCCCGTGAAGTTGTGTTCACCAGCGGGGCCACCGAGTCGATCGCCGCCGCAGTGCAGGGGGCGTCGCACCGGGGAACCCATCAAGCGCTCAGCGCGGTGGAGCACTCCGCAGTGCGCCTGTCGGCGCAACGGCTCGAAGGCCAGAATCACCAGGTCACCGTGGTCGGGGTGGACAGCACCGGGAGGGTGGACCCCTACGAGATGGCTGCGGCCATCGGGCCAAACACCGCGGCGATCCACTGTCAGTGGGCCAACCACGAGGTGGGCACAGTGCAGCCGGTTGCCGAGGTGGTCGCCGCCTGCCGAGAGCGGTCCCCCGATGTGCTGGTCCATGTGGACGCCGCCGCGGCCGCGGGCCGGGTCTCAATCGACTTTGCCGAGATCGGGGCCGATCTGATGTCGATCAGCGCCCACAAATTCGGCGGCCCTCCGGGCATCGGCGCCCTGTTGGTGCGCCGGGGACTGCGTTTGGTGCCGCTTCTGGAGGGCGGTGACCAAGAACGAGCCCGGCGGGCGGGGCTGGAGAACGGCGCGGCCATCGCCGGTTTCGCCGCTGCCTGCGCGGTGCTCGAAGACCGCGGATTGGAACAAGAGGCCAGCCGAGCTCAAACTCAAACCGACACGCTCCGCGACCGGGCTCAACGCATCGAGGGTGTCGTGCTCTACGGCCATCGAACCCAGTGCCTGCCCCACCTGGTGTGTCTGGGCATCAGCGACGTGGAGCCCCAAGCCGTGTTGATCGCTCTGGATCGGGTCGGTGTGGCCGCCCACTCCGGCAGTTCCTGCGCCTCGGAGTCGCTGGAGCCGTCCCCGGTGCTAGAGGCCATGGGCGTTGACGCCCACCACTCGCTGCGTCTCTCAGTGGGGTGGACGACCACCGACGACGACGTGGATGCCGCCGCCCAGGCCCTGCAAGAAGCGCTGGCTGACCTGCGGCGCCTGAGGGCTTAGCCCAGCCAGTCGAAGAAGTCGGTGCCGGCCAGCGCGTTGGAGACGCCGTTCAGATCGTCAACGTGCAGGAACTCAAACCCGGCCGCCTCGGCGTAGTAACGGTCGACGTCGGTGTCGCCGATGTGGATGTAGCGGGAAGCCTCAAACTGGTTGCGCACCTCGTCGAGGTGGTGCTTGCCCCCCACAAAATCCACGTCGATCCCGTGGATGTCCCACAGGCGCTGCTGGTCAGAGCGCACCCGGTCGGAGCCGCTGCCCACCACATAACCCATGGCCTTGGCTTGTCGCATGGCCTCCAGCAGGATCGGCCCGGGCGGGTCGCCGCACTCCAGCGTGCCATCGATATCGAACGAGATCAGGATTTAGGCAGGTTAGTTTGCTCGGGAGGGAGGACTCGAACCCCCAATGACGGGACCAGAACCCGGTGTGTTGCCAATTACACCACTCCCGAAAGCAGGGACCAGTGTACTCCCCTGCTCTCAATGGGGAACAACGCTTAACGACAGGAGATTCAGAGCTGGGAGCGCGCCGCTTGGAGGCGGCGGAGGACTTCTTCGCGGGTGAGGTGGTCGACCATGGGCTCGAAGAGTGGGGGGCCTACTGAGCGGCCGGTGACCGCGACGCGGACGGGGGCTTGGGATTTGGAGCGGTTGACTCCGTGAGCCTCACCGACGGCGAACACAGTGTCTTTGACGGTGTCCGGGTCCCAGGGGCAGTCGGCCAGGGCGGCGATGGTGCCGTCGAGGATCTCGACTGAGGCCTTGCCCCGCACGACCGACTTGTCCCAGGACTTTTCGTCCATGGAGGGGTCGGGACAGAACAGCCAGTCCACTTGGCGCTGGATGTCAGACAGGGTGCGTAGTTTCTCTTGCACCAGCGGGATCATCGAGGCGACCACGTCGGGGCGGTAGCGCTCGGGCGGCCATGGCGCCTGGTCGGATTCCAGATGCGGTGCCAGCGCGGCCAGGAGCGCATCGGGTTCTAGCCCGCGGATGTAGACCCCGTTGAAGTGCTCCAGCTTGGCTAGGTCGAAGAAGGCCGGAGCCTTGTTGACATCCTCCAGCCGGAACTGCTCGATGATCTCGGCCATAGGCCGGATCTCCACCCCGTCGCGCGGCCCCCAGCCCAACAGCGCCAGGTAGTTGGCCATCGCCGAGGCCAAGTAGCCCTGCTGGCGGTAGCTCTCCAGCGACACGTCGTCGCGGCGCTTGGACAGTTTCTTGCGCTGCTCGTTCACCAAGAGCGGCAGATGGGCGTAGATCGGCGGGGCGGCCCCCAGTGCCTCGGCCACCAATACCGCCCGGGGGGTGCTCGACAGCAGGTCCTCGCCCCGGATGGCATGGGTAATGGCCATGTCGGCATCGTCCACTGCATTGGCCAGCACGAAGGTGGGTGAGCCGTCGGAGCGCCAGATCACGAAGTCGCCCAGCTGGGTGTGGTCCACTGCGACCTCGCCCCGGATCACATCGTCGATCACCGTCGTCCCCTCCGGGGTGCGGAATCGCACCGCCCGGCCGGCGGCCATCTCGGTGCCGGGCAGCTCGTTGTCATCGGCGTCGCACAGATAGGCCCGGTCGCCGTCCAGCAGCTGTTGCACGGCTTTTCGGTGCCGCTCCCGACGCTCCGACTGGTACAGCGGCCCCTCGTCGTAGTCGATGCCCAGCCACTCCAGGTATTCGAAGATGGCGTCGGTCAGCTCGGGGCGGTTGCGGCTCTCGTCGGTGTCCTCGATCCGCAGCACCATGGTCCCGCCGGTGGAACGGGCATACAGCCAGTTGAACAGGGCCGTTCGAGCAGAACCGACATGGAGGTAGCCGGTGGGCGAGGGTGCGAACCGGACCCGCGGCAGCTCAGCGGAACTCACTGGTGAGTCAGCAGCTTGGATCGGTCGGCGGCACAGGCGGCCTCGACCTCGCTGGGCGCCATCCGCAGAACCGCATCCGGAACCAGGCCCACCAGGTGCCGGGCCTCGGCATAGTGGTGGGGATGGCTGACCCCGGCGAACAGCTCCTTGCGCCAGGCCACCAGCGACTCATCGGGGGCAGGGGACAGAAACCCGAATATCCGGAATGCCACCTCTAAATCGACGGTCACCGGGGCCCGACCGAAAGCGGCCGCCCGTTTCAATGCCACCCCCACGCAGCCGGCGATGGCATCGTCGGCATGCTCTCCGGGACTCAGCAGCAACTGGCCCTCGAAGCGTCGGGCCAACCGCAGGGCGTACCCCTGATCAGGTCCGGGCACGCCCAGCCCGGCCCCTGTGGGCTGCCCTTCAGTCAGCTCCGCTGGCCGGTCAGCCAACCACGGCTGGGGCCGACGAGGTGGCGAGACATAGTGACGGTCGGCCACTGCGGTGTCGTTGGGAACATAGTCAGGCGCGGCCATCGCTACCCTCAGCTTTCTTTGGGTTCACCGTCATCGCTGTGGAGAAGCCCGAAAACCAGGCTGTCCACCAGGGCTTGCCAGCTGGCTTCCACGATGTTGGTGGACACGCCGATGGTGGTCCAAACCCGGTCGCCGTTGGTGGAGTCGATGATCACCCGGGTGACCGCGGCGGTACCCGCGGCGGTGTCCAACACCCGCACCTTGTAGTCGATGAGGGAGATCGACCGAAACGCCGGATAGCGGTCGCCCAAGGCCATCATCAGCGCGGCGTGCAGGGCATTGACCGGCCCGTTGCCCTCGCCGGTGGCCACCTTGCGCTCACCCCCCACGTGGAGCTTCACCGTGGCCTCGGTGTCCATTTCCACCGCCACCTCGTTCCAAGCCCGAGCCCCGGTGCCCGACCGGTGCTCGGTGGACACCTTGAACGACTCCAGCTCGAAGAACGGCTGCGTCCACCCCGACGCCCCCCGCATCAGCAGCTCCAAAGAGGCGTCGGCCACCTCGAAGTGGTATCCGGCGTGCTCCAGCTTCTTCAGGGTGTCCACGATCTCGCCGACAGCTTTGCCGTCGAGTTCGAGCCCCAATTCCTGGGCCTTTATCTCCACTGTCGAGCGTCCGGCCATCTCCGACACCACAAATCGGGTGCCGTTGCCCACTGCGGCCGGATTGATGTGCTCGTAGGCGTCGGGGCGCCGGGCGATGGCGCTGGTGTGGAGGCCAGCCTTGTGGGCGAAAGCCGACGATCCCACATAGGCCTGCTGGGGATCGGGCGTGAAGTTCACCAACTCGGCCACATGGTGCGACACCGCGGTGAGCCGCTCCAACCGATCCGGGGGAACGGTCTGCACCCCCATCTTCAAACTGAGGTTGGCGATGATGGGCACCAGGTTGCAGTTGCCGGTGCGCTCGCCGTAGCCGTTGATGGTGCCCTGCACCTGGATGGCTCCTCCCCGCACCCCGGCCAGGGCATTGGCCACTCCGCAACCGGTGTCGTCGTGGAGGTGGACCCCCACCGGGGTGTCCAGGTAGTCGACCACCGCGCCCACGATGTCCTCCACCCGAGTGGGCAGCGAGCCCCCGTTGGTGTCGCACAGCACCAGCCGGTCGGCTCCGGCCACCGCGGCCGCTTCCAGCACCGCCAAGCTGAACTGCGAGTTGTCCTGGTAGCCGTCAAAGAAGTGCTCGGCGTCGAAGAACACCCGCATGCCGTTCTCCTTCAAGAACTTCACCGAGTCGGCCACCATGGCCACTCCTTCGTCCAGGGTGGTCCGCAGGGCCTCGAGAACGTGGTAGTCCCAGCACTTCCCCACGATGCAGGCCACCTCGGTGCCCGAGGCCACCAGATTGGTCAGGGTGAGGTCCACATCGGTTTGCCCCTTGACCCGGCGGGTGGAGCCGAAAGCCACCAGGGTGCTCGTCTCCAAAGACAGCTCGTCGCGGGCCCGGGAGAAAAACTCGTCGTCTTTGGGGTTGGAGCCGGGCCACCCGCCCTCTATGTAGTGGACTCCGAGCGAGTCAAGCTGGCGGGCGATGCGGAGCTTGTCCTCCACCGTGAGGGATATCCCCTCGAGCTGGCTCCCGTCGCGAAGCGTGGTGTCGTAGATCTCCACCGAGGCAGGCAAGGGCCGACCCTTTGCTTGATCGGTGGCGCTCACAGCATCAGCCTCAGCGGTCGACGTGCTCGTTCCAGTGTCGGTACTGGGCCTGCCGGCCCCTCACCGCGTCCTGGAACACCTCTTGGATCTTGCGGGTAATCGGACCGGGGTCGCCGATCTCGCGGTCGTCCACCGACCGGATGGGCACCACCTCGGCGGCAGTGCCCGAACAGAAGGCCTCGTCGGCCAGATACAGGTCGCTGCGCAGCAGGTTGTCGGTCACATAGGGAATGCCCAGATCAGAGGCCATGGTGCGGATGGCGTCTTGGGTGATCCCCTCCAGCGCCCCAACTGAAGTGGGCGGGGTGACGATGGTGCCGTCGCGCACCACGAACAGGTTCTCGCCGGTGCACTCGCTCACAAAGCCCTGGGGCGAGAGCAGAACCGCCTCGTCGTAGCCGGCATTCACCGCCTGAACCTTGGCCAGCTGGCTGTTGATGTAATGACCGCAGCCCTTGGCCGCAGTGGGCATCGAGTTGGGATCGTGGCGCTGCCAGGAACTGACCATGAGCCGCACCCCGTTGCTGACACCCTCATCGCCCAGGTATGTGCCCCACGGCCACACCGCGATGGCCACATTCACTGTGCACGGCAGCGGGTTCAGCCCCATCTCGCCGTAGCCCAGATAGGCCAGCGGGCGGATGTAGCAGCTCTTCACCTGGTTCACCCGAACGGTCTCTTTGGTGGCCGCCACCAGCTCGTCCACTGTGAAGGGAATGTCGATCTGCAAGATCTTGGCGCTGGCGAACAGCCGCCGGATATGGGGGGTGAGCCGGAACACGGCGGCACCCTCGTCGGTCTCGTAGGCCCGAATGCCCTCAAACACGCCATTGCCGTAGTGAAGCGTGTGGGTCAGCACGTGCACGGTGGCGTCGGCCCAGTCCACCAGCTCGCCATCCATCCACACCTTCTCTGTGGTCTCGATTGGCATCGTGCTCAGGTCCTTTCTGCGATGATCTCTGCGTTGGGCACCGAGTCACACCCGCTCGGCGATGGCGTCGCCAATTTGGGTGGTGGTGCCGATTTGGGTTGTCGGGTCGGCGCAGGCAGCCCGAATCCGGTTGGCGGCTTCGGTCTTGCCCAGAAAATCAACCATCATGGCGGCCGACAAGATTGCGGCCGTGGGGTTGGCCCGGCCGGTTCCCACAATATCGGGTGCCGAGCCGTGGACCGGCTCAAACATCGACGGACCGGTGCGATCAGGGTTCAAGTTGGCCGAGGCGGCCAGACCGATACCCCCAGAGACGGCCCCGCCCAAGTCGGTGAGGATGTCGCCGAACAGGTTGTCGGTCACGATCACGTCGTAGCTCTTGGGGTCTTCAACAAAGTAGATGCAGGCCGCGTCCACATGGTTGTAGGCGGTGGCCACGTCGGGAAACTCCTCAGCCACCTCGTTGAATGTCCGCTCCCACAGGTCGCCGGCGAAGGTCAACACGTTGGTCTTGTGCACCAGGGTGAGGTGACGGCCCGCACGGCTGCGGGCCAGCTCAAAGGCATAGCGAACGCAGCGCTCCACCCCGAACCGGGTGTTCACCGATCCCTGAGTGGCTATCTCCGCGGGGGTATGGCGTCGAAGGAACCCACCTTCGCCGGCGTAGGTGCCCTCGGTGTTCTCGCGGATCACCTCGAATTCGAAGGAGTCGTCGGGCGCCCGGAACGGGCGGCGGTTCACGTACAGGTCGAGTTCGAAGCGCATCCGCAGCAACAGCCCTCGCTCGATGACTCCGGGGGGCACATCAGGGGTCCCCACCGCTCCCACGTAGAGGGCGTCCAGCCCCCGCCACTCCTCCAGAATCTCGTCGGTCAGGACGGTGCCGTCCCGTAAGTAGCGAGCGCCCCCAAGGTCGTATGACACCGTGTCCAGCTCCACTCCGGCCGCGGCCATGACTTTAAGCCCCTCGGCGACAACCTCGGGGCCGATGCCGTCGCCGCCTATGACTCCGATGACGTGGTGTGACATAGATCGCAGCCAGTGTGAACGCTGGACCCCGCAGCAGTCAATGTATATACCAATTCCGAAGGGCAGATGCTGTAGCACTAAAATGTTCCGCTATGCCAGAAACGCATGAGCTGTCCCAAACGGCGCACGACCGGCTGAGTGCAGAATTCGAACAGCTCACCACTGTCGGAAGGGTGGATATCGCCCGCAAGATCGAGGCAGCCCGCGAGTTGGGCGACTTGAGCGAGAACGGCGACTACCACGCGGCCAAAGACGAGCAGGGGAAGATGGAGACCCGCATCGCCATGCTCAGCTCCCTGTTGAACAACTGCCGGATCGTGGAAGCGGGCGACGGATCTTCGGTGACGGTGGGCTCGGTGGTGACCGTGGCCCACGATTGCGACCCCGATGACGTCGAGACCTATCTGGTGGGATCCATCGAGGAGCGCCACGACGGCCTCGACGTGATCTCCCCGGCCTCGCCGATGGGTGCGGCCATCATGGGGGCCAAAGCGGGCGACACCTTGTCTTATGAAGCGCCCGCCGGCGGGACGTTGACCGTCCAAATCGTGTCCCTTGAGCAGTAGCGGCGCACCGGTTGGCCCCAGCCTTCCACCGGGTGAGTTTGTCGACCTGCCTGAACAGGGCCGGCTGTTTGTCCGCCGAACCGTCGGGCCACCGGGATCGCCCACGGTCATCCTGCTGCACGGCTGGACGGTGACTGCCGACCTGAACTGGTACCCGGCCTTCGAACCGCTGTCGCAGAGGGTTTCGGTGGTGGCGTTCGACCACCGGGGCCACGGCCAGGGTCTTCCCACTAGGCGGTTCAAGTTCTCCGACTGCGCTTCTGATGTGCTGGCCGTGGCCGACGCCTTGGGCATCGACCGCTTCGTATGCGTGGGCTATTCCATGGGCGGCGCCATCGCCCAGATGGCCGCTCGCCTTGCCCCCGACCGGATCAGCGGGCTGGTTCTGGGCGCCACTTCCACCAGCTTCCGGGGCCGGGGATTGCGGGCCATCCGCTTCTCTCTGCTTCCGGTGGTGGCCGCCGCCTCCCGGTTGACGCCGGTGAAGCTGCGGTATTGGGGCTGGGAGCAGACCGTGTTCAACGTGATCGGCACCAATATCGGCCGATGGGCCCAAACCGAGGTCCTCAAAGGCGACCCGCAAGCGATGCTCGACGCCGGAACCGAGCTGTTCAACTTCGACTCCTCGCCATGGGTCGCGGAGCTGCCCATGCCGATCGCCCAGATCCACACCCTGGGCGACAAGGTGGTGCCCGACTACCTTCAACAGGAGCTGGCCGACGCCGTAGCCGACATCAGCGTCTACTCCTATCGGGGAGGCCACGCGTCGGTGGTCACCGACTTCGACAGCTTCTGGGACTGTCTTGGCAAGGCCCTCGATTCCGTGGGAGTCCCCGCCTCCCCCGAATCCACGAGCAGTATGGCGCCCGACCCATCCACGTCTGAGGCCACCCGATAGCCTCAGAACCACCGCGGGCAACCCAAGAAATCGGAGCGAATATGGGCCGAACCCTCAGTGAGAAAGTCTGGGACCGACACGTCGTCCATCAAGCCGACGGCGAGCCCGATCTGCTGTTCATCGACCTGCACCTCATCCACGAGGTGACCTCGCCGCAGGCTTTCGACGGCCTTCGCATGAACGGCCGTACCGTGCGTAGGCCCGACCTCACGGTGGCCACCGAGGACCACAACGTTCCTACCGACAACATCGCCTGGCCCATCGCCGATCCCGTCTCCCGCCAGCAGGTGGAGACGCTGCGGGCCAACTGCGAGGAGTTCGGCATCACCCTCTATCCCATGGGAAGCCCCGGCCAGGGCATAGTGCACGTGATCGGCCCGGAGATGGGCCTCACCCAGCCGGGCATGACCATCGTGTGCGGCGACAGCCACACCTCCACCCACGGGGCGTTCGGAGCACTGGCCTTCGGCATCGGCACCAGCGAGGTGGAGCATGTGCTGGCCTCCCAGACCCTCCCCCAGCAGCGGCCCGGCACCATGTCGGTAGCGGTGGACGGCACCCTGCCGGTGACCTGCACCGCCAAGGACGTGATCCTGGCCATAATCGGGCGCATCGGCACCGGCGGGGGCATCGGCTCGGTGATCGAGTACCGGGGATCGGTGATCCGGTCGCTGTCGATGGAGGGGCGCATGACGGTGTGCAACATGTCGATCGAGGCCGGGGCCCGAGCTGGGTTGATCGCCCCCGACGACACCACCTTCGAATACCTGCAAGGGCGGCCCCACGCTCCGAAGGGGGCGGATTGGGACACCGCCCTCGACGACTGGCGCGGCCTCTATAGCGACAGCGACGCCGCTTTCGACAAAGAGGTGGTGATCGACGGGTCTGAGCTGGTGCCCCATGTGTCATGGGGCACGAATCCGGCCCAAGTCGCCCCAATCAACGGCACTGTGCCCGATCCCGACAGCTTCGCCGAGGGCAGCGGGCGGGAGTCAGCGGCCCGAGCGCTCGACTACATGGGCCTGGAGCCGGGCACCCCGCTGAGAGAGGTCCCGGTGGACACCGTGTTCATCGGCTCCTGCACCAACAGCCGCATCGAAGACCTCCGGGTGGCCGCGGCAGTGGTGGAGGGTCGCCGGGCGCGCCCCGGCGTGCGCACCTTCGTGGTCCCCGGCTCGGGCGCGGTCAAGGCCCAGGCCGAGTCTGAGGGGCTGCACGAGGTGTTCAAGGCCGCCGGGTTCGACTGGCGGGAGCCGGGCTGCTCGATGTGTTTGGCCATGAACCCCGACAAGCTGTCCCCCGGAGAGCGCTGCGCCAGCACCTCCAACCGCAACTTCGAGGGCCGCCAGGGCAAAGGCGGGCGCACCCACCTGGTTTCGCCCGCGGTGGCCGCCGCCACCGCAGTGGCCGGCACCTTCGCCACCCCGGGAGACCTGTCATGAAGCCGGTTCGGACCATCACGGCCACCGCACTGCCGCTGGACCGCAGCGACGTGGACACCGACCAGATCATCCCCAGCGACTGGCTCAAGCGGGTGGAGCGCACCGGCTTCGAGCAGGGCCTGTTCTCCGAATGGCGCGAAGACCCCAGCTTCGTGCTCAACGATCCCCGCTTCGCCGAGGCCCGCATCCTCGTGGCCGGGCCCAACTTCGGCACCGGCTCCTCCCGAGAGCACGCGGTGTGGGCCATTCAGCAGTACGGCTTCGAGGCGGTCATCTCCCCCCGCTTCGGCGACATCTTCCGCAACAACGCCACCAAGAACGGCCTGGTCCCGGTGCAGGTGAGCGAAAAAATGGTCCGAACTCTGTTCGACTCTATTGCGGCTCTCCCATCCATCGAGATCATCATTGACGTCGAAGAGCTCTTTGTCGTATGCCCCGTCGCCGGCGTCAAATCCGACTTCCCCCTCGACCCCGCCGTACAGCACCGCCTTCTGAACGGCCTAGACGACATCGGCCTCACCCTGGCCCACACCGACGCCATCGACTCCTTCGAGGCTGGCAGACCTGATTGGCTGCCGTCTCTGGCCTAGCCGGCCGGCAAATCAGGCCAGGCCCACAGCCAGGATCGCCCCCCAAGTCGGCATCGCCAACCCCAGCATGGTGAACACCATCGTCCGGGTCTGCCTGGCGATTTGAAGCGCCATCTCGCTGCGCACGCTCTTGAACTCGGCCGCAGTCTCGGCACGTATCGCTTTGAACTCGGCATAGACCTTGGTGAACTCCGCATAGACCTTGGTGAACTCGGCGTTCATCTCGGTGCGGAGCCGGTCCTCGCTGGCTCTGATGTCGTGTTTGGTGGCGAGATCGTGCCAGTGGACGGCGGGAAGGCTCTCCATCAGAGTTCTCCCCTCCTCATCTCCCAGTACTTCGCACAAGCGATTCATGAGAGACAGTCGCCGGCCCTCGCTGATCGGCCCACTCGCAGCCATTTCCAGCCTCCTCACATGTCAGGTGATATTTGAGGAGGACTGATCCACGTCCCCGAGTGGTTAAGGCCAAACCTACCGCTGAACACAGAGTGCTTCAAACACCTTCAGCCCTCTTACCGTGGTACATTTGCCCTCGTGGACGGTGAATTCAGCAACGTTGGCAGCGACGTGTCGACCAACTTGGAGACGCCACGCCAAGCTGAGTTCGACGTAATCGCACAAGCAGTAACGAAGCAGACTCGGATCTTGGTAGCAACGGCGACCCTCGTCTACCTCCCGCCCTGCATCTATCTCTGGGTTATCGCCCTCACCTGATATTCCGACCCCTACCAAACAGTCTGCACTCTGATTCGCAAGTTGAAGGGGACCGAGATGGTGGTCAATGGGCGGAAGCGCTCACAGCAGAGGGCCGTCAAGCAAGGCCCACGGCCAAGATCGCGCCCAACACCGGCACCGCCAACCCCAACATGGTGAACACCATCGTGCGGGTCTGCTTGGCGAACTGAAGCGCCATCTCGCTGCGCACGCTCTGAAACTCGGCCGCAGTCTCGGCGCGTATCGCCTTGAACTCGGCGTAGATCTTGGCAAACTCGGCATAGACCTTGGTGAACTCCGCATAGACCTTCGTGAACTCGGCGTTCATCTCGGTGCGGAGCCGGTGTTCGCTGGCCTCGATGGCCTTGTTGGTGTCCTTGAGGTCGTCTTTGGTGGCGAGGTCGCGCCAGTGGACGTCGGGAAGGCTCTCCATCAGAGTTCTCCCCTCCTCCTCTCCCAGTACCTCGCACAAGCGGTTCATGAGAGCCAGTCTCCGGCCCTCGCTGATCGGCCCACTCGCAGGCATAGCCAGCCTCCTCGGATTTCGTTGTCCTAATTGGAGGACTGGTCCACGTCCTCGAGTGGTGTTCAGCACCCTACCGGGGTACACGGTGCGCTTCAAACATATTGTGTCGGAGGAAACGACCACTCCATGAGTAGGGTGCCCAACATGGATTTCCCCGCAAGTCGGGAACCGGGCGGCGTGGACGCGTCGTCATAGGGAGCATGATGAAGCTGTCGAAAATCGCCCTCGTCGTCGTTGCCCTGGCATTGCTAGCTGGGGCCTGCTCGTCTAAGGGTGCTGACACGCCAGGGATCACGGGGGGAACCTCGGGCCAGCCAGCGGGCAAGGCCACCGCAGAGCCTGACGGAGAGCCAGATACCACGCCGGTGCCGACGGTGGTGTTGGACGACATCGAGCTGTTGTCGGCGCTGCGGAGCTTTGGGGATTGCTCCACGCTGCTCGACTATCTGCGGACCGAGACCACCAGCCGGGTGGGCCCCTACGGCCTTGATGACAGGCCTCGCTTCGGCATCTCTGAGCCAATGATGATCGAAGAAGACCTGATGATGGCCGACGATTCCGCGGCCCAGTCGGCCCCGGACGCTGGGGCCGCGCCAACCGGCAGCGACGGTGATTTCTCCAGCACCAACGTGCAGGTGGCGGGCGTGGACGAGCCCGACATCGTCAAGACCGACGGCAACCGCATCCTGGCCGTGGCCCAGGGCCGGCTGCACTACGTGGACGTATCCGGCGACGAACCCCAGTATCGGGGCAGCGTCGATTTGGTCGGGGAATCGGGCTCGGGCTGGGGTCAGGAGATATTCATTCGGGGCGATCGGGCCATGGTGTTCTCCACCAGCTACGCCGACTGGCTTGAGCCGGTGGCGGCCCGCGACCTTGAAGGCGACCATGTGATCGCCGACGACATCATCTTCCGGGGCAGCCCGGTGTCGCTGATCCAAGAGGTGGACCTGTCCAACCCGGCGTCCATGGATGTGGTGTCTGAGCTTCGAGTGGAGGGCAGCTACCTGAGCGCCCGGGCGGTGGGCGACGTGGTGTGGATGTCCATGTCCAGCTACCCCGCCCAGTCCCAGTTCGTATATCCCAGAGGCCCCTCAGCAGAGGCCGCCGCCGAAGCGGCCAACAAGGAGATCGCGGCCACCGCCGACCTGGGCGCCTGGCTGCCGGCCTACCGCTTCGACGGGCCCGACGGCACCCGGGCCGGCCTGCTGCCGGAGTGCGACCAGCTCTACACCCCCGCCGAGTTCGACGGCTTCACCGTTTTGTCGGTGCTGAGCTTCAACCTGTCTGAGCCACTCGGCACCGGCGACGCCGCCTCGGTGCTGGCCGACGGCCATACCCTGTACGGCTCCGGCCAATCGCTCTATCTGGCCACCAGCGAGCCGATGTGGTCCGGGCCCGTCGCTGACAGAGACTCAATCAGCATTTCGGCGCCCACAGAATGGACCACCGTCGTACACAAGTTCTCGGTGTCGACCGACGGACCAGCCCGCTACGAGGCCACCGGCACGGTGGAGGGCCACCTGCTCAACCAGTTCTCCATGGACGAGCACAACGGCTATTTCCGGGTGGCCACCACCATCGGCGAGCCGTGGAACACCGAGACCTCCGAGAGCCAGGTGGTGGTGCTTGAGCAGCAGGGCCGACGGCTCACCGAGGTGGGCCGCGTCGGCGACCTAGGCCTCGGCGAGCGCATCTTCTCGGTCCGCTTCGCGGGCGACACCGGCTACGTGGTGACCTTCCGCCAGGTCGACCCCCTCTACGTGCTCGACCTGTCTGAACCCACCGCTCCATCAGTGGCCGGCGAGCTGAAGATCCCCGGATTCTCCACCTATCTCCACCCCATCGGCGATGGCCTGCTGATAGGCGTGGGCCAAGACGCCAGCGACACCGGCCGCACCCGCGGTGCCAAAGTGTCGCTGTTCGACGTGAGCAACCCGGCCAATCCAACCGAGCTAGACGTGATCGTCTTCCCCAACGCCCACAGCGAAGCCGAATGGGACCACCGGGCCTTCCTGTACTGGGCTCCCGAGGAAATGGTGGCCATCCCCTTGACCCGCTACGACTACGAAGAAGGCGAGGAGAGCTTTTTCGGTGCAGTGGCCCTACGGGTAAACCGCGACGGCGTGGCCGAACTCGGCCGGGTGTCCCACCGAGAACAGCAGATCACCTTCGAGGGCTGCCGCCCGGTGGACAGCGATGAGCTAGCCCGAGTATTCGGCGGCGAAAGCGAAATCCGCATCTGCCCCCTTGACGCCCCCGACCGCTACGGCAACCAGGACTGCGAGCCCATGAACCCGGAATGGGCCAGGGAGGAATGGCCGTCCATCGACATCGCCGACGACGAGAAGCTGATCATCTGCTCGGTCTGGACCCCACCCATCCAACGCCTACTCGTAGTCGGCGAAACCCTCTGGACCATGAGTGACCAAGCCCTCCAAGCCAACCACCTGGGCACGTTCGAGTATCAGAACCAGTTCGAGCTGAACTCAAACTGAGCGATCACCCCAGCCCCGCGCAAGCCCGGTTCAGCGCACTAACGATGGCCCGCATGGACGCCGTGGTGATATCAGTGTGGATACCGCATCCCCATAGCTCCCGCCCGTCCACCAGCAGCTCGATATAGGCCACGGCCTCAGCATCAGTGCCCCCGCCCCGGGCGTGCTCGCTGTAGTCCACCACCTTGACCGGGCTGTCGATGATCTCGTTCAGCCCGCTCACAAAGGCGTCCAGGGAGCCGGCCCCCTCGCCGTGGACCACCACCTGGCCGTCGCCGGTGGTCAGCCGGGCCGTCACCACCGTGCGATCGGCCCCCCGGGCGTTCTGGGCCGACTCGTAGCCGTTGAGCCGGTAGGGCTCGTCGAGGTCGAGGTACTCGGTGGCGAATTCGCTGTAGATCTGGTCGGCGGTGATCTCCTCGCCGGTTTCATCGGCGATCTGCTGGATAACCCGGCTGAACTCGATCTGCATGCGCCGAGGCAGGTCGAGCTGCACCTCGGCCTGTAGCAGGTATGACACCCCGCCCTTGCCCGACTGGCTGTTCACCCGCACCACGTCCTGGTAGGAACGGCCCACGTCTTTGGGGTCGATGGGGATGTAGGGCACCTCGAACAGGGTCTGGCCGCTCTCTTCCATGGCCTCGAACCCTTTTTTGATGGCGTCTTGGTGCGACCCCGAGAAGGCGGTGTACACCAGATCGCCCACATAGGGGTGGCGGGGGTGGATGGGAAGCTGGTTGCAGTCCTCGGCCACCCGGCGCAGCCCGTTGATGTCGGAGATGTCCAGCTCGGGGTCCACCCCCTGGCTGAACAGGTTCATGGCCAAATTCACCACATCCACGTTGCCGGTGCGCTCCCCGTTGCCGAACAGGGTGCCCTCCACCCGGTCGGCGCCGGCCATGAGCCCGAACTCGGCCGCGGCCACCGCGGTGCCCCGGTCGTTGTGGGGATGCAGGCTCAGCACGATGCGGTCGCGCCGAGCCAGGTTGCGGTGCATCCACTCGATCATGTCGCCGTAGATGTTGGCGGTGGACATCTCCACGGTGGCCGGCAGGTTGATGATGACCGGCTTGTCGTGGCCGTCGGCCAGAATCTCCACCACCTCGTCGCACACCCGCTTGGCAAACGGCAGTTCGGTGCCGGTGAACGACTCGGGCGAGTACTCGTAGAACACCTCGGTGGCGGGCACCTGCGACTCCAGCGACCGGCACAACTCCGATGCCTGGGTGGCGATCTTGGCGATGCCGTCCATGTCGAGTCCGAACACCACCCGGCGCTGGACAGTGGAGGTGGAGTTGTACAGGTGGACGATGGCGTCGGCCGCCCCGTCGATGGCCTCATAGGTGCGCTCGATGAGCTCCTTGCGGGCCTGGGTGAGCACCTGGATGCGGACATCAGAGGGAATGGCCTTCTGCTCGATGATCTCCCGCACGAACCCGAAGTCGGTCTCCGATGCCGAGGGGAAGCCCACCTCGATCTCCTTGAACCCGGCCTCCACCAGCGCGGTGAACATCTTCCACTTCCGCTCGGAGTTCATGGGCTCGATGAGGGCCTGGTTGCCGTCGCGCAAGTCCACCGAGCACCACCGGGGGGCATCGATGAGCACCGCGTCGGGCCAAGTCCGGTCGGCAAGCTTGACCGGCTCGAACGCCTGGTACTTGTGGATCGGCATTCCCGACGGCTGTTGGGGGTGTAATCCAGTTTTCATGGCATGGCCTCTATTGGAATTGACTCACGAAAAAACCCCCTGCCCTTGCGGGATCAGGGGGTCGGGGCGAGCACCTCTGGGTGCTCGCCCTACAAGAGCAGCAAGTGGGTGCGGATGCGGCTCATCGATTCAACTCTACGCCAACCCCTGATGTATTCCAAACAACTGGGCTCTTTCACGCTTGGGGAGGAGCCAGGCCCATGTAGCGGGCGGACTGCACTCCGTCGATGGCCACCAAGGCGTCGGCCACCTCCTTGGGCACGGGTTGAGGGGTTGCGATCACCATGGATGCCCCTTCCCCGGTAGGGGCCCGTCCCACGTTCATGTCGTTGATGTTGATGCCGGCGCTTCCCAGCAGAGTTCCCACTGCGCCGATCACCCCGGGGCGGTCGTCGTTGGACAGCAGAATCATGTGGGCCGCCGGGGGCATGTGGATGGCGTGGTCGTCGGCTAGCACCAGCACCGGCTCTTGGCGGGGCCCGGTCACCCTTCCGCCGAGGCTGTGCCCTCCGCCCCGCACAGTGAGCAGGTTCACGTGGTCTTTCGAGGTTGGCGTGCTGATGGCCCGCACCTCCATCCCCCGCTCTTCGGCCATGGTCAGAGCGTTCACATAGCTGACCTGCATGTCCGACACCGCGCTCAGCAAGCCCTTGACCGCCGCCATGACCGCCACCGTGTTGTCGGGCTTGCCGATCTCGCCGATGAGTTCTACCTCCAGCACCTGGGGCAGCCGTTCGCACAGGTTCCCGAACAGGCGTCCGAGCTGCTCAGCCAGCGGCAGGTAGGGCCGCAGCACATCGGGAACGTTCTTGGCCGGAACGTTCACCGCGGCGGGCACGAACTCTCCGGCCAACGCCAACATCACCTGTTCGGCAATGGCGTCGCCCGCCTTGCTCTGGGCCTCTTCGGTGCTGGCTCCCAGATGGGGGGTGACCACCACCGAGTCGAGGTCGAACAGCGGCGACTCGGTGATGGGCTCGCCGTCGAACACGTCCAGGGCGGCCCCGGCGATGCGCCCCGATGCCACTGCCTTGGCCAGATCGGCCTCGTCCACGATCCCGCCGCGCGACACGTTGACGATCCTCAGATTGGGCTTGGCCAGCGCCAGCAGCTCAGAGTTGATCAGCCCGATGGTCTCAGGCGTGCGGGCCACATGGATGGTGATGAAATCCGACTGGGCCACCAGCTCCTCCAGCGACACGAGATCCATCACGCTGCGGAGGGCCACCTCTTCGGACACGTAGGGGTCGCTGGCGATCACCCGCATTGCGAAGCCCAGCGCCCGCTCGGCCACCAGCCGGCCTATGCGGCCCAGCCCGATGATGCCCAGCGTCTTGTCGCTCAGCTCGATCCCCTCCCAACGGCCGCGCTCCCACCGACCGTCGGTGAGCGCGGCATGGGCCTGGGGGATGTTTCGGGCCTGGGCCAAGATCAACGCCATGGTGTGCTCGGCAGCCGAGATGATGTTGGACAAAGTGTCGTTCACCACCAAAACGCCGTGCTCGGTGGCCGCGTCCACGGCCACGTTGTCGAGGCCCACCCCGGCCCGGCCCACGATCACCAAGTCGCGGCCCGCGTCGAACACCTCGGCAGTCACCTCGGTGGCCGATCGGATGATCAGCCCATGAACCCCCGAGACCGCCTCCAGCAGCTCGCCGGGAGACATCCCGGTGCGGACCTCCACGTCATGGCCGGCATGGCGAAGCTTGGCCACCCCGATGTCGGCGATCTTCTCTGCAACCAGAACCTTGGCCATCGGCACTCAGGCTAGACCGCTCTCTGCGGCCTGCCGAGATCCTTTATGGGGAATGTCACCGGCGAGCGCGGTCCTGCTGGACATCGTTTCGGGTTCACACTGTGAATGGTTTACGAGGGTATTATGGGTAAAGTGTGTTGGGCAGAGACAAGAACCACTATTTCGGGTTGATGCCGCCAATGGTTTGTGAGCAGCGGCAGTTTGCCTGCGAGTCGGACTGGCTTTGCCGTCTCTCTCTCACACCCCCCCCCCCCCCCAATTTCGACACTGTGATTGCGTATTGCCCGCCTGGGGTGGGTGATGGGTGAGCGGCGTTGGGCTCGGGCTGGGCGCGCTTTGGCTGTGATGCTGGTGTGGGCGGCGGCCGGTGGCGGCGGTTCGGCGGCGGCTGAGTCGGTTGTGGCGCCGTTGTGGGTCGGGGGGCCGTCGAGCGTCAGCGTGGCTGAGAACGACTACGGGCGGGTGGCCACTTATTGGGCTTTGCCGCTGGCCGACCCCGGCGAGGTGCGGTGGAGTCTGGCCGGCAGCGACGCGGCGCATTTCACGATTGACGATCCGCCGGGGGCGCTGCGGCTGCGGTCGGCGCCGGTTGCGCCGGGGCTTTGGCCCCAGGCGGCTGATTTCGAGGCGCCTCGCGATGCCGATGGCGACAATGTGTATGAGGTGACCGTGGTGGCTTCGGCGCCGGGGGGCGCGGAGGCGGGTTTGGCGGTGGCGGTGTCGGTGGCCGATGCCGATGAAGCGGGCGAGGGCTCGTTCTCGACGGCCGGGCCGCGGGGGGGGGAGGCGGGGCGCGCCCGGCCGGCGGCCCGCAGCGGGTGGGCGCCGATCCGGGGCGCCGCCGCTGATGTGTACGTGCCGTCGGCGGCCGACGCGGGCGAGCACTTGCGGGTCCACGCGGTGTACCGCGACCGCCACGGCTCAGCCAAGACCGCCACCGCCGCGTTCCACAGCGTGGTGCTGGCCGATCTGCTCTCCGCGCTGTCGGTGTCCACCAGCGACTCGGCGGCAGCCACCGCCGCGGCGGGCAGCCACGCGGCGGCCGGCGGCTCGGATGCGGGCAGCGACTCGGCGGCAGCCGGCGCCGATGCAGCCAGCGACTCGGATGCCGTGGCGCTGTGGCGTGTGCAGCGTCCGGGGTTTGATGCGCTGACGCTGCACTATTCGGTGGGCTGCGCCGATTCCGACACGATGACGCTGCGGTTCGCGGCGGCCGCCGAAGCCAGC
>MPNQ01000004.1 GCA_002239105.1 marine group bacterium Sva0996 bin134 | reverse complement strand
TGGCCGCTGCGGCGGCCGCGCTAGCCGACCGGGCCGACCAGCCGATCACCGTGATCTTGGGCCGTACCTCGCTGGCCGAGGCGGCCGGCCCCACGGTGGAGGCCGCGGCCGAGTTGATGAAGTTGGCCAAGCTGCTGGCCGCCGGGAGCCGACCGGGCATCGCCTTTTTGCCCGCGTTGCACCGGGGCAACGTGCTCGGTGCCCTGGACATGGGCCTGTCCCCCGGTCTCTTGCCCGGTCGAGTAACCCTGGCCGACGGCGGATCGGCGCTGGCCGAGTCGTGGGGATCGGTGCCAGCCGCCTCCGGCGCCGACGCCCGAGGCATCCTAAAAGCCGCCGCCGACGGAGATATCGACGTCTTGATCCTGCTGGGCGCCGACCCCCTGGGCGACGTCCCCGCTCGCAAAGCGGCCGAAGCCGCCCTCAGCAGTGTGGGCACGGTCATCGCCTCCGACCTGTTCCTGCACTCTTCCGCGGCCCAGGCCCACATCGTGCTTCCCGCCGCCGGTTTCGGCGAGCGCCGGGGCACCCACACCAACCTGGAGGGGCGGATCACCCGGGAGCGCCAGGCGGTTACCCCACCGGGCACGGCCCGGGCCGACTGGGCCATCGCCGCTGAGCTCGCCCGACTGCTGGGCGCCGATTTCGGTTTCGCCAGCCCCGAAGAGGTCTGGGACGAGATCGTGCGGGTGGCGTCATCGCACCAAGGCCTCTCCTTGGATGAAATCGACACCGAGATCGACGGCGTGGTGGCTGCCGACAGCTCTATTGCGTTCACCCCGCCCGAAGAGGCCACCCTGGTGCCCCACGTCGACTCCTACAGCCTGCGCCTGGTGTCGGCTAGGCGCATGTACGACCGGGGCACCCTGGTCCAGCACGCCCCCTCGCTAGCCGGACTGGCCCCCGGCGCGGTGCTGGCTCTGAACGCCTCCGATTTCCAGCGTGTTGGGGTTGATCCCGGTGCCGAGGTACAGGTGGTGTCGCACGTCGGCGAGATGAACGTGCCGGTGGTGGCCGACCCCGGTGTGCCCCGAGGCTCTGCGGTGTTGGGATTCAACCACCCCGATTTGGACGTGCGGGTGCTCATCGACCCCGATTCCGTGGTCACCGACCTCAGGATCCAAACCGGATGATGGCCGGCCTGTCGCTTCCCGGCCCCACCGTGATCGGCCTCGACCCGCTGTACACCGGCGGAGTGGGCCTGGCCGAAGTGCTAATCACCCTGTTGAAGGTGGGGGTGGCCTTCGCCCTGCTGATGGTGGCCGTGATGTTGATGATCTGGTTCGAGCGCAAGGTCATCAGCGACATGCAGAACCGCATCGGCCCCAACCTGGCCGGCCCGTTCGGCATACTCCAGACGCTGGCCGACGGCATCAAGCTGTTCTTCAAGGAAGACCTCATTCCCGAGCAGTCCGACCGGCTGGTGTTCAAGCTGGCCCCCTATTTGTCGCTGGTGCCCGCTTTCCTGGTGTTCGCCGTGGTTCCCGTGGGGGGCGACTTCAGCGGCGGCAACGGCCGGGTCAGCCTGTTCGGCCACGAGACCTTTCTTCAGGTTGCCGACCCGCCAGTGGGGATCCTGCTGGTGCTGGCCATGTCGTCGGTGGCGGTCTACGGGGTCATGTTGGCCGGCTGGTCGTCGGGCTCCAAGTATCCGCTGCTGGCGTCGGTGCGGGCCTCAGCCCAGATGGTGTCGTATGAGGCGGCGCTCGGCTTGTCGCTGGCCGCGGTGCTGTTGAAGTCGGGCAGCCTGTCCACCAACCAGATCGTGGCTGAGCAGTCGGTGTGGAACTGGAATCTGTGGGTTACCTGGGTGGTGCCCATGGTCATCTTCTTGATCGCGGCCACCGCCGAGCTCAACCGACCCCCGTTCGACTTGGTGGAGGCCGAGCAAGAGCTGGTCGGCGGCTTCCACACCGAGTACAGCTCCATCCGCTTCGCTCTGTTCTACCTGGCCGAGTTCATGAACATGATCACCATGTCGGCCATCGTGGTGACGCTGTTCTTGGGCGGCCCCAACGGCCCCGACTTCACCTCGGTGGGCTGGCTGTCGGGCGTGCTGTGGTTCTTCGCCAAGCTGATGCTGTTCCTGTTCTCTTTCGTGTGGCTGCGGGCCACCTTGCCCCGCTTCCGCTACGACCAGCTCATGGACTTGGGCTGGAAGCTGCTCATCCCCCTTTCGCTGGGGTGGCTGCTGGTGCTGGCCTCCTACGACGTGGCTGGCGACCGGGGCTGGAACCGGGCCGCGGCGGTGATCGTGGCGCTGGCCATCATGGCCGCACTAGCCAGTCTGTTGGCCCTGGCCCTGAGGGCCGCCCGCCAACGCCGAGAGCTCGATCCCCAAGGAGAGTTTGTCTAATGGGTTACCTCCAGGGATTCGCGGTCACGTTCCGCAAGATGTTCAAGGGCACCGAGAGCGGCCGGGTGGTCACCACCCAGTACCCCGACGAGAAGCGCCCCAAGCCCGAGCGCTTCCACGGCCGCCATGTGCTCAACCGCTACGAGGACGGCATGGAGAAGTGCATCGGGTGCGAGCTGTGCGCTGGCGTTTGCCCGGCCCGCTGCATCTACGTGCGAGGGGCTGATAATCCGCCCGACGATCCGGTGTCGCCTGGCGAGCGCTTCGGCTACGTGTACGAGATCAACTATCTGCGGTGTATCCACTGCGATCTGTGCGTGGAGGCCTGTCCCACCGAGGCCATCACCGAGTCGAAGCTGTTTGAGTTCTCGTTCACCAACCGCTCCGACGCCATCTACACCAAAGACGAGCTGGTGGTGAGAGACGACGGCCGGCCCCAGCAACTCCCCTGGGAGGATTGGAAGCCCGGCGACGACGAGCACACCTCGGCCTGGGTGCGGGCCACGTCGCCTTCGGGACGGGCCGACTACGAGGGCCAGGTGGCCTGGTCGGGCGAACTGGGCTACGGCATCCGCTCTCCGGAGCGGGGTCAGTCGGCCGACGCTGAGCCAGATGCTGAGCCCGACGACGACCACAGCGAGCATCACCACGACGACCACGACCACGGCCACGACGACCACGGAGGCCATCACTGATGGAGACTGCCGTCTTCATTGTGTGCGCGGCCATCGTGCTGGCCGGGGCGCTGGGAGTGGTGCTGGCCCGCAATGCGGTCCACGCCGCGTTGAGCCTGGTGGGAACCCTGTTCGGCATGGCCGTTCTGTTCCTAAACCTGGAGGCCCACTTCTTGGCCGCGGTGCAGATCATCGTTTATGCCGGCGCCATCGTGGTGCTGTTCTTGTTCGTGATCATGTTGCTGGGCGTAGACCGGCTCGAAGACCTGTCGGTGGAGCCCATCACCGGCCAGCGTGTCCTGGCCGCCATCGTGGGTTTGGGCACCTTCGGGCTGGCGGTGGTCTTTCTCCTGACCAGCGACATCGGAGCGCGGAGTGTGGGGACCTTGACGCGGGACATCACCGACATCGGCCAGTACTCCAATCTGCGCCAGATCGCCGATGTGCTGTTCACCGACTACGTGTACGCCTTTGAGGCCACCGCCGCCCTGCTCACCATCTCGGTGGTGGGCGCGGTGGTCATGTCCCGCCGCATGGCCCGCGGCGACGAAGCCCAGGAAGCCGCGGAGGACGACTGATGGTCACCGCCTCCTGGTATCTGATTTTGGCCGCCGCCCTGTTCACCATCGGCGCGGTGGGCCTTTTGGTGCGGCGCAATCCGCTGATCATGTTCATGTGCGTGGAGCTGATGCTCAACGCCGTCAATCTCACCTTCATCACCTTCGGACGGGAGTTGGGCGACATCGGCGGGCAGGTGTCGGTGTTCTTCGTTTTGGTGGTGGCCGCCGCTGAGGTAGTGGTGGGGTTGGCCATAGTGGTGGCCATCAACCGCCGCCGCCCCCAGGCCACCGCCGACGACCTATCGGCGTTGAGGGGATAGCGCCGCCATGAGCACCCTCGTCGACCTCGTCTGGCTGATCCCCGCCTTCCCCCTGGCTGGGGTGTTGATCCTCATGGCGCTGGGCCGCCGTTTGGGCGAGCCTCGGGCCGGCTGGCTGGCCACCGCCATGATGGGCGGCTCGTTCATCGCCACCGTGTTGGTGTTCATCGGGCTGGTGGGCCACGAGGGCGACGAGCGGGAAATCGTCGTGACCCTGTTCGAGTGGGTGCCCGCCGGCAAGCTGGCGGTGGACATCGGCTTTCTGGCCGACCCGCTGTCGATCACCATGGCCCTGTTCGTGACCGGGGTGGGGGCCCTCATCCACCTCTACTCCATCGGCTACATGCACGGCGACGAGGGCTTCTCCAAGTTCTTCATCTACCTCAACCTGTTCGCCTTCTCCATGCTCATGCTGGTGCTGGGCGACAACCTGCTGCTCACCTTCCTGGGCTGGGAGGGAGTGGGGGCGTGCTCGTATCTGCTGATCTCGTTCTGGTTCACCGACGAGGCCAACGCCTCGGCCGGCAAGAAGGCGTTCGTCACCAACCGGGTGGGCGACTGGGGCTTCTTGGTGGCCATGCTCCTGGCGTTTTTGACCTTCGGATCGCTCCAGTACGGGGAGATCTTCTTCGACCTCGAACAAAACGGGGTGGCGGCCAGCACTGCGTCGGCCATCGTGGTGCTGCTTTTGGTGGGCGCGGCCGGCAAGTCGGCCCAGTTCCCGCTGCACATCTGGTTGCCCGACGCCATGGCCGGCCCCACTCCGGTGTCGGCCCTCATCCACGCCGCCACCATGGTCACCGCCGGGGTGTACCTGCTCACCCGGATGAACCCCATCATCGCCGCGTCCCACGATTGGGTGCCCGACCTCATCATGTGGGTGGGCCTGGGAACCGCGTTGATGGCCGCAACCATCGCCGTGGCCCAAAACGACATCAAGAAGGTGCTGGCCTACTCCACCGTCAGCCAGCTCGGTTTCATGTTCGTGGCCGTGGGCTCGGGGGCCTATGTGGCCGCCATCTTCCACATGGTCACCCACGCCTTCTTCAAGGCGCTGTTGTTCTTGGGGGCCGGGTCGGTAATCCACGGCATGGACGGCGACCAGGACATCCGCCGCTACGGGGGTCTGGCCCGGCTGCTGCCCATCACCTCGATGACCTTCGTGGCCGGCTGGCTGGCCATCGCCGGCGTGCCGCCGTTTTCCGGCTTCTGGTCGAAGGACGAGATCCTGGCCTACGCCTACGGCGAGAACAAGGTGCTGTGGCTGCTGCTATTGATCACTGCCATCCTCACCGCCTTCTACATGACCCGACTGGTGCTCATGACCTTCTTCGGCTCGCCCCGCTGGGTGTCCGGTGACGACCACGCCGAGGGAGACGAAGAGGCTGACACCGAGACCGACGAGGACGCCCTGCCCCACCGCCATCCCCACGAGTCGCCCTGGACCATGACCGTTCCGCTGGTGCTGCTAGCGGGTTTGGCCATGGTGGCCGGAGTGTCCAATCTGCCGTTCACCTCCGATGTCCACTTCTTGGGCAACTGGCTGAAGCCCTCCCTGTTCGGCAACGAGGGCCATCTCTCCTTCGGCGGAGGCACCCAGTGGGTGTTGGCTATAGTGGCCATCATCGGCAGCCTGGGCGGGGTGTCGGCCGGGGCTGCGGTGTACATCCGCCGCCGGATCGACCCGGCCCGCATCGAGCACCCGTTCTTGGCCCGGGCCTGGCGCGTCGACGAGGCGGTCACCAACTTCATGGGCGGCCCTGGACGCCGGGCCTTCGAGCGCACCACCCAGTTCGATGAGCAGGTGGTGGACGGCGCGGTCAACGCCACCGGCACCCTGGTCCGCCGCGCTGGCACCAAGCTGAGGTCGTCGCAAACCGGCCTGGTCCGCAGCTATGCCCTGGGCATCGCCATCGGCGCAGTGGCGCTGCTGGTGTGGTTCATCACGAGGGCGGGGTTCTGATGGACGGCTCGATGGTCTTGCCGGTCATCATCTTCTTGCCCCTGGTGGGCGCGGCGGCCATCGCGCTGATCGCCCCCTCCCGCTCGACGGTGCTCAAGCCGGTGGCGGTGGCCACCTCGGCGGCCACCGGGGCGCTCACCCTGTGGCTCATGGCCGCCTTCGACAAGAACGACGGCGACTTCCAGTTCACCCAGCTCACCGAGTGGATCGGCTCAGCGGGCATCTCCTGGCACGTCGGGGTGGACGGCATCTCGCTGTTCTTGGTGGTGCTCACCGGGGTTCTGTTCCCCTTGGCCATCGTGGCCTGCGACCCGCCCCATGATGCCAAGGCCTATTACAGCTGGCTGCTGGTGCTGGAAACCGGCTGCTTAGGGGTGTTCCTGTCGCTCGATCTGGTGCTGTTCTTCTTGTTCTTCGAGGTCGTGCTGATCCCCATGTACTTCCTCATCGGCTCGTGGGGCCACGAGAACCGCAAGTACGCGGCCACCAAGTTCTTCCTGTTCACCATGCTGGGCTCGGCCCTCATGCTGGTGGGGATGCTGACCCTGGCGCTTTTGGCCGCTCGTGAAACTGGCGGAGCGGTCACGTTCAACTTGCTGGAGTTGGCCAACAGTGCGGGCGAGTTGCCCACCATCACCGCCCGCTGGATCTTCCTGTCGTTCGCCCTGGCCTTCGCGGTGAAGGTGCCCATCTTCCCGGTGCATACCTGGCTGCCCGACGCTCACACCGAGGCTCCCACCGCCGGCTCGGTGATTTTGGCCGGGGTCATGCTCAAGCTGGGCACCTACGGGCTGGTCCGCTTCGGGCTCTATCTGTTCCCCGAGGCGTCCCGCTACTTCGCCCCGCTGCTGTTCACCCTGGGGGTGATCGGCATTTTGTACGGCGCGGTGGTGGCCACCATGCAGCGCGACCTCAAGCGCCTGGTGGCCTACTCGTCGGTGGCTCACCTGGGCTTCATCGTGCTGGGCATCTTCTCCATCAACACCGAGGGCATTGAGGGCGGTCTGCTCCAGATGGTCAACCACGGCCTGTCCACCGGGGCGCTGTTCCTGCTAGTGGGCTTCATCTACGAGCGCCGCCACACCCGCCAGATCTCCGAGATGATCGGGCTCCAAAAGGCCGCCCCGGTGCTGGCCGCGGTGTTTACGGTGGTGATGCTGTCGTCGGTGGGCCTGCCCGGCCTAAACGGCTTCGTGGGCGAGTTCTTGATTTTGGCCGGGGCGTTCGTGGCCCACCGCTGGTGGGCGGTGGTGGCGGCCGCCGGCGTCATCCTGGCTGCGCTGTATCTCCTGTGGGCCTACCAGCGGGTGTTCCACGGCACCCCCGACGACGCCAACCGGTCGATGCCCGATCTCAACTGGCAGGAAAAGCTGGTGATGCTGCCGCTGGTGGGGCTCATCGTGTTCTTGGGGGTGTACCCCAAGCCGGTGATCGAGCGGATGGAGCCCGCGGTCAACGCCCTGATTGAGCACATGGAGGAAGTGGAGGGGTTCGAGTCGCCCACCGTGGATGATCGACCCACCGGCAGCTTCAACGAGCTCCGCACCCTCACCGATGACTACGGCAGCGACGAGGGGGAGGGCCACTGATGCTCTCGATCTTCGCCCAGGCCGAAATCCCTCACATCGAGTGGCTGCCGCTCATCCCCCATGTGGTGATGGCGGGGGCCGCGGTGGTGCTGTTGACCATTGTGTCGGTGGCCGGTCGATGGCTGCCGAGGTGGTTCCCGGCGGCCTGGACGGTGGCCGCAGGGTTGGCGGTGCTGGCCACCGCCATTCCGGTGTGGATCCGGGTCGGGCAGGAGGGCCCCCATTCGGTGGTTGCCGGTTCCATCGGGGTGGACGGGTTCTCGGTGTTCATCATCGTGCTGCTGGCCTGCACCGTGGTGCTCACGGCCCTGGTGGCCGACGGGTTCTTGCACCGGGAGAGCCTCGACGGTCCCGCCTTCTACGTGCTGTTGATGCTGTCGGCCACCGGCGGCATCACCATGGCCTCGGCCAACAACCTCATCGTTCTTTTCTTGGGCCTGGAGATCCTGTCGTTGGCGGTGTACGTGCTGGTGGCTATGCATCTGCGCCGAGCCGAGTCGCAAGAGGCGGGCATCAAGTACTTCGTGCTGGGGGCGTTCGCGTCGGCCTTCCTGCTCTACGGCATCGCCCTGGTGTACGGGGCCACCGGATCGCTCGACCTGATTGGCATCAAAGGTGCATTGAGAACCAACGACCTGAGCGACAACGGCTTGCTGCTGGCCGGGATGGCCATGCTGTTGGTGGGGTTCGGCTTCAAGGTGGCCGCCGTGCCGTTCCACGCCTGGACCCCCGACGTGTACCAGGGGGCGCCCTCCCCGGTGGTGTCGTACATGGCCGCTGGGGTGAAGGCCGCCGGGTTCGCCGCTCTGCTTCGGGTGTTCTTCGCCGGCTTCGGCGAGGTGGCCGACGACTGGCAACCGGTCATATTCGGCCTGGCCATCGCCAGCCTGGCCGTGGGTTCGCTGATGGCCATCGTCCAAACCGACGTCAAGCGCATCCTGGCCTACTCCTCCATCAGCCACGCCGGGTTCATCCTCGTCGGCGTGCAGGCCGCCACCCACGACGGCGTGGCCAGTGTGCTGTTCTACCTGGCCGCCTACGCCGCCATGGCCATCGGCAGCTTTGCGGTGGTCACCGTGGTGAGCGGCCCCGGCGACGAGGGCACCGCCCTCGACAACTTCCGGGGCCTGGCCTCCCGCCGCCCGCTTTTGGCCGCGGGCTTCACCGTGCTGCTGCTGTCGCAGGCCGGTATTCCGTTCACTGCCGGGTTCTGGGCCAAGTTCGAGGTGATCACCGCCGCGGTGGATGCCCGATCCTTCTGGCTGGCCGTCATCGCCATGCTGGCTGCGGTGGTAGCCGCCTTCTTGTACCTGCGGATTGTGGTGGCCATGTTTCTGGACGCCCCCGACCCCGACGCCCCCCGCCTGCACATCCCCAGGGGCCCCGCTCTAGCCATCACCATCGTGGTGTTGTTCACCCTCGCCTTCGGCATCTACCCCGAACCCCTGCTCAATCTGGCCGAAGACGCCCTACTTTCAATCAGCCTCACCGCCCACTAGTCAAGGCGGGATCAATCAGTCTTGGGGGTGGGTCCAGGGGAGATTGGGGACGTGTTCTATTTGCTTGGGGCGGGTTAGGGGGATGTGGGCGATGGGGACTTCGATGATGACCGGGGATTGCTGTTCCAACGCGGTGGGCACAAGGGTTTCGAGGTCCATGGGGTCGTTGGCCCTCATGGCGATGGCGCCGAACGACTCGGCGAACTTCACGAAATCGGGGTTGGCCAGGTCGGTGCCGTAGGTGCCGGCAAAGAAGTCGTCGAGGTCGCGGGCCACGTTGCCGTAGGCGTCATCCCTGAACACCACGGTGACCACGTTGATTCCGTACTTCACGGCGGTGGACAGCTCAGAGGAGTTGAACATGAAGCTGCCGTCGCCGGTGACGCACACCACCGGGCGATCGGGCTGGGCCATCTTTGCCCCCAGCGCGGCCGGAAAGGCGTAGCCCAGGTTGAACGAGTACCCCGAGTCGATGTAGGTGTTCGGGTGGTTCACCTGCCAGTGGGTGCGGGCGTAGAAGCCGAACTGGGTCACGTCCCACACGGTGAAGGCGTCATCGGGGGTGCCCCTTTGCAGCGCTTCCAAGATGGGGTACTGCGGCTCCTTGTCTCTGATGTCGTAGTAGGCGATCAGGCGGCGGGCCGCGGCCACGGCCTGAGCAGGTGAAGGGCGGTCCCGGCACCCGGCATCAATGAGTAAGGGCGCAAGGGCATCAATGGTCGCTTTGGCGTCGCCGTGCAGGGCAATGGTGTTGGCTTGAATCCGGTTGAGGTCGAATTCGTCGATGTTGATGTTCACCAGCGTGGACGCCTCCCCGGCAGGATTGCCCAGAGAAAAGCGTGTCCCGATCCCAATGACCACATCGGCGGATTTCATCACGTCGAGCAGTTGATTCATCTCGTGGCGCTCTCCGCCGGGGCTCACGCATGAGCCGTAGCACAGCGGATGGCTGTCGGGGACGGCCCCTTTGCCGCCCCCCGAAGTCACCACCGGGATGTTCGAGGCCTCGACCAATTCCAAAAGCGCTTGCTCAGCACCCGACAGAGCCACCCCGCCCCCGGCGACGATCAGTGGCAGACGGGATTGCAAGATGGCCGAGATCGCCTTTTCCAGCTGCTCAGAGCTGGGCATTGGCCGCGACACCGGGGCGGGGTCCACCAATTCCACTTCATCTCGCTCCACCCCGGCATCGGGCGGGATCTCGAGATATACCGGGCGGGGACGACCAGAGCGCATCTGCTGGAAGGCCTCCGAAACCACCCCCGGAATCGCCTTTGGCGTGAGGGCCTGCTGCTGCCATCTGGTGACCGGACGCACGATGTCGATCTGGTCTTCGATCTCGTGGACCCCGCCGAGGTTCTTGCCCATCTGGCCGCGGGGAATCTGCCCGGCAATCAAAAGCACCGGGCATGAGCGGGCATAGGCCGTGGCCAACCCGGCGGCCGCGTTGTAGATGCCCACACCAGGAACCACCAGGGCCACTCCCGGCTTGCCCGACGCCCGGGCGTATCCGTAGGCCATATAGGTGGCGGCCTGCTCGTGGCGGGTGGTGATCATCTCGATGCCGGGCTCGTCTCGCAACGCGGCCACGATCCCGTAGAGCTGGATGCCGGGGATACCGAACACAACCTCGACGCCCTCGCCCACCAGCGATTTGACTAAGGCCTCGCCCCCGCTAATTCTCATGGGAACATGATGGCTCAACAAGCAACCAACCGCTGGCTTCAGGCAGTCATTGCTGCGGTGGCGCTGTTGGCGGCGCTCGCCTTGGTGGCCACCGCGTGCAGCGATGACGACGGCGCAACAGCGCCGCCCCCCAAGACCGAGCGGGACGCCTACACCCAGTGGTACGTGCAGCAGGCGCTGGATCGCTACGACGGCACCGGCCGCCAAGCCACCATCGACTACTACAACAACGAAGCCGGCGCCGACGACCAGTGGTACGTGTTCATCACGGACGCCAACACCGGAATTCTGGTGGCCCATGCCACCATTGCCTCCCGGGTTGGCACCATCTCGGGCGACAATGTGGACATCACCGGCCACGCGTATGGTCCGCTGCTGATGGCTTCGCCCGAATCGGGCCACTGGGTGGACTACGTGTTCTACAACCCCCAAACCGACACCGGCGGCACCAAGCACACTTGGGCCGTCCGCCGGGGCGATTTGATCTTCGGCTCAGGCTGGTACGAGGACTCCTATCCCATCCCCCGGCCCACCAAAGCCGAGCCCGGCTCCTACACCCGCACCTTTGTGGAAGACGCGGTGTGGTTCTATGAGAGCAACGGGCGCGGCGCGTTGATCGACCATCTCAATTCCCCCAACAGCACCGATCCCCCCAGCGTCGACGGCCAGTGGTACGGGTTCGTCGTCGACCTCGACGGGGTGGTGCTAGCCCATCCCACCGTCCCGCAGAACGTGGGCATGACCCTTCTCGAGATCCTCGGCGCCACCGCCGAGAGCCGGGCCGCCGCCGAGCAGATGGTGACCGCCACCGAGACGGGCAAGTGGGTGGACTACACCTACCTCAACCCCCAAAGCGGCAATCAGGAAACCAAACACACCTGGATCTTGAAGCGAGACGACATCCTTATTGCCTCTGGTTGGTACGAAGCCGGCTAGGCCCTAGGAGGCGAGCTCCAGCCGGTACACGGTGCCGTCGAAGCTGAGCACGTACAACTCCCCCGCGGCGTCCTCGCCGAACGACACCAGCGTGACCTGCGGCACCGACAGGCCAAGCTCCACTCGGGTGGCTATGCCCTGGTCATCAGCCGTCAGCCCCCAGATTCGGCCGACGCAGAAATCGCCGAACACGTAGGTACCCACTAGGTGGGGGATGGCCGAGCCCCGGTACACGTGGCCGCCGGTGATCGAGCAGCCGTCGTCGTGGTGGTAGACGTACGCCGGGAAATCCAGGTCATCAGGGGTGGCGGTGCTTGAAAACCGCTCATCGCCCTCGAACAGTGGCCACCCCAGGTTTGCGCCCGGCGCCCAACCGTCGCTGGCCGCCAGCACATGGATCTCCTCCCAAGTGTTTTGGCCCACATCGGCGATCCACAAGTCGTCGGTGTCCCGGTCGAAAGAGAACCGCCAAGGGTTGCGGGCCCCGTAGACCCAAATCTCGGTCCGCCCCCCGCCGTCGGCAAACGGGTTGTCGGCGGGAATGCCGTAGGCCGCATCGCCGTCGGGCTCGGGGTCGATGCGGACAATGGTGGCCAGCAGGGAGTCGAGATCCTGGCCGTTGTTGAACATGTCATCGCGGCCGCCGCCGTCCCCAAGCCCGATCCACAGGTAGCCGTCGGGGCCAAAAGCAATGTGGCCGCCGTTGTGGTTGCAGGCCGGCTGGGCCACGCTCAGCACCGTCCGGCCCTGGTCGCCCTGCACGCCATTCCCGCTCATCGGGTATTCCACGATCTGGTTGTTGCCCCGCAGGTCGGTGTAGTGGACGTAGAGATTCAACCCATCGGGGTCAAAGGCGATGCCCAGCAGCCCGGTCTCGCAATCGGTGGTGGTCAGATCCCCGATGTCCAGCACCACATCGGGTGGCTCGTCGCCGTCAGCGGTCAAGAGCCACACCTGCCCGCCCCGGGTGGCCACGTACAGATCGCCTCGTTCGCTGCCGGTGTTCGGTCGGGCCGCCAGCGCAATGGGATCGGGCAGCGATGCCACCGGGGTTAGCACCAGCGTCGGCTCAGGCGGCGCGACAGCGGGCGTGGGCGGGGCGATCTCGTCTGGTGCGGGAGCCTCGGTGGGCACAGGCGCGGGGACGGAGGGTTCTTCTGCAATGGGCTCGGCGGCGGGGCGCTGCGGGGTCGCCGCAGCCACCGCCGTCCCAGTGGCCGTGCTGGTCGGCCCCCTCACATCGCGCCGCCCACCGTCGTCGTTGCCCCCGCAGGCGCTGGCCAGCAGGCAGGCCGCGGCCAACACCGCCACCGCCCGCCCCACAAGGGTCATGGCTGCTTGCGCAGCGGCCGGATCAAGCCCTCCTGCACCACCGAGGCCACCAGCTCGCCGGTGCGGTTCCACGCCGTGCCCCACGCCAGGCCCCGGGCGTTGGAGGCCGAGTTGGACACCTGGTCCAAAAAGATCCAGTCGTCCATGAGCAGCGGCCGGTGGAACCACATGGCGTGGTCCAGGCTGGCCGCCTGGATGTCGACGTCGTTGCCCCGCACGGGAAGGGCCCGAGTGGCGGTGTCCAGCACCGTCATGTCGCTGGCGTAGGTGAACATGCAGGTGTGCAGCACCGGATTGTCCGGCAGCGCGCCGGTCGCCCGCAGCCACACCTGCAAGCGGGGCTCTCGGCTCTGGCCCCGCTCCGCCGGCGAGCCGGTCACGTAGCGCAGCTCGATGGGGCGGATCATCCGGCCCTGGTCATCCACCGGGAAACCGGGCCACACATACGGCTCCAACTCTTCGGGATCGGGAATCCCCTCAGGCAGGTCGGTTTGGTGCTCGAACCCCTCTTCCTCTTTGTGAAACGAGGCCGACATGGCGAAGATGGGCTGGCCGTGCTGGATGGCGGTCACCCGGCGGGTGGCAAACGAGCGCCCGTCGCGCACCCGCTCCACCAGATACACCAGGGGCGCAGCCACATCGCCGGGGCGAATGAAGTAGGCCTGAAGGCTGTGGACCGAGCGGTCCTCCACCGTGCGGGTGGCGGCCACCAGCGCCTGGCCGGCCACCTGGCCGCCGAACACCCGCTGGCGATCTTCTTGGGGGCTGACCCCGCGGAAGATGTCCTCTTCGATGGGCTCCAGATCCAGCAGCTTGATCAGATCATCTACCTCAGCCTGCATAACCGCCCGATCCTACCGCCCTAGTTAGGCAATCCTTATGGCCGTAATCCCGGTGGTCGAGTCCAACACGCGCTGAGGTACGATTACCTCTCCCCATGTCGCTCATTGTCTCGGTCCGCGCTCACTTCACCGATAACTGGCCGCGCCTGCTGCGCTACAGCGGAACATCGGCGGTGGGGGTGGTGCTGGGCCAGACAATCCTGAGAGTGTGCTACGACCTGATTGGCTGGTCGGGGCTGGTTTCCAACCTGGTGGCGTTTTTGATCGCCAACATCCCCGTTTACCACCTGAACCGCTCGTGGGTGTGGGACCGCTACGGCCGCAGCCAGTGGGGCCGCGAGGTGCTGCCCTTCTGGCTGGTATCCCTAGCCGGCCTGGCCCTGTCGTCGCTCACCGTGGGCTTGGTTGACGCGGTGACCAACAACGGCTGGTTCATCTCGGCGGCCTCGGTGGGGGCCTTTGGCACGGTCTGGTTCGTGAAGTACGCCGTGTGCGACCGCTACTTATTCGGCCCCCCGTTGGAGGACGACAGCAACGCTGAGCCACTCCGGGAGGCCGCAGACGATGGATCCCACTCGACAGGCATTCGCTGAGGTCGCCCGGGGGTTCATGCCCCCCGACGAGGGCCTGGCCCTTCACCAGGCGGCCGGCAACCTAGAGGTAGCCGGCCCGCTACTCGAGGTGGGCAGCTATTGCGGCAAGTCGTCGGTGTATCTGGGCGACGCCGCCCAGGCCCAGGGCCGGTTGCTGTTTGCCCTCGACCACCACCGGGGCTCTGAGGAGAACCAGCCCGGCTGGGAATGGCACGAGCCCGACTTGGTGGATCCCGAGGTGGGCCTCATCGACACCCTGCCCCACTTCCGCCGCACCATCTGCCAGGCCGGGTTAGAACACAGCGTGGTGGCGTTGGTGGGCCAATCGGTGGCCATCGCCCATAACTGGTCCACCCCGCTGGCCTTCCTCTTCATCGACGGCGGCCACGGCACCGAGCCGGCCCACGCCGACTACGAGAACTGGGTACCCCACGTGGCCGTCGGCGGCCGCTTGGCCATCCACGACGTGTTCCCCAACCCCCCTGACGGCGGCCGCCCCCCCTATGAGATCTACTGCCGGGCCATAAACTCCGGCGCCTTCACCGAACTCCCCCCCACCGGCTCCCTGCGAGTCCTCACCCGCACCGCCCCCGGCATTTGATCTCAACCCCTGTCGCAATCGATCGCCATCAAGGTATCCTCGAAAGGTGGAGCCAAAAGCCAACGAGGCAATGACCCTGCCTGATCCGGGCTCCCCCGACTACGACTACGGCGAGATAGATCGCAAATCCGAGCTGGCCGACGCTGAGATGCACGAGATCATTGCCCAAGGGCTCCCCGTGGACGACTTGACGACGTTTGACGACATCAAACAGCGAATAGCCAGGCTCAATTCATCTGATTAGCCCAAGTGGCCTGGAAGTTCAGGTCGCTCGACAGCGCTTTTGAGCGGTGGGCAGAGGACAAGGACAACGGAGACAGGCTGGCGCTCCTTGAACGACTGGCAGAGCTGATTGAACAGCCGGCGTCCGAGTTGCCCGGTAAACGACAGCCTGGTCGGCCTCCCAACCGCCGATGGGAAGATTTGGGACAGGCGTACATTTTCTTCACGGTGTTTGAAGCCCAAGGGGTTCTGCTGGTTACCGAGCTGATCGGAAAACGCCTTGGCGAGTAGGGGGGCGGCATTGATGACTAGCTTCGCGGGTGTGGACAGCGAGCAGAAATTGGCATCGGGCGAGGCGTGGCGAGAGTTTTGCGACCGGCTGAGCGCGGCGGGGGACCGGCTGGTTGGCGATGGGTTTCCGGCGGGGGCGGCGGATCGGGCCGAGGGCTATCGGCACTTGGGCCGGCTGTTGATGCAGGGGTGGATCGAGCAGGTGGAGTTTTGCGACCGGGACTTTCCGGTGATGTACCGCCACAACGACGACGTGATGCGCTGGGGCGGCCCCAATGTGGACAACACCTATTGGCGGGCCCACGTGAGCCCCGAGCACTCCTACCGGATTACCGGGTGGCTGCCTCCGGGGGCGATGTTCGTGATCCAAAGCGCCCACGGCGAGATGCACCAGAACCGCTTGGGCATTACCGCTGAGCGTTCTAGCGACGACTTCGCCGTCGATCCCGACGGCGGTTTCACCTTTGTGGCCAGCGCAACCGCCCACGACGGCAACTGGCTGCCCATCGACGAGCACACCGACCACATCTCGGTGCGGGAGTACAACGTGAACTGGATGGTTGAAGAGCCCGGCAGCTTCTACATCGAGCGGGTGGGCAGCGAGGGTGAGCAACCAGGGCCTCTCGAACCGGCCTCGATGGTTGAAGCGCTGGACCGGGCCATGGCCTGGGCTGAGGACGCTTTGGTGTTCTGGAACCAGTGGATGGAGCGCAGCCGCCGGGCCGCCCCGCCCAACGTGTTCTACGGCCCCCACTCGGTGCCCGGCGGCGCCGATGCCATTGGCTACGGCGGCTGTTCTTATGAGCTGGGGCCCGACGAGGCCATGGTGGTGACCTGCGACGTGCCCGAGGCCCAGTACTGGTCGTTCATGCTCTACAGCTACGCCTGGTTCGAGTCACTGGACTTCGCCAACCGCACCGTGAGCCTCAACAACGCCCAGATCGCGCCAGACCCCGACGGCCGGTTCCGCATCGTGGTGGCCCACCAAGACCCCGGTGTTCAGAACTGGCTCGACACCGAAGGCCGCCCCGAAGCCCTCATCACCTTCCGCTGGGTGCTCAGCTCCACCATGCCCACCCCCGGGGGCTTAGTGGTCCCCTTCGCTGAGATCGACAACCATCTCCCCGATTTCGTCACCCGTCTAACGCCCGACCAACGCGCGGCCCAGATCACCACCCGCCGCCAATCCCGCGCCCTCCGCTTCCGCTGCTGAAACCGGTTGGCGCGTTTGGGCCTATAACACGATGTAACCTTGACCCCATGCTTTCTTGGAAATTTGGAAAGGTTTTCGCTCTTGTTGCCTGCTTCTCCTTAGTGGCCGCAGCTTGCGGGAGCGGCAACGAAGACGGGAATGCCTACGAGGCCGACGGCGTGGGTTCCACAGCCTCAGCTAGCTTGATCAACCCTGATGGCAACGTTTTGGGCACCGCCGACTTCGAACAGGGCCCGACCGGAGTGCTCATAACGGTTGCCGTGAATGGTCTGACCCCGGGTGCTCACGGCATCCACTTGCACAGTGTTGGCTCCTGCACACCTGATTTCAAAGCGGCTGGCGGGCACATCACCGCTACCGACGAACCACAGCACGGTTTGAAAAATCCTCAGCGTACGGTGGATAACCACGACAACGGCGACCTTCCCAACCTGTACGCGGCGGCCGATGGCGTTGCCCAAGCAGAGTTTTTCACGTCGTTGGTTACTGTTTCCGATGGGTCAATGCCAGCTCTGCTCGATGCCGACGGCTCCACGTTGGTCATCCATGAAAACCCTGATGATCACATCACCCAGCCCATTGGCGGAGCGGGAGGACGCGTCGCCTGCGGAATTATCCGCTAGCTCCAGTATCCAGGGTTTCCGCCGCTGGCAGCCTCCTCCCGTTTAGGTAGCACCACGCCCCTGGAGGGCGGCTCGGACGGACTTTTCCACAGCGTCGGCGGCGGATTCGGGATCTTCGTGTTCCCAGAAGCGCAGGACCGTCCAGCCTGCTTCGGCCAGATGGGCATCAGTGTTTTGGTCGCGGGCGATGTTGCCGGTGATCTTGGTCGACCAGTACTCAGGGTTGGTAGCCGGCTGGGTGTGATGCTCGGGGCAGCCGTGCCAGTAGCAGCCGTCCACGAACACCGCGATCTTGGCCTTGCGGAACACCAGGTCGGCTGTCCGTCGCAGCTCGGGCAACGGCCGAGTCGCCACCCGATAGCGCAGTCCCCGCCGGTGTACCGCCGACCTCACCGCTAACTCCGGCTTAGTGTCGCGACTGCGGTTGCCCTGCATCGACTTGCGGGTGGCCTCCGAAGAAGCCCAAGACCCCTCCGGCAACCCGCTCATAGGCCGATGGTATCGGCGGCGTCTTCGTCATGTTGGTCCCCGTAAGTGTCACTGGCCACGGCTATGGTCATTTTGTGCACTCGCATCGGCGCTTGGCAGCAGCGGAGTTCTTCGCCGGAATTGGCCTGGTGAGGGCTGGTGTGGAGAGGGCAGGCATCGACGTGGTGTGGGCCAATGACGTCGAGCCGGTCAAGCAGGCGGTGTACGCATCTAACTTTGATGCAGCTCACTATGTTCTTGGCGACGTTCGGGATGTTCAGGGCTGCTTGGTGCCAAGCGTCGATGTCGCGACGGCCAGTTTTCCCTGTGTAGACCTGTCACTAGCCGGATATCGAAGAGGATTGGAGGGGGAGCAGTCGGGGCTGATCTTTGAGTTCTCCCGAGTCCTGAGGGAGATGGGAGAGCGAGTCCCGCCCGTGGTGATGATTGAGAACGTGCCTTCGTTCGTGTCCTCCAGGGGAGGCGAAGACCTTCGAGCATCGATCGCGGAGCTCAATCAGTTGGGGTACTTCTGTGATGTGCTGACTGTGGATGCAAGCTGGTTTGTTCCCCAGTCGAGACCCCGCTTGTTCATCATTGGCACTCTCGAACCACTTGGCGGCGCGGCTTCGGGTATGGCTGGACCGCTCCGCTCTGAGTCGGTGGCCGCGTTCGTGAGGGCCAATCAAGACCTGATGCTTCAAGAGCTTCCGGTACCGATTCCCCTGCGGACTGATCGCAGGCTAGGCGATGTGGTGGTACGTCTCGACGCCAGCGATGAGCGGTGGTGGGACGGTAAGCGGTTTGGAAAGTTCATCGGATCGCTGTCGCCCCTCCATCAAGATCGTCTAGCTCTTCTTGGGCAGGATGGGATTACCCAATGGCGCACCGCCTACCGCCGGACTCGCAATGGGATCCCTGTGTGGGAAATCCGCTCAGACGACATCTCCGGCTGTCTCCGCACAGCACGAGGCGGTTCTTCTCGACAGGCAGTCGTTGAAGTCTCTCCGAATGGAGTACGAGCACGATGGATGATGCCGCGCGAATACGCCCGCCTTCAGGGGGTTCCAGATGAGTTCGACTATTCCGCGGTCACCGATGCCCAGGCGTTGTTCGGCTTCGGTGATGCAGTTTGTGTGCCAGTGATCGAATGGCTCGCTGAACATGCGCTGGTGCCTGCTGCATTGGCGATGGGACGACAAGAAATTGCAAAGGCTGCTGTGTGAACGCTGAGGGTATTGCCGACGTGCTCGATGCTGACATTGAGCAGTGGTATGAGGCTCAGCGCAACGATGGGACGGTCAACCGCAATGTCATGGCCGTCGGGCTCATTATGTGCGAGCACATGAGCACTCACTTCCCTCTCGATGAAGACGAGTGGTTCACCGGTTCTCAAGTGAGCCTTCTCGGCGGCAATCGAATCAAGAGCATCCTCGCTCGACACGGAGAGGACCGTCCCTTCGCCAGTGAGGGGGGTCGCACGAGTCGTGGGAGCCAAGACCTCGCCCGCTCGTTTCAAGTGGTGGTAAACGGCTCCGTCGCTGCGGGTGAATTCGAAGAACTGGTCGAGGATGACAAGCTCTCCGTCATCAGTCTCCTTCAGGAGAAAATGGTCTGGCGTATTCGGGCTGACTTCTATGATCGCCAGCGCCTCCCACTGGAGATTGACTTCAACAAGCAGACTCGTCACATGTTTGACGGACTGCTAGCCGCCGCCAGAGACAAAGGCGGCAACACAGTTGGAGCGGTGGCGCAGCATCTCGTGGGAGCGACTCTGGAGATCAGACACACTGATCTTGAAATCGAGAACCAGAGCTACACGACCGCCGACCAACAGACAGGCAGAGCTGGCGATTTCATGGTCAACGACACTGCGATCCATGTGACCGTAGGCCCAACCGAGGCGCTAGTCGCCAAATGCCAAGCCAACATCGAACAGGGCTTTCGGCCCATGATCCTGACGCTCGAAGACAGGATAGGAACAGCCCGGTCTCTCGCTGATTACGTCGGAATCGAAGACCGCGTCTCAGTGCGTGGAGTTGAAGAGTATGTGGCCGGCAACATCGACGGGATTGCCAGGTACTCAGAACCAGAGACCCGCCGGGTACTTCGCCGGCTTTTCGATACCTATAACTCGCGGGTGGCAGTAGTGGAACCGGATCCCTCGCTGTTAGTGGAGGTCCCTGAGAATCTAATTCAGACCTGACGCTCGGAGTCCCGGGCCTTAGCCGATGGCGATGAGTTCGGGGAGGGTGCGGTGGTTGGAGAACAGGGTAGAGGCGGGGGAGGCGCCGGAGAGGGCGTCAGCGGCGAGGATGACGGCGGCGGCGGTGTAGGTGGTGCGTTCGTTGGCGGGGAAGTGGGTGCGTTCGGGGTGGGCCATTCCGGTGAAGTAGGAGCCGTCGTCGGCCCGCAGGTCTTGCACCCATTCGAACATCTCAGTAGCGATGTCGCGGCGGCCCACGCCTAGGTGGGCGATGATGCACTCGCAGGTCTCGGCCGCGGTCACCCAGGGCTTGTCGGACACGCAGCGCACCCCGAGGCCGTCCATCACGAACCGGTCGAAGCGGGAGGCCAGCATGGCTCGGCCCTCCTGGCCGGTGACCACCCCGGCCAATACCGGGTAGTACCAGTCCATGGCCCAGCGGTGCTTGGGGGCGAAGGCATCGGGCTGGGTGCGGATCACATCAGCCAGCCGGGCCGCGCTCAGCTCCCAATCGGGCCGCTCGTTGCCCAGTTCTTCGCCGGCGGCGATGGCCGCCCGCAGGCTGTGGCAGATGCTGGACGATCCCGTGAGCAGGGCGAACGACCACGGGGTGCCATCGGCGTGGCGGGCCCAGCGGATCTCGCCTCGGGGGAGCTGCAAATCGAGCACGAAGTCCACTGCCCGCTGCACCACCGGCCACATCGACTCCAAGAAGGCCCGATCGCCGGTACAGAGGTAGTGGTGCCACACCCCGGCGGCCACATAGGCCACGCAGTTGGCGTCCAGCTTGTCTTGCTCCACGCCGTCGGCCACGTAGTACTGGTGCCAGGAGCCATCAGGACGCTGGTTGTCCGCCAGCCACTGGTAGGCCCGCTCGGCTTCAGCCCGCCGGCCCATCACCGTAAGGGCCATGGCCGCTTCCACGTGGTTCCACGGGTCGGCGTGGCCGCCGGGGAACCAGGGGATCATGCCGTTGGGCAGTTGCCACTCGGCGATGCTGTCGGCGGTTAGCGCGAGATCGGAGGCCGACAAAACGTCGGCTGGGGAAGGCCCGGCGAGGTCAGTTTCCCTCTGGTTGTGGGATTCAGGCGAAGACAAGCTCGGTCTCCCTTGGACTTTCCGATCCTGGCTTTCGGCTGTAAAGCACCAGGCTTTTGCCCAGCACTGGACTCAGGATCCGTTCTGCGATTCGAGTGATTTTCGGTTGGCGAACAATATCCCATTCCAATAGCCGACGATAAGCCGCCACCAGCCGGTGGTCGTCGCGGTTGGGGCCGACCGCGCAGCGCAGCCACCAATAGGGGCTGTGCAGGGCGTGGGCATGATGGCCGGTGTAGGGGGCCAGACCGGCGCGACGCAGCCGACGCCGGAGTTCGCGGCGCCGGTAGATCCTCACGTGGCCGCCGACGGCCTTGGGGGCGTGATATTCATCGGACAGCGCCCAGCACACTTTCTCGGGAAACCAGGTGGGCACGGTCACGGCCAGCACCCCGCCGGGGCGCAGGATCCGGGCCAGCTCGGCCAGCGCCGCATCGTCGGAGTCCACATGCTCGAGCACCTCCGAGGCGATGACCCGGTCGAACGAATGGTCGGGGAACGGCAGGCGGGTGGCGTCGCCTTGAGCGGCCTGGCACGTTCCGTGGTACTGCTCGCCGGCGTCGGACATGGCCGCGAAGGTGGCCCGCACTTGGGCCAGCTCGGCTGATGCCAGATCGCAGGCCACCACTTGGGCGCCCCGCCGGGCGGCCTCATAGGCGTGGCGGCCGAACCCGCATCCCAAATCGAGTAGCCGCTCTCCCGGCAGCAACCCCAGGCGGTTGTAGTCAACAGTCAGCATGGTTGATTCAAAAACCGGGGTTGGTAGTTGCGACTATCGGTCGGGCTGCCACTCGTCCAGCAGCGCCCGATAGTGCTCCACCGTTTGCTCCGCAGTGTGGCGCCAGCTCCATCGGCTGATAACCCGCTCCCGCCCGGCCGCTCCGATGCGGGCTGCCATGGCCGGATCGTCCAGCACCCGGCCCACCGCGGCGGCCAGCGCTTCGGGGTCGCCGGGAGGCACCGACACGCACGTTTGGCCGTCGGGGCCGGCCACCTCGGGCAGCGCCCCTCCCGTGGTGGCCACCAGCGGTGTGCCGCTGCACATGGCCTCGATGGCGGGCAGCGAAAATCCCTCGTACAGCGACGGCACCACCGCCACCGAACTAGTGGCGTACAGCTCCACGATGCGCTCGTCGGGCACCCCGGAGATGAACTCCACCACCTGACTGAGGCCCAGGCTGGCAATGGCCTCCGCCGATGTTCCCCCTTCGCGGGGCTTGCCGATGACGATGAGGCGCACATCTCGCTCGGTGCGGAGCTTGGCCACTGCTTCGAGCAGGTAGCGCAAGCCCTTCATGGGCACATCGGCGCTGGCGGTGGTGATGATCTGCTCGGGGCGGCGCTCCACACCGGGCAGCGGGCGGAACTGTTCGGGGTCCACGCCCACGGGAACCACGTGCATGAGCCGGCGTGGCACCTTTTGGTCGCGGGCGATGTCGTCGCGCGACGATTCCGACACGGTGATGATGCGCTGGAGGCGTCGGGCCACCCGGGACTGCATCCGGGTGAAGGAATACCAACGCCGCTTGCCCAGCCGCTCTACTGGGGTGCGGGCATGTTCGAGCTCTAGTTGGCGGTCGACGGTGATGGGGTGGTGGATGGTCCCCAGCACCGGCAGCCCGTCTCGTTCGATGGCCAACAATCCGTAGCCCAGCGACTGGTTGTCGTGAACCAGGTCGAATTCCCCCATTCGGGAGCGCAGCATCTGCCACGCTCGGATGGAGAAGGCCAGCGGCTCCGAGAATGCGCCGGTCATAAACGAGCCCACCTCGGCGGCATCAGCCCACGACTTGATCTCCCAAAATCCGGGCATGCGTCCGGGGTGGGCGTCGTTGAAGATGTCGAGGCTGGGGAGCTGGTGCAGCGGGACCCTGTCATCCAATACCGGATAGGGCTGTCCGCTCAGCACCTCAACGTGGTGACCGAGGTCGGTGAGCGCCCGGCTGAGGTGGTGGATATACACCCCTTGTCCGCCGCAGTGGGGCTTGCCCCGGTACGACAAAAGGGCGATTTTGAGCGGGCGATCCGCCGAGACCATAGCCCCACAAGGCTTTCGGAATTCAGCGGGTTTGGCAAATGCTCAGGTACTGGGATCAGCGGTTATCTTTGCCCCGTGCGAGCGCTGGTTCAAAGGGCTGCTGAGGCCCGGGTTCGGGTTGACGGCGAGGTGATCGGGGAGATCGGCCCCGGGTTGTGCTGCCTGATCGGCGTGACCCACGACGACGACGCCGACACGGTAAAGAAGATGGCCTCCAAGCTGTGGAACCTGCGCATCTTCACCGACGAGAACGGCCACATGAACCTGTCGGTGGCTGACACCAGCGGCGAGCTCCTAGTAGTGAGCCAGTTCACCCTCTACGGCGACATCAGCCGCGGCCGCCGCCCCTCGTTCCTAGCCGCCGCCGCCCCCGACCAAGCCGCCACCCTGATTGACGACCTCGTCGCCGAACTCCGCACCCTAGGCGCCACCGTAGCCACCGGCTCCTTCGGCGCCATGATGGCCGTAGACCTAACCAACGACGGCCCCGTAACCCTCATGGTGGAGGTTTAGTCAGCGGGCTTTGCTGCGGGCTGGTGGGGTAGTGCTGCGCTGGTGGCCCAGCCAGGCGGCTAGAAGGGCGGCCAATGCAATAGCGAGCATGGGCCAGGGGCCGGAGCGGGTGGCTAGGGTTTGGCCGGTGCGGAGGTCGATTTCGGCTTGGATGACTTTGCGCTCGGAGACGGCGGTGCGCTGGTGGACGTTGCCGTCGGGGTCGATGAAGGCGCTGAACCCGGTGGGGGCGGCCTGGGCCACCCAGCGGCCGGTTTCCAAGGCCCGCAGCCGGGAACTGGCAATCTGCTGGGTTTGCACGATGGTGAGCCAGTAGCTGGCCCCATTGGTGGGGTTCAACAGCACCTCGCCGCCGTTGCCGATGGCGTCTCGGGCCCGGTCCTCGAAGAAGATCTCCCAACTGATGGACACGCCGAGGCGGCCCGCCGGAGTGTCCAGCGCCGCCGGGGTGTCGCCCCGGCGCATGTCTCGGGCCGGCAGGTAGTCGGGGGCCAATGGTTCGATTAGCGACCGCAGCGGCACGTACTCGCCGAAGGGCACCAGCCGCACCTTGTCGTAGCGGCCCAGCATGGTTCCGTCCGGAGCAAACACCGCCGCGAAGTTGGCCGCTTCGGTGGCCGACACGTCCTCGACCACCCCGGCCACCAGCGTGGCGTCGAGCTCTTGGGCCAACACGGCCAGTCGCAGCCGCTCTTCGCTATTGGCAAACAGGCCGTGTACGTCCACCACGTCTTCGGGCCACACCACCAGGTCCACCGGCGACTGGACCAACTGACTGGCTTCCAGGTGCCGCTCGAACACCACCCCCGGTTCGGTGTTGGCCGCCCGGGTTCGCTGTGGCCCGCCCCCCTGGACCACGGCCACGTCGATGGTGCCGATTGCGGAGCCCCGGGGAGCCAATGCGGCCCAGCCCAAGAAACCCAGCACCACTACGGCCAGGGCTAGTGCGGCTTGCCATCGGCGCTCCAGTGCCGCGGCCAGAACCATGGCCAGGGCCACGGTCACCCCTACCAGGAGCAATGGCCCCAATACCCGCACGGTGGTGGCCCACGGGGTATCCACCTGGCTCATGGGCAGGGTGGCCAGGGGCACCCCGCCGAACGGCCAGCGCCACCGGATGGCCCCGGCCAGCACGAACAGGCCGGGCAGCGCCACCCACCGGCTGAGCCCGGGCGGACAGGCGGCTCCGGCCAGGCCGTACAGCACCGAGAACACCACGCAGACGGCCAGATAGCCGGGGAGGGTGAAATCCACCATCCAGAATGTGGCTGGAAACAGCCAGCCCGCCCCGAACCCGAATCCCCGCCACGCCCTTGCCCCGATCGGCTGGTCGGCTATGAGGCGTTCGAAGGCCACCAGGCCCACCAGGGCCAGCGGCCACCATCCCCAGGGGGGCATTGACAGCGCCACCAGCCCGCCGGCCGCCAAGGAGCCCGCCGCGATCCAACCGCTTTTGTGGGCCCATACGGCGAGTCGTGGGCTGCTCATCGGGCGATTGCGCCCTCGGTCATGCTGGTTCGGGCCGCTTGTCGGCCTTGGTTGATGCAGGCGGGAAGCCCCAAGCCCCGAGCCCACGCGCCGGTGACCTGCAACCAGGGGGCGTCGTGGGCCAGCGCCTGCTCGATGTCGGTCACCAACTCCAGATGTCCGGGGCGGAATTGGGGCAGCGACTGTTCCCAGCGGCTGATGCGCACCGCCTGGGGCTCGGCGTCCAGCCCCATGGTGGCCGCTAGGTCGGCCCGCACCGCGTCCAGCAACGCCTCATCGTCCATAGCCAACGCCCGCTCGTCCCTAAACCGCCCCGCCGATACCCGCAGCACCACCGTGTCGGCCGACCCGATGTGGGTCCACTTGCTCGATGCCCAAGAGCAAGCGGTGATGGTCCGGCCTTCCACTGCGGGCACCAAGTAACCCGACCCCTCCATGGGGTGATTCACATCGACGGCATCGAAGGCCAGAGACACCAACACCACCGAGGCGTAGTCGATGCTGTGCAGCAGACCGGCAGCGTCCGCCGACACCGGAGCCACCAGAGCGCCGGCCGCGGGCGCCGGGAGAGTCACTATCACCTGGTCGGCTTCCAGATCGGCCAAATCGACCACCGGGGACGACAGCCGCAACCGATCGCCCAATCGGCCGGCCAACTCGTCGGTCAGCCGCCCCAGGCCGTCAGCCAGGGTATAGAACACCGGCGCACTGGGGTCGGCTGTTGAAGACGCGGCCAGCCGACGCAGCTCCTGCACCAGGCTGGGGCCGCGTGAGGCGGCTTCGGCCAACTGAGGCACCGCCGCCTTCACACTCAGATCGTCTATCGAAGAGGCGTTGATGCCCCCGATCAGCGGGTCTACCAGCCGGTCGGCCACCTCATCGCCCAGCCGCCGCCGTACCAGGGTGCCCACCGACTCATCCCCGGCCAATGGCGAACCGGCCAGGTCGGGCTCCTGGCGAGCCCGATCCACCCCCTCGGCAGACACGATCCCCGAAGCGGCCAAGGCGTCGAAGTCCAGCGGCACCCCCAACACGTTGGGCTGGGGAATCGCCCGCAGACCACCGCGGGAGTACACGAACGCGGCTCGCTGGGCGGGCGACACCAGGCCACCGTCCAATCCCAGCTCCTGGCACAGCTCCACCGCCCACGGCACCCGGGCCAAGAACGCATCGGGCCCCTCGTCCACTAGCTGACCGGCCAACTCGGTGGTGAGTATCCGGCCCCCGGCCCGCTCGGCAGCCTCATGCACCACCACATCGGCCCCGGCCTTGGCGGCCTCATAGCCCGCGGCCAACCCGGTGATGCCCGCGCCGACGACGGCAATTCTCACGGAGCGACCTTGTATTCGTGGACCAACTCCACCACCTGCTCCAGCACTTCGGGGTTGGTCTCGGGCAGCACGCCGTGGCCCAGGTTGAATACGTGCCCGGGCTGTCCGGCGTTGCGGTTCAGCACGTCGGTGGCTCGCTCAGCCACCACCGGCCACGGGGCCAGCACCGCGTCCGGGGGCTTCCGGGCGTGGCGTTCCAGCAGGGGGGTGCCCCCCCCACCCCCCCCCGGCCACGGGGCCAGCCCCGCGGCCGGATCCAGGTTGCCCTGCACGGCCACGTCGGGCCCCAGCCGCTCTCGGGCGTCGTCCAGATGCACCCGCCAGTCCACCCCCACCACATCGGCCCCGGCCTTGGCCAAGAGCTCCAGCAGTTCGCCGGTGCCCACCCCGAAATGGATGCCCGGTGCTCCCGTACCCCTTTCACCCAATTCAGCGAACACCCGCTCGCTGGCCGGCAGCACATACCGCCGGTACTCATCGGGGGCTAGCGCCCCCGCCCAGGAGTCGAACAGCTGGAACGCCGAAGCCCCGGCGTCGAGCTGCGAGCCGATGGAGGCGATGGCCAGGTCGGCCAGGCGGTCCAACAACGCGGCCCACAGGCCGGGGTCGCGGTGCATCAACGATTTGGTGAGGGCGTGAGTGCGAGACGGCCCCCCCTCCACCAGATACGAAGCCACAGTGAACGGTGCTCCCGCAAAGGCGATCAACGGCACGTCCAACTCGGACACCAAGTTGCGCACCGTCTCCAGCACATAGGGGGTATCGGCCTCGGGATCGAGCGGTCGCAGCCGATCCAGATCACGGGGTTCCTTGAACGGCTGCTCCACCACTGGCCCCACTCCGGGCACGATGTCTACCCCGAAGCCGATGGCGTGGGTGGGCACCACGATGTCGGAGTACAAGATGGCCGCGTCCACTCCATAGCGGCGCACCGGCTGAAGGGTGATCGCGGTGGCCACATCGGGGCGGGCGATGGTCTCCAGCATCGAGCCCTCCCCCCGAATGGCCCGGTACTCGGGCAATGACCGCCCCGCCTGGCGCATGAACCACACCGGAACCCGCTCGACGGGTAGGCCGCGACACGCCCGCAGAAAGGCTTCGTTGGTGATGTCAGCACCGTCAGACACGCCCAAACCGTACTGATCTACGAGCCTCCCAGTGCTATCGCCCAATGCTGGTGCCCCAGTACCATTGCCCCAGTACGATCGACGGAGTGCGACGGTCTATCGACGACTACCCCTTTGACCCAGCCGACCTTCCCCCAGGAGACGACGATGAGTTCTCTCGGGTCTCTTGGGCGGTGGCCATTGCCGACGACTACGAAGACGCCATCCCGCGGGTGGTGCTCACCGTCGAAGAGGTGGGCCAGGCCGGTTACGGGCTGGTAGCCCACCTGTCGCCGTCCCTGGCCCGCCGCCTGCGAGCCGCCATCGGCGACGCCCTCAAAGAGATCGGCGAGCCCGTCACTTCTTAATCCTCCAAAGACGTACTAGACTTGAACGTTCGCTGATTTTGCACTGAGTCTGAGGAGTCTCCGATTCATCCCGATCACACCGCGGAACAGACATACATCGATCAGGCCCACCAAGCCCTAGAATCGGCTCGGGAGAGAGCCCTGTCGCTGAAAGACATGGTGGAAGTGGGCGCTGGTGGCACCCACCAGGCCCGCTATGAGCGGGAGATCATCTGGGACTCCATTAGCACTCGCCTCAGCGCCTTGGATATTGGTGACGCCTCGTTGGTGTTCGGCCGCCTCGACTGGGCCGAGGAAATGGGCGGCGACCAGCTCTACGTGGGCCGGGTGGCGGTGTGGGACGACGATCAGGAGCCCGTAACCATCGACTGGCGGGCGCCAGCGGCCGAAGCCTTCTACCGGGCCACCGGCGGCGAGCCCATGGGCCTGTCCCGCCGCCGCCATTTCGTCACTCGGGGCCGGGAGTTGCTCGGGGTGGAGGACGAGTACTTCGGTGAGAGCAACGGACGCGGCCGCCTGCCCCTGGTGGGGGAGGCCACGCTGCGAGCCGGTTTGGAGGCCGGGCGCACCGGTCGGCTGGCCGACGCCGCCGCCACCATCCAGATCGAGCAAGACGCCATCATCCGATCCCCCCTGCCCGGCGTTCTGGTGGTACAGGGCGGCCCTGGCACTGGCAAGACGGTGGCCGCCCTCCATCGGGCCGCCTACCTGCTCTACACCCACCGCTTCCCCCTTGAAGGCCAGGGAATGCTGGTGCTCGGCCCCAACCGCCTTTTCCTCACTTACATAGAGCAAGTTCTGCCCTCGCTAGGGGAGGCCGGCGTTGAGGTGTCGATGCTGGCCGACCTGCTGCCCGGCACCCGGGTGAAAGGGCTCGACAACCCCCAGGTCTCCCGCATCAAGGGCGACCTGCGAATGAACTCCGTATTGCGCCGGGCTCGCCGCGACCGGCAAAGACCACTGCGCTCCGATATATCGGTGGGCTTGGGCCTTCGACGGCTGCGTCTCACCGTGGACCAGAGCGCTGAGATCGTGCGCCAGGCCCGCAAACGGTTCCGTACCCACAATCGGGCCCGAAAGTTCGTAGAAGAGCAGGTGTACCAGCACTTGGCCGACAGCGCTTCCCGCACCGACACCCCGGGTCCCGACGTCGAGACGGTGCGCGAGCAGCTTCGCGGCAGCGTGGAGTTGCGCGAGGCGCTGGAGTGGATGTGGCCGGTGCTCACCCCGACCCACTTCCTCCACGACCTGTTGGGCTCAACGGCCCTGCTCCGCTCGGCGGCCGGATCGGTGCTCACCCCCGATGAGACCGAACTGCTCTATCGTCCCCGGGCTGCCCATGCCTCTGACGTGGTGTGGACGGCCGACGACGCGCCCCTGCTGGATGAGTCCTTGGCCCTGTTGGGTCCCCGTCCCGGCCACAAGCTAACCGACTCGGTCCGCACCTACGGCCACATCGTGGTGGACGAGGCCCAAGACCTGTCGCCGATGCAGCTCAGGATGATCAGTCGCCGCTCGCTCAACGGGTCGATGACCGTGGTGGGCGACATCGCCCAGGCCACCTCGGCGTGGGGGCACGACTCCTGGGACAGCGTGATCGAGCATTTGCCCGGCGACAAGGAACCCCGATTTGCCGAGCTGACCATTGGCTATCGCCTGCCCGAGCCCATCATGAAGGTGGCTGCCCAGGTGCTTGACGCCGCCATTCCCGGCCTGGTTCCCCCCCGGTCGATCCGTATTGAGGGTCGGCCCCCCCGTTTCGTGCCCGCCATCGCCCATCAAGCTGCCCCTTCGGGCAACGGCCAGGGCCAAAAAGCCAGCCCCAGCGGGCTGGTGGGCGCCGTCGTCGACGAGGTGAAGGCCGAACTGGGTGCGCTGGCCAACGGAAATCTGGCGGTGATCTGCCACTCTGGGCAGTCCGATGCCATCGCAGAGGCTCTGGGCGACGCGGGAGTCGACTATGGGCTGGTATATGAGCGGGGCTTGGAGTCTCGAGTGACGATCGTCCCGGTTGAGCTGGTGAAGGGCCTAGAGGTGGACACGGCGATTGTGGTGGAGCCCGCTGATATCTGCGAGAAGCTCCCCAATGGGATGCGAGCCCTCTATGTGGCCATGACGCGGGCCACTCAGCGATTGGTAGTGGTACACGCCCGCCCGCTTCCCAAGTCCCTGCTCCCCAAGGAGGGATGAGACGATGGCCCACGATCCCCGCAACCTCACCGACGAGATGAACGACTTCCTCAAAGATCGACACCTGGCGTCGCTCACCATCTTGCGCCCCGACGGCACCCCCCATGTGACCCCGGTGGGGTTCACCTGGGATCCCGACACCGCCACCGCCCGCATCATCACCTGGTCGGGGGCTAAGAAGGTGCGTCTGCTGGCGGCGGCCGGGGGCGGGCCGGCGGCGCTTTGCCAGGTGGACGGCGGCCGATGGGCAACGCTGGAGGGCCACGCCACCGTCACCGCCGATCCCGAACAGTGCACCGACGCGGTGGCCCGCTACGGCGAGCGCTACGGCCCGGCCAAAGACCGGGGCACCGATCGCCGGGCCATCATCATCGCAGTGGATTCTGTGCTGGGACGGGCATAGCCGTGACCCCCAAAGGGATCGGCCTCAGCGCCAACGTGCAGGAGTATCTGGTGGCTCACGGCGCCGGTATCGACCCCATCGCCCAAGAACTGATCGAAGTCACTGCCGAATTGGGCGGCATCTCCCGAATGCAGGTCGCCCCCGAGCAAGCCGCCTTCATGACCCTGCTTGCCCGCCTGCTCGACGTGCGGTTCGCCGTGGAGGTGGGCACCTTCACCGGCTTCTCGGCCCTGTCCATCGCTCGTGGCCTGGCCCCCGGCGGGCGGCTGCTGTGCTGTGACGTGAGCGACGAGTGGGTGAGCGTCGGCCGCCCGTTCTGGGACCGGGCCGGGGTGGCCGACCGGATCGACGTGGTGATCGCCCCGGCGACCGAGACTCTGGCCGCCTTGCCCGATCAGCCGACCATCGATTTTGCCTTCATCGACGCCGACAAGGGCTCCTACCACATCTACTACGAGGAGATCTTGCGCCGGCTCAGCCCCAAGGGGATCATCTTGGTGGACAACGTCTTGTGGGGCGGTCGGGTGGCCGACCCCGAAGCCGACCTCGACGAGAACCCTGGCACCGCCCACATCCGGGATTTCAACAGCCATGTCGTGGCCGACCCCCGCACCACTCAGGTGATGCTGCCCATATCCGACGGGCTGACGCTTATAACTCTGGCCCCATAAGGTGCGCCACCGGCCCACGGCCGGTGCCCAAGTCCCATTCAGCCGAGCGCTCGATGCAGTTGCGGACAAACATCTTCGCCCCCACGATCGCATCCATGGGCGCCACACCCCCTGCCAGCGCCGCGGCCACCACGGCCGAAAAGGTGCAGCCCGTGCCGTGGTCGTTGGCGGTGTCGATCACTTCGCCGGGAAGCTCACTCCAGCTACCGTCATGGTGTATCCATTCGGTGGCGGTGACTTCTCCAGTCTCCACGAACCATCCGGGGCACAGGGCCGCCAGGTGGATGGGTTCGTCGAATTCGCCCACCTCACCGAGCACCATGGTCTCCCGGGCATTAGGAGTGGCCACGGTGGCGTACTTGAGCAGCTCCAGGTAGAGCGCCTCGGCCCCGGCGTCCAGCAGTCGGGCGCCGGTGGACGACACCATCACCGGATCGACCACTAGGTTGGGCAGCCGACCGGCCGCCGCATAATCAACCACCACGGCGATGATGTCCTGGTTAGCCAGCATGCCGGTTTTGACCGCGGCCACCGGCAGGTCGTCGAGCACCGAGTCGAGCTGTTGGGCCACAAAGGTGGCGGGGATGGGGTGTACGCCCTGCACGCCGACGGTGTTCTGGGCGGTCACCGCGGTGATCACCGCCGTTCCGTGTACGCCCAAGGCGGCGAATGTGGCCAGATCGGCGGCTATTCCGGCCCCGCCTGAGGGATCCGATCCGGCCACGCTCAGCGCTACTGGAGGGTTGGTCACGAGTTCCACTCATCGAGGATGGCGGCGATGGTCGCTTGGGGATCGGGGCTGCGGGCCACTGCCCCCTGCACGGCCACTCCAGCCGCACCGGCGTCCCGGCACGCGGCCACCCGACCCAGGTCGATTCCCCCCAGGGCGTACACCGGAACATGAGCTTGTCGGGCAATCCGACTCAGGCCGCGCAGTCCCAATGGTGGTCCGTAACCCGGCTTCGACTCAGTCTCGAACACGGGGGAGATGGTCACGTAGTCCACCCCGTCGAGTTCGGCCTGGCGCACCTCGTCGAGCCCGTGGCACGACCGTCCCACGATGCCCTGGTACACCTTGGGGTAGCGGTCGAAGCCGGCCAGGTGGACCCCGTCGGCCACCGGGTCGATCATCGACGCCAGGATGAGACAGTCGGTTTGGCTTCTCATCAGCTTGGCCAGCTCGCGCCTGACCTGCGGGGGGCGGCCTTTGGCCCGGAAAACCACCGCGGGTGCACTCACCACCTCATCGGTGAGCACGAGCAACTCTGAGTCCAGAGCCCGCTTCGGGCTAAACGGACGCCGGTGGTCAGAACTGGGCACGGCCCTGGCTGGAGGTCGAGGCTTCGGCACCGAAGCGCTTGGGTATCCTTCCGGCCAGCCGAGCCCTCCGCCCAGCCTCGGTGGCCAGGCGCATGGCGATAGCCATCTGCTCGGGGTCGCGGGCCCGGGTGATGGCCGACGCCACCATTACCGCCTCGCAGCCCAATTCCATGGCCACCGCCGCGTCGGAGGAGGTGCCGATGCCGGCATCCAACACCACCGGCACCGACGACTGTTCCACGATCATCTCGATGTTGTGGGGGTTGCGGATGCCCAGGCCCGACCCGATAGGCGCTCCCAGCGGCATAACCGACGCGCACCCCAGGTCTTCCAGGCGACGGGCCAGCACCGGGTCGTCGTTGGTGTAGGCCATCACGACGAAGCCGTCGTCCACCAGCGTCTCGGCCGCCTCCACCAACTCGATGCCCTCGGGCAGCAGGGTGATGTCGTCGGCGATCACCTCCAGCTTCACCCAATCGGTTTCGAACGCCTCCCGGGCCAGCTTGGCGGTGAGCACGGCATCGGCCGCGGTGTGGCATCCGGCGGTGTTGGGCAGCACGTCGAGGCCGAGGCGGTCGATCACCTCCAGTACCGAGCCAGTGGCTTCGGGCGATACCCGGCGCAGCGCGACGGTGACCAACTCGCACTCTGATGCGGCCAGTGCTCGTTCCAGCACGGCGAGGTTGGGCGCCCCCCCGGTGCCGGTGATCAGCCGGCTGGTGAAGCTCCTCTCAGCCACGGTCCACGAGTCGCCCATCTACCCTCCCTGGGCCGCCTCGAGTATTTCCACCCGGTCGCCTTCGGCTAGATGGGCGACGCCCCACCGGCTGCGGGGCACAATCTCTCGATTGACCGCCACGGCCACCCCTCGCTGGTTGGGGGCCAAGGTGCTCACCGTGCAGTCGGGGGCCACTTCCCGGGTTTCCCCGTTGACAATTACGACCATATTGACACAATCATGCTGACATGGTTATGCCGATATTCCGCTGAGGTGATCGGAAATCCCGGCTTTAGGGTTGTTGCTGGCGCGGAAACGGTTGGGACTGAACGGGGAAAAATCCACCGGCGGCTCGCGACCTTGCACGAGGGCGGCCACCGCGATCGCAGTGATGGGGGCGGTGAGGATGCCGTTGCGGTAGTGGCCGGTGGCGTAGACGATGTCGTCGTCGCCCGTCCCGATGATGGGGGCATTGTCGGGGGCACCGGGGCGCAGGCCGGCCCACGTCTCCACCAGATCGATCTCGCTAAGCCCCGGAAGCAGGGCCAACACATCGCGGAGCAGCTCGTAGACGCCGCCCGCGGTAACCCGGGTGTCGAAGCCCTGCTCCTCCTGAGTGGCGCCCACCACGATTTCTCCGTCGCTGCGGGGCACCGCGTACACGCTCGAACCTCGCACTATCCCTCTCACCGGCAGCCGCAACAACCCCTCGGGGCCGCTCAAGCGAAGGATCTGCCCCTTGATGGGCCGGATGGGCAGGTTTAGTAGCCGGCCGGTCCACGCCCCGGCGGCTACCACCACCTGCTGGCAGGCCATCACCCGGCCGTCATCGGTCACTACCTGATTGCGGGTTACCTCGGTGGCCGACGCCGGGATGGTGGGCACCCGGTCGAGCAGTTCGGCGACCACCCGACGGGGGTTCACCTGGTGGTCGAGCGGGGAGTACACCCCGCCCCGCACGCCGGGGGCCAGCAGAGGCTCCCGGGTCCGGCATTCCCGACTGCGGAGCCGCTCCACCGGCAGGCCCTCTTGTTCGTGCAGGTCGCCCAAGTTGTCGAGCAGCGCCTTGTCGTCGGCGTCGTAGGCCGCCATGAGCATTCCGTTGCGGCGGTAGTCAACGGCGGCAACCCCCAAGTGATCGGCAAACGCCGGCCATGCTTGGCTGGCGGCCAGGTTCAAACTCAGGATGTGGCTCTCTCCCCAGTAGGCCTCGTGGATAGGGGCCAGCATCCCGGCCGCCGCGTGGCTCGCCCCAGTGCCGGGCGCAGGGTCGAGCACCACCACCTCGGCACCGTCTTGTTGGATCTGCCAGGCAGCCGACAGACCGATGATGCCGCCACCCACCACTATGACATCGGGCATTGCTGGGACATCGGGCATTGCTGGGACTTCAGCCATCGAGGGCCTCCAGCAGCTCGGCGGTGGCTGCGGTCGGGTCGGCGGCGTGGGCTACCGCGCCGATCACCGCCACGCCATGGGCCCCGGCGGCCAGCAGCTCCGGCACTCGGGCCGCGGTAATGCCGGCGATGGCGATCACCGGGATGTCCACCGAGGCGGCCACCTTCTCCACCCCGGCAGGCCCCAGTGGTTCGGGCAAACCGGTTTTGGTGGCGGTGGCGTACACCGGGCCCACTCCCACGTAGGAGGCGCCATCGTCTTGGTGGCGAAGGGCGGTGTCGGGATCTCGGGCGGTGCCCCCCACCAGCCGATCGGGGCCAATCAAGCGCCGCAGCACCGCCACCGGCAGGTCTTCGGCGCCGCCGTGGACCCCGTCGGCCCCGGCGGCCAGGGCGATGTCGGCCCGGTCGTTCACGATCACCATGGCGCTGGCCGACTTAGCCGCGGCCACGATGTGCTCGCACTCGGCCAGAACGGCGTCGTCGTCGGCTTCCTTGATCCGCACCTGTACCGCGGGCGCACCGCCCCGAAAGGCGGCATAGGCCAGAGGGGCCCCATCCGCGATGACGTGCAGCCGGGGCACGACCAATCTCAAGACCCGGCCGAGTAGAGCTCGGCGCCCTTGTCCCGGAACTCGTCGGCTTTGGTCTTCAGCCCCAACTCGATGGCCACCGACTCGTCCACCCCCTGGCGGGCGGCATAGTCCCGCACGTCCTGGGTGATCTTCATGGAGCAGAACTTGGGTCCGCACATGGAGCAGAAGTGGGCCGTCTTGGCTGGCTCAGCCGGAAGGGTCTCGTCGTGGTACTTCAAGGCGGTCTCGGGGTCGAGCGACAGGTTGAACTGATCGGCCCAGCGGAACTCGAACCGGGCTTTCGACAGAGCGTTGTCCCACTCCTGCGCCCCGGGATGGCCCTTGGCCACATCGGCGGCGTGAGCAGCGATCTTGTAGGCCATCACCCCGTCTTTCACGTCGGCCCGGTTGGGCAGACCCAAGTGCTCCTTGGGGGTTACGTAACAGAGCATGGCCGTTCCGTACCAGCCGATGTTGGCCGCCCCGATGGCCGAGGTGATGTGGTCGTAGCCCGGCGCCACATCGGTGGTGAGCGGACCCAGCGTGTAGAAGGGGGCGTCTTGGCACCACTCCCGCTCCAGGGTCACGTTCTCTTTGATCTTGTTGAGCGGCACGTGGCCCGGCCCTTCGATCATCACCTGCACGTCGTGGGCCCAGGCCCGGCCGGTGAGCTCGCCTAGGGTCTCCAACTCGGCCATCTGGGCGGTGTCGTTGGCGTCGGCGATCGACCCCGGTCGCAGGCCGTCTCCCAGCGAGAAGGCCACGTCGTAGGCCGCGAAGATCTCGCACAGCTCCTCGAAGTGGGTGTAGAGGAAGTTCTCCTCGTGATGAGCCAGGCACCAGGCGGCCAGAATCGAGCCGCCCCGGCTGACGATCCCGGTGGTGCGCTCGGCGGTGAGCGGCACATAGCGCAACAGCACCCCGGCGTGGACGGTCATGTAGTCCACCCCCTGCTCGGCCTGTTCGATCACCGTGTCGCGGTAGATCTCCCAGGTGAGTTCTTCGGGCTGTCCGTTGGTCTTCTCCAGCGCCTGATAGATGGGCACGGTGCCGATGGGCACCGGTGAGTTGCGGATGATCCACTCCCGAGTGGTGTGGATGTCGGAGCCGGTGGACAGGTCCATCACCGTGTCGGCCCCCCATTTGGTGGCCCAGGTCATCTTCTCCACCTCCTCGGCGATTGACGACGTGACCGCCGAGTTGCCGATGTTGGCGTTGACCTTGGTCAGGAACTTGCGGCCGATGATCATGGGCTCGGACTCGGGGTGGTTCACGTTGGCCGGAATGATGGCTCGGCCCCGGGCCACTTCGGAGCGCACCAGCTCGGCGTCGAGCCGCTCGCGGGTGGCGATGAACTCCATCTCCGGGGTGATCTCGCCTCGCCGGGCATAGGCCATCTGGGTTACCGCCCGGTCTTTGGCCCGCAGAATGGGGTGGCGCTCGCCCAAGAACGGGTCGGAGGCCTGGCCGGTGCGCACGGCCCGGCGGCCGTCGTCGCGCAGATCAGCCATTCGACCCGAGATCTCGGTGGTGTCGCCCCGCTCGGTGATCCAGCCCAGCCGCAGCGGCGGAAGCCCCACATTGGGATCGGAGCCGGGACCGCTGGTGTCGTACAGCATGAACGCTGGTTCCGGCTCAGTGAGGTTCACCTGGGTGAATGGCACCCGCACATCGGGTCGGGCACCGGTGACATACACCTTCTCCCGAGGGGGCTTTTGGTTGGCTCCGCTGGTAGGCGCGTTACCGTTGGTGCTCTCGCTCATCATCATCTCCCTTCGCCGGCGTTATCCGGATCAGGTTCAGCGGTCGGTGCCAGCGGACACCCTCTCAGCCCGACGATCCTCGAGCTCCCGCGTGGTTGTCGCCCCTAGTCTGCCACACCCCGCCGCCGCTCGACGTAGCGGTTGATGAGGGATTGGGTGGAGGAGTCGCTAGAGGGGGAAGGGGTGGCCGCCCCGGTGAGTTGGGCGGCGATGGTGGTGGCGAGGGTCTTGCCTAGTTCAACACCCCACTGGTCGAAGGGGTTGATGCCCCAAATGGTGGCTTGGGTGAACACCTTGTGCTCGTAGAGGGCTATGAGCTGGCCCAGTGAGCGGGGGGTGAGTTGGTCGGAGAGGATGACGGTACTGGGTCGGTTGCCAGCGAAACTCCGGTGGGGGTCGCCGCTGTCGGGGGCGCCTAAGGCCAGGGCCTCAGCTTGGGCAAACAGGTTGGCCATGAGCAGGTCGTGGTGGTCGATGTGGGGGTGGTTCGGTTGGCAGAAGCCGATGAAGTCCACCGGGACGATGTCGGTGCCCTGGTGCAGCAGTTGGTGGAAGGCGTGCTGGCCGTTGGTGCCCGGCTGGCCCCACACAACCGGGCCGGTGGCGATGCCGACGGGGGCGCCGTCGGCCCGCACCGATTTGCCGCTGCTCTCCATGTCGAGCTGCTGGATGTAGGCCGGGAACTGGGCCAGCTCTTGGGCGTAGGGGAGCACCGCATAGGTGGGCCACCCCCAGAAGTTGCGGTTCCAGATGCCGATGAGTCCGAGAAGGGCGGGCAGGTTGTCGGTCCACGGGGCTGTGCGGAAGTGCTCGTCGATGTGGTGCATCCCGGCCAAGAATTGCCCGAATTCGCCTAGCCCGACGGCAATCATGAGGCTCAGCCCCGCCGCCGAGCCCAGCGAGTAGCGGCCGCCAACCCAGTCCCACATGGCGAAAACGGCGTTGGGGTCGATGCCGAATTCTTGGGCCCTCTCGGGACTGGCGGTGACGGCGGCGAAGTGATCGCCGGCCCGCTCAGTGCCCACCGCGTCGGCGATCCAAGCCCGAGCGGTGCGGGCATTGGTCAGGGTTTCAACAGTGGTGAACGTCTTGGACACCACGATGAACAGAGTGCGAGCCGGGTCCAAGCCTCGGGTGGCGGAGCGGAAATGGGCACCGTCGACGTTGGACAAAAAGCGCATGTCCAGATCGGGGTGGGCGAAAGATTCCATCGCAGCGGTGGCCATGGCCGGTCCCAGGTCGGATCCCCCGATGCCGATGTTCACCACCGCGTGCCACCGTCCGCTGCGGGCATCAGCGGCAAATGCAGCCATGCGGTCAAGCTCATCTTGAACCTCAGGGGGCGGGTCGGGCTGACGCAGGGCAGTGTGTCGAGCGGGGCGGTGCTCAGTGGCGTTCACCAGCTCGCCCTCGAGCATCGCTTCGGTCCGACCCCGCAGCTCAGCCGCATCAGCCAATGCGGCCAGCAGCGCCACCGTCTCATCGGTGAGGCGGCTCTTGGAGTAGTCCAGCAGCAGCCCGTCGGTCTCGGCACAGAGCCGCTCGCCCCGGCTGGGGTCGGCGGCGAACAGATCACGCAAGTGAACCCCGTCGAGTTCCTCTCGGTGGGCGCTCAGCGCCTGCCACTCGGCGGTGTCTTGCATGTCCGCAGCGTAACCGGGGCGCCAGTTGCCGCTGTCCGACTATTCGTAGGCGATGGCTTCCAGGATGTTGAGGCGGCTGGCTCGGCGGGCAGGAATCGAGGCGGTCAGCAAGCCGGCTACCGCCACTACCACCAGGTAGATCCACAACGTGCCCCACGGGATGGCGAACGACGAGACGAAGGCATCGGGGATGATCTCCACCGCAGCCCAGCCGAGCAGAACGCCGATGGTGATGCCCATGAGCCCGCCAAATACAGCCACGATGCCCCCCTCCCAGCGGATCATGCGCCGAGCCTGCCGTCGGGACATGCCCACCGCCCGCAACAGGCCCAGCTCCCGGGTCCGCTCGAACACCGACAGGGCCAGCGTGTTGGCCACCCCCATGAGCGCTACCACCAGTGAAATGGCCAAGAATGCGTTGACCACCGCCAAGAACGTGTTGATCTGGCTTTCCTGGGTTTCCTGGAATTCGACCTGGTCCCGCACATTGAGCTGTGGGTAGGACAACGTCACCTGGTCGAGCGCCTCTCGAGCTTCCTCTGCGGTGTACCCCGGCGCGGTGAGGGCTGAGATCACGGCGTCTTCCTGGGCCACTAGGTAGCGGTCCCAGTCGGCCGTATCGATCAGCCAAGAGCCCATCACCGAGTTGTCGTCGAAAATGGCCGCCACGTTGAAAGTGGCGATTTGGCCGTCTGAGAACTCCAGCTCCACTGGGTCGCCAACTCCCACCGACAAGTCCTCAGCCTGGGTGGTGTGCAGCGCCACATCTCCGGGACCGGCATCGGCAAAGCCTCCTTCCACCACGTCGAGGTCGAAGTGCAGGGGGATGACATCGAGGTCAGCGGCGCCGATATCGTCGATATCGCCGTCGATCGGGGAGCGGATGCCCTCGAACTTGAATCGGTAGGCCAACACCGATGACACCTCGACGTTCTCACTTATGCTCTGGGTCGCTCGTGAGCTGAAAGTGGCCGTGGGGTCGCCGCAGCCTCCAGGGCAGATGAGCCAGTCGGATTTGACCGAGCGGTCCAGGGTGTCTTCCAGGGTCTGTTTGAACGACTGGCCCAGCACCGAAACCATGGACACCAGGGCCAGGCTGATCATCAGGGCCGAGGCAGTACTGGCTGTGCGACGGGGGCTTCGCTCGGCATTCTGACGGGCCAGCCGTCCACTCACCTGGGAGAACTTGGCCGGCAGATATCCCAAGACTCTGGCTACCGGAACAGCAAATGTGGGGCTGACCAGGTTCATTCCCACGAACACCAGCAGAGCGCTCATTCCCAGCAGAGCCAAGAGCGATCTGGTGGGGAAGTCTCCAACCACGGCCACAATCAGCATGGCCAGCCCCAAAATCAGCACTCGGGCTTGCCCTACCGGCTGGGGCAGATTGCGTCCTCCAACAAAGGCAAACACCGCGCTGATCAGCGCAGTGACAATGATGAGAAATGCCGACTCCGAGACGATTCCGAACGCAATGAGGATCACGCTGAGTGCGGTGAGCAGTTTCTCAACCCCAGTCGAGCGGCGCGCCTTGGTGAGGCGGGGCGGCATGTTGCCGGTGAGCGCAGCCATGGGGGTCACCCGGCGGGCTCGAAGGGCGGGCCAGACGGCCGACACCGCGGTCACGCCCACACCGACCAAGATCGCGGCCAGAATCGAGTTGCCGCCCACCACAATGGGCGCATCGGGCAGACCGGCGCCGAAGCTGGCGATCAGCGCACGAATGCCAAGAGAAATGAGCACGCCCAAACCGAGCCCGGCGGCGCTGGCCACCGCCCCCACTGCCATGGCCTCTCCCACCACGATGGCGGTGATCTGCCGACCGCTGGCCCCCAAGGCCCGGAGCAGCCCCAGTTCCCGGGTGCGCTGGCTCACAAGGATGGTGAACGTGTTGTAGATGATGAAGGCCGACACCACCAGGATCACCACCGCGAATCCCAGCATGAAGTATTCGAAGAACCCGATGAACTCGTTGAACAAGTCGCCTTGTTCTTCCACAAGCTCCTCATTGGCCACCACCTCCAAGCCGTCGTCCACTACCGCAGCGACGGCTGCCGTAACAGCCTCCGGTGATGTATTGGGCTCCAGTTGGATGTCGATGCTGTCGAAGCCCCCTCCGTTGTGCAGGACCTGCCGGGCGGTCTCGATGTCCCACGCTGTCATTTGCGCGCCGGCGGTGGCGTTGTCACTGGTGCCGTAACGGAAGAGCCCCACCAGGGTGAACGATTCGGTGCCTCCTGGAGTGGAGACCTGGTAGCGCTGGCCCACCTCGAAGCCGTGTTCATCGGCGGTGTCGGCGTCCATAACGAACTCATCAGGCCCCGACGGGGCCCGGCTAATGCCGTCAGGCCAGACTTGGAAGGCCCCGACGGAGTCATCGGAGGGCCAGCCCACACCAATTTGGGGCGGTCCGAAGATCTCCACCGCCTCGCCTTCGGCGGTGATGGGGACCACGTTGAATTCAACGACCGTCCCAACGGCAGCCGCCACCCCGTCCACCGACCGCACCTCATTGAGGAGGTTGGGGTCAACCAGCGTCCCGCTCTCCCCCCGATCGCCGAAGGCCATCTCGGGGCGCACCGACAAGTCGACGCCTTGGAAGATGTCCTCGGAGAGGTTGTCGAACGTGGAGCGGAGCCCCGAGGTGGTCACCAGCACGCCCACGGTGAAGCCCACACTGACGACTACGGCCAGCGTGGTCAGCATGAACCGGATGCGTGTCCCGGCGATGCTCTTGAGGGAATAGCGAATTAGCGACATTGCGCGGGGTCTTCCTGAAGACTCAGGGGATTCTTACTGGTGTGCGATGGCTTCTAGCACATTGAGGCGGTTGGCCCGGCGGGCGGGGAAGAAGGCGGCCAGCATTCCGGCCACGGCCGACACCACCAGGTAGATCACCAGCGTTATCCACGGTACGGAGGGATTGGCGATCACGTCCCCGGGGAAGGCGGCCGCGGCGATAGATCCGGCGACGACGCCAGTGGAGATTCCGATCAGCCCCCCGAAAACGGCCACGATGATGCTCTCCAAAAGGATCGCTCCCCAGATCTGGCGCTTGGCTGTGCCGATAGCCCGCAAGAGACCGATCTCCCGGGTCCGCTCGAATATCGACAAGGCCATAGTGTTGGCGATGCCCACCACTGCGATGAGCAGCGCGATAACCAAGAACACGTTGATAATGACCAGTAGGGTATTGATTTCCTCGGCCCTGGCCTCCCGATATTCGGCCTGATTCTTCACGTTTATCTGGGGAAACTCGGAGAGATTGGATTCCAAGCTGGACCGGGCCTGGTCCAGTTCGATACCCGGAGCGGTGACTGCCGTCGCCAGGTTGACTTGGTTGCTGAGCTCGAGCCGATCCCAGTCGCTGGAGTCAATCACCAAGGGGCCGACAACAGATTCCTCGGTGTGGAGGGCGATGACCTCGAACGTCGAGGCTTGTTCGCCGGGGAACTCTAGGAACAAACCGTCTCCGACCGCGACGTTTAAGTCCTCGGCCAGATTCCTCTCGACGAGCACATGGCCGGATCCGGCTGCTTCCAAGCTGCCGGCAACGATGCCCGGGTTGACATGGCGGGAGAACGCGTCGAGGGTGGTGGCTGTTATCCGGCGTTCTTCGCCATCGGCGGTGCGCACACCGGCAGGGCGGAATCGGTAGCCCATCACCGACTCCAATTCGGGCAACTCGCCCATGATTTGAGTGGCCTCTCGGCTGAACGCTCCCAGCTGAGTGGTGAGCCCTCCCACATCGGTGTTGCAAATGCCGGTGCAGGCGAGCCAATCGGCCTGCACTGAGTCCTCCAATTGGCCATTCAAGGTTTGCTTGAAAGATGTCCCCAGCACGGTGACCAGCGACACCATGGCCAGCCCGATCATGAGCGCTGATGCGGTGGTGGCGGTGCGGCGGGGGTTGCGGGCCGCGTTCAGCCGGGCCAATCGACCGTTGATGGTGAACAGCCGGTCGGCTGGCCACCCCAGGAAGAGCGACATCGACCGGGCTAGGGCCGGGGTGATGATGTTGACCCCGAGCAGCATCAACAGCGCCCCCAGGCCGAGGGGGAGAACGAGCTCGGAGGAGGAAAGGTCGGACAGCAGACCGATTAGCAGCAGAATCAGTCCCGCTCCGCCGGCCACCGATCCGATGATCAACGATCGGCGCCGGTTGAAGGGATCGATCTCGGCGTCGTCGGCCAGCGCAACCATGGGCGTCACCCGGCGGGCCCGCATGGCCGGCCAGATGGCGGTGATCATGGTGACGCCGATGCCGATGATGATTGCGGCGACAATGGTCCAACCGGTGATGATCACATCGGATTCGGGGAGGTGAGCGCCGGAGTTGTCCAGGGCGCTCCGTATGCCCAGGGCCACCAAGACACCGAGGCCCAGCCCCAAGATGGTGGCCACGATCCCGACGATCAAGGCTTCGATGGCCACGATTCGGGCGATTTGCTGACGGCCGGCGCCGAGAACCCGCAGCAGCCCCAACTCCTTGATGCGCTGCCCCATGACCAGGGTGAATGTGTTGTAGGTAATGAACGCCGAGATAAACAAGACGATGACGGCAAATGCCAGCAGAAGGTTCCGTATCAGATCGATGTTCCGGGCAAACTCTTGGTTGCTCTCGTCGATCTGATCCTGCCGGGAGACCACTTCGATACTGGGGCCCAGGCGGGCTCTGATGGCCTCGGACACCTCGTCGTACGATGTCCCTGGCGACAGTTTCCCGTGGATGAGGTCAAAGCCGCCTCCATCGTGCAACACCTGCCGGGCGGTGGGCATGTCCCAGGAGACGGTCTGAAGCGCTATCCGGGTCTCGGGGTCGATGTAGTACAGGTAGCCGACCAGTTCGTAGTCGTCGATGCCGGAGGGGGTGGCCACTTGGTAGCGCTGGCCGATTTCGAAGCCGTTCTCCCGCCCGGTGAAGTGGTCGATGGCGAACTCGTCGTCTCCGAAGGGTCGGCGGCTTATGCCGTCGGGATAGGCGAAAACCGTGCTCAGGGACTCGACCTCCGTCCAGCCGTAGCCGATCTGTCGTCCGCGCCCAGGGTCCACGGCCTTGCCGTTGCCGTCGATGGCAACGACGTTGTATTCCAGCGCCAATCCCGCGACTGCTTCCACCCCTTCAATCGCCGCGATATCATCAATCAGCGACGGAGGGAGTAGGGGCACACCCTCATTGCGGTCGCCGACATCGGACGCGGCTCGAACGGTGAAGTCGTATTTTTCGTAGATCCTGCCCGACAAGCCGTTGAGGGATTCGCGGAGCCCGTCGGTGGAGATCAGCACGCCGACGGTGAGGGCCACGCCGATGATCACCGCCAGGGTGGTGAGCGCGAATCGGACTTTGACGCCGGCGATGCTTCGGAGGCTGTATCGCAGGAGTGTCATTGGCCGTTTACCGGGTTTTGAACTTCAAGGCCGGGTTACCTGGCTGCGCCCGAACTCAGTCGTCCAGGTCCTTCATGTATTCGAGCACTTCTTCCATGGTGGCCCCCTTTGGTATGCCCCGAACGAACTGGCCCACTTGCAGGATCTTCATGTAGTCGAGGATCTGATCGGCGGTGGGGTTGAGCATCTCGCCCTGGAGGAGACCGTCGGCTAAGAACACTGTCCGATCGGCATACGATGCCGCTTTGGCGTCGTGAGTGACCATCACGATGGTCTGGCCCAATTCGTCGACCGCATCGCGCATGAACTTAAGCACGTCGTTGCCCGACCGGGAGTCGAGGTTTCCGGTCGGTTCGTCGGCAAAGATGATCTCCGGCTGGCTGGCCAGCGCCCTAGACACCGCCACCCGCTGTTGCTGGCCGCCCGACAGCTCGTTGGGCCGGTGGGTCAGTCGATCGCCCAGTCCAACGGTGGCGATCACGTTGTCGACCCACTCCTGGTCGGGCTCGCGACGAGCTAGGTCCATCGGCAGGGTGATGTTCTCGATTGCGTTCAGCGTGGGGACCAGGTTGAATGCCTGGAAGATGAACCCAAGTCGATCGCGGCGCAGCAAGGTGAGTTCTTTATCGGTGAGGGTGCTCAGGTCGGTGTCGCCGATGAAAGCCTGGCCTTCGGTGAGGTTGTCGAGGGCGGCCATGCAGTGCATGAGGGTGGACTTGCCCGAACCCGACGGGCCCATGATGGCGGTGAACTTGCCTTGCTCAAAGGTGATGTCCACGCCGTCTAGGGCTCTTACTTCGGTCTCGCCCGAACCGTAGATCTTGACGGCGTCTACTGCATGGGCGGCGGCCATGATGTCGGTGGCCAGCGTGGACGCGTCGCTCATGGAAATAGCACCCCTTCGGCGTTAGCCAGATTTCCCTCCGCGGAATTTATGGCTGGGAGACTACACGAAGGTAGGGCTTTTGCTCGTCCCAACCGCTGGGAAACAGCTCGGCGGCCTCTTCATTGGAGAGGGCAGGAACGATGATCACGTCATCGCCGTGCTGCCAGTTCACCGGCGTGGCCACCCTTTTGGTGGCAGTGAGCTGGAGCGAGTCGATCACCCGCAGCACCTCGTCGAAGTTTCGACCGGTGCTGGCCGGATAGGTGATTGTGAGCTTGACCGTGTTGTCGGGGGCGATAACGAACACCGAGCGCACCGTCATGGTGTCGCTGGCGTTGGGGTGGATCATGTCGTAGAGGTCGGCCACGGTGCGATCGGCATCTCCGATCATCGGGAAGTTCGGGCGGATGCCTTGGGTGTCCTCGATGTCTTGCGACCAGGCGACGTGGTCATCCACCGTGTCGCACGACAGGCCGATGACCTTCACGTTGCGGGCGGCGAACTGCTCGGCCAGCCGGGCCGTGTAGCCCAGCTCGGTGGTGCATACCGGGGTGAAGTCCTTGGGATGGGAGAACAGAACCGCCCAGGAGTCGCCCTTCCACTCATGGAAGGAGATGGTTCCCTCGGTGGTGTCGGCGGTGAAATCAGGGGCGGTGTCGCCCAGTCGAATAGCCATTTTCGGCTCCTTGTTGTGCTGCGAATCGTGGGATTAAGTTCGCCCATCCTACCCCGTTGGGCCAATACCTGACTAAAGAGGTCTGGATTATTTCCTGCCCGTCGAAATCGCCATCGGGAGGCGTAGGGTTCTAATAGTGGACGACGAGACTCAAACCGGCGGATGGCACAAGGTCCTAGAGCCCGAGGAGCTGGCTGAGGGGCGTGTTCGCACCGTCACTGTGGGACGCAACAGCTTGGCCGTCACTTGCTATCAGGGAGCTTTCGGCGCCTTGGACAACCGCTGTCCTCACCAAGGCGGGCCACTGGGCGAGGGTTCCATTGAGAACGGCTGGCTGCGATGTCCGTGGCACGGCTACGACTACAACCCCCTCGACGGCTCCCCGCCGGAGGGGTTCGACGACGCTCCGGCCTGCTACCCGGTACAGGAGCGGGACGACGGTGTGTACGTAGAACTGCCCGCCGAAGCGGCCCGAGTGCGCACTGTGTCGGACGTGATGGTGGAGACCCTGGTGAGCTGGGGCGTGCGGGCCGTGTTTGGGATGGTGGGCCACTCCAATCTGGGGTTCGCCGACGCTCTGCGGGAGGCTGAACAGAGGGGCGACTTGCGCTTTTTCGGCATCCGCCACGAGGGGGCGGCCTCGTTCGCAGCCACCGCCTACGGCAAGCTCACCGGCGAGCTGGCCGCCTGTTTTGCCATCGCCGGCCCGGGGTCTACCAACCTTATGACCGGGCTGTACGACGCCAAGGTCGACCGGGCCCCGGTGTTGGCCCTGTGCGGCCAGGTGCCGTCGTCAGTTCGGGGCCGGGGCGCATTCCAAGACGTGGACCTGGAGGGGGCGTTCGCCGATGTGGCCGCGTACAACCAGACCGTGTCGGCCCGGTCGGACCACGCCGAGCTCGCCAGCCTGGCGTGCAAGACCGCGCTGGTGCAGCGCGATGTGGCCCTGTTGGTGCTGCCGGACGAGGTCCAGGTGCAGCCTGCGGCCGACGGCGCGGTGGCTGGCAGCCCCGAGGGGAGGCTGGTGAGCCCCGAGATGCCCCCGTCTCCCGACGCGCTGGAGGCCGCGGTGGCCCGCATCTCGGCGGCCCATCGACCGCTGTTCGTACTAGGGGCCGGGGCCCGGTTCGACACCGCCGAAGTGGTTGCCCTTGCTGAGCAGCTGGGTGCGCCGGTGGCCACCACGTTCAAGGCCAAGGGGCAGATCAGCGACCAGCACCCGCTGGGCTGCGGTGTGATGGGCCGCTCTGGGACTCCCATCGCCAGTTGGTTCATGAACGAGAGTGACCTGATTGTGGCCTTTGGGGCGTCGTTCTCCAACCACACTGGCATCGCCTCCTACAAGCCCATCGTTCAGGTGGACTACGACCCGATGGCGCTGGGCCGGTTCCACCCGGTGGACGTGCCGGTGCTGGGCCACGTCGGGGTAACCGCCCGAGCGCTGGCCGAGCGGCTGGCCGGTGGGGCTTCCTGCGGCGACCACCGGGCTGAGGTGGCTGAGCGGTGGGCCATCTGGCGGCGGGAGAAGGCATCCCGGCTTGCCGATGACCAGGGCCGAGGGGTCAACTCCGCCGTGGTGTTCGACTCGCTCAGCCGGCTGTGCCCGCCCGATGCGGTGATCGCGGTGGACGTGGGCAACAACACCTACTCCTTTGGGCGGTACTTCGAGACCCAGGCCCAGTCGGTGCTCATGTCGGGCTACCTGGGGTCGATCGGGTTCGGCTTGCCGGCGGCAATGGGAGCATGGGCCGCGGTGGGCCACCGTCGCCCGATCATCAGCGTCAGCGGCGACGGCGGGTTCGGCCAGTACGCCATGGAATTGACCACCGCGGTGAAGTACGAAATGGACATCACCCATGTGCTGTTGAACAACTCGCAGCTGGGCAAGATCTCCAAAGAGCAGCGGGCCGGCCACTGGGACGTGTGGCAGACCGCCCTCCACAACCCCGACTTCGCCTCCTACGCCAACCTGTGCGGCGCCCTCGGCCTCCAAGTCACCGCCCCCGACCAACTAGACGACGCCCTCCAAACTGCCCTCTCCCACCCCGGCCCCGCCCTTGTCGAGATCATCTGCGACCCCGACCTGGTGTAGACCGTTCAGGCCTAGGCCTTGCTCTTGGCCCTATTCGTCTTCGGGGGTGCTTTTGCGGCGGAAGAGGCGGCGGATTCGGCCGCCGTCTAGGTCGGCGGTGGTGTCCTCGGGGGTGCCGACCGCGGTCTCCAGGGCCTTTTTGGGTTGCTCGTCCAAGTCGAAGACCGAAGTCGTGTCTTCTCTGACCACCAGCGGGGCCTCGAAGACAGGTTCGACATCTTCGGGGTCTTCGGTGTCGCTCAGAGCGCTTTCCAGTGCGGCGCGGATTTCCTCCAGCTCGAACTCGTCGGTGTTCATCACCGCTCGCAGATTGCTCATCGGTTCCGCGGAGAACTGGCGCAGGCGCTCGATCCATTCATCTCGGTACTGCACGTAGATGAGGTGCTGGCGGCGGGCGGTCTCGTAGTCGCCCTTGATCACCGCGAACACCGCCGCTTCCCCGGCCACGTGCATGGCGCTCAGTTCGGCCCGCATCACCGGCGAGGGATGGCTGGCGATGGCCTCCCGCATTTTCGGGGCCAGGTCTTCGTGCCCGGCCAAGAGCTTGTCGCGGTTGCCCATATCGACTTGAAGACCCGAGGCGCTCATGTCGCCCAACACTCTCTGGTGGTTCTCAATCCAGGCCGACACCGTCTGGTCGTAGCGCCGATGCCATTCGGCCAGGCCTTCATGGTCGGGACGGGAGATATCCACCACGGCAGCGACATCCCCTGTCGGGTCTTCAACCAACTCGAGTTTCGGTTTGCCGTTGTCACCGTCGGCTTCGTTTCCCGGGGCAGGCAACTCGTCCCCACCGTCGAACAGCACGGGCCCGCGGCGCGGCGACTCCAAATCTGTATCGGGAACCGGGCCGGGGAAGATGTCCCACAAGGCTCGCTTCTTGCGGGTTGTCAAGGCCACGATGACCGCAATCAAGGCGCAGCCCAAGATGATGACAGCTGGAATTACAAGTCCAGCGTTCACGACTCGCCGACCGTGCTGGTGGCCAGCACTCGAATCTTGGCGGTCGGGGCCGGGGTGGTGGCGGTGTGCTGGCGACACGACCAGCAGGTGTCGCGCGCGGTACCCCACCAGGTGACATCGCAGCGCGGGCACCACATGGTGGCCTTGCGCCGCGCCTTCGGTGCGAAGAGCCATGCACGAGCCGGAACGGCCATGCGGCCCACACTAGAAGCGCGGTCGGCCGGAGTTGTGGATATCTGAAGGTTGTCCTCAGGCCAGAGACCTAGAAGGGTGATGACCTACGGCGCCGGCGCTTCCTCATCGGGCGGGATGATGAGCTGTTGGCCGACCTGAATCAGGTTGGCCGCGGTGATGTTGTTGGCCACCAATATCTCGTCCAGCGTCTTGCCGTACTGAAGGGCGATCCCCAACAGGGTGTCGCCCTGCACCACGGTGTGGGTGCGCTCGCCGGGACGGACGGTGCCGTCGCTATTGAGTACCACCGGCGCGTCCTGGGGTATCTCGATCTCCTGACCGATGTTCAAGATGTTGGGATTCTCCAACTCGTTGACCGCGTCGATCTCTTGCCAGGTGATGCCGAATTCGGAAGCGATGGTGGCCAGCGTGTCGCCTGACCTCACCACATAGATAAACGCCTCCGGTGTGGAGGTGGGCGTGGGGGTCGGGGGCGGGGTGGGGACCGGTACCTCGACGGTGGTCGTTGCCAACTCGTCGGATTCCAGCCCGATGGGACGATCTTCCGAAGTCGTCCCCCCTCCGCCGCCGCAGGCCGCGCCCAACACGGCCAACAGCAGCACCATCAACAACACTCGCGCCCGGCGCATGGCGACACCTCCTCTACTGCCAGTGACCCCCAACATTACGCAAAACACCCCGAAACTAAAAAAGACGATTCTCGACGTGGGTTGAGAACTGCGACTGACCACATGGTGAACCGATGCTGACAACATGGAGGAGTGTCCACAGTCGGCATCTTGGTGAACCCGCGTTCGGGCAGCGATGTGCGGCGTCTGCTCACCAGCGCGGGCTCGTCGACTATCGAGGACAAGATCAGCATTCTGCGCCGCGTCATCCACGGGGCAACCGAGTCGGGGGCCGAGCATTTGGTGCTGACCCGCGACCCGTTTTCCATCACCCGGCGGGCCACCGAGAACCTCCAATTGCCGGTAAAGGTGGAAATACTGGATCTGCCCTTGCATCACACTGAGCGTGATTCGATGGATGCGGCCCGGGCGATGCGAGACGCGGGGTGCGGCGCTTTGGTCAGCCTGGGGGGCGACGGTACCAATCGGGCATTGGCGCTGGGATGGCCGGACGCACCGCTGATCCCCCTGTCCACCGGCACCAACAATGCCTTTCCCATCCATGTGGAGCCCACCGTCGCCGGGGTGGCCGCCGGGCTGATCGCCTCCGAATCGGTAGATCTTCGTTCCCACTCGCAACGGGCCAAAGTGGTGGCCGTGAAGGTGCACGGGGTTGATGGCGAGCCCGACGCCGATATGGCGCTGATCGACGCGGTCGCAGTGAACGATCCCTACGTCGGCTCCCTGGAGTTGTTCGACCCCGAGACGATGATGATCGGCGCGTTCACCCAAGCTGATCCCGCGGCCATCGGCTTCAGCGGCCTGGCCGGAGCCGTGCTGCCCTGCACTCCCGCAGAGGAGCGCGGGGTGGTGCTGGAGTTCACGCCCCCCAGCCGCAACCCGGGGCGATTGGTGCGGGCCGCGCTGGCACCAGGATGGTTCGCCACCGTCGGGTTGGCCCGAAGCGAATACCTGGAGCTCGATGTCCCGGTGCCGGTGGCGGGGCCGTGCCTGCTGGCCTTCGACGGAGAACGCAGCCGCCGCCTGGGCCCTGACCAGACGGCATCGCTACAGGTGGAGCGCAGCGGCCCCCGGGTTATCGACGTGGGGTCGGTGGTGCATTCAGGGGCACGAACGGGCGCGTTTGAGGTACGCGTGGGAGACTTGGACACCTGAGATTCAAACGAGGCGTGGGAGAATTCAACCTATGAGCGCAGACATCGTCATTCGTGGAGGAACCGTGGTGGACGGCTCGGGCGAGCCGGGACGGGTGGCCGACATCGCCATCACCGGGGACCGCATCAGCGAGATCGGTTCGGGGCTGTCGGGCAAAGCCGAACTGGATGCCAGCGGCCAAGTGGTGGCCCCCGGCTTCATCGACATCCACACCCACTACGACGCCCAAGTGTTCTGGGATCCGGCGCTCACGCCGTCGTGCTACCACGGGGTGACATCGGTTATCGCCGGCAACTGCGGCTTTTCCATCGCGCCCACTCGGGCCAGCCACCAAGACCTCATCGCTCGCACGCTCGAGAACGTCGAGGACATGAACGTGGACAGTCTGGCCGAGGGCATCCCCTGGGACTTCGAGACGTTTCCCCAGTACCTCGACTCCATCTCCCGCCGGGGCATCGCCCTCAACTTCGGGGCCTACATCGGCCACACTGCCCTTCGGCTGTTTGTGATCGGCGATGAGGCCTACGAGAGAGCCGCCACCGACGAGGAAGTGGCCCGCATGGTTGAGGTAGTGGCCGAGGCCATCGACGCGGGCGCGGCCGGGCTGGCCACCAGCTTCGCCATGACCCACCGGGGCGCTGATGGCCTGCCCATCCCCAGCCGGTTCGCCACTCGGGACGAGTTCGAGTCGCTTATCGGGGTGCTGGGCCAAAAGCGCCGCGGCGTGGTGTCGGTAGCCCCTGGCGAGCAGGTGGGCATCGACGACCTCTACACCTTGCAGCCCCAGGTGGGCGTGCCGTTCACCTACGGCGCTTTGCTGACCTTCCCCAACGGGAATCATGTGAAGAGCGCGGCCCGCAACCGGGAGGCATGGGAGGAGGGCATCGAGGTGTGGCCCCAGGTCACCCCCCGCCCGCTCACCTTCCAGATGGTGATGGCCGATCCGTTCACCCTCAATGTGAACCCCGAGTTCGCTGCCTTGATGAGCGAAGACCAAGACGCCCGGCTCAAGGCCTACGACGACGAGGACTGGCGCGATCGCACAGCAGAGGCCTTCGAGCACCAAAAGGCCATGCGACCCCGGTGGGAGACGTTCCAGATTGCTGAGTCGGCCTCCCGGCCCGAGCTGATCGGCCGGCGGCTCACCGACGTGGCCGCCGAGCAGGGAGTGCGCCCCCTCGACGTGCTGCTCGACACCTCAGTGGCCGACAACCTCACCACCCGGATCAGCTGCATAATCGCCAACGACGACTCCGAGGGAGTGGCCATGCTGTTGCAGCAGGACGGCTGCACACTGGGCCTGTCGGATGCCGGCGCCCACGTGGGCCAGCTTTGCGACGCCTCCCAAGCCACCGACTTCTTGGGCAACTGGGTACGCGATCGAGAGCTCATGCCGGTGGAGAAGGCCGTGCGGAAGCTCTCCGCGGTGCAGGCCGACATGTTCAACCTCAAAGACCGGGGCTATCTGCGGGAAGGGGCCTTCGCCGACGTGGTGGTGTTCGACGCCGACACCGTGGCGCCGGGACCGCTGCGCCGAATCCGGGATTTCCCGGCCAACGCCGAGCGGCTCACCGCGGATGCCTCCGTGGGCATCAACCATGTGCTGGTGAACGGCACCCCCATCCGCCGCGACGGCGAGATGGACCCGAGCGGTGTGGACGCCCATCCCGGCGACATCCTGCGCCCCTCTGCCCGTTGAGGGCTTCTCGCTGACAGTTCGCGAAGAATTCACCAAAGTCCTCTGGCGTTTCTCGCTGGGGCGGGCCTATGCTGAGATTGAAACCAAGAGCGACAGCGTGGTCGTTCCCACATGATGACGAGGAGATCGCCATGGGGGAAAACACAGACTGGCGCATGGAGTTGAGCAAGGCAGGGGCTGGCCTACAAGAGCTGCTGTCTGAGGGCATGCCCACCAACAATCCCGACGAATGGGTGCATCGGCTCGAGGACAAGCTCGGACAGCTCAGCCAAGCATTGACCGGCTTCTGCTCGGATTGCGACCTCGGACTATACGACGACTGCATCGAGTTGGCCCCTCGCTTGGTGCCCCAAGTGAACAAGATCCGCTCTGAGCAGGTTCAGCTCCAGGCCTCAGTGCAACAGCAGATCCAGCGCCTGCACGCCCAAGAGCCCTACCCCGGTCTGCAACAGTCGATGGCCGCCATAGTCCACAAGGTGGACCAGCTCAACCATCACGCCGTCGACCTGGTGTACAGCGCCTACGACACCGATCTGGGCGGACCGGGCTGATCCCTAGCGGGTCGCCAAATCTTCAGAGTTGTCCGAACTGGCGATCGCCCGCGTCGCCTAGTCCGGGCACGATATAGGCCCGCTCGTTGAGGCCATCGTCGACTGCTGCGGTGAACAGGCGCACGCCGGGGACAGCGGCATCGAGCGCCGCCACGCCTTCGGGGGCGGCCAGCACGCACACTGCGGTGATCTGCCCGGCCCCGGCTGCGGCTATCCGCCCGCAGACATAGGCCAGCGATCCGCCGGTGGCCAGCATCGGCTCCAGTACCAGCACCGATTGACCTCCAAGATCGTCGGGCACGGTGTTGAGGTAGGGCTCGGGCTGGAACGTCTCTTCGTTGCGGCGTGCTCCCAGAAATCCCACCGCGGCCTGCGGTAGCAGCTTGCGGGCCGCGTCCAGCATTCCCAGCCCGGCCCGCAGCACCGGCACAAGCAGCGGGGGATTGTCGATACGCACCCCGGAGGTCGGCGCCAACGGGGTATCGACTCTCACCGTTGTCGAGGGAAGGTCTTGCAAGGCTTCGTAAACCAGCATCTGGCTCAGGTCGTCGAGGGCTTGGCGGAAGTCCGGTGAAGGGGTGTCGGCTCGGCGCAGCTCGGTCAGGCGAGCCTGCACCAAGGGGTGTTCGACAACCGTGACGTCCATGGTCTCACCCTAGACACCCCTATCGAATGCCCCACTGTTGAGGCCCAGCCCTATCCTTTAGCGGGTGAGCGATCTGCTGGCTGCCGAACCCTCGACCGGGGTTGCCGATGCCGTGGCCGGAGTACGCATCACCCCGGTGGACGCGGTGGGGCTGGAACAGCGGGCCGCGGGGTTGTGTACTCGGTCGATCAAGACCTCATCAAAGGCGGCCGCCCTGGACTTGTCTATCCGGGTCATGGACCTCACCACCTTGGAGGGGGCCGACACCCCTGAGCGGGTCCAGGCCCTTTGTGCCCGAGCCCGCCGTCCCGACGCCGCCGACTCATCGGTGCCGTCGGTGGCCGCGGTGTGCGTGTACCCCGAGTTGGTGCCCGTGGCCGCCGAGGCGCTGGCCGACAGCCCGGTGGCGGTGGCCAGTGTGGCCGGGGGGTTTCCGGCCGGGCTGGCCCCATTGGAATTTCGTCTGGGCGAGATCGGCTGGGCGGTGGCCGCGGGGGCCGATGAGGTGGACATCGTGTTGAATCGCTCGGCATTTTTGTCTGGGCGATATCAGAAGGCCTATGACGAGATTGCCGCCGCCAAGCAAGCCTGCGGTTCGGCCCACCTCAAGGTGATCTTGGAGACCGGTGAGCTGGGCTCCTACGACCAGATCAGGCGGGCTTCGATGCTGGCCATGGTGGCTGGTGCCGACTTCATCAAGACCTCCACCGGCAAGATCGGAGTCGCAGCCACCCCGCCCACCGCCCTGTGCATGGCCGAGGCCATCCGGGACATGGCCGAGCAGACGGGCAAGACCGTGGGCCTGAAGCTGGCCGGGGGCATTCGCACCGCCAAGCAGGCCTGGCACTATCTGGTGATCGTGGGCGAGACGCTGGGCGGGGGGTGGCTAGCACCAGAGCGGTTTCGGCTGGGAGCGTCCAGCCTGCTCAACGATGTGCTCATGCAGCGGTCCAAGCTCGGCGACGGCCGCTATCAGCGGCGGGAGGACTACAGCGTTGACTGATCGTTCAACTCCGGGCCACGAAGTGGAGCGAGCGGGTGGCTTCAACCTGGAGTACGCGCCCGCCCCTGAATCGGTCGCCCCGGTGCGCCTGGCCTCGCAATACGGCCTGTTCATAGGGGGCGAAATGGTGGAGCCCGCCGCCGGTCGGCTGTCGGCCACGGTGAATCCCGCCACCGGGGAGGCGCTGGCCGAGATCGGTGTGGCCGACGCGGCCGACGTGGATAGGGCAGTGGCCGCGGCCCGCGCCGCCTGGGAGGGGGGCTGGCGCGACCTGCCCGGAGCGGAGCGGGCCAAGTACCTGTACCGCGTGGCCCGGCTGCTGCAAGAGCGGGCCCGGGAGTTCGCCGTTTTGGAGACGATGGACGGCGGCAAGCCCATCCGGGAGTCGCGCGATCTCGACATCCCCCTGGCCGCGGCCCACTTCTTCTACTACGCCGGATGGGCCGACAAGCTCGATTACGCCTTCAGCGGGCGCCGGGCCGCGTCGCTCGGAGTGGCCGCCCAAATCATCCCGTGGAACTTTCCCCTGCTGATGGCGGCCTGGAAGCTGGCCCCTGCGCTGGCCTGCGGCAACACCGTCGTGCTCAAACCGGCGCCCACCACCCCGCTCACTGCGCTGCTGTTGGCCGAGGTGCTGCGCGACGCCGATCTGCCCCCTGGCGTGGTGAACATCGTCACCGGCGACGACGTCACCGGGGCTGCACTGGTCGCCCACCCGGGCGTGGACAAGGTGGCATTCACCGGATCCACCGACGTGGGCCGGGCCATTGGTGCCGAGTTAGCCGGGACCGGCAAGCGACTCACCCTGGAGCTGGGGGGCAAGGCGGCCAACATCGTGTTCGACGACGCCGCCCTCGACCAGGTGACCGAAGGCATCGTCAACGGCATCTACTTCAACGGCGGCCAAGTGTGTTGCGCGGGCTCGCGCCTGCTGGTGCAGGAGACGGTGGCTGACACCGTGGTGGGCAAGCTCCAGCGCCGTATGGACACCCTGCGGGTGGGCGACCCGTTGGACAAGAACACCGATATCGGGGCCATCAACTCCCAAGCCCAGCTCGACCGGATTACCGAGCTGGTGGCTTCCGGCGTGGCCGAGGGGGCCGAGTTGTACACGCCGCCGTGCGAGCTGCCTGAGCGGGGTTTCTTCCATCCGCCCGCGTTGTTCACCAACGTGTCCACCGCCCACCGCATTTCTCGGGAGGAGATCTTCGGTCCGGTGTTGTCGGTGCTCACATTCCGTACCGCCGAGGAGGCGGTGGCCAAGGCCAACAACACGCCCTATGGGCTGTCGGCCGGCATTTGGACCGAGAAGGGGTCGCGCATCTTGTGGATGGCCGACCGGATGCAAGCTGGCGTGGTGTGGGCCAACACCTTCAACCGGTTCGACTCGGCCAGCCCGTTTGGCGGCTACCGGGAGAGCGGCTACGGCCGCGAGGGTGGCCGGGCCGGGCTGCTGCCCTATGTGGAGTTGGTCGCATGAGCAGTCGTCTGTCGGTCAACAAGACCTACAAGCAATTCGTCGGCGGGGCGTTCGAGCGCTCTGAGTCGGGCCGGTCGTATCCGGTATCCGGGGCGGGCGGCCAGCTTCTGGCCCATGCAGTTCAGGGATCTCGCAAAGACGTCCGGGACGGAGTGGCTGCGGCTCGATCGGCCCAGACGGGCTGGGCCGCACGCACTGCCTACAACCGAGCTCAGATCCTGTACCGGGTGGCCGAGGTGATGGAGTCCCGCCGGGATGAGTTCTGCGCCGAGGTGCTCCGGGCGGGTGATGGTCAATCCGAGGAGGCCGCAGCCAAAGAAGTTGCCGGAGCCATTGACCGCTGGGTGTGGTACGCGGGATGGGCCGACAAGTTCGCCACCGTGCTGGGCGGGGCCAACCCGGTGGCCGGCCCCTATTTCAACCTCAGCGTGCCCGAGCCCACCGGCGTTGTGGGGATCGTGGCCGCCGACGAGCCGCCCCTGATCCCGTTGGTGTCCCGGTTGGCCCCGGTGATCGTTTCGGGCAATACCGCGGTGGTGTTGGCCTCTGAGCGGTGTCCGCTGGTGGCAATCACTTTGGCCGAGACCCTGGCGCTGAGCGACGTCCCCGGCGGGGTGGTCAACATCATCACCGGGCGTCGCGACGAGTTGGCGCCCCCGCTGGCCGGCCATGGGGCGGTGGATGCACTAGACCTCAGCGGCTGCGGCCCCGACCTGGGCGCCGACGCGGCCCGGCAGGCGGCAGCCACCATTACCCGGGTGGTGAGCGCGTCGGCCGCCGAGCGGCAATGGGCCGAAGAGGCTGCCCAGAGCCCCTACCTCATCGACGCGTTCTGCGAGACCAAGACCGTTTGGCACCCCAAAGGAAGATGAGCCCAGGGCCCTTTGTGTTCGGCGTCGACCTCGACGGAGTGTGCGCTCAGCACACCGTGGCCTTCCGCAAGATCGTGGCTCGTGAGAAGGGCGTGCCCGAGGATTCTTTGACCCTGGAATGTGGGTGGGGCTTCCAGGAATGGGGCTTTGAGGACGGCGACTTCGAGGCCTACCACCGTCGGGCTGTGGTGGAGCACCGGATGCTGGCCGACATGCCAGCCATGCCCGGCGCCTCTAAGGCGCTGTGGCGGCTATCGGAGGCCGGGGTGTGGATACGAATCATCACCCACCGGCTCTACACCAACTGGGATCACGCCATCGCAGCAGGCGACACCGCGGAATGGCTCGACAAGGCCAAGATCCCCTACCGCGATCTGTGTTTTGTGGGCGGAAAGACCGCGGTGGATGCCCACGTCTACATCGAAGACGCCCCCCACAACATCGAGGCCCTCAGGTCCGAGGGCCGGACCGTGATCGTGTTCGACCAGCCCTATAACCGAGACCTGGACCCGCCGCGAGCCACCTCCTGGGAAGAGGTGGAGGCGATCGTCTACGACGAGTTGGCCGCCCACCAAGGCGCCGTCCAGCACCAGCTCCCCACCTTCGACCCCAGCACCGACCGCCTCAGAGGCCGACCGGACTGAAACTGTTACTGGTCGGCCAGCCAGGGGGGGAGTTGGCGGATGTCGGAGAGTTCCACCCAACTCTTGTGGGGGGAGATGGTGGCGTGCTCTAGGTCCCAGGTGAGGTGGTAGGGGATGTGGACGCCCCGGCCGCCTAGGGAGACCACGGGCTCGATGTCGGAGCGCACCGAGTTGCCCACCATCACGAATTGGTCGACGGCGATGTCGTGGCGCTCGAGTAGCCGGGTGTAGGTGGCCTCGTCTTTTTCGGCCACGATTTCCACGGCGTCGAAGTGGTCGGCCAGCCCGGAGGCGGCGATCTTGGTTTCCTGGTTCCACAGATCGCCCTTGGTGATGAGCACCAGCCGATAGCGGTGCTCCAGCTCCTCGATGGTTTCGGCCACCCCGTCGAGCAGCTCCACCGGGTGGGCGTGCATCTCCTTGGCCCAGCCGACGATGGTGTGGATCTCCTCGGCGGTGATGCGGCCCTCGGTGGCCTCGATGGCGGTCTCGATCATCGACAGCACGAAACCCTTGATGCCGTAGCCGAAGATGGACACGTTGTGCCGCTCCAGCTCGATGAGCCGCTCGTGGAAGTCCACGTCGGGCAAGTAGCGGGCCACGAGATTGGCCATGCGCTCCTCGTAGTCGGCGAAGATCGACTCGTTATGCCACAAGGTGTCGTCAGCGTCCAGCCCGACTGTATCGATCATGCTGGTCATGGCCCTATAGAGCGAGAGGTCCGTAGGCCGGCTTGATGATCTTGTTGATGATCTCCAACCGCTCATCAAAGGGGATGAAAGCGCTCTTCATGGCGTTGATGGTCAGCCACTGGATGTCAGACCAGTTGAATCCGAACTCATCCACCAACTGCGTCACCTCTTGGGTCATGGAGGTAGCGCTCATCAGGCGGTTGTCGGTGTTGACCGTGATCCGGAACCGCAGGTCGCTCAGCACCTTGATGGGGTGCTCGGCAATGGATGGCGCCGCCCCGGTATGGACGTTCGACGTGGGGCACAGCTCCAGCGGAATGCGCCGATCCCGCACAAAGGCGGCTAGGCGGCCCAGACGAGGGGCGCCGTCGGGGCCGAAGTCGATGTCGTCCACGATGCGGACCCCGTGGCCGAGTCGCTCGGTGCCGCAGTACTGCACCGCCTCCCAGATGGATGGCGGACCGTAGGCCTCCCCGGCGTGGATGGTGAAATGGAAGTTCTCCCTCTGGATCAGGTGGAAGGCGTCGAGGTGGCGGGTGGGAGGGTTGCCGGCTTCGGCCCCGGCGATGTCGAAGCCGACGACGCCGTTGTCGCGGTGGCGGACGGCAAGCTGGGCGATCTCCAGGGAGCGGGCTGCGGTGCGCATGGCGGTGAGCAGGGTCCCGATGCGGATGTTCCGATTGGCGCTGCCCGCCTCGAAGCCGGCTACCACCGCATCCACCACCTCGTCCAGGCTCAGCCCGGCTTCAGTGTGCAACTCGGGGGCGAACCGGACCTCGGCGTAGACCACGCCGTCGTCGTCCAGGTCTTCGGCGCACTCGGCCGCCACCCGCTCCAGGGCGTCGCGGGTCTGCATTACGCCCACAGTGTGGGCGAACGTCTCCAAGTACAGGGTGAGGTCGAGACGGCTGGCCCCTCGCACCATCCAGCGGGCCAGATCGTCGGCATCGGTGGTGGGCAGGTTGTCGTAGCCCGTCTCCGCCGCCAGCTCAACCACGGTCTGCGGGCGCAGGCCGCCGTCCAGGTGATCGTGCAGCAACACCTTGGGAGCGGCCCTTACTTCTTCGATTGTCGGGTGTATCACTGCCCTAAGCGTATGTAATCCGAGAGGCGATCAGGCGGCGAGGCTCGGGAGAGGTGTCGGTGACGGTCAGGGCCGACGAGAGAGCCTCGTGGGCGGCGGGCAGGCGAGAGGGGTCGTCGGTATGGAGTTCGGCTATCACGTCGCCAGCTGCTACCCGGTCGCCGTGGACGCGGCGCAGCTTGACCCCGGCCACCGCCGACACGTCGTCTTCCTTGCGGGCCCGGCCTGCGCCCAGCCGCCAAGCAGCCACCCCGACGGACAGTGCGTCGATGCGGCCGATGATTCCGCTAGCCGGTGCGGTCCATTGATCCACCTCCGAGGCGACAGGCAGGGGAGCGCTGGGGTCACCGCCTTGGGCGGCCACCATGGCCCGCCAAGCGTCCATGGCCCTTCCCGAGGCCAACACCTCGGCTGGGTCGGCGTCCAGACCAGCCAGGTCCACCATTTCTCGGGCTAGGGCCAGCGTCACCTCGACCAAGTCAGCGGGACCGCCCCCGGCCAGCGCTTCGACCGACTCGGCCACCTCCAGGGCGTTGCCGGCGGCCAGGCCCAGAGGCTGGTCCATGTCGGTGAGCAGAGCCACGGTATCCACCCCATGGGCGTGGCCTAGCCCCACCATGGTTCGGGCCAGCTCCTGGCCCATGGCCGGATCGGGCAGAAATGCCCCCGAGCCGAACTTCACATCCAGCACCAGCCCGGCGGTGCCCTCGGCGATCTTCTTGGACATGATGGAGCTGGCGATCAGCGGGATCGAGGCCACTGTCCCGGTCACATCCCGCAGGGCGTACAGCACCCGGTCGGCCGGGGCCAGATCGGCGGTGGCCGCGGCGATCACTGCGCCCACCTCACCAAGCTGGGCCAGGAACTGGTCGTAGCTCAATTCGGCTCGCCAGCCCGCGATGGCCTCCATCTTGTCGAGCGTGCCCCCGGTATGGCCTAACCCCCGCCCCGAGAGCTGGGGAACCGCCGCTCCGCAGGCGGCCACCAGCGGGCAAAGCACCAGCGACACTTTGTCGCCCACCCCCCCGGTGGAGTGCTTGTCGACCGTGGGCCGGACCAGGCTCGACAAGTCCAACCTTTGGCCGCTTTCGATCATGGCCGCGGTCCAGGTGGCCAGCTCCCGAGCGGACAGACTGCGCCACACGATGGCCATGAGCAGCGCGGCGGCCTGTTCGGCGGGGATGGTCCCGGCGGTGACCCCGTTGATGAACCAGATGATCTGCTCGTCGCTCAGCTCATCGCCGTCTCGCTTTGCGACGATGAGATCGACCGCGTTCACGGCAGGTCGTCGGGGCCGAAGGCGCCGGGCAGCAGGTCGCCCACGGCGTGGGTCTCGTTCACCTGGCAGCTTGCACCGCCCGCCTCATAGAGCAGTTGGCGGCAACGTCCGCACGGGGTGAGCGGATTTCCGTCGCCGTCGGTCACCGCCACAGCCACGAGGCGACCTCCTCCGGTGCGGTGGAGGTCGCCCACCAAGCCGCATTCGGCGCACAGCGTGAGCCCGTAGGAGGCGTTCTCCACGTTGCACCCCGACACCACTCTGCCATCGTCGGTCAGCCCCGCCGCCCCCACCGACAGGTTCGAGTACGGGGCATACGCCCCCGCTGAGGCTTGACGGGCGGCGGCCCACAGCTCGCTCCATGGGATGTCCGGTGATGCGTTCATCTGGTCACTTTCCGGCTATCTGCTTCGGTGGAAGGGCTGGCCAGCGGCCGCCGGTGGGATCGACCGTCCCACCGCCCCGGCCACCACCACCAATGTGACCACGAACGGAAGGGCCTGGAGGAACTCGCTGGGAATCTCGAATCCGCTCACTTCAACCCCCAGGAACTGGAGGCGGGTGCCCAGCGCACGGGAGAACCCGAACAGCAGTGCCCCTCCGAATGCCCCCCACGGGGTCCACTTGCCGAAGATCAGGGCGGCCAAAGCGATGAACCCGGCGGCATTGGTTATGTTGTCCTCGAACCGGGCCTGCGACTCCATGGAGAACCAGGCGCCGGCCAGGCCGGCGATCAACCCGCCCAAGATCACCGACTGGTAGCGGATCCGCACCACGTTGACCCCCAGCGTCTCGGCCGCATGGGGGTTTTCCCCGCACGATCGCACGCGGAGTCCCCACGGGGTGCGGTACATGACCACCCAGGTGCCGATCACCACCACATACATCAGCCAGTAGATGGGTTGGCCCCGGAAGATCTGGTCGCCGATCACCGGGATCTTCGACAGCAGCGGCAGGCCGAACTCGGAGGTGCCCACCCCGGTGGTGATGCCGCTTTTGACGATCACCTCCGAGCGCAAGAAGCCGGTAAGCCCCAAGGCGAAAAGGTTGATCACCACTCCACCCACAATCTGATTCACTCCGAAGCGAATGGACAACACGGCGAGAAGGGCAGCCACCAGGCCGCCGGCCAGCACGGAGATGAGGATGGAGAACCACAGCCATCCGGTGGACTGGGCATCTCCGATGGTGGCGTAGGTCATGTAGCCAATACCCGCGCCGGCCAACATGGTGCCTTCGATGCCGATGTTGATGATGCCCGAGCGCTCGCACCACAGCCCGGTCATCGATCCCAGCGCCAACGGGGTGGCTAGCACCAGCGACTCGTTGAACAGATTGACGATGTTGGTGCTGGGGTTGTCGGACAGGGCCAGGCTGAGCACCAGTATCAACGGGATCACGGCCAGAGCGCTGAACAGCCGGGCCGGGCCGGCCCACTGCCGGGCCGCGGGCGGGGCGAAGCCCAGGGCGGCGGTGAGCAGGAACAAAACGCCGATGGCAATCACCCACGTTGGGGGATCGAACCCGATTCCCGCCGGGTCGGGCGGTGGTTCGAAGTTGAATCGCCGGCTGGAACTGCTGATCGCCGGGGCCACCCCAACGATGAGGGCCACTCCCAAGAACCCGAATACCAGCCCGGTCACCGACTGGCGATCCAGCCGAGTCTGGCTGGAGGTTCCGGCGATTCCAGCGGCGTTCTCGACGGTGGTCACACCGCCCCCTCGATCGATTTTGCCTTGAACGGGCTCTGGTCGAGCTCGCGCACCCGGAACAGGTAGCGGACGATGGCATCCGCGGCCACGAACAACAGCACCATCGCTTGGATGATCCGCACTACGTCGATGGACACGTCGGCCTCCTGCTGCATCAGCGGTGCCCCTGAGAGCATCGAACCCCAGAGCAGTGCGGCGGCGATGATGGCCACCGGGTTGGTGCGGGCCAAAAGGGCTATGGCGATGCCGTCAAAGCCCATCAGGAAAAAGGTGCCGGGTTGGAAGAAGCCGTTGGTGCCCGAGATTTCTGAGGCCGCGGCCAGACCGGCGAACGACCCCGACACGGCCATGGAGGCCACGATCACCCGGTTCACGTTGATCCCTGCGTAGTGGGAGGCGTGGGGGTTCAAACCCACGGTGCCAACCTCGAATCCGAAGGTGGTTCGATTCAACACGAAGGCCACCACGAAGCAAATCCCAACCAGGGCGAACAGGCCTACGTGGAGAGTGGGCTGGCTGTCCACCAGCTCGGGCAGCACCGCGGTGTCGGAGATGGGATCGGTGCGGGGAACGGTGCTGTCGGTGTCCCGCAGCACCACCGGATCGCGGGAGTTGACCATCCAGCGGACCCCGAATAGCACCAAGGAGTTGAGCATGATGGTGCTGATCACCTCATGGGCCCCGGTCTTGGCCCGAAGCACGCCTGGTATCCCACCCCAGATGGCACCGCCCATGGTCCCGGCGATGAGGATCAGCGGGATGGCCACGATGCCGGGCAAATCAGACATCCACGACAGTGCCCCGACAAAGGCCGCGGTAACCCCGCCAGCCAGCAGCTGCCCCTCGGCACCGATGTTGAACAGGCCAGCTCGGAAAGCGAAAGCCAAGGCCAGGGCCGATCCGATGAACGGCACTGATCGGGCCAACGACCCCGCGATCTGGTCGCCTCCGCCCACCATCCCCCGCAGCAGCGCCCAATAGGCCGTGAAGGGGTTCACCCCGATGATGGAGATGAGCACCCCGCCGACCACGAACGACAACAAGATGGCGTAGAGCGACACATAGAGCGGCTGGAGCCGCCACACCTCGTTGAGGAAGCGGTGGACTTGGCTGGCCGCCCGGCCTACACCAGCGTTGGCGTTGCCCACCCCGTTCACGACTGCGCCCCGGTGGCCATGAGCAGGCCGAGTTCTTCTCGGGTCGCTTCGGCTGCCTCCACTGTTCCCGCCAGCCGGCCCCGATAGAGCACTCCGATCCGGTCGGACAGCGACAAAATCTCGTCCAACTCGGCCGACACCAGCAGCACAGCCACTCCCTGATCTCGCAGCTCGATGATCTTGCGGTGGATGAACTCGATGGAACCCACGTCCAGCCCTCGGGTGGGCTGGGCCACCACTAGGGCCCGAAGGTCGCCGGTCAGCTCCCGGGCCACGATCACCTTCTGCTGGTTACCGCCCGACAGCGTGTCGATAGCTGCTTCCACCCCCGGGGTGCGGACGTCGAACCGCTCGACCAACTCCTTCGCCTCAGCGTTGATTGCCGCGGTGTTGCGGACCCCGCGCTGGGAGAACTTTCGGTGGTTGTAGCGATTCAACACCAGGTTGTCGGCGATTGAGTACTGGGCCACCACCCCGTGCTTGCTGCGGTTCTCAGGCACGTGGGCGACACCTAGTTCATGGATCTTGCGGGGGCTCCAACCAGTGGTGTCTTGGCCGAGCATCTCCACCCGCCCCCCGATGGCCGGGCGCATCCCGCAGATGGTCTCCACGAGCTCCCGCTGGCCGTTGCCCTCTACTCCGGCTATTCCGAAGATCTCTCCGGCTCTCACCTCCACGTCGAAGCCGCTGACTGTCTCCACCCCCCGGTCATCGGTGACCCGTAGGTCCTCAACCCGGATCACTGATTTCCCGGGATCGGGCTCGGCCTTTTCTACTCGGAACACCACATCGCGACCCACCATCAGATTGGCCAGTGACTGCTGGGTGGCCGTTTCAGCTGTGGTGGTCCCCACCACCTGGCCAGCCCGCAGCACGGTGATGCGGTCGGCAACGGCCAGCACCTCGCGCAGTTTGTGAGTAATGAAGATGATGGATTTGCCCTGTCCGGTGAGGCTCTCCACCACCTCGAAGAAGTCGTCCACCTCGCCGGGGGTGAGAACCGCGGTGGGCTCGTCGAGGATCAAGATGTCGGCGTCGCGGAATAGGGCCTTCACCAGTTCCACCCGCTGCTGTTCGCCGACCGACAGGTCGCCCACGATGGCGTCGGGATCCACGGCCAGCCCATAGCGCTCGGCCAGGGCGTCAACCTGTCGACGGGCCGTATCGAGATCGAGGAATGCCCCCTTAGTGATCTCGTTGCCCAAGATGATGTTCTCGGCCACCGAGAACACCGGGATGAGCTGGAAGTGCTGGTGGACCATCCCGATGCCTCGGGAGATGGCCTCGCCCGAATCCTCGAAATGCACCTCCTCGCCCCGCACCCGGATGGTTCCGCTATCGGGCCGGTAAAGCCCGAAAACCATGTTCATCAGGGTGCTCTTGCCCGCGCCGTTCTCTCCCAACAGGCAGTGGATCTCGCCCTGGTTGAGGGTCAGGCTGACGTTGTCGTTGGCCACTACCCCGGGGAAGGTCTTGGTGATGCCCTCAACTTCCAGCACAGGCCCTGCTGTGCCGTTGCCTGCCTGAGCCATGCGCAGCCCAGACTAGGACATTTGCGGCTGGCCGAACGCGAAAGGCGGCGGCTGATTCCCGCTCAGCCGCCGCCTTTCATCGAATGTTGTCGTTCAGTCGCAGAGGGAGCCTTCGCCTATGAACAGACCGTCAATGCCGCACACTCCGGTGGTGATGCTGCCGCCGGCCAGTCCGGCTCGCACTTGCTCCACACTGGCGGCGGCTTCGGCGCTCACTGCGGCGTCATGGAACGGGGCGTAGGTGATGCCCAGGTTCTCGGCGGTGAGCACGAACACGCCGCCAGCAAAGGTGCCTTCGATAGCGGCCGCGATATTGCGGAACACTGACAGGTCCACCCGCTTGATGGCTGAGCTGGCCAGGTACTCCGAACCCGGTGCCGAGCCTCCGTTGAAGGTGGTGTAGTACTCGTCTTGGTCCACGCCGATACCCCAAGCACCGGCCTCGGCGGCGGCCTTCACGCCCCCAGAACCGGTGGGGCCACCGGCGCCGAAGATCACGTCGGCGCCGTCGCCAATGAACTGCTGGGCATCGGATGCGCCCTTGGCCGGATCGGTGAAACTCTCGTTGTACACCGACAGCACCTGGACATCGGGATTGATGTACTTGGCGCCGGCCTCATAGCCGTTGACGAACTTCACCACTGGGGGTACGTCCTCGCGTCCGGCGACCACGCCGACCACGCCTGATTCGCTCAGCGAGGCTGCCAGGGCGCCAGCGATGAAGCCACCCTCGTGCTCGTTGAACAGCACGCCCACATAGTTGGCGGGATACTCGGGCTGCCATTGGTCGATACCGATGTAGTTGATGTTGGGGTTCTCTTCGGCGGCGGCCATGGTGTCGGTGCCGAGCAGGAAGCCCACGGTGATGAGCACGTCGGGGCTCTCGCTGGCGGAGGTACTCAGGTTGGCGTCGTAATCGGCCTCTGAAGCGGTCTCGATGACGCTGGTGTCCTCGATGCCAAAGCACTCGGCGGCGGCGGTCATGCCCTCATAGGCGAACTGGTTGAAGGTGCCGTCGTCGACCTTGCCGATGTCGGTGACCATGTTCACCCGGAAGCCGTCGGGGGCTTGAATCCCACCCCACGCCGCGCATTCTTCATCCAGCGTGATCAGGGCCCCGGAAGGAGCCATGGGCGCGGGTGCCTCGGTGGGCGCGGGTGCCGAGTCGGTGTCGTCGTCGTTACCGCAGCCAGTGGCCACCAAAGCCAATGACAACAGCAAAGCGAGCAATAGCAGGAACTTTTTGCGCATCGAAACCCCTCCGTCAGATGCCAGTCGGTAGGACTTCCGAGGCTAGCCCAGTGCTGCGACATCCGCTGAGTCATCCAACGAGTTCGAGGGGCCTATAGATGTCTAGGGTGGGGCCATGTCAAGACTTGCAGGAAAGACAGCCATAGTTACCGGAGCAGCTCGGGGCACTGGAGCAGTCATCGCTCAAATGTTCCGGGATGAAGGAGCCGTGGTGGTGGCCACCGACATTGCCGATGGGGATGGGATCGTCAAGCTAGACGTGACCAGCGAGGCCCACTGGGACGAGGTGGTGAGCGGCATGGACCAAGTGGACGTGCTGGTCAACAACGCCGCCATCTTGCACATGGGTCCCATCGAGCGCACCTCGGGAGAGAAATACCGAGAGGTGCTGGATGTGAACCTGGTGGGTCCGTTCTTGGGTATGCGGGCGGTGGTCGGGCCGATGCGGGCTGCCGGGGGCGGTTCGATCGTCAATATCAGCTCTATTGACGGACTCATCGGCATGAACGGGATCTCCGCCTACGGCTCCAGCAAGTTCGGCCTCGGGGGACTGATGCGCTGTGCCGCCCTGGAACTGGGCCGGTCGGGCATTCGGGTCAACAACGTGTGCCCCGCTGGTGGCAATCCGATGATGTATGCCCAATGGTTCGACCAGATGATGTCGTTTATGGACGAGACCGCGGCCTACTCCGACAATCGGGGTATTCCCGGCGAGGTCCCCTTGGAATGCATCGCCGCCGCGGCGCTGTTTCTGGCCTCCGACGAGTCTTCCCACATCACCGGAATCGACCTGCCGGTGGACGGGGGAGCGGCCGCCGGTGTGGTCATCGAGGGTCTCAACATGCTGGAGTGACCGAGGCCTCATTCGGGCCTGTCGGAAGTATCATTCCCCATATCATTCATAGGGCCGCATCAGCCAAGGGCGGCTGAGGAGGAAGAGATGGCTCCGCCTACTCGCACCGATGAGGACATCCTCGGACGCAGCGATGTCAACGACATCGACACCATCATCGAGATCTCGCAGACCAACAGCGACGTCACCTCGGTGATCCATACGGTCCAAGACAACAGCGATGCCCTGTTCACCTGGGATTACGCCAAAGGCGCCCGGCCCCAACTGGAGCGCCTCTACGAGAAGGCAAAGACGTCGCAGTGGAACGCCCAGACCGATTTGGACTGGTCCATCGAGGTTGATCCCTACGAGGCGTTCAACATCTTCACCGAGTCTTCCAGCCGCGATGAGTTCGAGCGCGACAACGATCGCCGTCTGCCCACCGACAACTGGGGCGAGGCTGAGTGGCGGGAGTTCTCCCTGGAGACCTTCAAGTGGCGGATGAGCCAGTTCCTCCACGGCGAGCAGGGGGCGCTGCTGTGCACGGCCAAGATCGTTGAGACGGTGCCGTGGATCGATGCCAAGTATTACGCCGCCACCCAAGTGGTGGACGAGGCCCGTCACGTGGAGGTATTTGGCAAGTACATCGACACCAAGCTGGGTGACTCCTATCCCATCAACGTCCACCTCAAGTTGCTCCTCGACGACATCATCAACGACAGCCGCTGGGACATGACCTACCTGGGCATGCAGATCATGGTGGAAGGGTTGGCCCTGGCCGCGTTCGGCTTCATGCACCAGCTCACTCCCGAGCCGTTGCTCAAGAAGCTCCTCCGCTATGTGATGGCCGACGAGGCCCGCCATGTGGCCTTCGGCGTGCTCAGCCTCCAGGAGTTCTACAGCGAACTCACTGCTGCGGAGCTGCGCGAGCGCCAGGAGTTCGCTTTCGAGGCCGCGGTGCGGATGCGCGACCGGTTCTTGTCCCAGGAAGTGTGGGAGCGCATGGGCGTGCCGGTGCGGCCCATGGTGGAGAACTTCTTGTCTCTGCCGGCCGACCAAAAGCCGTTCCAGAACATCCTGTTCTCCAAGATCGTGCCCAACTGCAAGAAGCTAGGCCTGCTCGATGCCGGCGACGGCTGGCTCCGGCGCCGGTTCGAGGAGATCCACGTCATCGAATTTGAAGACTGGGTGGACACCGGCACCGAATACGAGGACTTCCAGGTCGAAGAGGTCGCCGCGGTCTGAGCCTCGGCAGGAGGCGGGTGTCTACTGCCTACTGCATCTCGCGGCGCCCGGCCAGCGAATGCGATAGCGATTGCCGGCGATCAGTCGGTAGGTCCAGCGAGCCAGGGGGTTGATCGGCCCGAGGGTGAGCAGCCGGCCGATGGCGGGCCACGGGCCGCTCATGGCGCCCAGGGCACCGGCGATGCTGAGGTGCTCGTCGGAGCGGGTGCCGTCGGGGGCAATCCACCACGCCGAGCGGGTTACGTCGTCGACGGTCAGGCCCACCGAATCAAGGTCGACCTGCTGGGAGGGGACCACCCGATATTCGTCGCCCAACCGGCGCTCCACCCAACGGGCGGTGGCCGTGCAGAACCCGCAGTCGCCGTCGTAGATCAGCGTTCCCGCGGGAATGGGAGGAGAAAAAGGATCAGGCTCAGCTCTTGCGGCCTGTGGAGATGGCGAGGGCTGGTGGGGCTCAGCTGTTGCGGCCGGCATTGGGCTTTTGCCCATGGTTGGCCTTCTTACGCCGCGCTCGGGCTTTGCGTTTCTGGGTGCGCTTCGACATTCGAACCTCCGCGTCTCTAGAAAGACTACCGGCTGCCGCTAGCGTGAACGACCCGTGGAGCGCTTCGGATTCGTCGGGCTGCCCAACTCCGGCAAGTCCTCTCTCTACAACGCCTTGATCGGGTCGGACGTGTTGGCCGCCCCCTATGCGTTCGCCACCACCAGTTCCAATGTCGGCGTGGCCAAGGTGGTCGATCCCCGACTCAGCGCCATCGCCGAGCTAAGCGAATCCCGCACGGTTACCCCGGCCAGCGTGCAGTTCACCGACATCGGTGGTCTGGTGGAGGGGGCCAGCCGGGGTGAGGGACTGGGCAACCGCTTCTTGGCCGGCATCCGGGAGGTGGACGCGGTGGTGTTCATCCTCCGATCATTTGTCGACCCCGATGTGCCCGGCCCCACCGATCCCCTTGAGCACCTGCGGGTGCTGGAGATCGAGTTGACTCTGGCCGACTTGGAGTCGGTGGAGAACCGGCTGGTCAAACGGCGTAAGTCCGCAGTCCAAGACCGTTCACTGGCCGCGGAGGTGGCCGCACTGGATGCCGCCGCCGACGTGTTGGGCGAGGGGATTCCGCTCTACCGCAGCGACTTGTCCGCCGATCAGCGGGCCGACCTTAGGGAGAGCTTCCTGCTCACCAACCGCCCGGTACTGGCCGTGGTCAACATTGGCGAGGATCAGCTCGATGATGCCGATGCCGTGATCGAGCCCGTGGCCACCGAGTTGGAAGGCCGGGCCGGGGTCATGGCGGTGTGCGTGCAGCTCGAAGCCGAGGCGGCGCAGCTCTCTGCCGAGGAGCGGACCGAGATGCTCGACGGGCTGGGCCTGGGGGAGGGGGCCTTGGGACGGTTTACCCATGCCGCCTACGACCTGCTCGGCCTGCGCACCTTCTTCACAACCGGCGACAAAGAGACCCGGGCCTGGACTTTCCGCATGGGGGCCACCGCCCCCGAAGCCGCCGGCCGGATTCACACCGACTTCCAAAGAGGCTTCATCCGAGCCGAAGTGATCGGCTGGCAGGAGCTGCTGGACGCGGGCGGCTGGAACAAGTCCAAAGAACAGGGCCTCATGCGCACCGAGGGCCGCGACTACTTGGTGGCCGACGGCGACGTGATGGAGTTCCGCTTCAATGTGTAGTCGGAGCAAAAGTTCCGCTTGAACTAAAGCCGCTGGAGTTGGAAAATCTAGCCATGGCGTGGCTCGTCTGCGACGACCGGGTGCTGGCCACCGTGGAGATCGCTACCGGCTGGCGGGAGCGGACCGTGGGGTTATTGGGGCGCGACGAAATTAGCCGCGCTCTGCTGCTGCGGCCCGCGCTGTCGGTCCACACCTTGGGAATGCGCTTTCCCATCGACGTTGCCCACCTAGACCGCGATCTGGTGGTGCTAAAGACAGCCACCATGGCCCGCCACCGGGTCGGCCTGCCCGTGTGGCGAGCCCGGGCCGTACTGGAGGCCGAAGCTGGCTCGTTCGCCCGATGGGGCTTAATGCTGGGAGACCGCTTGGAAGTGAGGCAGACTGCTGGGGAGGTGAGGGGATGACCAAGCCTGGGAGGAAACATGGCTGGAAGGCTGGTTCTGGTTGCCACCCCAATTGGGAATCTGGGCGACTTGTCCCCTCGAGCGGTGGAGGTGCTGGCCGAGGCTGACGTGGTGGCCTGCGAGGACACTCGCCGCACCGGGAAGTTGCTCGCCCATGCCGGGGTGAGCGCCCCCCGCCTGCTGGTGGTGAACGAGCACACCGAGGCGGCCGGTGCCGACGAGATCGCTGGTCTGGTGGCTGGCGGCAACACCGTGGTCTTGGTCACCGACGCTGGCACTCCTGCGGTTTCCGATCCGGGTGCCAAAGTGGTCAAGGCGGTTCTTGGCTCGGGAGGCGAGGTGGAAGCCGTGCCTGGCCCCTCGGCCGCGCTATCGGCCCTGGTGGTGAGCGGGCTGCCCACCGGGCGCTTCTGCTTCGAGGGGTTTCTGCCCAAGAAGGGCCGCCACCGGTCCGACCGGATCGAGGAGTTATCCCAGGAAGCCCGCACCATGGTGCTGTTCGAGGCCCCGCACCGGCTGGCCCGCACCCTGGGTGATTTGGTGTCGGCGCTGGGCGGTGATCGGGCGGTAGCCATCGTTCGTGAGCAGACCAAGCTGCACGAAGAGATTTGGCGGGGGACCCTGGCCGACGCCGTCGGCAAAGCCGAGAGCACCGAGCCCCGGGGCGAGTACGTCCTGGTGGTGGCCGGTTGTCCTGATCTTGCGCCGCCGTCTGAATCCCAGATCAGGACGGCGCTCAACGAGCGGCTCGCAGACGGCCTGTCCCGGCGGGATGCCGCCGCCGCGGTGGCCGCCGACCTAGGCGTGTCCCGACGAGCCGTGTACCAGATGAGTCTGGCAGACTGACTCCGTTCAAGATCCCCGGCGACTGCCCCGCCGGTCAAGGAGTCCCCATGAGCAACGTCAAGCCCATTCCCGACGACTATCCCCGCGTCATCCCTTACCTGTGTGTTGACGGCGCGGCTGCGGCCATCGACTTTTTGGTCGAGGTATTCGGGGCTACCGAGCGCATGCAAATGACGATGCCCGATGGGCGGATCGGCCACGCCGAGGTGGCCATAGGCGACGGTGTCATCATGCTGTCCGACGAGTTCCCCGAGATGGGGGTAAACGGCCCCAAGACCGTCGGCGGCACTGCGGTCACCGTCATGGTGTATGTCGAGGACGTCGATGCCACCTTCGCCAAGGCCGTCGCCGCGGGGGCCACCGCCGAGCGGCCGGTGGAGACCCACTTCTACGGCGACCGGGGCGGTCAGTTCTTCGACCCGTTCGGCCACCGCTGGAACGTGTCCAGCCATGTTGAGGACGTGCCCCCCGATGAGATGGCCCGTCGCTCGGCCGAGTTTTTCGGGGAGTAACACATCGGGATCAACGGACCGATGGCAGTAGTGTGAAGCGGTGTCGCGCTATTTCCTGACGACCCCGATCTTCTACGTAAACGACGCCCCCCACATCGGCCACGCCTACACCGTATTGAACGGTGACGCTGTCACCCGCTGGCACCGGCTCTTGGGCGAAGACGTCTTCTACCTGACCGGCACCGACGAGCATGGCCTCAAGGTCCAGCGAGCCGCTGAGGCCAACGACATGTCCCCCCTAGAGCAGGCTGATGGCACTAGCCAGCGTTTTCGGGAGGCGTGGGCTGAGCTCGGCGTGGCCAACGACGAGTTCATCCGCACGACCGAGCCCCGCCACCACCGCTCGGTGCAGACGCTGATGCAGCGGGCCTACGACAACGGCTACATCTATTCGGCGGTCTACGACGGCTGGTACTCGGTGTCCGACGAGGCCTATGTCTCCGAAGAAGAAGTAACTCCCGAAGACCTCGAGTCGGGCCGGGTGGAGCGGATGACCGAGGAGAACTACTTCTTCAAGCTCTCCGAGTTTGAGGAGCCGCTGTTGGAGTGGTTCGAGTCCAACCCTCAGAACATCACCCCCGAGGGCTATCGCAACGAGGCTCTGGGCATCATCCGGGGCGGTCTGCGGGACATCTCCATTTCCCGCACCTCCATTGACTGGGGCATCCCGGTGCCGTGGGCCGAGGGCCACGTGTTCTACGTGTGGTACGACGCGCTGACCAACTACGCCACCGCGGCGGGCTACGGGAACGACGATGAGCGGTTTGCCGCATGGTGGCCCTCGGTCCGCCACCTGCTCGGCAAGGACATCATCCGCTTCCACTGCGTGTACTGGCCGGCCATGCTGCTGGCTGCCGGGGTGACCGACCTGCCCCAATACCACGTGCATGGCTGGCTGCTGGTGGGCGGGGAGAAGATGTCGAAGTCGGCGTTCAACCAGATCTCGCCTTCCGACCTCATCAATGATTTCGGCGTGGACGGATTCCGCTACTCCCTGTTGCGGGACACGCCCTTCGGCCCCGACAGCGAGGTCAGCCACGAGGCTCTCCAGCACCGCTACAACACCGATCTGGCCAACAACTTCGGCAACCTGTTGCAGCGCTCCTCCACGCTGGTCCACTCCAAATGCGGCGGGATCGGCCCCGCGCCCGACCCCGACCACCCTCTGGCCGACGTCGCCGCCCAGGTGTACGCCGATGCCGCCGCGGCCTGGGATCGGTTCCAGCCGTCGGTGGCGCTAGAGGCCACCTGGCGACTCATTCGCGACACCAACGAGTACTTGCAGGCGACAGAGCCGTGGAAGATGGACCCCGGCCCCCTGGTCGACACGGTTCTGGGCAACGCCTTGGAGACCCTGCGCATCGTGTGCGTGCTGGCCAGCCCGGCCATCCCCTCTTCTTGTGAGGCGGCTTGGACCCGATTGGGCCTAAGCGGCTCCCCCCTCGACCAGCGGTTGCCCGAAGCGGCGGCCTGGGGGCAGTATCCCGGCGGCCTTCCGGTGGCTGCCGGCGATCCGCTGTTCCCCCGCCTCAAGGGCTGAAGGTGCGCTGGATCGACAACCACTGCCACTTGGAGTCGGACACCCTGGCCGAAGTGGTTGTCCAGGCGGCGGCAGCCGGGGTGGAGCGCATGATCGACGTGGGCACCGATGCGGCCTCCTCCATTGCCGCCGTGGCCATGGCGGCGGCCTCCGAGCGGGTGTGGGCCACGGTGGGGGTTCACCCCCATGAGGCGAGCCGCGGGATCGGCGGCATCGAGGGGCTGCTGGGATCCGACCGGGTGGTGGCGGTAGGGGAGAGCGGGCTGGACTACCACTACAACTACTCTCCGCCCGAAGACCAGCAGGTGGTGTTCGCCGCCCAGATCGAGATGGCCCACCGGCACCGGCTTCCACTGGTGATCCACACCCGAGAGGCGTGGGACGACACTTTCGCCATCCTGGATTCAGGGGGCGTGCCGGAGCGCACCGTGTTCCACTGCTTTACCGGCGGCGTGGAAGAGGCTCGGGCCGCGCTGGACCGGGGGGCGTACCTGTCGTTCAGCGGAATCGTGAGCTTTCCCTCCGCCGATGATGTGCGGGCCGCAGCCGAACTGTGCCCGCTCGACCGCACGCTGGTGGAGACCGACTCGCCGTATCTGGCACCGGTTCCGTTGCGGGGCCGCCCCAACTCACCGGCCAACCTGCCCCTGGTGGGGGAGGCCGTGGCCCGCGTTCATGGCGTGGCTTCAGAATTGGTGGCCGAGCACACCTGGGAAAACGCAACGGCCTTCTATCAGCTCGAGCCCTGAGCATGGCTTCTCCGTCCCGGTCACCCACCTTGGCTCGCCTAGCTCTGTTGTTGGTGGGCATAGCGTTGCTGGTGGTGCTAGTGGTTCAAGCGACCCGCGACTCTGGGCTATGACACTCACCCGCACCCAGGTGCTGGATCTGCTGGATCGCCATGGTCTGGCCCCGAGCCGGGCGATGGGCCAGAACTTCGTGGTCGATCCCAACACCATTTCCGCGATGGTCCGGGCTGCGGAGTTGGCTCCCGGCCAACCGGTGGTGGAGATAGGTCCCGGCCTGGGGTCGCTGACCCGAGCGCTGGCCACCGAAGTCGATCATGTGCTGGCCGTTGAAGCCGACCGCCACATGCTGGCCCCGCTGGCGGAGACGGCCGATGCCCCCAACGTGGAGATTGTCCATGCCGACGCCACCACCCCGCAGTGGCGCTCCCGGCTCGGTGCTGACAGCCAGCGGTGGGCGATGGTGGCCAACCTGCCCTACAACATCGCCGTGCCGCTGCTCTTGGATCTGCTTGACAGCGAACCCCGAATTGAAACCTTCACTGTGATGGTCCAACAAGAGGTGGCCGAGCGGCTAGTGGCCCCGGCGGGCACCAAGGCCTACGGGATTCCCACCCTCAAGGTGGCCTACTGGTGCGAGGCCCAGATTGTCCGCACTGTTCCGTCCACAGTGTTCTACCCCCGGCCTCGGGTGTCATCAGCGGTGGTGCGGATGGAACGCTTGCCCGAACCGGCCACCACTGCCGACCCCGACCGACTGTTCTTCCTCATCCGCACCGCATTCGGCCAGCGCCGCAAAATGCTGCGTCGCTCTTTGGCCGCCCATCTGACCCCCGACCACTTCGCCCATGCCGCCATCGACCCCACGGCCCGCCCCGAGGAGCTCACTTTGGCCGACTGGGCCAAGCTGGTGGCCGTAGCCTCGTCGTGATGGTTGCCGTCACTGCTCCTGCAAAACTCACGCTGTCGCTTCGTATCACCGGTGTGCGGCCTGACGGCTACCACCTGATCGATGCGGAGATGGTGTCGCTAGATCTGGCCGACGTCCTGAACATCGAGGCGGGCGAAGGGGTGGTCATCAAGGACGGTGCCGACATCGAACCGGCTGACAACCTCATCACCCAGGCGTTGGCCCTGGTCGGGCGCGATGCGCGGGTTGCCGTGACCAAGCGGATTCCGCTGGGGGCTGGATTGGGTGGGGGATCCGCCGATGCCGCCGCCATCTTGCGCTGGGCCGGCTATTCCGATGTGCAGGGAGCGGCTCAGTTGGGTGCCGACGTTCCCTTCTGCCTGGTTGGGGGGCGGGCCCGAGTCCAGGGCATCGGCGAGCTCGTTCAGCCGCTAGAGCACACTCCCCGAATCCTCACCCTGCTCATCCCCCCGTTCGGCTGTTCAACTCCGGAGGTGTACCGATGCTGGGACGAATTGGGAGGACCGGAGGGAGCAAGCGGCAATGATCTGGAGCCGGCCGCCCTCGAGGTAGAGCCCCGCTTGGACGAATTCCGTCGAGTGCTAGAACAGGCCACCGGCCAGAGGGCGCGGTTGGCGGGCAGCGGCTCTACCTGGTTCGTGGAGGGTGACTACCCGGGAGACGGTCGAATTGTGGTTCGAACCTTGCCTGCTCAGCCCCATTAGAGCTGAAGTAGGGGAGAAGGAAAGCTACTTGCCGCGGGCTCTCCGCTGGAAGCGAGTGCGCTTCAGCATCTTCTTGTGCTTCTTTTTGCGCATGCGCTTGCGGCGCTTTTTGATCAACGATCCCATGGTGCCACCACGCTAGCCCGGCGAATGCCGCCAGCAATAACCCGAGAGTTCAGCCAGTGGCAATGGAGTAGCCTGCAATTGGTGCCTGATGGCTACATAGCAGGGGGACCCTTGGCGAGTAGTTCAAGTGGCAGAACGCCTGGCTTTGGACCAGGAGGTTGCAGGTTCGAGTCCTGCCTCGCCAGCCGCGCTAGAAAGAGTGCATGCTGTTGATGTGCATGTACCCAGCGGGTTTGCCCGCTGATCCAGCAAGCCCATGACGTCTGGACCGCTCCCCCTGTCCGCGGTGGTCTTGGCCGCGGGTCGGGGTGTTCGCATGCGTTCGGGTCGGCCCAAGCCCCTCCACGACCTGTGCGGCCGGGCCATGCTCCTGCATGTGCTCGATGCTCTGACCGAGGCAAATCCCCGCCAGATCGCCGTGGTGGTGGGGTTTGGCGCCGAGGAGGTGGCCAAGCACGTCACCCAGGAGGCCTTAGACCTGCGCATCGACTTCGTCGAGCAGCCCGTACAGCGGGGCACCGCTGATGCCGCCTCCCTGGGCCTGTCCGCTCTAGACAGCGATGTCGACGACGAGGACGTACTGGTGGTCTCGGCCGACATGCCCCTCATCTTGGGCCAGACGCTGCGGGGACTGACTGCCCAGCACCGAGCTTCTGGGGTGGCCGCCACCGTGGCCACCGCGGCCGAAGAGAACGCTGAAATCTGCTGCTTTCGCCGCAGTCTTCTGTCGCCAGCTCTACGGCGACTGGCCGCCAGCGATTCCGGCCTTGAGTACAGCCTGTCCGACGCGGTCTCGGTACTCACCTCAGCCGGTCACGATGCGGGGTCGTATGCCATCGACGAGGCCGAGGCGCAAGGAGTGGACGACCGGGAGCAGTTGGCCTTCGCCGAAGCGGAGATGCGCCAGCGGATCAACCGCAACTGGATGGTTGCCGGCGTGCGCATCATGGCACCCCACAGCGCTTATATCGACGTGAGCGTGAAGCTGGCCCCCGATGTGGTCATCCACCCCGGCGTTGTGCTGAGAGGTCAGACTGTGATCGGCGAAGGGGCGATCATCGGCCCCCACACCCACTTGGTCGATTGCGTGGTCGGTCCCCAGGCGGTGGTGGAGGCAGTATCAGCCACCGATGCCGAGATCGGTGCCGATGCCAAAGTGGGTGCCTACATCACACTCGAACCCGGAGCCCAGATCCCGCCCGCGTCAATAAAGGAAAGCTGAAACATGGAACTCCTCACCAAGAAGAAGCTGGTCATCATCTCGGGTCGGGCCAACCATGAATTGGCCACCGAGATCGCCGAGTCCCTCGGTGAGGAGCTGGTGGAGCCCAACATCGCCGACTTCGCCAACGGAGAGATCCATTGCCGGTTCGAGGAGTCGGTGAGGGGCACCGACGTCTTTATCGTCCAAAGCCACACCGCCCACGGCGACGCCTCCATAAACGACGCCGTGATGGAGCATCTCATCATGGTGGATGCCGCCCGGCGAGCCTCGGCCAAGCGGATCACCGCGGTGTGCCCCTTCTACGGCTATGGCCGACAAGACCGAAAGGCCGCGGGCCGCGAGCCCATTACCGCCAAGCTGATGGCCAATACCTTCCGTACCGCCGGGGCCAATCGGATGCTGAGCGTCGATCTCCACTCAGGGCAGATCCAGGGGTTCTTTGACGGCCCTTGGGACCACCTGACCGCCATGCCGGTGCTTGTCGACTACCTCAAGGACATCGATGGCGACCTGGTGATCGTGTCGCCCGACGCCGGCCGGGTGAAGGTGGCCGAGCGCTACACCAACGAACTGGACGCCGACCTGGCCATCGTCCACAAGCGCCGAGCAATGGACGTCAAGCATGCAGTAGAAGTCATAGAGGTGGTGGGCGACGTGGAGGGCCGCACCTGCGTGCTCATCGACGACATGATCGACACCGGAGGCACCATCGTGGCCGCGGCCGACGCGCTGGCGGCCCGGGGCGCGGCCACCATCTACGCCGCCACCACCCACGGCGTGTTCTCGGGCCCAGCCATCGACCGGCTCAAGAACTCGGTGATCTCCAAGGTGGTGGTCACCAACACCCTGCCGCTATCGCCCGACAAGCAGATCGACAAGATCGAGGTGCTGTCAGTGGCCAGCATCATCGCCGACGCTATCGACGCCGTATTCGAAGACACCTCCGTCTCCGAGATCTTCGGAGGCAAGAACCTCTCGTAGCGCCTTATCGACACCTTCTCTAACGCCAATGACGGTGTCTACATGGGACAAAGACGAATAGAGGGGGAAATCCGGAACCGGTGAAATTCATACACCCTCGCCGGGCATGGCTAGCGGGTCGCCGGAGCCTTCGGGCCCAACGGCGCTGACAGCCAGCGTGTAGGAGCCGGTCTCTCCACCGTATCCGGACACTTCAACGAAATAACGGCCCGAGTCCGGGGTCTCCCAGGCGATGAGCGGGGCAAGTGAGTCTTCGCTGTCATCGTTGTAGGTCAGCTCAGTCCAGTCCTCGTCGTACAAAGCGGCAATGGGATCTCCCAGAGTCCCCGGGATCACTTCGATCTGGTAGGACTCTCCCTGCTCGGCCTCGAACACGAAGAAGTCCAGGTCGTACTCGTAGTCGGCAACACCGCTGACCGACTCGCCCACCGCGACAGGGGTGGCACCGAATATTCCATCGGCGTGGTCGTCGTACACGTCTGGCGGTGCCTCATCATTCGGCGGTTCAGGATCGGACAGCAACTCTGAGGGGAGACACACAAACAATGCCAACCCCAGTTCCAGCGCCTCCTGGGAGTTGATGAGGCTGTCCCGGGCGGCGATGTCGGCGGCGGTGGGGGTGCCGGTGATTGCCCCGGGCTGGGCCGCGGCACGCCTCGGCGCTCCGTTGCGGCAGCCGCCGGGGACGACTTGGGTGTCGATGTTGAATCAGCAGCGGTAGACGTTGAGCAGCGCCTACTGGTTGGCTATCAGCTGGTCTCGGGCAGCGACGTCGGCGCGGCTGGCGGATTGAGCCCCAGCAGGTGCTGGCCAAAAGAGCGCAGCGGCGATGACAGCAGCCACAGCCAAGAGGTGCAGGGCCGGGCATTTCCGGCGAGAGATACTGTCGCAGGCCACAGCGACGTCCTTTCCATCCAACAGGGGGAGAGCAGTCAGATCACAAAACACTGATGTGCAGCTCACTCCAGACTCATATTCAACTCGCCTGAAACGCGTGTCCTCACTTATGGTGACTGAGGGATGCGGGCCTTGTTCTCATTCCTGGGCAAGCATCGAATCCGGTTGTCGTTGGGACGAAGGAATAAATCTACCGTCGGCAAACGCGTGGTGGTTTCGACCCTGCTGTGTCTTGCGCTCTCGGCCCTCTTAGTGAGTGCCAAGTTGGTGGAGATAGCCGAGAGACAACCATTGGGCGATAGCCGGGGCCGATGGGTGTCCGCCGCTGAGGGTGTCGATCGGGTGTCCAATTTTCTGTCGATGAATCGTCCCTACGACATGATCACCAGTTGGCGCGGTCTCGGCGAGGACGCTGGGGAGCGGCTGGACACCGTCGTTCAAGTTGTTGAGGCATTGGAGGGCGAAGGAGTGGCTAAATCACGCCCCGACTCGTCGCTGTCGCCGACTCCAGTCGACAACGAGACGCTGAATGATGGCGAAACGGAAGTCGCCTGCCCCAACGGCTGGAAGGTCACTTCGGACAATCCGCTGCGTGTGCATGTGCTGGGCGATAGCCAGGCTGCCCCTGTTGGACATACGTTGGGCGCTGCATCCAACGGCCTCTTCGATGTGACGACCAATAGCCGCAATTCGACCAGCTTGGCCCGCCCCGACTATTTCAACTGGCACGCTGAACTCTGGGAGATTGCCACCAAGGACAATCCGGACGTGGTGGTGATGTTCATTGGCGCCAGTGATTGGCAGAGTATGGAGACAAGAGACGGCCAAGTCGTAGAGCCAGGCACACTTGTGTGGACAGACGAGTGGACTTGGCGCTTGAACGTTGCGTTCGATCTGCTTGCGGCCGATCACCGGCTGGTTGTGTGGGTGGGCTTGCCCCCGATGCGATCCAGTGACGACAACTCCGCGGCTCTCGTCTTGAACGAAGTAGTCGGACAGGTTGCTTCCCGGCGTCCAGGAGTGGCCATGTTGGATCTTTGGGAGGTGTTTGGAGCGGATTACTCGGAGAGGGTTTCTCCTCCGGGTGGCGGGAGTCCAGTACGGGTGCGGGGCGACGACGGAATACATCTGAACCGAACTGGTTCGGCGTGGGTATCGGCGGTGGCGGTGGAAACAGTTGCCGGTTATTGGGATGACTCCGACCTCGCGACTGGGGAGAACGACGCGATGTGTTGGGGCGTTAGGGGAGGTGCTGGGGAAAGCGACGCGGAGAGCGCCGAAGAAACGGACCGGTGTGCCACGGTGTCAGAGACGCCGCCTGACTGCCGGAACGGCGAACGTCAAAGCCCATTGTTTATGCCGGAAGGTGAATATGCATTGGTGTCGCCCAGTTGGAACCAGGTGTGTGCCCTGCGAGCAGCAGATCGGGGAGTGACCTGCTGGGGGGACAAGCTGGATGGCAGGGATCAAGTGCCCGAGGGCTTGTTCATATCGGTGGCCGCCGGCGCGTGGCACGCCTGTGGGATAAGGCCTTCAAATGAGGTGGAGTGCTGGGGTTCACAGGTGTCTCAAATGTCCGCAGACCCGGTCGGTAAGTACGAATCAATCTCTGTGGGAGCCCGTCACAGTTGTGCCATCATGCCTGATCAGAACATCTTTTGCTGGGGCAGCGACGAGCACGACCGAACCGCGGCCCCGGATGTGCAGTACGCGATGGCAAGCGCTGGAGAATGGCACTCCTGCGGGGTGCTCGCCGACATGTCTGTCCTGTGCTGGGGAGACAATTCCTTGGGACAGACTGAGGCCCCGAGCGGCAGCTTCGTTTCGGTGCAGGCTGGCGGCTTCCATTCCTGTGGTCTTCGGGAAAGCGGTGAAGCGGTGTGCTGGGGTGACGACTTGTTTGGCCAGACCGAGGCACCGAGCGGAACATTTGCATCGGTCGTCACCGGGCAGAGGCATTCCTGTGGTCTTCGGGAAAGCGGTGAAGCGGTTTGCTGGGGCAACAACGACCATGGTCGTGCCGACCCGCCGGGGGGAGTGTTCATGTCCTTGGGCGCAGGAGGGAACATTTCCTGCGGGATTCGTCCCGACCAGAGCATCGAATGCTGGGGGCAGGAGTTGGTTGGCCAAACCGCTGGCTAAGGGTCCGAGGGCAGCCACCACACTGGCATCGGAGGCTCACCTCATAGCGGAGCTAACAACCTCTATGGGCACTACAGCTAACAACCTCCGTGGGCATAACACCTAGCGCTACTTTTGGGAAAACCACATTGATGTGGTTCCCTCGTGCTCCTGCATGCCTTGGAGCCAACCCACTTGTTCCCCGCATGGGGAACAGATAGTGTTGGGTCTGGAGGTTGAATTGTGGCTAAGACCGAGATGATCCGGGCCCGGGTCGAGCCCGATCTTAAGCATCAAGTCGAAGAAGTTCTCGGCGAGCTGGGCCTGTCAGCCACGGAGGCGATCACCCTCTTCTACAGGCAGGTGGTTATGCACCAGGGACTGCCCTTCGAAGTCAGGATCCCCAATGCCGACACCGCCGATGCGCTGCGCCAGGCCCAAACTGGGTCGAATCTCGTGGAGTACTCCACCCTCGATGAGCTCAAAGCCATGGGATAGCGGGCTATGCGCCTGCTCACCACCTCTCGTTTCGAGAAGGACCTAAAGCGGGCAGACAGACGCGGCAAAGATCTGAACAAACTCTGGACCGTGGTCGAAGCGCTGATGTCGGGCCGAGAACTCCATCCGCGGTTGCGGCCCCACCGACTGACTGGACAGTGGTCGGAGTATTGGGAGTGCCATATTGAGCCGGACTGGCTTTTGATCTGGGGCTACCGCGACGAAGCGCTGGTATTGGTCAGATCTGGGTCGCATGCAGACTTGTTCGGCTAGCTCTTGGCCGTTTCCGCTCGGCGGCGGGTAACATTTCTAGCTGCGCTATGGCTGACCTGATCTTGAAGACCGACACCACGCGGGAACTGGGCACCCGTCCATCCCGCCGTCTGCGTCGTGAGGGGCGGGTACCTGGCGTGGTGTACGGACTCGGCGGGCAGTCGGTTGCCGTGGCGGTCGATGCCCGTGATCTGTGGTCGGTTTTGAACACCGATGCCGGTCTCAATGCACTGCTCACTTTGGAGGTGGACGGCGACCGCCAGCTCGGCCTGGTCAAGGAGTTGCAACACCACCCGATTCGCAACGAGGTCATCCATGTGGACTTCATCCGGGTGGATGCTGACGTCGAGGTCGAGGTCGACGTTCGGATGGTGCTGGTGGGCGAAGCCCCCGAAGTGACCAACGAGGGCGGCGTGGTGGACCAAGCGGCGTTCACCGTCAGAGTGCTGTCCAAGCCCGAGGCCATTCCCAACGAGCTGTCGATCGACATTAGCGAGATGACGATGGGCGACACGCTGAGAACCGGCGACATCGAGCTGCCCGACGGTGTCCAGCTGGCCGGCGACGCTGAGGAGCTGGTGGCCAGCACCTCCACGGCGGTCATGGAGATCGAAGAGCCCGAGGTCGATGAAGAGGCTGAGGTCGAACTGGATGAAGACGGTCAGCCGATAGTCTCCGAAGAAGGCGAAGAAGCCGCCGACGGGGCCGACGACGCCGCTTCCGACACCTCCGAGTAAGTCTCGGCGCCTGTCGCCGTGCCTTCCCGCTGGCGAGCTCGCAAGAAGCACACCGACACCCCCGCCGATCTTGTTGTGGTGGGGTTGGGCAATCCCGGCGACAAGTTCGTCGGTTCCCGCCACAACGTGGGCGCTGAGGCCGTGGAGCTGCTGGCCAGCCGCCACGGGCAACCGCTGGGCAAGAGTCGGGAAGCGGCGCTGGTGGCCGAGATCCGAGTGGACGGCCGACGGGTGGTTCTGGCCTTCCCCCAGACTTTCATGAACAAATCCGGCGAGGCCGTCCGGGCTCTGGTGCGCCGGTGGAGCATCGCCGACCATCTGGACCGCCTAGTGGTTATCCACGACGAGCTGGATCTGCCCCCGGGGCGGATCAAGGTGAAGCACGGCGGGGGACTGGCCGGCCATAACGGCCTTACTTCCATCAAAGCCCATCTCCACACCGTCGACTTCACCCGGATCCGCATCGGAGTGGGCAAACCCCCGAATCCCCAGGCGGGGGCCGACTATGTGTTGAAGCGGCCGGGGCGGGCCGACCGGGACGTGTTGGACGATGCGGTAATGCAGGCGGCCGAAGCCGCGCTGGCTCTGCTCGATCATCCGGTGGACGTGGTCATGAACAGGTTCAACTGACAGTGAGCAGGTTACGCCGATGATGAACAGGTTCAACTGATGGCTGCGACCGCAGTTTCTGCTGCCCGCCCCGCGCTGGCCGGCCTCGGGAGGCTGCTGGCCTCGGATCCGGCGCTAGTTGACGTGCTCGGACGCCGTGATGCCTCGCTGGCGGTGGCCGAGTCGGGCCAGGCGGCGGTGCTGGCGGCCATCGCCGAGCTGAACGGGCGCCGTCCGCTGGTGGTGGCCACCCCCACATCTGCCGATGCTGAGCGCTTGGCCGGCGACCTGTCGGCGATGCTCGACGGCGGTGCCGCTCTGTTCCCCGCGTGGGAGACCCTGCCGTTCGAGCGGGTCAGCCCCGGTGTGGAGACGATGGGACGGCGGTGCCAGGCCATCTGGCAGCTCCACCACCCGGAGAGCTGCCCGCCGGTGCTGGTGGCCCCGGTTCGGGCTCTGCTCCAGCGCCTGGACTTCGACGCCGACGACGCCGAGCCGGTGACGGTGGCTTCCGGCGACCGAGTTGATTTGGGCAGCCTCGCCGCCGAACTGGCCGCCCGGGGCTACCGGCGCGACGTGCAGGTGGAGCACCGCGGGGTGTTCGCGGTGCGAGGCTCCATTGTCGACGTGTTTCCGTCCACCGCCGACAGCCCGGTGCGCATCGACCTGTGGGGCGACGAGGTGGACCGGCTAACCGAGTTCTCGGTGGCCGACCAGCGTTCCACCGACCCGGTGGACGAAGCGGTGATCTTCCCTGCTCGGGAGGTGAGGCCGGTGCCGGCGGTCCGGTCTGCCGCGGAGAAGCTGATCGCCACCCGCCCCTGGGGCCGGGAGCAGTGGGAGCGGTTGGCCGAGGGCCAGTTCTTCGACGGTATGGAGTCGTGGCTGCCGTGGCTGATCGACACCGACGAGATCATCACCGACCGTCTGGGCTCCGATGCCCAGGTGGTTCTGCTGGAGCCGGGGCGGCTGCGGGAGCGGGCGGCCGACATCGCGGCCGAGGAGGCCGACCTGGCCGGTGCGCTGTCGCAGACCTGGGGAGCGGCCGGGGAGCAGTTTCCCCGCCTGCACGTCGACTACGACCGGCTTCTGGCCGCCTGCCCATCGCCAGTGTGGACCATGACCGCGGTGCCAGCCGGGCCATCTACCCCGGTGGTGGCGGTGGGAGGCTGGGCGTCGGCCATCGGCGATCTGTCCGCCCCGGCGGTCCAGGTCTTCCGGCTGCTGTCTGAGGGGTATCAGGTGCGGGTGGCCGCCGACGGGGAAGGGTCCGCCAACCGATCGGCCTCCTTGCTGCGCGAGCACGGGGTGGACCTCCCGGTTCGCACCGGCGATAGTGCCGGATTCGAGGGCCTGTCCGACTCCGGGGGCTGCATAGTGGTCGCCCCCATTCAGCGGGGGTTTGTTCTGCCCGACTCCCGGCTGGCCGTGCTGGGTGAGGCCGAGCTCACCGGCCGCCGCCGGGCCCACCGGCGCAGCCGTCCCCGCCAGTCGTCGGCCCGAGAGTTGGACGACCTGGCCGCGGGCGACCACGTGGTCCACCGCCACCACGGTGTGGGCCGCTATGGCGGCATGGTGACCCGGGCCATCGGCGGGGTCACCCGCGACTACTTGCTGGTGGAGTATCGGGGCGGCGACAAGCTGTATGTGCCCACCGACCAAGTGGACGCCATACGACGCTATTCCGGGGGCGAGACCCCCACTTTGAGCAAGATGGGCGGGGCCGACTGGCAGCGGACCAAAAGCGGGGTGCGCACGGCGGTCAGCGAGATCGCCAAGGAGCTAGTGGTGCTTTACCAGCGCCGGGTTACCACACCCGGCCGAGCGTTCTCACCCGACACCCCGTGGCAAACGGAGATGGAGTCGGCATTCGGCTACCAACTCACCCCCGATCAGCACAAGGCCATTGTCGAGGTCAAAGCCGACATGGAGCAGCCCTTGCCCATGGACCGGCTGATCTGCGGCGACGTGGGCTTCGGCAAGACCGAGGTGGCCATCCGGGCGGTGTTCAAGGCCATTCAGGACGGCACGCAGGCCGCGATTCTGGTGCCCACCACGCTTTTGGCCCAGCAGCACTTTCAGACCTTCAGCGAACGGTTCGCCGGCTATCCCATCCAAGTGGAGGTGCTGAGCCGGTTCCTGTCCCCCGGCCAGGCCCGCAAAGTGGTCTCCGGGATGGCCGACGGTTCGGTGGACGTGGTGATCGGAACCCACCGCCTGTTGTCCGACGACATCGCCTTTCGGGATCTGGGGCTATTGGTGGTGGATGAGGAGCAGCGCTTCGGGGTCACCCACAAGGAGTCCATCAAGTCGATCAAGGCTGACGTGGACGTGATCACCCTCACCGCTACGCCCATCCCCCGAACCCTGGAGATGAGCCTCACCGGCATCCGCGACCTCACGCTGCTGCACACGCCTCCCGCCGACCGCCAGCCCATCTTGACCTATGTGGGGTCGTACGACGAGCGCCCGGTGGCCGAGGCCATCCGCCGGGAGCTGTTGCGCGACGGCCAGGCGTTCTTCGTCCACAACCGGGTGGCCAGCATTGACCATGTGGCCGCCGACCTGCGGGAGCTGGTGCCCGAGGCCCGCATCGCGGTGGCCCACGGCCAGATGGACGAGGGCACTCTGGAACAGGTGGTGATCGACTTCTGGGAGCGGTCCTACGACGTGTTGGTGTGTACCACCATCATCGAGTCGGGCATCGACATGCCCACGGTGAACACCCTGGTGGTGGACCGGGCCGACCTGTTGGGGCTGGGCCAGCTCCATCAGCTCCGGGGCCGAGTTGGCCGAGCCGGGGCCCGGGCCTACGCCTACCTGTTCACCCCGGAGGGGCGGGTGCTCACCGAGGAGGCCTACGAGCGGCTCAAGACCATCGGGGAGGCCACAGAACTGGGCTCGGGGTTCAAGATCGCCATGCGGGATCTGGAGATCCGGGGCGCGGGCAACATGTTGGGCACCGGACAATCGGGCCACATCGCCGCGGTGGGCTACGACCTGTACTGCCAGCTGGTCACCGAGGCGGTGGCCGAACTGAAGGGCGAGACCCCGCCCGAGCCGGTGGAGATCAACATCGACTTGCCGCAGGCCGCGGGAATTCCCGCCGATTACATGCCCAAAGAGGAGCTGCGCCTTGAGGCCTATCGGCGGGTGGCCGGCTGCCAGATGCCCGATCAGGTGGACGACGTGGCCGCCGAGTGGGTTGATCGCTACGGGCCGATCCCCGACGTGGCCGGCACACTGCTGGATGCTGCTCGGCTGCGGTGCGAGTGCCTGCGCACCGGGGTCCGGGACGTGGCGGTGGTGAAGGGTCCCGGCTTTGGCGGTCCGAAATGGGTGGCCCGGCTCAACCCGGTGAGGCTCCTGCCCAGCCGCCGAGTGCGCCTAGAGCGCCTGTACCCCAAAGCGACATATCACGAGGCCGCCGGGCTGCTGACTCTGCCGGTGGGATCGGCCGCTGCCGCGGTGGAATCCCTAATATCAACGCTGCGCGATCTGGTTCCCGACGACGAATCCGCTGAAGCGGCGGCTTCGTGATTGGGCGTGATAGGGAAGGTGGCGTGACTGGAGAGGCGATATGGCCAAGGTGATCGTTGCCGGTCTCGGACCGGCTGGCCCCGAGCTGATAACCGGGGCGGTGCTCGATGCCATTGAGCGCACCAGCCGCCGTTTCGTCCGCACTCGCCGTCATCCCGCGGCGGTGGCGGTGGAGCCGGCCGATTCGTTTGACGACGCCTACGACCGGGCCTCGTCGTTCGAAGAGGTGTACCGGGCCATCGTGGACCGACTGGCGACCGAGGCTGATGCTGGAGACGGCGATGTGATCTATGCCGTGCCCGGTTCGCCGCTGGTGGCCGAGCGAACCGTGGAGCTGCTGCGGGCCGTGCCCGGTGTGGAGTTGGAAGTGCTGACCGGACTCTCGTTCGCCGACCTGGTGTGGGACCGGCTCGGCATCGACCCCCTGGCCGCCGGGGTGCGGCTGGTGGACGGACGGCGCTTCGCGGTGGACGCCGCTGGAGAGCGGGGGCCGCTGCTGGTGGCCCAGTGCGACGCCGGCCATGTGCTGAGCGACATCAAGCTGGCCGCGTTGGCGTCCTTCGACCGCTCGGCCGCCGACGAGATCGACCAGCCGGTGGTGGTTATGCAGCGCCTGGGTCTGCCCGATGAGCGGGTCTTCGAGGTGGCCTGGGCCGACCTCGACCACGCGGTGGAGCCCGACCATCTCACGTCGCTGTATGTGCCCGAGTTGGGCGCACCCATCGCCCGGGAAGTGGCCCGGTTTGCCGATCTGGCCACCGAGCTGCGCCTCCGCTGCCCCTGGGACCAAGAGCAGACCCACCAGTCGTTGCGGGGCCATCTGCTGGAGGAAACCTACGAGGTTCTGGAGGCTCTCGACGGGGTGGACCCCGAGAGTTTGTCGGGTTACGAAGAGCTGGAGGAGGAGCTGGGCGACCTGCTCTACCAGATCGTGTTCCACTCGGTGCTGGCTGCCGAAGCCGGCCAGTTCACTCTGGCCGATGTGGCCCGGGGCATCCACGACAAGCTCAAATCGCGCCATCCCCACGTGTTCGGCACCCTCGATTCCGACCCGGCTGAGGTGGATGACGCCGATGATGTGCTGGTCAACTGGGAGGCCATCAAGCGGGAGCAGAAGGGGCGGGCCTCGGTGATGGACGGCATTCCGCCGGGGCTGCCTGCGCTGTTGTTCGCCGACAAGGTGATCCACAAGGCCCGCTCGGTGGGTGTGGAGCCCGATGTGGATACCGCCACGGTGGCCGGGCGTCTCTACGATGCTGTTCAGGCTGCTCAGGCCGCTGGTTTGGACGCCGAATCAGAGCTCCGAGAGCTGGCCAACGCTGTCGGAGAGCAAATACGCGCCGGTGAAATTTCTTCATTGTAATTTGCTGCTACCTCTAGTAATTCCGGATTTCATCGTCTACTTTTACAACTCCAGCCACATCAGCAACAGGCGATGGGCCAGGAAGACCCTGAAAGATCCGGCAATTGAGCGCGATCCAACGCATAGTCGCCAGAGAGGTACTCGACTCGAGGGGTAACCCTACGGTTGAGGTTGAGGTAACGGTGGAATCCGGCGCGTCCGGAAGATCTATCGTTCCCTCCGGGGCGTCCACCGGCCGCTACGAGGCGGTGGAGCGGCGCGACGGCGGTGACCGGTATCTGGGCCGGGGCGTGGCCGGTGCAGTGGCCTCGGTCAACAGCGATATCGCCGACGCCGTGATCGGGATCGATGCTGCCGACCAGCGAGACCTCGACCAGGCGATGATCGATTTGGACGGCACCGACGCGCTCAGCCGCCTAGGGGCCAATGCGGTGTTGGGTGTGTCGTTGGCCGCGGCCCATGCCGCGGCCGCGGATGCCGGCCTGTCGCTGTACCGCTACATCGGCGGGGCCAATGCCCACGTGCTGCCGGTGCCCATGATGAACGTGCTCAACGGCGGAGCGCACGCGGCCAACAACATCGACCTCCAAGAGTTCATGGTGGTGCCGGTGGGGGCGGCCTCGTTTAGCGAGGCCCTTCGCTGGGGAGCTGAGACCTACCACTGCCTGCGCCGCCTGTTGGTGGAGCGAGGGCTGTCGGCCGGCATCGGAGACGAAGGGGGTTTCGCCCCCAATCTGGACTCCAACGAGGCCGCGGTGGCGGTTCTGGTAGATGCCATCGAGGCGGCGGGGTTGACCCCGGGCGACGACATGGCCCTGGCCCTCGACGTGGCCTCCACCGAGTTCTATCGCCAGGGCGAGTACCGACTGGAAGGCGAGGGTCGGACGCTGAACTCCGCGGGGATGGCCGCTTATCTGGTGGAGCTGTGCGACGCCTACCCGATCGTGTCGATTGAAGACGGGATGGACGAGGACGACTGGGACGGCTGGGCGCTTTTGACCAAGGCTCTGGGATGGCGGGTGCAGCTGGTGGGCGACGACCTGTTCGTCACCAACACCGAGCGATTGGCCCGGGGGATCGACCTGGGCGTGGCCAACTCCATACTGGTGAAGGTCAACCAGGTGGGCACGCTCACCCGGACCCTGGAGGCCGTAGAGCTGGCCACCGCTTCCGGCTACACCTCGGTGATGTCGCACCGCTCGGGCGAGACCGAGGACGCCACCATCGCTGATTTGGCCGTGGCCACCAACTGCGGCCAGATCAAGACCGGCGCCCCGGCCCGCAGCGACCGGGTGGCCAAGTACAACCAACTCCTGCGTATTGAGGAGGAGCTGGGTGAGGCCGCGGCCTACCGCGGTGGAGAGGCATTGACAGCCGCAACGGGGGCGGGGTCATGATCGCGCTGCGCCGCTCGGTGGTCCCGCTGGTGATCGTGCTGGTCATCTTGGTGGCGCTGTTCTACGCCGTGTTCCCCACCCGGACTTTCCTCGACCAGAACTCGGCCATCGCCGAGGCCCGGGCCGATCTGGATGCCCTTCACGAGGAGAACGACGCCCTCCGTTCTCGGATGAAGGTGCTGTCCACGCCCGAGGAGATCGAGCGCTTGGCCCGCTCGGAGTACAACCTGGTGTATCCGGGCGAGGAGGCCTTTGTCATCTTGCCTTCGGCCCCCGAACCAGTGCAGATCCCCGACCTCTGGCCCCTCAACGCCCTAGTGAGTTCCCTGGCTGGGTAGGGCGATAGCGTCAGGGCATGACCAGCGCTGACAACTCGCCTGTCCCGCAGTATCCCGATCTGCTCCGCCTCGACGGCAAGGGCTTTGTGGTGGTTGGCGCGGGGCAGGGGATGGGGCGCCAAACCAGCCATGCGCTGGTCCAGTGCGGCGCCCGGGTGGTGTGCGTTGACATCGACCCGGACCGGGCTGCGGAGATCGCCCAGGAGGTTGGCGGGACCCCTTGGTCAGGTGACGCCACCGACCGGGCCGACGTGGAGCGCCTGCTGGACGACTCGGTGGCCGCTTTGGGCCAGGTACACGGCTTGGTGGACATCATCGGCATGGCCGAGTGGGGCCTCATCGTGGAAATGGACGACGGGGTGTGGGACCGGCAGATGGCTATCAACCTGCGCCACGCGTATTTGCTAGGCCAGGTTTTCGGCAGCCACATGGTGGCCAATGGGAAGGGGTCGATGGTGTTTATCGCCTCAGCCTCGGGGGTGGACGGCGCCCCCAATCACGCCGCTTACGGGGCCGCCAAGGCCGGACTCATGGCCTGGGTGAAGTCGTTGGCGGTGGAGATGGGCCCCCACGGCGTGCGGGCCAACGCGGTGGCGCCGGGGGCGATCGCCACCCCCCGGATCATGGCCATGCTTAGCGACGCCCAGCGGTCCCACTCCAGCGGCAATGCACCCGTGGGCCGCATGGGCCTGCCCGCCGACATCGCCGCGGCCGCCCTGTTCTTGTCGTCACCGCTGGCCGACTATGTCAGCGGCCGCACCCTGCTGGTAGACGGCGGGGTGGGCGCCAAGTTCGCCTACGACTCCCTCAGCGTCGACGACTGATCGACGCGCCATGCCGGGACAGTCCCATTACGACGTTCTGGGCGTTTCCCCCGCTGCCAAAGCAGACGCCGTTCGCCGCGCCTACCTCCGTCAGGCCCGCCGCTGGCACCCCGACCGGCCATCGGGAGATCCCGAGCGAATGCGAGCGGTCAACGAGGCATGGCAAGTGCTCGGCGATCTCCGATCCCGAGCCGCCTACGACCGGACGCTGGCCCGCCGCGCCCCTGCTCCGGCCAGCAGCGCCCCTCCGGCCAGCACGCCCCGTCCGGCCAGCACCCCCCGTCCGGCCAGCAGCCCCCGTCCGGCCGAGACCCCGCCAGAACCGTCGGCCGCAACCGGGCCACCCCTTGAGATGGTCGGTTTCCGCTGGCGCTGGATCAGCCTGGCGGCCACCGTTGCCGTGGCGGTGGCGGTAGTTCTCATCTTGATGGCCACTTCCGCCATAGATGATTCCGACCCAGCCCGCCCGATCACGGCGTCAGCCCCGGTGTCCCAGTCGCGCCCCGAACCCGGTGACTGCTTTCTGATTGGCAGCACCACCTTGATCTCGGTGGCCTGCGAACAGCCCCACGACGGCAAATTAGTGGAGTGGATTCCGCTGGGTGCCCCCTGTCCCCCCGACACCGAGCTCCACTGGGTGCGGTCAGCCCAGGAGGCCGTCTGTTACCACCCTCCGTCTGGTTGACCTACTCTTTGCGGGCGAGCAGAGTAGGCACCAGCAATAGGAGGAGCGTCGAACATGCGGCACGGGTACAAGGTCTTCGACGCCGACGGGCACGTGGTGGAGCCCAAGAACCTGTGGGAGCGGTTCCTGGACAAGCGCTTCCAGCACCGGGTGGGTTGGAAAGAGGTCCCCGGTCGGGAGACGTTCCGGCCCGCCACCGTGGACGGCCGCTATACCCAGAGCCGGGTCACCATCTACGGCGACTTCATGGAGGCGGTGAACTGGACCTACGACCACATGCGGGCCAAGTACGGCCAGGCCGTGGTGGACAACGGCTTCCCCGGTGACGCGGTGGCCCAGGCCATGCCGCTCGACGGCATGGACTTCATGGTGATCTACGGCCCCGGATACGACCTGTGGTCTGACGGCATGGACCCTGAGCTCCAGGCCGGCATGTGCCGGGCCTACAACCGCTGGGGCCAGGAGATGCGGGAGATGTCCGGCGGGCGGGTCATCGCCTCGGGGCCGGTGGTGATGAACGATGTGCACCGGGCGGTGGAGGAGATCCAGTACGCCTACGACAACCTGGGCACCCGGTGCTTCTTCGCCCGGCCCAACATGTTCAACCGGCGGATGCTGGGCGACCCCTACTACGACCCCATGTACGAGCTGCTCCAAGACCTGGACTGCGCGTTTGCCACCCACGACTTCATGGGCCACAACGGGGCGTCGGCTGGTGCCGACCGGTTCGAGACCTTCACCGAGTGGCACACCGTCTGCCATCCCCACGAGGCCCAGATGGCCATGCTGTCGATGATCTGCAATGGAGTCTTCGAGCGGTTCCCCCGGCTGCGGGTGGCCTACATGGAGGCCAACTGCGCCTGGCTGCCGTGGTGGCTGTGGCGCATGGAGGAGCACATCGAGCTGTCGGGCGACTATGAGAAACCGGGGCTGACCAAGTCGCCCCAGGAGTACTTCCAGGACAACTGCTTCATCTCGGTGGAGCCCGACGAGTACCTCGTGTACCACGTGATCGAGGAGCTGGGCGACGACAAGATCGTGTGGGAGAGCGACTACCCCCACCCCGACTCCAAGTACCCGTTGGCGGTGCAGTCGTTCTTGGACCTGCCCAAGATCTCCGACGAGTCCAAGCGCAAGATCCTGTGGGACAACTCGCTTGACCTGTACCGGTTCCCCGAGGGCTACCTGCCCAGCGAGTTCATCGAGGCCACCACCTACTCCTACGACCCCTCGGAATACGTGCCCAAAGTTCCCGCCGGGGTGAGCTGAGCGATGGCGTCGCCCCATGATGTTCCCGGCCTGGAGCCCATCTTCCGGCACCTTGACGACGAGGACCTGAAGACCCAGCAGGTCCGCACCCAGATGCACCCCGACGGCCAGAAGTCGGTGTGGGAGAAGTGGTTCACTTTCGGCAGCGCTGGCAAGCAGTACCTGTCGATGTGGGCCCGCTGGGACCCGGGCATGATCGTGCACCGCCACGGCCATCATTCCCCCCAGGTGATGTACGTGCTGAGCGGCGATCTGATGTGCGGCGACGTCCACTGCCCCACCGGCACCCACATCGAGCTCCCCCACGGCGCCGCCCTAGGCCCGTTAGTCGCCGGCCCCGACGGTGTGGAGTTGTTCGAGGTCATGATGGGCGACGCCGCCTCCTGGGCCGCCGACCCCGAGGGCTTTGAATCCCTCCTCGCCTCCCGCAACATCACCAAACTCCCCGACCCCCCCATAGACCTCCCCGAAGACTTCGAAGACCGCCGCCACCAATAGGGCAGCGACTTCGCTGCCCTATCGGGGCTTCCGGGTGGCGATGGTGAAGCCGAAGGCGAAGCCGGCGAACTCGATTATGGCCAGGCTCAGCGCGGAATGGAAGAAGACGTCGGCGTAGTCGCCGACGACGTTGGAGTGGAGGTCGGGGCTGTCGATGACGAAGTGGGCCAGATAGCCGAACAAGAATGCCGCGGCCATTGATATTGCGAACAGCCCGGCGCCCAGACGCACGTCCTTGCGCAGTGCCATGTATACCGCGGCTAGGGGCATGAACGTGGCCACTACGTAGATGAACACCTGCTGCATGGCGGAAAGTGGCACGTGGGCTTCGATGTGGCTGTAGCCGTGGGTCAGCTGCACCACTATGTGCACAAGGGCGAGGACCGCCAGTGTGGCCTGCTCAAATCTCGCAGGCGTCGCCATTGCATCCCGGTTTCTTGCGCCCGAAGTAGTTCCGGAGCGGAGGGATATAGAGAGCAAGTCCGGCCAAGGCAAAGGCTGGCACTTGCAGACAGATCATCCTGGTGGCGTAGATGCCGGTGAAGACCCTTTGCGTCTTGGGGTCGACCACAACGATCTCGCCGCGTGGCACGGGGCCGATAGGCGAGTCGACGGTGGAGAACTCAATGCGGCCCAACCAGTCCGGCTTCCTAGCCCGACTGGCCTGCCGGGCGCAATCGGAACAGCCGGAGTTGTAGTACAGGGTGATACCCATCGGGATGCCTCCTCGACGCTGAGGTTCCCAGGCCGATGCTACGGCACGCCAGAACTCGGTCGTATTTGTAGACAGGGACGGCTATGTGGGCGTCTGGGTCCAGCGGTGGCCCTGGCTGTCGGGGAGGGGGATTGTTTGGATGTTCTCGTCGGCACACAGGTCGAGCAGGTGGGGGTCGCTGGTGGCTACTTTGGCCCCGGCCGCCCTGGCAAGTTCGGCAAGGACGCAATCAGCGAGGCTTACCGACCGGGTTGTCCGGTGATAGTGGCGAGCGCGGAGAGCGCCTACTCGGGCGGCCGTCTGGGGGTCTAGGGGCGCGGAGTCGGCTAGGCCAAGCTCGTCGAGGTCCATGACAACGGTCTCTGGATCGACCGCGTCGAGCCGGACCCGACGGTCAACCACTTCAGCCACGCCCAGCGGGGTCAGCCAGGCTGGCATTCCTGACTCCAATAGCTCTCTTACCTCGTCGGCTACCGACTCGCCGCGCAGCAGGCCGATCACGCCATAGGCGTCAAGGGCGATCACCCGCGTGCTTCACGTCTCGCTTCGTAGCGAGCGTCCTCTTCTCGGTCCATGCGGCGCATTTCGTCGGTTGAAGGCCCTCGGCCGGGGTACTTGCCCACCACTTCGTCGAGCGGATTCTCTGACATCGGCCGCATCGCGATGTAGTCACCCATATCGGCGATCACCACCTTCTCCGTGTTCCATCGGGCTCTGACTTCAGCGGGAATGGAAACCTGCCCGTTGGCCGACACCTTCATCACATATCCGAGCGGCATCGTCTCGACCTCCTGCATTGTATGAATAGCTGTATTCATTGTATAGCAAGACCTGCCTTTCTGTTCGCAGCAATTCTCGACCTGTTTATTCCAATATACATGGAAACTTATGAACAAATACTAAAATAGATATAAAGGTCATCTACTGAAACCTCGCACGAGGCGAGATGGATTTGGCAAGAAGGCCGGGTAGCGCTGGAACCCTTGCGGGCTAGTTGTACTTGTAGACGCGGGCGGCGTTGGCGTAGAGGACTTTTTGGGTGTCGGACTCGGTCATGCCGTCGACGAGTTCGGCGATGATTTTGCGGCTGTCGGGCCAGAGCGTCACCGAGTGGGGGTAGTCGGACGACCACATGGACATGTCCACCAGGGTCTGGTTGCCGCTGCGCATCTGCATGTGGCCGTTGTGGTCGTCGAGGCCGGTGACGAACACGTTGGTGCCCAGGTAGCTGCTGGGGGCGCGCTCCATGGGGGAGTCCGACCAGGCGGCCTGGGTGTGGAACTCGTCGTCCATGGTCTGGTACCAAAACGGGACCCAGCCGTAATTCACCTCGGCGGCCACCACCTTGAGGTTGGGGTGCCGGTCGAAGATGCCGGCGAAGATCATGTAGGTCAGGGGGCGCACCGCGCTGAAGAACCGGTTGACAATGCCGGGCACCGACACGTTCTGCTCCACCAGCTCGTCCCAGTCGGAGTCGGGCGGCTTGCCGCCGAAGGTGCGGTGGAAGGTGACCGGCACGTCCAGATCTGAACACGCCTTCCACAGCGGCTCGTAGTAGGGGTCGTTGTAGGGCCGAGTGGGCATGCCGGGGACGAACAACCCCTTGGCCCCCTTTTCCATCACCCGGTCGACCTCGGCCAAGGTGATTTCCATGCCGTCCTCGGTAGGCAGCATGGGCAGACCCCGCAGCCGGTCGGGCGCCGCGCCCTGAAACTCGTCGAGCACCCAGTCGTTGTACGAGCGCATGCAGGCCACGGCCAGGCCCCGGTCGGGCTCCAGGTAGGTGAAGATGGAGTTGGCTGGGTACACCACCGAGCCCCACACCCCGTCGAGGTCCATGTCGGCGCAGTGGGCGGTGCCGTCGTAGTTGCCCGGCATGATCTCGTCGAACTTCATGCCCGAGAGCTTGTAGTCCTTCTTGGCCACCCCGGCCATGGCCTCGATGCCGAAGCTGCGCTTGGGCGGCCCGCCGTCGAATGACCAGCCGTCGCCCCCGTCGGGTGCGGGCATCATCCGGGGGATGCGGTCTTGGTACTCCTCGGGCACCCGCTCGAACACATGGGGCGGCTCGTTGATGTGGCAATCGGCCGAGATGATCTTCACAGTCGAAACGGTAGTGGCCGACTGTGGTCTGGTGCATGGGCGGTGCGGCCGGTCTGTCACCCCCATCGCCGTCGCGGGTACCGTGGCAGTTCTATGAGCACGGGGATGCGCCGCCCGCACGAGCTGGACTACGAGGCCATCGAGCGCCTTTTCCCGCCGCCGCCGGAGTACTTCGAGACCACCTTCTTCGAAGAACCCGACACAATCGCCCGAAAGCAGCTTCTGCGCCTCCAAGATCGGGCGCAGCGGGCCTGGCAGGTGCCGTTCTTCCGCAAGCGGTGGGAGGCGGCCGGGTTCCACCCCGATCAGCTCCGCACCCTCGATGACCTGTGGCGGGCCCCGGCCTACACCGTGGACGACATCCGGACCTCCATCAACGAGAATCCCCCGCTGGGCGACTACCAGAGCATTGGACTGGAAGACGCCCGCAATGAGCCGATGCGGCTGTACGTGTCGGGGGGGACTACCGGGCGGTCCCGGCCCACCCTCTACACCGCCTGGGACCGGGAAGTGGGGGCCATCACCATGGCCCGGGCTCTGTACGCCGAGGGGATTCGCCCCGGCGACGTGGTGGTCAACGCATGGGCCTACTCCACCCACAACGGGGCCCACGCTTTCGATGAGGCGCTGTACCGCTGGCTCAACTGCGTGGTGCTCACTACCGGCACCGGCAATGTGACCTCCACCCGCAAGCAGGTAGAACTGGCCCATGAGTACGGGGCGGCGGCCATTTTGACCACCGGCGACTACATGCTGAAGATGGCTGAGACCGCGGTGGAGATGGGCCTTGACCCCAAGGCGGACTTCAACATCCGGGCCCTGCCCGGCGGCCACATCGGCGACGCCGAGCGGGTCAAAGAGGTGTGGGGAGTGACCCCGGCCCAGCCCTACGGGTTCCACGAGGTGCAGAACGTGTCCATCGAGTGCCCGCTGCGCAACGGCCAACTCCACATATTCGAGGACTGCTTCGTGGTGCAGATCGTGGATCCCGAGACTGGCGAACAGGTGCCTGACGGCACGCAGGGGGCGCTGGTGATCACCGAGATCTATAAGACCGGCTCGCCCCAGTTCCGCTACAACATCATGGACCTGTCGTTCTTGTACCCGCCGGGCCAGTGCGAATGCGGCTCGTGGCTGCGGCGCATGGGGCCGTTCGCCGGGCGGGGCGACAACATGGTCAAGCTCCGGGGGGTGAACGTGTGGCCCGAGGCCATCGGCGAGGTGATCAGCGATGTGCCTGGGGTGACCGAGGATTTCTTCTGCCGGGCGGTTCGGGCCGGTAACCGCGACGAGATGATCGTGATGGTGGCCAGCGACGCCCCTGCCGATGAGTTCGGCGGGGTGGCTGAGCGGGTGGAAGACCGGATCAAGGAGGTCATGAGCGTGCGGATGACCGCCGAGGTGGTTGGCCCCGGCGAGTTGGACGGGCTCACCGGCATGGGCACCGCGGCCAAGCTGGTGCGATTCAAGGACGAGCGGCCATGACCGACTCGGTGCTGGCTGGCGGCGCCATCGACTACTGGTGCAACCGGTTCTTCCCCGAACAGGCCGACGTGTGGAACGCGGCCCTAGAGGCCACCGGCATTGCGGTGAAGGTTCGCACCGACGACACCGACTCCTTCTGCGACGCCGACACCATGGTGGCCCGCATGGACGAACTGGGCATCGCCGCGGTGATCCTGCCCGTTGCCCATCGGCCCGCTCACCCCGAGGCCACCGACTTCGAGCTGGTGGCCGCTCAGCCTGAGGATCTGGAGCGGCTGGCCGCCGACCACCCGGGCCGGTTCCTGGGCCAGTGGTCCATCGACCCCCGCACCGGCATGGCCGGAGTAGCCGAGGCCGCCGCCATGTTGGAGCGGCCGTGGTGCGTGGGCCTGCACACCCACACCCACAGCTTCGACCGCCGCTTCGACCACGCCGACTACTACCCCTACTACGCCCTGTGCGCCACCCATGACGTGCCCTTCGTCATGCAAGCCGGCACCTCCGGCGGGCTCATGCCCAGCGAGTGCGGGGTGCCCATCAGCATTGACCGGCCCGCCCTGTATTTCCCCGAGGTGCGCTTTGTGCTTTCGCACACCGGCTGGCCTTGGGTGGCCGAGTGCATCGCCATGGCCCTCAAATTCCCCAACGTGTACCTGGGCACCTCGGTGTATCCACCCCGGCACTGGTCGGGCGAGCTGGTGGCGTTCATGAACGGCGCCGGGCGGCGCAAGTGCCTGTGGGGCACCGGCTTTCCCACCGTGGGCCATCGCCACGCCTTGGGCCAGCTATCTGAGGTGGAGCTGGGCGACGAGGCCCGGGCCAACCTGCTCGGCAACACCGCCCGCCGAGTATTCACCAAACTGGGATGACCGTTCCCGAACCCGAGGTCAAAGCCCTGTTGGCCGCAGTGGGGGTGGCTGTGCCCAAGGGCGTGGTCGCCGCCTATGCCGACACGGTGGCCAACCCGTCGATGCTGGCCGACTTGGTGGCCGCCCACGGGATGGACGAGCCGCTGGTGCTGAAGGGCTTCGGCGGCAGCGTGGTCCACAAGAGCGACGTGGGCGCGGTGCGCTTGGGAGTGGCGGCCTATGAGCTGAACTACGAGGCGGCACAGATGGCCGTGGCGGTGACCGAGGCCGGAGGTCGGCTCGGCGGTTTCCTGGTGGAGGAGCAGGCCGACGCCGGGGTCGAGCTGCTGGTCGGGGTGGTGGACCGGCCCCCGTTCGGACCGGTGGCCGCCCTCGGGCTGGGCGGCACCCTTACCGAAGTGCTGGACGAGGTGGTGCTGCGCCTGGCTCCCATCTCCCGTGCCGATGCCGAGGCTATGGTCATCGGCTTCAAGGGGTCAGAGCTGCTGACCGGGTTCCGGGGCCAGCCACCCGTCGACATAGACGCGCTCATCGAGCTGCTGCTGGCCGTGGCCGGACCCGGCGGGCTAGCCGCCGAGATAGGCGAGAACCTGGCCGAGTTGGAATGCAATCCGGTTATCGCCACGCCCGACGGCGCCATTGCGGTGGATGCCCGGCTCATCACTCGGGAAGCACCCATCGGAGCCCACCCCGAGCGGCCGATAACCGACTTTGGTCCGCTGTTCGCCCCCCGGGGCATCGCGGTGGCCGGAGCTTCCACCAGCCGACCCGGCTTCGGCAACACCTTTCTGACCGCTTACAAGGAGCTGGGCTGGGGGCCCGGAACGCTTTGGGCCGTCCACCCCAAAGCATCCGAAGTCGACGGCATCCCCGCGGTGCCATCGGTGGCCGACATCGACGGCGAAGTGGACTACGTGGTCGGTGCTGTCCCCGCCGCCGCCTGCGCCGATCTCGTGCGAGGGGCCGCGGGCAAGGCCCAGTTCGTCCACGTCATCAGCGGCGGGTTCCGAGAGGCCAGCGCCGAGGGGGCCAACCTCGAAGACGAGCTGGCCAACGCCGCCCGGCAGTCGGGGGTGCGGGTGCTCGGCCCCAACTGCCTGGGGGCCTACAGCCCGGCTGGCCGGCAAACCTTCCTGCGCAACGCCCCCACCGAGGCCGGGCGGGTGTCCATGATCTCTCAAAGCGGCGGGCTGGCCGGCGACATGGTCAAGGCCGGAGCCATCCGGGGAATCCGTCTATCCAAGCTCTGCACCGTCGGCAACAGCATCGACGTCACCCCCGGTGAGCTGCTGGAGTGGCTGGTAGACGACGCCGACACCGCCATTATCGGCATGTACCTGGAGGATCCCCGCGATGGCCGCCGCCTCACCGACGCACTTCACGCCGCCAAGGGCCGCAAGCCGGTGGTGATCCTGGTGGGCGGTCGAACCGCCCAGGGAAGGGGAGCGGCGGTTTCGCACACCGGAGCCTTGGTGGCCGACCACCGGATCTGGGACGCCATCAGCGCATCAGCCGGGGTCAGCATCGTGGGCACCATCGAGGAACTGCTCTCTGCGGTGGCCTATCTCCAGCGCTGGGCCGACGCCGACATCGGTGGAGAACTCGACACCCTGGTGCTGGGCGTGGGCGGAGGGGCCTCGGTGCTGGGCACCGATGCCGCCGACCGGGCCGGGTTGGTCACTACCACCGTCAGCGACCAAGGCCAGCAGGCTCTCAAGGACCTTGGCTACGGCGTGGGGGCCAGTGTCCGCAACCCCATCGAGATCGGATTCGGCCCGGTGTCGGAGCCCGACGTGCTGGTGCAAGCCCTCGACCCCATCTTGCAGACCCAGCCCTATCCCGACGTGGTGGTCCACACCAACGTCCAGGCCTTCTTCAGCTACGCCGGAGACGGCATCGAGCGCCTCTTCCCCATCATCGAGACCACCGCAGCCGCCACGACCCAGTGGCCCCACACCCGCCTGTCCCTCGTGCTCCGCAACATCGACTGCGCCCCACCCGACATCGCCGCCCGCATCCAGCAAACCTGCCTCGACGCCAACCTCCCCACCTTCACCCGCTTCACCGAAGCCATGACCGCCGTAGCCGCCGCCAAACGCCACGCCCGCAACCGCGCCCTTTCCCGGTAGCTACCATCGCCCCATGCCAGCTGAGAATGAGTTTGCCGGGCGGGTAGCGCTAGTCACCGGGGCGGCGGGGGCGGCCATTGGGTCGACCACCTGTCGGACGCTGGCCTCCTATGGGGCCGGCATCGTGGTGTTGGACAACCATGAGCGCCGCACCAACGAGACGGCTGAGGCACTTCGTGGGGCCTACGACGTGCCGGTGATGGCGGCGGTGGCCGACATCGGCGACCGGGAGCGCATGGCCGAGACCATGGACGAGGTCTACGACGAGATGGGGTCGGTGGACATCTTGGTGAACAGCGCGGCGATCAACGTCCAGGGCAGCATCTTTGACTTCGACCCCGAAGACTGGGACAACGTCATCGCCGTGGACCTCACCGCCTGCTGGTGGCTGATCTGGCGCACCATCGGGGCCATGCGGGATCGGCAGTGGGGGCGCATAGTGAACGTGTCTTCGGTGGCCGCCTACCTGGGGGGCAACGGTCGGGAGGGGCCGTACGCCGCGGCCAAGGCTGGCCTCAATGAGATCACCCGAGGAGCCGCCATCGAGGGCGGACCACACAACATTCGGGTAAACGCCGTGGCGCCCGGCTTGGTGCGGTCAAAGTGGGTGGACGCCCAGGCCGAGTACTACGAGTCGTTCCGGGAGGAGACCCCGCTGCGCCGCCACGCCGAGCCCGAGGACGTGGCCAACACCATCGCCTTTCTGTGCAGCGACGAGTCAGCCCACATCACCGGCCAGGTGATCAACATCTCCGGCGGGTGGTACCTCACCCCGTGACCCTGGCTCCCGGGCTATGAGCGGGATCGGCGATCGGATTCGGGCCGCGGCTCCCGCGCCGGGGGAGGTGGACCGCAACGCGGTCGTTCTGATTCTGCTGGCCATCGGCACCGTCATCGCCATCCGTTACGGCGGGCTGTCGAGCACCACCGACTGGCTCACCGTCACCCTAGACGGCGTGGCCCTCGATGGGCTGTCCGACCGGTTCGACCGAGCCCTGGACAGCTCCGAACACGCCCCCTTCAACCGCCGCATGTACTGGGGGTTGTTCCGCTGGGTGGTCTACGTGGTGCCCGCCGTGCTGGTGGCCCGCTTGGTACTACGCACCCGCCTGCGCGATCTCGGCCTGAAAGCTGGCCCCGAGCTCCGCCGCCATGCGCCCCTCTATTTGGGTCTCTACCTGGTGCTGCTGCCGTTCGTGGTGGCGGCCAGCTTCAACGGCGAATTCCAGGACACCTACCCGTTCTACGAGCCGCCCCCCGGCATCGGCTACTGGCCCCGCTTCTACATCTGGCAAGCGGTGTACGCCGGGCAGTTCCTGGCCCTGGAGTTCTTCTTCCGCGGCGTGCTGGTTCACGGCCTCGCCCGCCGCTTCGGCGCCATGGCCGTGTTCATCGCCCTCATCCCCTACGTGATGATCCACCTCACCAAACCCCTGGCCGAAGCCCTCGGCTCCATCGTCGCCGGCACCGTCCTCGGCTTCCTCAGCCTCCGCACCGGCTCCGTCTACCTGGGCGCCGCCCTCCACTTCGCCGTCGCGTTGACGATCGACTTGCTCGTCTTGGGCATCCAGTAGCTGCTGGGCTGCCCATCACACCCAGAACCTAAGCTGAACCCCATGGCCGCCCTCGGCTACCGCACGTTCGACTCCGACAACCACTACTACGAGGCACCCGACTGCTTCAGCCGCCACATCGAGTCCCGCCACCGGGACAAGGCCATTACCGCTAGCCAAAGAGCCGACGGGGAGTGGGAAGTGAAGGTGGGGGACCTGCCCTACAACTTCATGCACGTGAAGTTCGACAAGACCAACGCACCCGGCTCCATGTACGAGATGTTCAAGGCTAAGCGGGACAACCCCGACCTGAGCTGGGGTGACGCCTACACCGCTGAGAACATGCTCCCCGCTTACAAGCAGCCCGACGCCCGCCTTGACCTGCTCGATTCACAGGGAGTGGAGTGGGCCATCTTGCTGCCCACCTTCGGGGTGTCGGTGGAGGAGTACATGGTCGACGACATCGAGCAGACCTACGCCAACCTGCGGGCCTTTAATCGGTGGCTGGAGGACGACTGGAAATATGTCTACCAAGACCGCCTGTTCACCCCGCCGCTGCTGTCGCTACTCGACCGGGAGCACGCCATCACCGAACTCGACCGGGTGCTTGAAGCCGGGGCCCGCATCGTGCACCTGCGGCCGTGCCCATGGGGCGGCGAGGGCCGCTCGATCGCCGATCCCTACTACGACCCGTTCTGGGCTCGCCTCAACGAGGCGCAGGTCCCGGTGGCGTTCCACATCTCCGATCTGCGCTATGGCGACCTGGCCGTGCGCATGGGCGACGACCCGGTGGCCAACGTGCGGGAGATGTCGGCATTCCAGTGGGCCTTCCTCCACGGCGACCGCCCCATCATGGAGACGTTCGGGGCGCTGCTGTACGGCAACATGCACGCCCGCTTCCCCGACCTCAACTTCTTGAGCATCGAGAACGGCTCCGACTGGGTCCACTACCTGCTCACCTTGATGGACAAGAAGAAAGGCATGGCCCGCTTCGGTCCCTGGCCCGCCGGCCGCCCGGCGGGGCGCATCAGCGAGATCTTCAAGCAGTGCTGCTTCGTGTCCCCCTACCCCGAAGACGACGTCGAGGCCCTGGCCGATCGCATCGGCCCCACCCAAGTCCTGTTCGGCTCCGACCACCCCCACCCCGAAGGCATCGCCGACCCCAACAGTTTCATCAACCTCATCGAAAACCGCCCCGCCGAAGAGCAGCGCCAAATCATGCGCGAAAACGCCGCCACCCTCTTCAAAGTCGCCTAACCCAGGTCCTTCAGTTCTGCACAATCTGAAAGTAGTACTTGCGGATTGTCACAACCCTGGTAGTCTCTTGAAGTGATTGAGCGAGAGATCACGCCGATATTGCTGAGGCTGTTCAATCAGTATCCCTTTGTCACGGTTACTGGCCCGCGCCAGTCGGGAAAGACAACGCTGTGCCGAACAACCTTCCCTGATCTTGAGTACGTAAACATGGAGGCTCCCAATCAAAGGGAGCATGCCCAGAACGACCCGGTGGGTTTTCTCGCCCAATTCGGCGAGGGCGCCATTCTCGATGAGATCCAGCGCACCCCCGATCTCTTGTCCTACCTCCAGGTATTGGCCGATGACATGGGGCGCAACGGGCTCTTCGTCCTGACTGGCAGCGAGCAGTTCAGACTCTCGGAGGCCATTAGCCAGTCACTGGCCGGACGCACCGCATTGCTCCGTCTGCTTCCGTTCTCACTGGCCGAGCGCCGCCAAACGGGGGTGAGCGGCGAGATCGACGACATCTTGTACTCCGGATTTTACCCTCGAATCCACGATCAGGGCCTAGAGCCGCGCCAAGCGCTCGGCGATTATTTCGAGACATATGTTGAGCGAGACGTGCGCCGGATCGGCGAGATCCGCAATCTGGCCAGCTTCCAGCAGTTCGTTCGGCTGTGCGCTGGTCGGGTGGGCCAGATCGTCAACCTGACCTCTCTCGGGGCAGACGCCGGGGTCTCCCACACGACGGCAAGTCAGTGGATGACGGTCTTGGAGGCGAGCTACGTGGTTTTTCGCCTTCCGCCATACTTCACCAATGTCCGCAAGCGCTTGGTCAAGTCGCCGAAGCTGTACTTCTACGACGTGGGTCTGGCCAGTCATCTCATCGGGGTAGAGCATGCAAAGCAACTTGCGACCCATCCGCTGCGGGGGCAGTTATTTGAGAACGCGGTGGTGATGGAGGTCCTCAAGCACCGCTACAACCGGGGACGCCGGTCGAATCTGTCGTTCTTTCGCGACTCCCGAGGTTTGGAGTGCGACCTTCTGTTGGAGAGCGCTGGGGGCATCGACGCCATCGAGATCAAGTCCGGCGCCACATTCGCCTCCGACTACTTCGACTCACTCGACCAGATCTCACAGGTGCTGCCAAAAGTCTCCACCAAAGCCGTGGTCTACGGAGGCACCGACCGGCAATCCCGCCAAAAGGGCGAGGTAGTGCCCCTGCAATCCCTCCCCGGTTTCCTCAACCAGCTAGGCCACTAATTCCGCATTCACTTCGGCCGAAGCGCCTTGAGGGCCTCCACGCCGCGTATCACGTCGCCGTCGGCAACCTCGCGCTCGGCCTGAGCGATCTTCTCCAATGCATCGGGCTCGGCCAGGACCGCCAGCGTTTCCTCAAGCGATTCGAGATCTTCGGGACTCATGGGCACTTCTATGTTCGCATCCTTCGCACTAGTTGGTCGTCCCCAAGTTTGCCGGCGAGTTGAAGCGCTTTGTCCAGGTTGGCCAGGGGTTGGCCCATCGAAACAGTCGACATCAATTTGTGCGTCCCTTCGGAGGAACTACCAGCGGCTCTCCTGCTATGACCTCGAATGTGGCTACACCTAGGAGTTCGGCATCTGGGGATCCGTATCCTGCCTGCATGGTTGACATGCCTCCAGAGGTAGGAACGGCTATTGGGCCGTATTATGTGTATGCGCTGATTGATCCGCGTGACGGCGCGATCTTCTACATTGGCAAGGGCACTGGTCAGAGGCTGTTGGCGCATGGCTGGGAGGCCCATATGGCGGCTGATGGGCGGCGGCATTCCGAGAAGATCGAGCGAATCAAGGCGATTCGTAGAGCGGGGTTGGAGCCTCGGATTGATGTCATGCGCCATGGCATTGTCGATGAGGACGATGCCTTCATGGTCGAAGCGGTGTTGATCGACTGTCTCGGGATCGACAACTTGACCAACAAGCCCCGGGGACATGGGGTTGATAAAGGCAGGCATACACTCGATGAGTTGGTTCGCCGATACGGTGCGCCTCGATTCCAGATCGACGCTCCACCTGCTCTGCTCGTGCGATTGCGGTACTGGCAGGACCAGAAGCTCCAGATCGAGCAGGGCTATTTTCGTTCTGGGTATGGCTACAGGGATGGCATGACTGTCACCGAGATGGGCGACTCGATCCGGGCGTGGTGGAGGATAAGCCCGGGTTCAGTCAAGGCCAGAAGGGCTGAATACGCGGTAGCGGTGCATGAGGGGATCACCCGTGGGGTGTTCAAGATCGGCGAGGGCTGGATACAGGGCGATGACGGACGTTGGGCCTTTGATGTGGAGCCAATGGCCAGCGGAGCAGTCTTCGACAGCTGGGTGGGGCCGTTGGGACGCAGCGTTCGAGATCATTTCCTTAAGGGCAGCCAAACTCCCATCCGGTACTACCCGTAGCTACCTCGCGGGGATGAAGCCTCCGTCGACGATTATGCATTGGCCGGTGATGTAGCTGCCGGCGTCGGAAGCCAACAACAGGGCGGCGCCGACCAACTCGTCGGGGTGGCCGATGCGGCCGATTTGGCTGAGGTCGGACATGCGGGCCATGGCCTCGGGGCCGGTGTTGCGGGTCATGGTGGTGTCCACGGTGCCGGGGGCGATGGCGTTCACCCGGATTCCCTGGGGCGAGTACACGCCGGCCATAGAGCGGGTGAACGACAACAGGCCGGCCTTGGCTGCGCCGTACATGGAGGTGTCGGCTGCCGGGATGTAAGCCCCCACGGAGATCACGTTGATGACCGAGGCGTGGTCGGATTCCAGCAGGGCGGGTAGGCATCGCTGGAACAGGAAGAAGGGCCCTCGCAGGTTCACGGTAAACGACTTTTCCCAGGCTTCGGGGGTGATGTGCTCCATGGGCAGGCCCAGCGGATTGGCCGCGTTGTTCACCACGATGTCGATCTGGCCGTAGTGCTCAACGGTGGCGTCTACCAGCTGGTCAACGCTGTCAAGGTTGCCCATGTGGACAGGCACGGCCAGGGCCTCGCCGCCGGCCTCGGTGATCTCGGCCACGGCTAGATCGCAGGCGTCGGCCTTGCGGCTGGCCACCACCACCTTGGCCCCCTGGGCGGCAAAGCCGTGGGCGATGGACAGGCCGATGCCCCGGCTGCCCCCGGTGACGATGGCCACCCGGCCCGACAGGTCGAACATCTGGGCGGCGTCCAGTGACGCGGCATCAGGTCGGGGAGAAAAACTTGGATCGGTGGCGGGGTCGGAAGCGGGGGAGTCGGCCATGGCCGCACCCTAGAGCCAGTACAAGACCGACCTAGAAGTGATACGGGAACTGGGAGAAATCTGCGTCGCGCTTCTCCAGGAACGAGTCGCGGCCCTCGGCGGCCTCGTCGGTGCCGTAGGCCAGGCGGGTGGCCTCCCCGGCGAACACCTGCTGGCCCACCAGGCCGTCGTCGATCAGGTTGAAGGCGAACTTCAGCATGCGCTGGGCGGTAGGGCTCTTGGCGTTCACCGCCGCGGCCCACTCCAGGGCGGTCTGCTCCAGCTCGACGTGGGGCACCACCGCATTGACCATGCCCATCTCGTAGGCCTCGGCTGCGGTGTAGGCCTTTCCTACGAAAAACACCTCCCGGGCCCGCTTCTGGCCCACCTGGCGGGCCAGGTAGGCCGAGCCGAATCCGCCGTCGAAGCTGGCCACGTCGGCGTCGGTCTGCTTGAACATGGCGTGTTCGGCCGATGCCAGGGTCATGTCGGAGATCACGTGCAGGCTGTGGCCGCCGCCGGCCGCCCATCCCGGCACCACCGCGATCACCACTTTGGGCATGAATCGGATGAGCCGCTGCACCTCCAAGATGTGGAGGCGCCCGGTGCGGGCATCGTCCACCGTGTCGGCGGTGTCGCCGCTGGCGTACTGGTAGCCGTCGGCCCCCCGGATGCGCTGATCGCCGCCCGAGCTGAACGCCCAACCGCCGTCGGTGGGCGAAGGCCCGTTGCCGGTCAGCAGCACAGTGCCCACATCAGGGGTCATGCGAGCGTGGTCCAGGGTGCGATACAGCTCGTCCACGGTGTGGGGCCGAAAGGCGTTGCGCACCTCGGGGCGGTCGAAGGCGATCCGCACCGTGGCCTGGTTCACAGCTCTGTGATAGGTCACGTCGGAAAGGTCGAATCCCTCTACCGGCTTCCACCGCTCGGCGTCGAACAGCTCCGAGACCATGCGACAAGACTACGGGCGGGGCACAGATGACAGGTACTCGAATCCCGCCGGCGCCTCTTCCCTCCAGTCGTCATAGGTCTCCCTGGCCTTGTTGGTGGCCTTCTTCCGGACCGTCTTGGACACCTTCTTCTTGGCCTTCTCCGCCGATTTGGTGATGGTGTAGTACTGCATCTCCTTGAACGCCCGGCGGCGGCCCATTTCCACCATCGCCCGGGCCGCACTCAGCGTCTTGCCCGATCCCAGGGGCATGGCCACCCTCGCGCCGAACATCAACGCCGACTTCCAGTCTCCCTGGCTCAAGGCATATAGCGCCCTGGTGGTGTCGACGATCTCGCCCACCACTGGCAGCACCCCGGCGGCCTCCATGGCCCAGAACCCCACGTCGTCCCAGCCGAAGCCGTCCTTGCGGTGGTAGGCGCCGTGGGCGATGACCGCGGCCGCCGCCTCCCGAACCTCTGGGGGCAGGCTTGCATCTGCGGCAATGGCCTCAAAGTCGGCTTTGGACAGGAACCGGTCGGCCTTGGTCGGATCGCCTTGGGCGGCGGTGTCGATGGTGGCCAGATAGGGCAGCAAGGTGGTGTAGGCCGACATCTTGGCCTCGAAAGCGTCAAGGTCGTCGCGGCTGATGCGGCCGTCGCCGCCGCTGGCGTGGAATCCCTCGATAGGGTCGGACAGGTAGTCGCGGTTGTTTCGGGCCGTGTCCAGCATCGTCAGCAAAGTGCCGTTGGTGAGCAGGATGCGGGCCGCCTCCCCCAGTTCGTCGGTGCGGGTGACGAAGCCCTCCAGGTCGCGCCGCGACACAATGTCGTCCCCGCCCCACGCCTCGGGCATGTCCCGCAGCACTTCGATGGCCCACAGGGCCAAGTTCAGCCCCTCCGGTCCCAGCAAAATCATCTGGGCCCGCTGGGAGATGTCCTCGGAGTCGATCCGGAGCTGCTGGCTGATCCCCCCCAGAGACTGCCCAACCGGGTACTGCTCGCTCCCCAGCCAGTAGTCCACCTCGTCGACCACCGCAGCCCACCGTTGTCGCCGCAGGTCGATCTCGTCGGCAACAGCCAAATAGCCGACGGCCAGATCAAAGGCGGCCTCTGCATCCATAGCCACAGTGGGCATACATGGAATATATCTAAATTAGATGAAAATTGCTATAGGTGACTGGTCAAGCAGTCTTGCCGGAGCCAGATCCGCCGTTTCGCGAAAAGGGCCGCGGCGGGCGGCGCAATAGGTTCACGGCCATAGCCGACGCCCGCACGGGCCACGGCACCCACTCCCCCTGCTCAGCAACCGGAATGCCGTCTCGGGCCATGATCCGCCACCCGGTATAGGCCACGATCACCGCGTGAGCCCCCACCAGCACCAGAAAGAAAGTCCAGGGCGCAGTCAGAGCCATGACCACGCCGGCGATCACTGGTCCGACAATCGAGCCAAATCCGGCAGTTCGCACCAGCGCGGCGCTGGCGCCATTGAGCTGCGAAGTCGGAACCCGGTCGCCGGCAAAGGCCATGGCCAGCGAATAGAGGGGGAAAGTCATGCCGCCGAAGCAGAACATGAGAAACAACGACAGTGCCGATCCTGGTTCGACCAAGGGCAGAATCCCGGCAATAGATGCGGCTGCCGCAGCTACCACAAAGATCACTACTCGGCGCGACACCCGATCAGACACCGACCCCAGCGGCCACTGGAAGGCGATGGCCCCCGCAGTGGCTGACACCAGGAACAGGGCAATCCGAGACGTTGGCAGTCCCTCGTAGGCGGCATACACCGCGCCTATCCCGAGCACCGTGCCGTGGCTGATACCCGCACACAAGGCGGTGAGCACGCCGAGAGGCGCCAGGGAGATGAGTTGGCGCATCGACAGCGGCTCGGGCACCGTCAGCGGGGGAGCGCTGGTGGCCGACAGCGCGATGGGAACCAGCGCGGCGGAGATGAGCACTGAGGAGATGACGAACAGCTCGAAGCTCTCGGGATCGCCTCCGTTGAGCAGCAACTGGCCGAGGGTGAGCCCGCCCATCGACGACACCATGTACATCGAGAGCAGTCGCCCCCGGGTGGCGTTGGTGGCCATGTCGTTGAGCCACGACTCCACCACCACCAAGACGCCGGCGATGCACACGCCGAACACCATCCGCAATAGGGCCCAGGCGGTGGGGTTGATCCACAAGAGGTGGAGGATGGACACCCCGGAGGCAGTCGAGGCCAACGCCGCGAAAACCCGGATGTGGCCCACCGCGGCCAGAAAATGCTCGGCCAGGCGGGTCCCGATCATGAATCCGAAATAAAAGCTGGCCATGACGATGCCGCTGACGGCCAGGCCGAATCCCTCCGACTCGGTTCGCACGCCAAGCAGCACTCCCTGGAGGCCGCCGCCCACCTGAATGAACAGCATTCCCACCAGCAGCGCGCGGGCTGCACCCAGGCCGCGCCCCGTGGGCCCAGCCTCGATTAAGGGACCGCCTACGACTCCACCGTCGTCCTTCTCAAGCCACCCGACGGCGTTCTCGGCCACTGTCGATAAGCCTACCGACGCACCCCTATTTTCCAACCGAAAAACGCGGTGGAATTCAGTCGTTCAGCGCTGCTGGGTCGGCGATTATTTCCGCCAAGGTCTGAAGGAACAATGCCCCCGGTGCACCGTCTACGGCCCGGTGGTCGATGGTGAGGCTGAAGGTGATCACCTGGCGCCAGGCCACGTCGTTGCCATCGCGGGTGGGCACCTCGGTGGCCCGGCCCACGCCGAGGATCGCCACCTCGGGCGGATTGATGATCGGAGTGAATCCGTCAATGCCGTAGGCACCCAGATTGGTGACAGTGAAAGTGCTCCCGGAGACCTCAGTGGGCTTGGCCGAGTTGGTGCGCACCCTCTCGGCCAGGTTGCGGACCTCCGCTGAGAGATCGGTCAGTCGCCTGGCGGCGGCGTCACGCACCACCGGCACGATGAGCCCGTCTTCGAGCGCCACCGCCACGCCCAGGTCCACTTGAGCGTGAAGGGTGATCACGTCGTTCTCGAGTGTGGCATTGAGGGCGGGGTGACGGTTGAGGGCGATAGCAACCGCCTTGAGTACCAGATCAGTGACCGACACGCCGGTTCCCTCGGCCTTCAGGGACTGCTGAAGGCCGATCAGCTCGGTGGCATCGATCTGGCTGGTCAGGGTGAGCTGAGCCATCGACTGGATGCTGTCGTGCATCCGGGAGGCGATCGCCCCCCGCATCCCGGTCAGCGGCACGGTGGCGGTCGGGCTGGAGGCTCGCTCTCCAACCGCATCGGAAGGGGTGTCGGTGGCATGGCTGTGCACGTCGTACTCAGTGATGCGTCCCCCCGGGCCGGTGCCGGTGACCGCCGCGAGATCGACGCCTAGTTCCTTGGCCGTTCGGCGGGCCACTGGGGTGATCTGCACCCTTGGCGGGCTGGAAGCCGGCGCTGGGCTGGCGACCGCCTCGCCGGGTTCGCCGATGAGCGCCAGCACCGTCAGCGCGGGCACCGTCTCTCCTTCGGCGACGAGGATCTCCAGAATGGTCCCGGCCACGGGAGCGAGCACGTCGTCGGTGGTCTTCTCGGCCTCGATCTCCACCAGGGGCTCGTCGACGGCCACCACATCGCCCACCTGCTTGTGCCACATGACCACTTGGCCCTCGTCCATCCCCATGCTCCACTGGGGGAGCCGCACCTCGGTCGCCATGTGGTTGTCGAGACTAGCCTTCGTCATCTGTCGTTCCGAACGCCATCGGGAGGGCGTTGCCAGAGAGAAGGGGGAGCTGATGATCACTATTGATGACGGCGTATTGCGGGAGATGTATCGGCGGATGTCCCGCATCCGCAGGTTCGAGGACACCACCAAGGAGCTCCTGTTGGCCGGCGAGCTCTACGGCGCATTCCACACTTCCACCGGCCAGGAGGCATCCATCGTCGGGTCGTGCATGGCGCTGCGCATCGACGACTCCATGGTGGGCACTCATCGCTCCCATGGCCATCCGATCGGCAAGGGCGCTCAGCTCGACCGGCTGATGGCCGAGCTGATGGGCAAGGAGACCGGGGTCAACCAGGGCAAGGGCGGGTCGATGCACCTTTCGGACTTCAGCGTCGGCAGCCTGGGCGAGACATCGATCGTCGGCTCCGGGCTCCCGGTGTCCACCGGCGCCGCGCTGGCCTACAAGATGCGGGGCGAAGACAAGGTCAGCCTGTGCTTTTTCGGCGATGGGGCGTCGAGCCAGGGCACGTTCCACGAGTCGTTGAACATCGCCTCCATCTGGCAGCTTCCCGTGGTTTACGTCTGCGAGAACAACGGCTACGGCGAGCTCACGTCGGCCAAGGATGCCGTCTCCGTAGAGGACATCTCGGTGAGGGCCATTGGCTATGACATGCCCGGAGTGACCGTCGATGGCCAAGACGTGTTGGCGGTGTTCGAGGCGGTCAGCGAAGCGGTGGATCTGGCCCGAGACGGGGGCGGCCCGAGCCTGGTGGAGACCAAGACCTACCGGTTCGAGAACCACGCGGTGGGTCGGCTGCCCGAGCACTACCGCTCAGCCGAGGAGGTGGAGTATTGGCGCACCCAGCGCGACCCGCTGGTGCTGTTCCGCCAGGTGCTCATCGAGCGGGGCTTCGACGAGCAGCAGATCGACGACCTCGACGCCGCGGTCAGCGAGGAGATCGTGGCCGCCCTCGAATTCGCCCGGCAGAGCCCGTCACCCCCACCCGAGGCCGCCTTCACCCATTTGTTCGCCGACCCCGCACCCAGTGCGGGCTGATTGCAGGAGGAAGCCGCCATGCGCACCGTGACCTACATCCAAGCGGTTACCGAAGCGATGACTGAGGAGATGGAGCGTGACGAGAGCGTCTTCATCATGGGCGAGGACGTCGCCTGGAACATGATGGGCGACTGCACCGGAATGGTCGAGAAGTTCGGCACCGAGCGGGTTCGCAACACGCCGATCTCCGAGGCAGGCTTTGTCGGCGCTGGTGCTGGCGCGGCCATGGTCGGGATGAGGCCCATCGTCCACATGCTGATCGCCCCGTTCATGTATGTGGCCTTCGACCAGATCGTCTCGATCATCTCCAAGTCGACCTACACCTACGGCGGCCAGGCCCGACTGCCCATCACGCTGCGGGCCCCGATGATGTACGGAGTCTCCAACGCCGCCCAGCACTCCGACCGCCCTTACGCCACGCTGATGACCATTCCGGGGCTCAAGCTGATCGCCCCCGCGTCACCTCACGATGCCAAGGGGATGCTCAAGGCGGCGATTCGCGACGACAACCCGGTCATCACCTTCGAGGACCGGAGCCTTTGGGGTCAAAGCGGCGAGGTGCCCGACGACGACCTGATCGTGCCTTTGGGCCAAGCCGCCGTTCGGCGAGAGGGCACCGACGTGACCGTGGTGACCGTGGCCGGGGCGATCACCCTCGGCCTTGCCGCCGCCGAACAGCTCGCCTCCGAAGGGGTGTCGGTTGAGGTGATCGACCTGCGCTCCATCGTGCCGATGGACACCGACACCATCCTGGAGTCGGTGGCCAAGACCGGCCGTCTGCTGATCGCCGACCCCGCCCACGAAATGGGATCGGTGGCATCGGAGATCTCCGCCGTCGTTGCCCAGCACGGGTTCTGGTCCCTTCAGGCCCCAATCGCCCGGGTAACCACCCCCCACTGCCACGTGCCCTTCAACGCCGACTTGGAGAAGCAGCTGCTGCCCACCGCCGACAAGATTGTCTCCGAGGCCCGAGCCCTAATGGAGTAAGAGGCGGACTGCTGAGCGCTTGGCCGAACGAATAAGAAGAACGCGTCTGGTTTTGAATGGACCAATGCGCCGTTAGCGTGAAAACGAGAGGAACGACATAGAACACAGCAGATAGGAGTCAGGCCATGACCACTAGGCGCTACCGGCAGGGAGGCTCGAGAATGGCACTGGCTCTGGTGGTGGTGGCCCTGGTCGCCCCATTGTTTGTCGTATCCGCGGCCGTCAACGCCCAGCCGGTAAGCGCCACTGCGACGACATTCGTCTCGAACCACGGCCAGCAGGATCCTGACGGGTTCTTGAACCGGGGCGGCACGGTTTTTCAGGGGTTCACAACCGGGGGCAATCCAGGGGGCTATTCGCTGTCGGAGATCACCGTGGTCCTCCAGGTGCCTCCTCCCGATCCCCCCGACTTGGAAGACGTGCACGAGCTGTCTGGCCCCAAATCCAGCGCAGAACCAGTACCACCCGCCTCGGTGCCCAGCGTGGAGATCTGGTCGGAGAAGGGGATCAACATCAAGATGCCCGGAAGGATGCTGCATCGGCTGATCGCCCCGCCTTCGGTCCCGCTGGACGAGGCGGTCGCATTCACGGCACCGCCGGGCGCTGCCTTGGCCCCGAACACCAGCTACTACGTCCGAATCATGGGCGCCACCCAAGTGGCCTGGGACATGGACCGCGAGATGGACAGCGGCGCCGCCGGCGGTTGGAGCCTCCACGCCGGCCTCATGCACCAAAGCGAGGGCGCCAACGCCTATGCCACCTACGTCCCCAACGCCATCATCGCCGTCCGCGGCAACTCGGACTTGGGGTAGTAAGGGGTCAGTCCTCGAAGACCGGTGGGCGATTCTCGGATCGGGCCAACACGGCCTCCTCGAAGTTGCGGGTGGTCATTCGCACCAGAAGTTGGGCATTCATCTCTGAGCGCATGTGGGCTGCATAACTGGACGCCTCCAAACCGGCCCAGAGCATCTGCTTGGTGAGCTCGGTGCCTGGTCTGCTGAAGGCGGCGATGCGGGTGCCGATCTCGTAGCAGCGCTCTAGCAGGTCGGCAGGGGGCACCGTCTCGCTCACGAGGCCGATGCGGGACGCTTCGTCGGCATCTACGTCTCGTCCGGTGAGCATGATCTCGAAGGCACGCGACGAACCGATCGCCCGGGGCAGAGTGAAGCTGAGGCCCAGTTCAGCCGCAGTGAGGCCGTTGTTTATGCCAGCAGCCCGGAAGTAGGCCTCGGTTGACGCTATGCGTATGTCGCAGGCCAAAGCGAGACACATCCCCCCGCCGATGGCCGCGCCGTTGATGGCCGCGATCACTGGTTGGTGGAGGTCGCCTATCAGCTCGATGACCTCGTGGAGACGGTCGGCGGCCCGGTGGGCGATCGTTGAAACAGTGAGGCCTTCGATGTAGGGGACCCGGCCCGCGCTGACCAGGTCGGCACCGGAGCAAAAGCCGTGACCGGCGCCGGTGACCACCACCGCCCTGATGTTGTTGTCGTTGTTGACGTCCCGCAGGGCATCGGCGAGGGGCAGCATCACGTCGAAGGCCATGGCGTTCATGCGCTCGGGCCGGTTCAGCGTGACCAGCGCGATGTCGGGCCGGGGGTGGTCGATCAGTACGAAGTCGTCTGTGGAGGTCACAGCAGGCGACGGTATCAGCCGCCTGTTCCGGGGGCATCTCAGTCCCAATACCCAAGACAAACAGCCGCGCCTAAGGTGGCCGCCGCCGATACCGCCAAGACCAGACACAGGCGTCCGCCCGCACCATGGCCTTCAACGATCCTCTCCTCGGCGGCCGACGCGGCGCCCTCCGGACCCGATGTCGGGGTGCCCGGTGAGCGGCCGCGTTCGCGTCCTGCCGACCGTAGCCGCCAGCGCCCGAGCGATGCTACGGGCCTATCTTGGGAACCGGGCGCCGCCCAGCGTCGTCTGACCCCACAGCAGCGAGGAGGCAGAATCGATGCCAGTCCAACACCATGACCGCCGGGGCGTCCGTTGATCCCCGCGAGGTGGCGGCTGCGGTCCGGCGCGGTCGTGTTGTCGGCCATGTCGGCGGCAGCCTGCGCCGGCGGCGCGCAGATGCCAGCGGGGTCGGGGGCGCCGCTGGCTGACCAGATCTTCCAGGCCACCTCGCTGGCCGACAGAACCGGCACCGTCTACGACTCGCCCGTCGAGACCACCCCGCTCACCACATTTGTGGTGGACGGCGCAGAGCAGGCCCACGGCGTGTCGGACCTGTTCATTATCGGGACCGTGGACCGAGTGACCGGCGGCCTGGGCTATGCCTGGCCGAGTGGACCCCGAACCGCCGGTGGGCCCACAGCAGAGGTCGTGCTCCCGTTCAACCATCCCGACGCGGACATCTCCACCGTGCACCTCCACACCACCGTCGAAACCGCCCTTTACCGGGACGAGGCGCACGCCGGCCGGCGACAGGCCATCATCGGGCTGGTCCTGCTCAGCCCCGCGGACGTGGACGCGATCAACGGCGAGCTCTCAGGCAAGAAGATCGCCGCGCCGCTCTTGGCCAACCACAAGACGTTCTTCCGCAAAGAGACCGGCGTCTACGGGGTGCTCTTGTCCGGGGAGCTGCTGGGCTACGTCGGCGACGACGGCACCGTCGAGTTCCCCGCGCTCCACAGCCTGCCCCGCCTGCCGAACGGATTGCCGCCCATAACCGTTGAAGACCTCCTCAACCCTCCCGAGGTCGTCGCGGTGCGAAGAGTCGGCGACCACTACCAAAAAGACAGCTAGCCGCCAAAGCCCCAGACAGCCTCACCGAGGCAGCCCAGGCCCGCAACGACGCCGGGTCGGGGCGGCCGGGTCGGGGCGGCCGAGTCAGGGTGCGCGCAGGTTAGTCGTCGTACTGCCAGCGGCGGGCGTCGGCGGGGATCGGCCGCCCTTCGGTGTCGACGGGGGATTCGAAGACCACTTCGATCGACGACACCTCGTTTTGGGCATGGACAACGTCCGCCCAGTCAATCTCGCCGGACGAGATGTCGACTCCCACGTAGAGGCTGGTGAGGCCCTTTACGGTGTATCGCCGTTCCACTCTTTGGAAAATTCGGTCGCCGTTTGCGTCCAGTGCCCTTTGGCCGGGCAAATCGATGGTCCCGCTGTACGGCGGGAACTCCAGCACGGCAACCCCGGCCACCACCTCATCGCCGTCATAGGACGGAGCGACCTCGGCGACCTTTGCGGCAGACGGATCCGGGGCCATGGCCACTGCGGCCGCAGCGACCATCTCCGAGACGCCATCTGCCCACTCGAACGCCGCAGGAGGGCCCGTAGGCGCGGGCGCCGGAACCTCGACTGCCGCCTCAGACCTCTCGCCGCCGCAAGCAGACACAGCCAATAGAACCGCCCCGCCGACAACCGCCAACAAACGCAGAAAACCCGGATACAGCTTCCAACCCGAATCCCCGAAAGAAGCATCCGATCCAGCCAAACCAGCCCTCCCCGCCCGGTCTGTCGTAGGTTAGTAGGACAGCTACCGTGGGCAGATGGGAACGTCGTGGTGGCTGCGCGCCGTGGCGACGCTGGTTGCGCTGGTGGTGTTTGCGGCAGGGTGCGGCGGCGGGAACACCGGGCAGCTCGAGACAACGGGTGGCGCCGCCGCGCAGTTCCCGCAATCGGGCGAACCTTCGGCACCGCGAAGCGGGTCTGAGGCGGCCGGCGCGACACCGGGATCAGAGGACTACGCCATCCAGCCGGGCCCGGAGCTTGAGCCTCCCGGAGGGCTTGTGCGGTGCGAGGACGTCCCGAGGCTGGAGTCGAGCGTCAAGGGCAACCTCGGCGCCGGCTTGAATGTCGACGACGACGTCATGGGCGTTGTGCTCGCCTATCGTCAGGAGCACCCGGAAAGCCATGGCGGCTTGTGGATCGACCGGGAAAACGGCGGCGCGATCGTGTTGGCGGTGACCAGCGATGCCGAGGCACACCGCCAGGAGATCCAAGACCGGCTGTCTGGGACGGATGCGGTCATCGACGTGGTCCAAGTCGAGTTCCCCATACAAGATCTATCGGAGATCCAAGGCCGCTTGGGCCAGTACATGGGCCCCGAATTCGGCCTGTTGAGCACGGCCATCTCAGAGTCGCTGAACCGCGTCAGCCTGGATTTCTTCGACCCGCCCGAGGGCACGCTGAAGATGATCGCCGAACTGGTGGACCCCGCCGCGGTTTGCGCCAACGTCACAATTTCCCCAGAGCCGCCTTCGGGGTCGCTGGCGCTCATACCCGATCTCAGCGCAGAAGACCCGCTGGTCACATGCTCGGGCGTCCCGCCCGTCGCCTACTCGGCGCTCAGCAATCCAGTGCCGATCGGCGAAATCGACCATCCCTCCGCGGCGGCGCTGCGCACCCTTCTGCCCGAAAGCGGCGCCTGGGAGCTGCCCGATGGGGACTGGCATGCGATCCACATCGGCGCAGACAGCGCAACGTTCGCCGTATCCACCCCGGCTGGTTTCGGCACCGCGAGGTTCGAGCGCACACCGCGGGACAACTGGATAATCGCCGGATCGGGCATCGGCCGCCCATGCGAGCCAGTCGTCGCGCTGCCCGACGGGCTGGGCCGGGTCGCCATACGCCTCGACCCCGACTCGCCTCCCGCCCCAGACGACACCTCGGTTCATCTCCTGGTCACCGAGGTCGGTTGCGCCAGCGGCCGGGAGATAGGCGATGCGCTGCTCGGGCCGCAGGTGATCGAAACCGGCGAAGCCGTCCTGGTGGCGTTCGCTGCCATCAGCCCCGTCGGCCCAGCCAACTGCCCCGGCAATCCGTCCACGCCGGTCACCGTCCACCTGTCTCAGCCCCTGGGCCGGCGAACCCTCAACGACGGCCTCCACATCCCCCCGAAACCCCTCACCGTAGACGCGGACTGACGGCTACGAGGCTGGCCATCAGCCAAACCGCGCCCCACCCCGGCCCCGACAGGCGCCGCCGCCTCCGATTCCTCTTGGAGCATCCCCACACTGCATTTCCCGACGGCCATGCGGAATGTGGCAGAACCATCACAACAACTACCCCGAAACGAAACACCCAAACCGAATCACACTGATAAAATCACGCCCCGGCGCAACCACCACACCCCATATCCCACAACCTCAGAATTGCGCGCCAATATACGCGCCAGCCCGCCCACGTAGCTCAGTCAGGACAGAGCAGGGACCTCCTAAGTCCAAGGTCGCAGGTTCGAATCCTGCCGTGGGCGCATGGCTGATTCAAAATTAGATTTTGAATCAGCCAACTTTGGCTAGACTTGTGGTCATGATCATTGACCGGGACTTGGCCCCGAGACTGGAGCAGGCGGCTTTGAGCGCGCCGGCCATCACGCTTACCGGTCCCCGACAGAGCGGCAAGACCACCTTGTGCCGGTCGGTGTTCCCCGACCACCCCTACGTCAGCTTGGAAGCGCCCGATGTGCGCTCATTTGCCACTGATGATCCCCGTGCGTTTCTGGCTCAGTTTCCCGGTGGGGCGATCATCGACGAGGTCCAAAGGGCACCTGATCTGCCGTCCTACCTTCAGGGCATAATCGACGCCGACCCAACGCCCGGTCGGTGGGTCCTCACCGGGTCGCAGCACTTTTCGCTCTTGGAGTCGATCAATCAGTCGCTGGCTGGCCGAACTGCCGTGCACCACCTTCTTCCGCTGAGCCGGGGAGAGGCCATTCGCTTCTCCAACCATCCACGAGGACTAGATGAGACCCTGATCACTGGGGGCTATCCCCGCATCTTCGACCGCGGTCTTCATCCGACTGACTGGATCGGCTCGTACATCGCCACCTACATCGAGCGCGACGTGAGAACGCTTCGCAACGTAGGGGACCTCTCTGTGTTCGCAAGATTCGTTCAGCTCTGTGCCGGCCGCACCGCACAGCTGGCCAATCTCTCTTCGCTGGCCGACGACTGCGGGGTGTCCCAGCCGACGGCGAAGGCCTGGCTCAGCATTCTGGAGGCAAGCTTCGTGGTCTTCCTGCTCCCACCGTTCCACGCGAACCACCGCAAGCGGCTGGTGAAGATGCCAAAGCTGCATTTCTACGACACCGGCCTTGTCTGTCACCTACTGGGCATCCGCTCTCCCGAGCAGCTCCACTCGCACCCGCTCAGAGGTCCGATATTCGAGACGTGGGTCGTTTCAGAGATTTCCAAGCAGCGTACCCATCAAGGCCTGAACCGGGGCCTGTCGTTCTACCGCGATCGCAGCGGGACCGAAGTCGACCTGGTCATCGAGCACCCAGAGCGAGCGACACTGATAGAGGCAAAATCCGCTGCTACCCCGTCAACCAGCTTTCTCAAGACCGCCCGGCGGGTTGCTGCCTACTTTCGAGACCAGCACCCATGTGATCTGATTGCGGCATACGGAGGTGACCAGCTCCAAGAGCGAAGCGAGGAGAGATTGGTGCCCTGGGCGCAATTGCACGAAGCAGACTTTTCGAATCCTGCTGGGGGCTCTGTATGACGACTTATTCCATTGCTGAGCTGTGGCGGTATCCCGTCAAGTCGATGGGCGGGGAGCGGGTCGAGAGCCTTGAGCTTCGCACCAGCGCTGTTGTCGGGGATCGGCGGTGGGCGGTGCGCAGTGCCGAGACCGGCAAGATCGCCAGTGCCAAGCGGCCGCGGCCCTATGGCCAACTCCTGTTGTGGAGCGCCAAGACACAAGCCGATGGTGGGCTGGTTGCCGTTGGTCCCGATGGCCGGGAATACGCCGTGGGCAGCGGTGAGCTGAATGCCGCATTGACCGAGGCACTCGGCGAACCCGTCCGGTTGTTCGAGGTGGAAGAGGGCCGCGAGGAGACCTACGCCAGCGAGTGGCCGGAGATCCCGGGCACGGTCCTCTCTGATGTGGAGGTCGACCTGCCGGTTGCCGCCCTCACCGAGAAGACCTCGTTTGTCGACGCCTCCGCCGTCCACATCATCGTCCACCAGTCAATGGCCCATCTGGCCTCGCTATTGGACGGCATCAGACTCGGTGTCGAGCGATTTCGCCCCAACATCGTGCTCGATGCTCTTGGCGACTCCGGTTCTGGGGAGTTCGCTGATCTGGCTTGGAAAGACCTCGACGTCAAGATCGGCGCAGCAGAGCTCCGGATCGGTGACGCCACTCCCCGCTGCGTGATGACCACCTTGGCCCAGCCGGGCTACGAACAGGCAAAAGGCGTCCTGCAAGTGCTCGCTGCCGCCGCTCGCAAGGAATTCGACTACGGGGCCTTCGCCTGTTTCGGCACCAACGCCGAGGTCACTGCGGCAGGGACTATCAGCGTCGGCGACACGTTCACTGTGCCCGACTGATCAATTGTCGACGAGGTTGATTGCCGCGACACAACGCAAGAGGACATCGGTGAACACCTCGCGCTCAGCCGCGTTGGCGTCGGGGTGCCGTTGGGCGAAATCGGCGAGTCCATGAAGCAGCAGCACAGCCGTGAGCGTCAGCCGGTGTCCAAGGTCGGCCATCTGCGTGTCGTCCACCAAATCGACGAGGGCTTGGGACACGCGGCGAATGCCGGGTCTCGGCTCGGCGGATGACTCGCCGCCGCCTGCGCCCGCCACCGCATCTCGCATCAGGTCGGAGTCGCTGGGAAGCCTTGCTGCGCTGACGAGCTGCGCCCGAATCCTGATGTAGTGACGGCCCGACTCGTTGTCGAGAAGGGAGGCGAGGGGCCGGACAAGCACCTCAATGAGCTCGTCGAGCCCCGGCCGCTCGCCGAGTTGGTCGAGCATCTCGGCTCGTCGATCATCGAGGCGGGCTTGGTGGGGATCCAGGATCGCCTGGAGAAGCCCGGCCTTGTTGCCGAAGTGATATTGCACGGCCGAGCTGTTGCGCTGCCCGGCTGCTTTCACGACGTCGCCCACCGGCACCGCGTCAACGCCTCGCTCGGCGAACAGGCGCTCGGCGACGGCAATGAGCGCTTCACGGGCGGGCTCGGGCGACCGGGGCATCAGCCGAGAGGATAACCAGACGAAGTCGCCCCGCTCACCACGGCGCGCCCGCCGCGAGGAGTCGTGATCGTGCCCTCGGTCCTAGGAGTCGAGTCCGGAGTAGAACTGGAGCGCCCACTCCCGACCGACGCGGATGTTCCGCTCGACGGCGGTCACCAGCGGCTTGGGTTGGTAGCGCTTGTTCTCCCAGATGGCGATGTCTTGGCTGATGCCGTCGGCGAAACCGGCGACAAGTCTCTGAAGGGCTGCTTCCCCCACTGAGCGGGGCATGGTGAACCACCACGTCATCTTCACGTTCTCCTCGTCGGTCGGCAGGAGCGACTGGCCGATTCGCACCGATTCGCCGATCGATATGAGGGTGCAGCCCAAGCCGAAGTTCTCGATCGTGAAGGTGCCGTTGCTGTTGTGCCGGTAGGTCCCCTCAACGACTACGTCGGTACTGGGCAGCGGGGGCGCCCCGTGCACGTATTTGAAGTGCTGGACGTCGAACTCGCCCTCGGCGAATTCCTGGACGATGGTGCCCACCTCGAAGTGGAGGACCTCGTAGGGCTGCCAGTCCGGGTCCTCGAACTCTGGGAAGTAGGGCACGTCGTAGAACGGCTCACCGCCCTCGAGATGGTGCCACGCCCAGATCATGTGGTCGCGCTCGATGATCGGATAGGTGCGCACCTTCGCCTTCGCGGGGATTGCCTTACCCTCGGCATACGGGATGTCGATGCAACGGCCGTCACCGTCGAAGTGCCAGCCATGGAACGGGCACCGCATACCGTCGCCGTCGACTCTGCCGCCCGCTCCTATGTGGGCACCCAGGTGGGGGCAGTAGGCGTCCATGAGCCGGGCCTCGCCGCTCTCGGAGCGGAACAGCACGAGGTCCTTGCCGAAGGCGAAGAGATTCTTGTGCTCGCCGGGGGCGAGCTCGCGGCACTCGTCGACAACGAACCAGCCGTTGGGTATCGGGAATGGAAATCGCTTCTCGCCGAGGCCTTCCCGGCGGATCCGAACGCGTTTGCTTGGGTCAAATACGGCTGCCGGATCGGACCGCATCGGCCCGACTTCGAACACTGCATCCTCCATGCCGGGTCGGGCTCCGTATCCAGGTTCGTTTGCAATAGTGCTCATCGGTCGACCTCCTGGAGGCCCGGCATTGGGTGCCTGCGGGCCTGTCGCCTGTCTCGACTCTTGCTAATGTATCAAGATTACTAAGAAGTTGGCTATAGCGGACGGAGCAGATGAGCATCACCGATGACCAGCCGACGCAATCCCTGCCGGAATTGGACGAGATCCGGCACCGGTACCGCACCGAGCGCGACAAGCGCCTGAGGCCTGACGGCCCCGACCAGTACATCCAGGTAAATGGGGCGTTCGCCCACTACACCGACGACCCCTGGGCGGACGGGGACTTCACCCGCGAGCCGCTCCACGACGAAGTCGAGGTCGTCGTCATCGGTGCAGGCTTCGGCGGTCTGGTGGCCGGAGCGCGGCTGCGCCAGCAAGGCCTCGACAAGATCCGATTCGTCGACCCGGCGTCCGACTTCGGTGGAACCTGGTACTGGAACCGGTACCCGGGCATTTCCTGTGACGTCGAGTCGTACGTCTACCTCCCCCTGCTGGAGGAGGTCGGCTACGTTCCGAAACGCAAGTACTCGTACGGCCAGGAGATCCTCGAGCACTGCCACGCGATCGCCCGCCAGTTCGACCTCTATCGGGACGCCTGCTTCCAGACCCGGGTCACCGAGCTCCGATGGGACCACGATGCCTTGCGCTGGATCGTCGAGACCGACCGCGGCGACCAGATGAGGGCTCAGTACGTGTGTCTCGCGCTAGGCCAGCTGAGCCGGCCCAAGCTGCCCGGCATTCCCGGCATTGAGGCATTCGAGGGCAAGTCGTTTCACACCAGCCGCTGGGACTACAACTACACCGGAGGCGACCAGGAGGGGAACCTCACCGGCCTGAGCGGGAAGCGGGTCGGTGTGATCGGCACCGGCGCGAGCGGCGTGCAGGTGGTGCCCCGCATCGCCGAGTGGGCGGAGCATCTCTACGTGTTCCAGCGGACCCCGTCGTCGGTCGACGTCAAGCACAACCCCGACACCAACCCCGAATGGGCCCGGTCACTGTCGCCGGGCTGGCACCAGCACCGCCGCGACAACTTCAACGCGCTGGTTTCCGGTGTCCCCCAGGAGGAGGATCTCGTCGACGACGGCTGGACCGATTTGATCGGCAACATAATGAAGCTCTTGCGGGGGGGCGACGGCGGGGACTTGTCGCCCGAGGGCATCCAGCGCACCTTGGAGCTGGCCGATCTCCAGAAGATGGAGCAGATCAGGGCGCGGGTGGACGAGCTGGTCGACGACCCCGAGACCGCCGAGCATCTCAAGCCCTACTACCGGCAATTCTGCAAGCGACCCTGCATAGACAACGACTACCTCCCCACTTTCAACCGCTCGAACGTGACCCTCGTGGACACGTCGGGCAAAGGCGTTGAACGCATTACGGCGACGGGTGTGGTGGTCGACGGGCGGGAGTACGAGGTGGATTGCCTGATCTACGCCAGCGGCTTCGAGGTTGGAACCCCGCTTTCGCAGCGAGGGGGGTTTGAGATCATCGGGGGCAATGGCGAGACGCTCATGGAGAAGTGGGCCGACGGTCTTCGCACGCTGCACGGCATGCACATGCACGACTTCCCCAACCTCTTCCTCATGTCCATCGGTCAATCGGGCAACACCGTGAACTACACGCACATGCTCGACGAGCAGGCCATCCATCTCGCCTACATCGTCGCCCGGGCCCGCGAGATGGGGGCGGTGACGGTGGAAGCCACCGCCGAAGCCGAGGACGCCTGGGTCGCCGCGTGTCTCGAGAAAGTGAACAGCCGCGGCGGGCTCGCCAACGACTGCACCCCCGGTTACTACAACAACGAGGGAAGTAACACCCGAAGTCCTCAGAACGGCCCCTACGGCCTAGGTCCGGGTACCATCGAGTTCCTCCAGCTCCTCAGCGACTGGCGCTCAGCCGACGAGCTGGCTGGCCTGGAGATCCGAGGTGAGTCATGACGACCGACCAGGCGAGCATCGAAGCGGTGGCCGATCGGTTCTTTGCCGCCTATGCCGCCGCTGATGAAGACGGCATCCGCGCGGTCCTAGCCCCCGACTTCGAGGGATGGACCAGCTCCTTCGGCGGCCGAGACCTCACCGTCGACACTCTCGTCGACGGCGCCAAGTGGGAGGCCGACAACGTTATTGATATGACACTCGACGAAGTGCGCCGCCATGTCACCGAGAGCGGCTTCGTGCGCCAGTTTGTGATCCGCTTGGCCAACGCCGGGGGCGCGCCGATCGAGATACCGGGGTGCATGGTGGCCCTGGTCGCGAACGGCCGGATCACCCGATTCGACGAGTATCTAATCGTGCCGACTGCGGGACAGGAGTGACCCGCCCAAACCTGCCGTGAGCCTCGGAGAGGAGCCCACCCCATGACCGATCCAGCAAACCCCGCCGAACCGGCGCCGGAAAAGAGCCTTTTGCGCCGCCTAAGCCCGTACCTCGCCATAGCGGTGATAGCCGCCATCGTGGTCATCGTGCTGGTAGTGACCGGCGGCGGCAACGGGGACGACGATGGTGACGACGCGTCGGTCGACACCGCGCCCCCTGCGGCCGAAGAGCCCGCTGTCGAGGACTCCACGGACGAAGACGACACCGACGCCGGTGAGGACGACACCGCGGCCCCGGCGGCCGATGAGCCCGAGGCCGACGATTCGATGGACGACGGCGACACGGTGGACGACGGTGACGGCGACACCCCCGCCGAGGAGGACGACGCTTCCACTGCCGATCCACCCGAGCCAGTTGAGCCGGCCGAGCCCGAGTTTCCCGGGATCGGGTCCGAAGCAGCGCTGGCCAACCCGCACTGCGATCCGGAGACCGGGAGGATCCGTGTTCCCCTTGTAGACGCCCCACCGTGCGTTCTCGAGTGGTCTGCGGGCGCCGACAACGGCGGAGACACGGCCCCGGGCGTCACCGCCGATGAGATCGTCATGGTGGTGAGGGTGGATGCTGGCCAGACGGAGTTCGTCAGCGATGTCGGCAGCACCCCCCGCGGCTGGCTAGACGGCGCCGACATCTTCAACCAGAACTACGAATTCTGGGGCCGCCAGGTCCGACTCGAGTTCATCGATGCGAGCGGATCAACCGAGGTCGCCCAGAGGGCCGACGCCACTAGGGCCGTGAACGACTTCCAGCCGTTCCTCGCCACCGACGCCACCACCTCCGGTGAGGGGAAGGCCATCTTCGAGGCCGAGATGGCGGCCCGAGGGGTGATCGTGTGGAGTACGGGCGTCTCCTGGCAGGAATCCCAAGACCAGGCTGGCTTCCGCTGGTCGGCCCTGGCCGACGACCGGGTGACGATGCTCCACGTGGCCGAGTACATCGGCAAGCGCGTCGCCGACTATCCGGTGCAGTGGGCCGGCGACGACATGATCGGCGAGCCCCGGCGGATCGGGATGATCTACACCGACCGGTGGAGCAGGGACTTCATGGAAGAGCAGGCCGCACAGAACGGCTTCGAGCTCGTGGAGGCGGTGAGCTACGACGAGGGCGCCGAGAACACGCAGCGACAGGAACGAGCCCGCGTGATCGCCGCCCGGATGAAGGATGCCGGCGTCACCACCGTGATCGCCGGGACCGACAACTTGTTCACCAGGACAATCACCGCGGCTGCCACCGAGCAGCAGTGGTTCCCGGAATGGATCATCACTGGCTACAGCGGCCAGGACACGGCCTTCTTTGCCCGCGGCTACGACCAGGAGCAGTGGGCCCACGCCTTCGGCCCGGGTCCGCTCGGAGTGAGTGTCGCTGACCAGCTCAACCCGCAAGCGGCGCTTTTTGAATGGCACCACGGCAGAGAGCCGGTGTCGCTAGCCGAGAGGTTCTCCCTTTCGACCCTGAAGTGGCCCATGGCGTGTCTCCATCTGGCCGGACCCGAACTCACCCCCGAGAGCTTCACCGAGGGCTGTTTCGCGCTGCCCCCGTCGCTCGGGTCGTACTGCGACTGCGTGACCACCCCTGGCGTAGCCTTTGGCGACGGCCGGCTTCCCTGGACCGACTACACCGGTTTCGACGACATGACCGAGAAGTGGTGGGATCCCGCGTACGAGCGCACAACGGCGACCGGGCGCGTTGTGGTCGGCGAATACATGAAGGTCGACGACGGGCGCCGCTACGCCGTCGGCGAGTGGCCCGAACAGCAGCCAAGGGTGTTCGATCCGGACGCGGCCCTCGACGTCCTCTACGAATATCCCCCCAACGACACCCCGCCGAGCTACGAGCGCTAGGCGAGCTGACCGCGGAGCTCACGCTTTTTCGGAGACCTCCGTGCTGTCGTCGTCGACCGCGGCCCACAGGCGGTCGTAGGCGCTGCCGGTCCCGACCAGCTCGCCCGGTGGGCCGATCTCGACCACCCGGCCAGCCTCGAGCACGATCGCGAGGTCGGAGTGCTGGGCCACGTTTTGGCGGTGGGTGACGGTGAGGGTAGTGACTCCTAAGACCCTGATCGCCTCGAGCACCCGGTCCTCCATCGGGCCGTCGAGGCTGGATGTCGCCTCGTCGAGCACCAAGATGTCGGGTTGGGCGAGCCACACCCGCGCCAGCGCCACGAGTTGGCGTTGGGCGGCGGTGAGGTTGCGGGCCTCCTCGTCGACGGGGTGCTGGTAACCGCCGTCTAGGGCAGTGAGCACGTCGTGGGCGCCGATGGCGCGCACCGCCCGGTCGATCTCATCGAGCGAGGCGTCGGGTCGCGAGTACGCGATGTTCGAGCCGATGGTGCCCTTGAACAAGAACGCGTCCTGGGGGACGATTCCGAGCCGCTGCCGGTAGGACCGTGATTGGTAGTCGGCGATATCGACCCCGCCGGCGAGGACGCGGCCCGCGGTCGGGTCGTAGATCCGGGCCAGCAGCTTGGTGATCGACGACTTTCCTGCACCGGTGAACCCCACGAGGCAGGTCACCGCGCCCGACTGGAGCGTGAACGAAATGTCGTCGAGGACGGGACGGGTGGTGTGCGGGTAGGCGAAGGCGACCGACTCGAAGGTCACGTCGCCCTCGAGAGGCCCCGCCTCAGTCGCTCCGGCCCGCTCGACGGGCAGGATCGGCGTGTCGAACGGCTCGGCGAGGCGGTTCCAGGAGACTCGGGCCTCAAGCAGCTCGGTGTAGATCGAGCTCATGTACGACAGGGGCTGAAGGGCCTGCTGGGCCACGAGCCGGGCCGACAGGGCAGTGCCCACCGCGACTGTGCCGGCGAGCACCTCGTGGCCCGCGCCCCACAGGATGAGCGCCCCGCCGACGTGGGTGATGAACGCCACGAGCTCCGAGTACAGGTTGGCGATCGAGGTCGCCCACCGCCGGCTCTGGCGCAGCTCCCAGGCATCTTCGCTGAACCGGTGATTCGCCTTGTCGATTGCCCCGCAGCCCCGCAGCTCGCTGCGCCCGGCGAAGTGCTCCTCGAATGTGGCCACGGTGCGGCCGAGATCGTCGCGCGCCCGATTGAAGGCGCGCATGCCCAGGTAGAGCTGGGCGGCGGTGAGGCCGAGGATCACCGCGATCAAGCCGATGATCGTGGGTGTCAGCTGCGGGACGAGGACGATCACCACCACAACCCCCACGGCGAAGCGGCCCAGGCTCGAGATGAATCGGAACAGCTTCTCCCCCACGAATCCGAGGATGGTGTCGAGGTCGTTGACCACCCGGGTGGCCACCTCGCCCGGTAGCTCGCGGTCGTAGAAGTCGATGCCGAGGTTGGTGAGCCGGTGGAAGATGCGACGGCGCAGCAGGTAGCCGATCGATTGGGCGATCTTCATCGACAGGATCCTCACGAAGTAGCCGCTGACGGCGAAGACGACCCCGACGGCGACCACCGCGAGCCCGATCCCGTAGATGGCGCTCGTCTCGCCGTCCACGGCCGACTCGGTGGCCTCGGCGAACAGAATCTCGGGACCGAGACCGGCCAGGGAGTTCACCACCAGCAAGATGAGCACGGCGAAGAGGGCGAACAGGGTGATCCCCACCAGCCACCGCACCCGGGGCATGGCGTCAACTTGGCATTCGGCGTCGGAGACAATAGGTGCCTCCTCGCTCACCTCAAGCGAGTTCACGACGTCCATCAGCTCGGACGCAACCTCGCGGTCGCCCTGTTGCTCGGGGGCCGCAACGGAGGCGGGCGGGGCCGTCGCGCCGGGTCGGCCGAGCTGCACCAATGTGTCGGCCATCGAGGCGGGTCCGGGGCGCCGGGTGATCGCCACGATCGCGGCTTCGGGCAGGAACTCGGCAACCCGTCGGATGATCTCCATCTCGTGGGAGGGGTTGACGGCCGACAGGGCGTCGTCGAGCACGATCACCCGGGGCCGGGCCACCAGCGCTCGGGCTAGGGCCAATCGCTGGCGCTGCCCGCCCGACAGAGTGAGGCCCCGGTCGCCCACATGGGTGCTCAGCCCGTCGGGCATCCCAGCGACGATGTCGTCGGCACCCGCCGCGTACAGAGCGGCGTTGATCTCGTCGTCGGCAACCATCCAAGCCGCCCCGAGGTCGAGGTTCTGGCGAAGCGATCCCGAGAACAGCACCGGATCCTCGGCGACAATGCGAACCATCGTGCGGATGGTGGTGACGTCGAGCTCGCCCAGCGGCCGTCCGTCGAGCAGCACCTCTCCGCTCGTTGGCTCGACCAGACCACCGACCAAGCCGGCCAGCGTGGTCTTGCCGGAGCCGGGCGGCCCGTTCACCACCACGATCTGGCCCGGACGAGCCTCGAACGACAGGCGGTCGATCACCGGGGTGCCGCCAAAAGAGACTCCTGCGTCGCGAAGCTCAATGGACTCGAAGCGGCTGGCGGCTGGCCGTCCTTCGGTGGGTCGGGCGCCCAGCGAGAGCACCTCGGCTAGCCGACTCTGGGCGGTGCGCAGGAACTGCCAGGAGCTGGCCAGCTCGTCGAGCAATTGGGCGATGACGATGACGTACCCCGCGACCTGGAACGTGACGAGGAACACGCCCACCGACAGTTGATCAGCGGCGATGAGCTGGGCGCCGGCCACCAGCACCAGGGCGTTGATGAGGAGGGGAACGGCCTTTAGCAGAATGTCGTAGCGGGCCAGCAGCCGGACCCGGGTCATCGAGTAGCGGAAGGCCCGCAGCGCCGTGGCCCCCAGCCGCTCCCGCTCGTGCTCCTCGCGCCCGAACGCCCGCATGACCCGCACTCCGCGGACGGGCTCGTCGATGGCGGTGGCAACCTCGGCCCGCTCGTTCAACTCTGCCCAGCTCAGCCCCCACAGGCGCACCCGAAACTTGGAGAGGAACCACAGGTTGAGGGGCAGCGCCAGCGACGCGATCACCGCCAGCGGGGGGCTGAGATACGCGAGGTACACGAGCAAAGCGATCGTGGCTGGCGCAAGCGTCACGATGGAGGGAAGGAACTGGATGATGCGCTGCACCATCTTGAGGTCGGTCATCGACCGGGTGACGAGCTGCCCAGTGGCCATCTGCTTGGGCATGCGAAGGTCGGCCCACTGGACCCGGGTGTAGAGCCAGGCCCGCAGGTCGTACTCCAGTTGATAGCCGATCCGTGCCGTCATCTGGCGGCTGGCGAAGCCCACCATGAAGGCCAGTAGGGCCAGCTTGGCGATGTGGGATACATAGGGCCCGATGGGGGCGGCCTGGTCGACGATGCCGTTGTCCACCATTTTCACCACTGCCTGGGCGATCATGAGGGTCAAGATGCTGTGCAGGACTATCAAGGCGAGCACGGCGCGCACCGGCCCCCTCTGGCGCGACAGAAGCATCCACACCAGCGACCGGCGCGCCGCTGTGGTGATGGCAGCCGCTCGCTCCCGCATCGACTCGAGCCTGGTCACGTCGCCCTGCTGGGGTCGGGATCAAGGCCCTCGGGCTCCCCGCCAGATCGCTCGATGCCAGATCGTTTGATCGCGGCGCGGGACCCACCGAGGTAGGAGGCAACCACCGCGGGATCCTCAAGAACCTCGCCTACGGCTCCCTCGGCCACCTTGGCGCCGAGGTCGAGGGCCACCATCCGGTCGCAGATCGACGCCAGCACAGCCATGTCGTGATCGATCACGAGGAGACTCGCGCCGGTGTCGTCACGGATCTGCTCCAACATCGGCCCAAGTGCCTCCGCCTCACGTTGGGCGATGCCTGAGGAGGGCTCGTCGAAGAGGATCACCCGGGGAGCGCCCACTGATTGACACGCGAGGTCGACTATCCGCCGGGTTCCGGTGGACAACTCAGACACGAACTTCTCGCGGTAGGCATCGAGCCCGAGCATTCCGATCAGCTCGTCGACCTGGCGCTGGAGGCGGTCCTCGGCCCTGCGGACGTCGGGGAAGCCGAGGGCGGCGGCGACCGGATCGCGGGTGGCCATGGTCTGGTCGAGGGCCACCTTCAACACGTCCTCCACGGTGAGCGATCCAAAAAGCCGGGGGTCCTGGAACGAGTGCCCGAGCCCCAGTCGAGCCCGACGATGGGGCGAGAGGTGGGTGATGTCGCGCCCATCGAGCAGCACCCTTCCCTCGTCGGGGGCCTGGAGGCCCGAGATCAGCTCGAACACCGTGGTCTTCCCCGCGCCGTTCGGCCCGATGAGGCCGACTATCTCTCCTTCGCCCACTCGGAGCGAGACCCGATCTACCGCACGGTTTCCGGCGAACGACTTGGAAAGGCCCTCGATTTCGAGCCGCGGCGCGATGGCGGCGCCGGTGGCAGCGCCCGCAGGCCGTCGCCGTTGAGACGCCCCGGCCGCGGCTCCCCCCAAGAACACCGACCGGAGGACGTCGTCGCGCTCCAGCAGATCGCTCGTGGGTCCCCGGAAGCGGACTTCGCCCTTCTCCATGAAGAACGCGGTTTCCGCGATTGCCAGCGCCACGTTCACGGATTGCTCGACCACCACGATTGTGACTCCGTCGTCGTTCAAGGCGCGCACCACATCGAGGAGTTGCTCCACAACCACGGGGGCGAGGCCCAGCGACAGCTCGTCGATGAGGAGGATCCGGGGCTTGGCCATGAGCGCCATCGCCACGCCGAGCATGTGCTGCTGGCCGCCGGACAGGTTCGCGGCGGGCTCGTTCAGCTTCTCCCCAAGGCCCGGGAACACCTCGAGCACTCGGGCGGTCTCCCGCTCCATGTGCAGTTTGTCCCGGCGGTGCAACCATCCGCCCAGGGCGATGTTCTCGGCGACGGTGAGAGAACCGAACACGCCCTTGCCGCCGGGCACCTGGGCGATCCCAAGCGCGGCGATCCGGTGCGGCGCCATCGTGGTGATGTCGGCCCCCTCGAATGACACCGACCCGCCGCTTGCTGCCGAAAGCCCGGAGACGGCCCGCAGCACGGTGGACTTTCCCGCGCCGTTGGTTCCCAGCAACGCCACGAAGTCGCCTTCAGCGACCTCGATGTTGACGCCGAACAACACCTGCACCGGCCCGTAGGACACGTCGATCGACCTAACGCTCAACAGCGAGCCGTCGTGATCATCGCCGATGAGGATGTCGGGGAACGAGAAGTAGTCGGTGGGTGGCGCCTGCTTGCTCGGCAAATAGCGGAAAACGCCCTCGGCGTCGCGTCGAGGCGATCTCGGCTCGGCTACCGGCTCCGAATGCCCGAGCCCGGCAAACTCGCCGTAGTCGTCAATGCGCTGGTCGGCAAAAAGATTGGGGACCGGGATCTGGCGGCGGAACGCCACGATGGCCAGCAAACGCCGACGGACCTCGTACAGCAGCCCGCCGAGTCCCTCGCGCAGGAACATCAACACCACCAGCAGGCCGACACCACTGCTGGCGAAGAGCCACAACGGCCGGATATCGGCGGGGATATCGTCGCTGAAGAACTCTGTGCCCTGGAGGAACACTGCTCCGAGGATCGCGCCCGGCACCGACCCGAGACCGCCAATGACCACCATAGTGAGGACTCGGATGCTCTCGGCAGGAGAGAACGAGCCCTGGCCGAGCGCCTGCTGGTGCAGCGTGAACAGACCCCCGGCCAAAGAGGCGTAGAAACCCGAGATGGCAAACGCCATCAGCTTGGTCCGGGTCAGGTTTACGCCGAACGCCTGGGCGTTGTCCTCGTTGTCGCGGGCCGCCCGGAGGACCCGCGCTGTGCGGGTTGCCTCCAGGCGCCCCACAGTCCAGATCACGGCAAGGAGCGCGGCGAGGCACACGTAGTAGAAGGCGTGTTCGCTAGACACGTCAATCCGCCCCAAAAGGGGCAGCCGGGCCACCCGTTCGCCGATGTTGTCGGGAAGGAATGTGAACCGATCCTCGTCGAGGAGAAACGACGCGGTCGCGACCGAGAAGGCGAGTGTGGTCACCGCGAGGAAAAGCCCGCGGATGCGCAGGGCCGGCAGCCCGACGATCACCGACGCGACTGCCCCGACGACCCCGGCCAGCAGCAGAGTGAGGGTTAGGTCCCACTGGTAGTGCACGTTCACCACCGCTGCGGTGGCTGCGCCGATGGCGACGAAGCCCATATGTCCGAGGCTGATCTCTCCGGACCAGCCGGTGAGGATCACCATGCTCACGGCGATGACCCCGTAGATCATGACTGCCGAAGCGAAGTTGATGTCGGTGTCGCCGAGCGCGGTCGGCAGCCACAACAAGACGAGGATCATCGCCAGCTTGGCCAGCCATCCACCCCATAGCACCTCCGGGAGCGAGGCCAGCTTGCGGGGGACTTTCTTCACTGACGCGGTCTCTACCCACGACCCTTCGTCCTGGGCTTCGGCTCGGCCGCGGGCCCGCCGCTGGAACAAGAGCACCACGACGACAATCACGAATAGTGCCGGGTCGATCAGCGCCGCAGTGTCCTCGTTCCAGATGATGGCCGTCTCCAGCACGCCGAGAAACGTGGCGCCGACAAACATCACCGAGTAGTTCTCCATCCGCCCCATCACCGCCACGGCGAGCGCCCGTAGGAGGATCGCGGGTCCAAATGCGGGCCCGAGTGGGAGTCCGAACATTCCCGCCCGCAGCACCATGGCCACGGCGGCCAGGACCGCGACGATGATCCACACCACGTTCTGGGTTCCCCGCACGTCGATGCCCACCAGCGACGCGCGGTCCCGACTCTGGGCACTGGCTCTCACTGCGGTGCCCACACCGGTCCGGTTGAGGAACGCAATGAGGCCGAAGATGGTGACGGGCACGATGATCATCGCCAACAGGTCGTTGACCGTGAAGACAATCGGATCGACCTCGAAGGTGAAGTCGAATGGCGGGTTGAATCTCGGGAAGCGCAGGAGCGCCAATCCGTCCTCGTCGCTGAATAGCGTCGGGATGTAGAAGCCGATGCCGAGCAGCAGCTGGGCGAGCCCGATCGTGGCGACGCTGAGGATGATGCGCGGCGCCTTCCAGAACCGTCGGATCACGAGGAACTCCACCGCCGAGCCCAGTGCCATGGCGACCACGATCGTGATCGGGAGCACCACGAAGTATGGCCAGTCCCAGTCCCTCAGTAGCGACAGGCCAACCGTGGCCGGCACCACGCCCAGGTCGGCCTGGGCGAAGTTGATGATTCCGTTCGTCTTGTAGACGAGCGACAGGCCGAACGCCAGCAGCGCGGTGAGCGAGCCGACCACCACGCCCTGAACGATCACGCCCGGCGGCGTGGGCCAGATGAACTGGAGCGCGCCCAGCGCAGCGCCCCAGATCGCCGCCTGGCGCGCGTGGCGAACAAGAGCGTGTGAGCTCAACAGAATTCCTCCCGGCGCTCTTCGCACTCATCGCTTTCCGGCTCGCCGCGAACGACGAGGACGCATCCGCGGGAGGTGATCGCGCCGTCTTCGCTCACGCCGAAGTCGGCCGCGGCCCAGGCCGACCGGTCGAGGGCGTGCTCGTCTACCGAGAAGAAGTCAGCCCCCGCGAGATCGTCGGTGAACCAGGTGAGGATGTCGCCGTCGAAGTCGTCGTCCTCGTCGGCGGGAAGGAACTCGGCGCTGACGAAGAACTCGCCGTCGGCCCGCTCGTGGGTCCGACCGTGGCGCAGTGTGCCGTGATCGGTGAGACGTTTACCCAGCGTCTCCATTGTGACGGTGAGCGCAACGTCGCACTCGGCAACGTCAATAGAGGGACCCGCGCACGCGGCGAGGATTGGCGCGGCAAGGGCGACGATCACCGGCACCATCAGCTTCGGCGACACGCTCATCGTCCCCGACTGATCGCTAGTCCTGGGACGATCGCCTGATTCCGTGGGCGATCAGAGCTCTCCCGATGCGAGCATGTCGGCGGGGATCTTCATGTCGAGGGCACCGAGGTAGCCGCCGCCGTCGTCGATGGCGTAGTGGACGTCGTAGCCCAGCAGCTCTTGGGCCCGGCGGGGGAGGGTGCGGGCGATGTCGGGCGGGGTGGCCAGGCAGTTGTTCTCCTCCGAGCGCAGCCAGCCCAGCATGTAGCTCAGGTGGAAGGCTGGCCGGTGCTGGTCGGCGGTGGAGTTGGTGCCGGCCCCGTGGATGGTCGAACCCAGGTAGATCAACCGGGAGCCGGCGGGCATCTCAGCGTCGGCGAACTCGTTGGGCTCGGGCTGGCGGTCCATCTCCCAGCGGTGGCTGCCGGGCACCACCCGGGTGGCGCCGATTTCCTTGGTGAAATCGCACAGCGCGGTCACCGACGACAGCTCCATCTCCGGGCTGGGCTGGGGCATGTGTACCCACACATCCTCGTCCCGGTGGGGAAACTGGGCTTGGGCCCCCGGCCCCACCATCAGCATGTGGGCCACGTTTACTTGGATGTCGGCGCAGTTGGGTCCCAGCACCGCGTCGGCGATGTCGAGCATCAGCGGGTGCAACAGCACCTCGGCCACGAAGGTGGGTGATTTGGAGGCCAGCCCGGTGACGTGGCGGGTGTGTTCGCCGAAAAAAGCAGCGATCGCCGGGCTGATGTGAGTCCGGTTGGAGTCGGGCTTCTCCACAAAAGGCATGAGCTCGGCGAGGATCTGATTGATCACCTCGTCGTTGAAGCACTCCTCCACGATCACTGCTCCGTCGGCGTCGAGCACCTCTAGCACGTGTTCGAGAGGCTCGTCGCCCTTTAGATGAACCAGTTCCGCCTGCGATGCCATTCCCCACTGTATTCCAGGCTCTTCTGTCTGCCAGAGCCTGGTCTACGGTGAGGCCATGACTGCATTCGACGATGCCGCGGGCCGGGTGGCCGAAGGCGCCGACCCCCGAGCCGAGGCGGCCGCGTTGGTGGCGGCGATGACCCTGGAAGAGAAGCTGGGTTGCCTCGACGGTGACATACCGTTTTGGCCGGGTCTGGCCGACTTGTCGAGCGGCGGCTACCACAGCCACACCTGGCCGGCAGCCCATGTGGAGCGCCTCGGCATCCCGGGCATCGATTTCGCCGACGGACCCCGGGGCTGTGTGATCGGCCCGGCCACCTGCTTTCCGGTGTCGATGGCCCGGGGGGCCTCGTTCGACCCTGAGTTGGAACAGCGCATCGGCCAGGCCATCGGCACCGAGCTGCGGGCGTCGGGCGCCACGTTCACCGGGGCGGTGTGCATGAACCTGCTGCGCCACCCGGCGTGGGGCCGAGCCCAGGAGACCTACGGCGAAGACCCCTATCAGGTGGGCGAGATGGCGGCGGCATTCACTCGCGGCCTGCAAGACCACGTGATGGCCTGCATGAAGCACTTCGCGGTCAATTCAATGGAAAACGCCCGGTTCAAGGTGGACGTGAGCGCGGATGAACGGGCGCTGCACGAGGTGTACTTGGCCCACTTCAAGCGGGTGGCCGACCAAGGCGTGGCCTCGGTGATGAGCTCCTACAACTCGCTAAACGGCCACTGGTGCGGCCAAAACCACGCCCTGCTCACCGAGACACTGCGGGGAGACTGGGGTTGGGATGGCTTCGTCATCACCGACTTCATCGCTGGCCTGCGCGACCCGGTGGCTTCCGTGCAGGCGGGTTGCAATCTTGAGATGCCGCTCCGCCAGCAGCGGGCTGCGGCGCTGGGTGACGCGGTTGCCTCGGGGGAACTCGACGTCGCAGACGTAGAGGCCCGAGTGGTGGAGACCACGGCCACGCTGTTGCGGTTTGCCTGGGTGTACGACAGCGCGCCCGACCGGTCCGTGATCGGCAGCGCCGAGCACCGGGCCCTGGCTCGCGAGGCAGCGAGCGAATCCATGGTGCTACTTAGCAACGACGGCATCTTGCCGCTCGACGCCGACAGCCTGAGCACGGTTGCGGTGGTAGGCCCGCTGGCCGCAGTACCCAACCTGGGCGACGCCGGATCGAGCAACGTCCCCGAGACGCCTGATCCGGTAACCCTGCTGGCCGGCTTGGCTGCTGCCCTGGACGGAGTCGCGGTGGTGCATAGCGACCGCGACGCCTCGATAACCGCCGATGCCGATGTTGCGGTTGTGGTCGTGGGCTACACCAACCAGGACGAGGGCGAGTTCATGGGGGGCGATCCCGAAGACAGCCCGTTCATGAAGCTGGTTCCGCCCATGGATCACCCTGAGCTGGGGTTTACCGATCCAGATGAGGCTGAGAGCTACATGAACCGCATGGCAGGGGGCGGCGAGGGCAGCATGGGCGACGCCGGGGTCGAAGACAGCGTGTGGGCGATGGGCGGCGACCGCGACTCGCTGCGCCTGTCCCCGGCCGATGAGGAATTGATCGGGGCGGTTCGGGCCGTAAACGAGAACGTAGTGGTGGCGGTGATGGCGGGCAGCGCGGTGGTGTTGCCGTGGCTAACAGACGTCTCCGCCGCCCTCATGGTGTGGTACCCAGGCGTTGAGGGCGGCGCCGCCTTTGCCGACGTGCTGCTGGGCCGGGCCGAGCCGGGCGGGCGCCTTCCGTTCGCCGTGCCTCACGACGAGGCCGACCTGGTGGACTTCGACAAAGACGCCACTGAGTTCACCTATGGGCTGCTCCACGGACAGTGGCATCTCGACGCCAACGGCGTTGCCTCCCACCTGCCATTTGGCCATGGACTGAGCTACACCGAGTTCGCCCTAGTCGAGGCTCGGGTCGACGGTGACCATGCGGTGGCATCGGTGGCCAACACCGGCTCACGGGCCGGGTCGACCGTGGTGCAGGTGTACGGGTCGGTACCCGGCTCGGCCTACGAGCGGGCCCCCAAGCGTCTCTTGGGGTTTGCCAAGGTGCTACTCGAGGCCGGCAGCACAGCCGAGGTAGCAGTGCCGATCAGCTGGCCGGTGCTGGATGTGCGGGTAAACGGGGCCTGGGTGACCGAGGATCGCCCGGTGCAGCTGTCGGTTGGCTTCGACGCCGCCTCAGCCCGGCCGATCTAGGCCAAACGTCGGGGTCAGGCCTTCTGGAGGAGCCAGAGGCCGACCACGCTGTAGAACACCATTACGACGAGCATGGGGCGCTGGGCCCAGGTGGCCTCGCTGGCCTCGCTGGTCTCCACGGCGCGGTCGTGGGCCACCAGCACCGCGGCGATGTGGCCGAGGACGATGGCCAAGAACTGAACCCAGGCGATGACGTCGGTGGAGACTAGGAAGAAGTTCACCGCCCAATCGGCGGTTCCGAACCAGTTGGAGCCGCGGTCGAACGGATTGGAGAGCAGGCGGAGGAAGTTCTGGCCGCCGTCGAGCACCAGCAGCGAGAAGTAGTGGGCCACGGTGTATCCCAACACGATGGGCACCAGGGAGTGGGCATAGCGCCGAGCCACCTCAGTGGCGCTCTGGTCGGTGAACCACCCCACGGCCCGCGATCCCAGGTAGTAGAGCAGCGCCATGATGGCGATGACGATGAACATCCCCGCGGTGTTGATCCCGGTGGCGGTCCAGCCTCGGTGGGTGCCCACCAAATCGGGCCACAGGGTGCTGCCGGCCAGCGAGTCGAACGTGGTGCCGCCCAGCACCACCAGCAGCACCGCCAACAGGTCGATGCGGGGGGCGACGGTGGTGAGCCCCGACAGTGGGGGCCGCAGCCGCACCGCGCCGGTGTCGTCGCGGTATATCGGCGCCATCTTGGCCAGCAGCGAGAACAGCACCCCGAATGCGTCGGCTTGGCGCAGCCAGCGCCGCCCGTACACCGCCGACCCGCCGACCATCCCCACCGTGTAGGCGATCATGGCCCCGCCGACGGCTGAGTTGGTGGTCCCTTCGTGGTAGCAGAGCTCGAAGAACAAGAACCACACCAGCGCCATCACCGACGGCCAGTAGCCGCCGGGAATCTCGCCGGTGTCGTCGAGCTGGGGCAGGCCCAGCTTCCCCGCGGTCCACTCGATGGTCGCGGCGATGGTCTCGAACGGGTTGAGCACCCGCCACACATCGCCGAACAGCGCCGAGACGATCGCCATCCCCACCCACAGCGCCACGTACACCGAGAGCGGTCCGAAGCGCTGGCTCCCTACCTCTGAACCGCTGACGCTGCTGCCCAGGGCCAGCACGAACAGCGCCAGCGACGCCAGCCGGGCCGGAACGGCCACCACGTCGAGCATTCGTCCGAAGGCCAGCCCCAGGCTGCGGCCCGTGGCGGCCGCCGGCAGCCAGGCCCGGTGCCAGAAGAAGCTCAGGCTGATGAAGGTGGCCATCAAGGCGACGGCCGCGCCAATGGCGAACAGGTAGAACGGCAGGGGCAGGTCGCCCCGCGACCCCACCCCGTGGGCCAAAACAGTGCTCAGCATTCCCACTAGGGGATCATCCCACCTGGAGCTCCATCACCAGATCACCGTGGTGGTGGGTCTCCACCTCGAATATGCCGGGGATATTGGCCTCAAAGGTGATGTTCCCCGGCTGGCCGGGGGAAAAGGGAACCACCAGGTCGTAGCCGTGGATGTGGAGCTCGTCGGTGGTGTCGCCGACCACCGTGATGGTGACGGAATCTCGGGCGTCGACCCGGTGGCGCTCCACCCCGCCCACGGGCTTGCCCCCGGCCACCTCCACCTCGATGGTGGTCCCCGCATCAGGAGTAGGCGTGGGCTCCGGAGTCGGAGCAGGGGTCGGCTCAAGGGTGGGAGCGGCCGTCGGATCAGGCGTGGGCAGCGGAGTCGACTCGGGCGTTGGCTCAGGGGTGGGCTGAGACGTAGCCGTCACGGTGGCTTCAGCCGTGGTCGAAGCAGTCATCGTGGCGGTTGCCTCCGGTGTCGCCTCAGTCGTGGATTCGACCGTGGCTTCAGCGGTCGGCGAAGGCAGAACCGTGGTGTCGTCGTCGTTGCCGCAGGCTGCGGCCAGCAAGCTGAGAGCGGCCAGCAGGCCTATTGCATAGGCAATGAGAACCCAGCTGCTCGCCAGCGCCCCATACCCAACGGCCCGTTCCAACCGCACAAACCCAACCTACCCCCGCCGGCCGGGAAAGAGGATGTCGTTTCGTTGCATCCGGCTTGCTGGATATGCTTCTTCTTGTGGAGCTCACCAGGGTGATTGAGACGCGGGCCGGTGTTCGCAGCGGCAAGCCTTGCTTCATCGGCACGCGGATAGCGGTTTACGATGTGCTGGACTATCTGGCTGCGGGAATGACGCCGTCAGAGATAGCTGGCGACTTCCCTGAGTTGAGCGAGCAGCATGTCCTAGCTGCCATTGAGTTTGCTGCGCTGCGCGAGCGGCGTCTTGCGACTCCCGCGTGAGGCTGCTTCTCGACCAGAACCTATCGCGCCGCCTTGTGGAAATGCTGGTGGCTGAGTATCCCGGGAGTAGTCACGTTGCCGAAATCGGACTCGACACCGCAACGGACAACACCATCTGGGAATACGCGCATGATCACGACTTTGTCATCGTTTCGAAAGACTCCGACTTCCGCCAGCTCGCATTCCTACTGGGGCCGCCTCCCAAAGCCATCTGGTTGAGGGTCGGCAACGCTACGACACTCGAAGTTCTTGACGTCCTCCAGCAGCATCGGGATGTGATCACCGAATTTAATGCGAACGACCAGGAAGCCCTGCTAGTCCTTCCGTCTGCGGTCTAGTTGAGCTCCTGTGTCTATAGGGGCGACTGAGATGAATTCCGCAGCACTGATGGGCGCGGCGAAGACAGTTGTCTGGAAGTCGTTCGAAGCGCAGGCTCCTGAGTTAGCCGAGCGGATCCGGTTGCGGTTTGAGAGCCACATTCACGCGGTGCTGGCCACGCTGCGCCGGGATGGGTCGCCTCGGTTGTCGGGGATGGAGGCGCCGATTCGCGACGGGCATCTGTGGTTGGGGATGACGCCGGGCTCGCGCAAGGCGGCGGACCTGCTACGTGACCCGAGGTTCTCGCTTCACAGCTCGCCGGACACCGAGGAATTGCTGCTCGGCGACGCCCGTATCGACGGCCAGGCAGTGGCGGCAACCCCCGAGGAAGTTGACCTGTTCGTGGCCGGTCACCGAACGCCCATCGACAACCCCGACATCATGGCCCTGTTCACCGCCTACATCTCCCGCGCCACGCTGACCCGCGTCGAGGGACGAGAACTGGTGATCGAGACCTGGACCCCGTCCGACGGCCTCCAAGAGCTTCGCCAAAGTTGAGATGGCCTACACTCCACTCGCTGTCAAAACCGGTTGAGCTTCCCGGCCCCTTCGAGGATCTAGCTGGAGTCAGATGCAGAGCGAGACAATCAACAACCACGCAGCGTTCATCTGGTCGGTGGCCGACCTGCTGCGCGGCGTGTACAAGCCGTCGGAGTACGGCCGAGTAATACTTCCGCTGACGGTGCTGCGCAGGCTGGACTGCGTGCTAGAGCCCACCAAAGAGGAAGTGCTGGCCGCGGTGGGGCGACTACCCGACACGCTCCAAAACCGCGATCCGCTCTTGGCCAAGTTCGCCGGCTACCCGTTCTTCAACACCTCCCGACACACCTTTGCGACGTTGCTCGGCGATCCCGACAACGTGGCCGCCAACCTGCGCAACTACATCGCGGGGTTTTCTGAGTCGGCCCGCGACATAGTGGACAAGTTCAATTTCGACGTGCAGATCGACCGGCTCGACGACCGCAACCTGCTGTACCTGGTGGTGTCGAAGTTCGCCGATCTCGACCTGAGTCCCGAGTCAGTGTCCGACCTAGACATGGGCTACCTCTACGAGGAGCTGATCAGGAAGTTCTCCGAGCTCTCGAACGAGACCGCCGGCGAGCACTTCACCCCCCGAGAGGTGATCCGGCTGATGGTGAACCTCTTATTCCGGGAAGACGACGAACTGCTCACCAAGCCCGGCGTGGTGAAGACGCTGCTCGACCCGGCCTGCGGCACCGGCGGGATGCTGTCGGTGGCCGAGGATCATCTGCGCAACCTCAACCCTCAGGCCCGCCTGATGGTGTTCGGCCAGGAGGTGAACGCCGAGACCTACGCCACATGCCGCGCCGACATGCTGATCAAAGGTCAGGAGGCCTCCAACATCAAGTTCGGCAACAGCTTCGACGACGACCAGCACCAAAACGAGCGGTTCGACTACCTGCTGGCCAACCCCCCATTCGGGGTCGAGTGGAAGATGGTGGCCGACAAGGTGAAGGATGAGCACGCCACCCAGGGCTTCGCCGGTCGCTTCGGCGCCGGGCTGCCCCGCATCAACGACGGCAGCTTCCTGTTCTTGCAGCACATGAGCTCGAAGATGAAGCGTGTCGACGAGGGCGGCGCCCGTCTGGCCATCGTGTTCAACGGGTCGCCTCTATTTGCCGGCGGTGCCGGCTCGGGCGAATCGGAGATCCGCCGCTGGATTATCGAGAACGACATGCTCGAAGCGGTCGTCGCCCTCCCCGACCAACTCTTCTACAACACCGGCATCTCCACCTACATCTGGGTGGTAACCAACCGCAAGGCCCCGCAGCGCCGCGGCAAAGTCCAACTAGTAGACGCTCGCGACTTCTACACCAAGATGCGCAAGAACCTCGGCGAAAAGCGTAAAGAGCTTTCGGATTCACAAATAAACGAGATCGCTCGCCTCTACGGAGCGTTCGAGGAGAACTCCCAAGTCAAGATCTTTCCCAACGAGAATTTCGGCTTTCTCCGCATCACCATCGAACGTCCCCTTCGGCTCCGCTGGGAGATTACCGGCGACTCTCTGGACGCCGTCGTCGCAGACAAGAAGATCACCGATCTCGACCACGATAAACGCGAGGCCTTACTTGACCAGCTTCGAGCCCACCAAGGCGAGGTCTACCTCACAGAATCCGACGCCCAGCAAGCCGCACGGGATGCCCTGCTGAAAGCAACCGGCAAAAAACCTGTGGCCATCGTCAAAGCAATCACCGCGGCCCTCGCAATCCGCGATCCTGATGCTCCCGCCGTCACCGACCGAGATGGCATACCCAAACCCGACCCCGACCTACGAGACCAAGAACACGTGCCCTTACCACCGATGGCCGTGACCTTCGAGGCCGATCCAATTGCCCGCCTCCAGACAATTGAGTACAGCTCAGCCATGAGTGACTACCTCGAAGCCGAAGTCCACCCCTATGTCCCCGACGCCTGGCTCGACCCCGGCAAAACCAAGATTGGCTATGAGATTCCCCTGACACGGCATTTTTTCAACTATGTGCCGCCTCGCTCAATGGGTGAAATCGATGGTGAGATCAAGAAGTTGGAAGCAGAAATACAGAGTCTCATGGCAGAGATTGAGGCATGAGCATTATTGCTGAACTCAGCAATCCACAAGAATGGGAACAGGTACCCTTCGGGCGTCTCGTCGTTAGAACTAAGGTTAGTGGTTATCCAGAATTGGACCCGCTATCAGTATTCCTAGATGAAGGTGTAGTACCGCGTTCATCACGAGACGATAATCATAATCGCCTCGGCGAAGACTTAAGCAAGTATCTTCTTGTGGAACCCAACGATATAGTTTTCAATAAGTTGAGAACGTGGCAAGGTGGTCTCGGTGTGTCCATCTATAGAGGTATAGTCAGTCCAGCATATTTTGTTTGTAGGCCGATTCAAGCTGTCGATTCTCGTTTTCTTCACTACTTGCTTCGATCATCTGTCTATTTGCAAGAGTTGACGCGCATTTCCAAATGGATGCCACCGTCACAGTTTGACATTTCTTGGGAGCAGCTACGCTGTCTTCCAATCGTGTTGCCAAGTGTCGACGAGCAACTCCAGATTGTCGACTATCTCGAGGCGGAAACTGCTCGTATCAATACCCTTATCTACAAGAAACGCCGCCTTATTGAGCTTCTTTCAGAACATCTACGTCGTTTCACTATTTTTCATGTAGCAGGCGAAGGATACAAGGACCTTTGGAGTCCAGGACCATATTGGCTTGGTCCTGTACCTCGATCTTGGATGCCTCATAAGATCGCGTGGTATAAGCAAACTGGAAGCGGGACTACTCCGGAGAGTGGCAATTCAAAATACTACGATGACCTTGAGGGAATTCCCTGGGTTACAACATCTGAACTACGTGAAACAAGCATTCGAGAGACTGGTCAGCGAGTCACCGATGAGGCTTGTAGCAAGTATTCTGCCCTCAAAGTGTTTCCACCGGGATCGATCCTGATAGCGATGTACGGAGCAACCGTGGGTCGCCTAGGCGTACTTGAAGTTCCAGCAGTAACAAATCAAGCGTGTTGCGCAATATTTGGAGCGGGTCCATTGGACCAACGCTTTCTCTTTTGGTGGCTTTGGGCACACCGAGAGCAAATTATTTCGATGGCCTACGGTGCCGGTCAACCAAATATCAGCCAGGAAGTAATTCGTGGGCTACGTATTCCGGCTCCCGAAGTGAAGGAACAACAGGAAATAGTGGACCGTATCGAGCGCGAAGCAGATCGAGTTGAGCGTTCAATTGCTAAGTTAACTGAGTTCGTAGAACTCCTGGTAGAACGGCGCCAGGCTCTGATCACGGCGGTGGTCACCGGCGAGATGTCTGTACCGAAGGTATAGGCGTGAGTGTGTTTCCTCTGTTATCTGAACACTTGAGTTCAGCCAGTTTTGATTAGCCGTGTAAATGGGAAAGGATGGTAGCTGCTTTCCTTGATCCATTGCATTCATGTCTATCTTTCAACTCACGTGATCTATCAATAGAGATTTTCGGATCTACTTTTCCGGGTCTTCGCGTTGAAGCTGGGACTGGGGTGATTGTGGGGGTCCGCCACTGAGTCGGGGGCCTCGCCGATTCTTGTGACTGTCAGATAGTCCAAGAGTCAGGAGGCCCCTGGTGGTTGAAGTTAGTTCAGATTTCGGGTTCGGCGCGCTCGGGTTGGAGGTGACCGGCGTCGAAGAGGTGCTCGGCGAAGTGGTGGTGCGGGTGCAGTCCCCCGATGGGCAGCGGGTGTTTTGCGCCGGCTGCGGGCTCAGGGCCCGCTCGAAGGGGCGCCGGGAGGTGGTGCTGAGAGACGCGCCGGGCGGGGACGGCCGCCCGGTGAGGGTGCGGTGGAACAAGCGCGTCTGGGAGTGCCGCAGCCCGCTGTGCGGGTCGGGGTCTTGGACCGAGCGGTCCGAGCTGGCCGGGCCGCGCCGGGTTCTCACTTTTCGGGCGGAGCGGTGGGCTGTGGGCAGGCTGGCAGCTGTGGAGGGGTCGGTGGCGTCGCTGGCCCGCCAGCTCGGTGTCGCCTGGCACACTATGTGGGCGCAGCTCGCCTTGGCCGCCGAGCGGGCTGCGGGCGGCGGCCGGGTCGGGCCGGTGGTCAAGCTGGGCTTCGACGAGACCGTGATGGCCTCGGCCTCGCGGCGCCGCCGACGCCGGTTCATCACCGCCGCGGTCGATGCCGACACCGGGCGGGTCGTCGACGTGTTCGAGGGCCGCGATGCCGCTGACCTGCGTGAATGGGTGTCGCAGCAGGGGCGGGAATGGGTCCGGGCCGTCGAGGTGGTTTGCATCGACCCCCACGAGGGCTACCGCAGCGCCATCAAGTCGCTGCGCGGCGATCGCCTGCGGGCAGGCACCCAGATCGCGGTGGATCCCTTCCACGTTGTCCGACTGGCGAACCAGGCCGTTGACCGTTGCCGCCGCCGCACCCAAAACGACACAACCGGCCACCGGGGCCGCAAAGGCGACCCCCTCTACGGAGCCCGCAAGCTGCTGTTGATGGGCGCAGAGCGCCTCGACGACACCGGCTGGGACCGGCTGCGACAAGCCCTCGACGCGGGCGACCCCTACGACGAAGTCGCCGACTGCTGGGAGGCCAAAGAAAGAGTCCGGGCCGTGTTCAAAACCGGCGACCCCGACCAAGCCGCCACCCGGCTCGACGACGCCATCTCCTGGTGCAAAGCCCCCGAGGCGGCCCCCGAGCTACACCGACTCGCCCGCACCCTCACCAAATGGCGAACCGAGATCAACAACAGCATCGCAACCGGCGCCCACAACGGGCGAACCGAAGCCGCCAACGCAAAAATCAAAGACGTCAAACGCTCCGCCAGAGGCTTCCGCAACTTCGCCAACTACCGGCTCAGAATCCTGCTTGCCGCAGGACGAAAACCAGGCCAAACTTAACCAGTCACAAGAATCAGAACCCGACGTCCCAGCTTCGTCGCGTAGAGCCACTTTAGTACTCCCAAGCCACTTCAGTCGCGAGATAGTCTCGAATCAGGGAGCGGACGACCATTTCGCCATAGTCTTGAAATACGGCGTATCGGTAGACATTATGTTGGACCAAGACCCAACCGTCTACGAGTGGTTCGATGCCAACTACGCGCTGCATCATTCTGCTTCCAACCTCTGGCCAACCTGACCCGAGTGAAATTTCTTCAAATGCGTTTCTCTGATCAACTGTCATTCGAATGACAGGTAGACAATCGACTCGTGAAGGTGGATCGACCAGGGGCTCTCCTAATTCAAAGAATACATGCCCGCGCGCATTTTTCACTATCACACTATGTATACGATTTAGTTCAGGTATCCAAGTTACCTCAGTACCTCCAAAGAGCAGCGGTTGCTCCCTCCGCGACTGCGAGATCCGCTTCCGCACACCAAAACTGCCTTTGACTGAGGTGGCTGTCGAAGGAAGTGGATTTGGGTCTGAATCGACACTACCAGTTAGTACTGCTTCCAAAAATGAGGAAAGGTACTCTTCATCTGGAGAGAACGATGCATTGCAAGCCTTGCAGATGGCGACCTTGTATAAATTGTTGGGCAGTGGGTCAACAAGAAGACACTTGGAAGGAACGTGATCCCTGCTCTTGTTGCGGGAATTGAGACCTGCTCTACAATGAATGCACGCATCACGGTTTCGCACATCGCTGTAGTCTGTTATTTGTTTCATGTGATGCATCTCCTGGCCGGCGAACTCCACCGGAGGTTGATTATGATCGGTGATGAAGGCCGGTGATCAGGCGAGGACCGGCCCGCGGAGGCTTTTAGGATGACATATTCTTGGGTGTCTTGAGAAACACGTTTGTACCGCCCGCGCGGGACCACTGCAGTCTGGCGGCAGAGACGGGATGTTCAATATCCCCGGTATAGTTGGCCTGTGGAAGGGTCCGCATTGCGTCTTGATAAGGAATTGGGTACATGGGATCCGGCCTGGCCGGATGCTGATGTAGTGGTTCTCCCCGGGCTCCCGGGGTGGAGCCAGTCAGCTGATGATCGCGTGCAGAATCCGTATCCGGACACGACATTGAACATGGTGAAGATCCTCCGCTCCAATGGCCATACCGTTGAGCACGCCTTCGAACGCAGCAAACGACAAGAGATTTCGCTCAATGCGGCCGAGTGCTGGGTACCAGTTCTGGTTTTTGCCAATGACGTTGGAGTAGAGACTTGCGTTCAGTTGCTCGTGCATGCGATCCGCCAGATCGTGGGAGCGTCGCAGCCATCGCAGACGAAACTGCACGTGCGGTTCGGTCGCCAGGGTCCAGACGGCACCGTCGAGTATTTCGAGGGTCACGGAGACGGCGACAAAGTCCTTGAAGCGATCCGCTGCTTCGGTGACGGCGAAAGCAGGTGACGGAATTGGCCATGATCCCTGTTCCCACTGCACGTGATACCACAGCGCACATTTCAGGCGTTGCCGTCTTGTACGGCCCAGGGACCTTTCGCACCACACGCAACGCCGACGTGCAAAAGGGACAAGGAAAGTTGCAGGAAGGGTCGCGGACAGTTCAAGAGGCAATCGAACTGCTTGATTCTGTGCATTTGCCAGGAGAGCCCGAGCGGCGGGCGCGTAATGGTCTGGGCATCCTACGGTCTGCTGTCGACTGGCTTGAAGATTCCGACCATTTTGACCATGCACACAAGGTCCTTGACGATGCTGGCCGCCTAGTGCGAACCACTTTCGGGTGCAAACTGACGTTCGAGCCAGGTAAGGGCTACAGCCAGACATGCCCGGTTGCCCTTGCTCACAACAGGGTGGGAAACAGCACCGGATCCATCATTGAAGAATCAGAGTGCTCGATCTGTCAGGAGGACCCCGAAGACTGCGATCACATAGCTGGGCAAGTCTACGGGGACGAGGTTTGCGGACGCGTGACCACAAAGGCAGATCTGTTGGAAGTCTCCCTCGTGAGCCGACCAAAGCAACCAGACGCCCGTATCGATTCAGTGTCCATAATCCGTGATGAACTCGAAAGAGAACTGGGCTCGGAATTCCGCTACGGCATGCCCGTGTCATGCGACAAGTGCCTTCAGGAGTGCAACGGCATGGTCGATGCGCTGTAGCCCCGCTAGGCCCCTAGTTATCCAGGAACCCTGCAATCCGCGGTCTCCAGCGATGGTTGTCACATGGCAGAATTCAATGCGCGGCCTGCGCCACCCGCCGCGCCCTGACCATGTTTTGCAACTCTTGCAAACTGGTCGTACTGCGTCATCGCATTCGCGTCAGCCTGCTGGGTCTGCGGCCCTTTGAATTCGGCAGTCGTTCAGACCGGTGCGGGGTAGCCTGCACCGCCAGATGTCTAGTCAATCCCCTCCCGCCTTTGGTTCCTTGGGCAATGTGAAGCGTGCTGGTGGTGTCTTGCGCCGCGCACAGACTGGGCAGGGTCAGTTGCCTTCTCTTGAGGAGGTCCGCAACGCCCGTGAGGTTGTCGAGGCTTACCGGTCTGCTCATGCCGTACCGATGCACTCTGCATACATGGGGCTGCGGTCATGCCTCATAACCGAAGGTCTCGATCTCGACCTTTCCCGGCGACTGAAGAGACTGCCCACCATTGAGGACAAGCTCAGGCGGCTCCCCTTGATGGATCTGTCAAGCATGCAGGACGTCGGCGGCTGCCGGGCGGTGCTCAACTCCCAAGAAGAGGTTCAGCGGGTTGTGGCCCGCTTCGTCGCCAACAGCCTCAAGCGCAACAAGAAGCCTGACAAGATCAAGGACTACGTGGTTCAGCCTCAAGACTCGGGCTATAGGGCCATCCACATTTACACGAGGTACCACGGCCGGCGAATCGAGGTGCAGCTCCGCACCCGTGAACAACACAGCTGGGCCAAGATCGTGGAATCTCTGACCAGCAATACCGGTATCGATTTCAAAAGTGGCGATGGTCCTGATGAAGTTCACGACCTGTTGAGGAACCTGTCTGAGCTTGGGTCGCTGCGAGTGCCCGGCCAGCCTCCATCCGAGGCCATGATGGATATTCTCACCCGGCTGGCTATGATTTCAGCACTCAGCCTGTTAATCAGGTCTGTTGATCAAGGAGTCGGGGAGGACTGATGGGAGAGCGCAAGACTATTGACTTCCTTATCGCCTTCGACCATGACGCGAGGAAGCAGATCAGCCTCGAGGAGTTTCGCAATACTGCTCGAGCCCTCAAGGCATACAGCGAGCGCGAGGAGCAGTACCGGGACAACCCTCGTGTGGAGGTCGTCCTACTTGGTGCTGAATCCATAGACGTCATCAAGGTCACCCACTCCAACTACTTCGAAGACACCGCCGATGCCTTAGGCAACCTGCTCGTGAGCTTGGGACTAGAGCCGAATCCGGTTCCCAGCCCCTGACCTTGCCATCAGACCTTCGTTGTGAGCATCTGCTCCACAGGGAGGGACGCATGAGAGATCAGGTGCGGATTCATCCGCACTCCAACCCAAAGGCTCTCGGCACACGTTGGTAGGCCGAAAGCGACTATGGCTTCACAGGCAGAGCCGACAAACTCAACGATCTGGTTGAAGTGAACCTCTCCGGGTTTCACGCAGGCTGTTTGTTGTGAGTCTCTGCCTGGCGGTGTGAGTGTTGTTGACGGTAGTGGAGTTCCTCGGCTTCGGCTGGTGGGATCCGGCCGGGGTTGTGGTGGTGGAGGCGCCGGTTGTTGAACCAGTCGACCCATTCCAGGGTGGCGAGCTCTAGGTCGTC
>MPNQ01000027.1 GCA_002239105.1 marine group bacterium Sva0996 bin134 | reverse complement strand
TCGCAGTCCCATGGGCGCGGAAATCGCCACCCTGTCGCTGTGGCTGGCGTCGTTCGTACCCGGGCTGTCGCTGGCCTACTTGGACCGAAACGTGGTGGTGGGCAACTCCCTGATCGGGGTGGCCAACGCCGATACGGTGATCAGGGAGGGCACTTTTCAAGCGGATGCCTTGCAAGACGCTCTGGCCGATGCCGCAGAGGCTTCTGCCCGACTGGCCGACATCGACGACCTCACGCCTACTGAGGTGAAAGCCAGCAGGGCTGCCGATCTCGAAGCCCGACAGGCCACCGAAGGTCTGCAGCGGCTCTTCGACTTGTGGACCGCGGAGGGATTTGAACTCAAGGGTGCTCGCAGCCACGCCGAAACCCATGGCCCAGACGTGATCGCTGGCACAAACGGCCACAGTGGGCAGGAGATCGTGCGTAAGGCCGCCGAGTTTGGCAGCACGCACGCCTTCCTGCACTGGCCCCTCCAGTTCCCTCGGGCATTCTCCCGGGACCGCCCCGGCTTCGATGTAGTGGTGGGCAACCCTCCATGGGAGGAGGTGACTGTCGAAGACCTGTCGCTGTATGGACTGCACCTTCCTGGGTTGCACGGGCTGCCGGATGGTGAACGTGACGCTGCGGTGGCCGATCTCTTGGCCACGCGTCCTGAACTCGCCATCTTGCTAAATGCCGAACAGGAACGGGCCGAGGCCCAGCGGGAAGCACTGTCAACCGGCGAGTACGAATCCACTGCGGGCGACCCCAATCTGTATAAGTACTTTTGCCAGCGCTACCGCACGCTGGTCCGCTTAGACGGAGCAATCGGCGTGGTGCTTCCCCGCGAAGCATTTTTAAACAAAGGCTCGGAAGGGTTCCGAAACTGGCTCTACACCCAGATGTCAGCCCGACGGATCGACTTTCTCGTCAACAGGGGTCATTGGATGTTTAGTGGCGAGTCGCGCGACGGCGTGGTCTTAGTAATGGCCGACCGGCGCATAGCCGGCGACGGCCACCTTGTGGCCATCGCCGGAGTCGCCAACTCTGAACAAGCTTGGGAAGCCCAGTCACAATCGCCAGGCATACTTGTCTCTCCCTCTTCATTTGGTGCCGGGTGGATGACCCCAACACTCAAGTCACAGGAAGAAGCCGATCTACTGGCCAAGCTCCGGGTTGGGCCACCATTCCCGCTAGGCGCCAGCGGAAGGTGGCAGTGCTTTCCGGTTCGAGAACTCGATGAGAAGAATGACAAACACTTTTGGCGCAACGCAAGCACCGGGCTGCCGCTGTGGAAAGGCAAGAGCTTCGATCAATACAACCCCCATGGTGCCGAGGCCCGCTGGTGTCCGATCGACGACAAAGTTTGGAAGAAGGTCCGCAAACCTCGGCCAGGGTTGAAGTCCATCCTTGCTGAATCCACTCTGGTAAAGGACCGCCGTCAAGCAGTTCTAGCCGAACTGGATCGTGCACGAGTAGTGTTTCGTGACGTCTCACGATCCGATGACAGCCGGACAGTTCGGGCTTGCCTGGTACCCCCCAAAGTGTTCTTGACCAACAAGGCCCCCTATCTGGCCTTTATGGGCGGAGATGAGCTAACTCAGGCCGCCTGCTTGGGCATCATGAACAGCTTGCCGTTCGACTGGCAGGCTCGCCGTTTCATCGGAAGAAACCTCAATTTCTTCATCCTGGAGGCGCTGGTCGTCCCTGATCTCAGTGTCCAAGACTTTGATGAGATTGCCCGAACCGCTGCCCGACTATCAGCAACCGATGATCGCTTTGCGGAATTTGCTACCGCCGCCGGAGTCGATTGCGGCCCCCTTATGCCTGATGAGCAGCAGCGCCTGCGGGTAGACATCGACCTTCGGGTAGCACGGGCCTGGCATCTCGCTGAGGCCGATCTGGAAACCATGTTCGAAGATTTCACCACTGACGCGGTTACCCCTGCCTATCGAGAAGCCCTTTTCCGCAGCCTCCACGAGCGGGCCTGATGCCCGGGCGCCCCTACTTGCTCGACAACCAGGGCGATGGCACCCATCACGCCGACGCGCTCTCCTATCTGCTCGATGACTTTGCCGTCCACCACGGACTCTCCATTGCCACCGGCTATGTGAATCTGGGGGGCCTGCACCACTTGGCTACTGCGGTGGCTGACGGGCGCACCGTTCGACTGTTGCTGGGGGTGGCACCTGCCCCTGGCCTGGGCGTTCAAGTGCCGGTCTCTCGGTTCGAACTTGCCCTCGAAGGGCTGCGGGCCGACCGCGACCTAGCCCGATTTCCGCCCAGCCGAGCTGCGGCCAAGCTGGTTGACCTCGACGTCTGGCTTGAGCGGCCCGAGGTAGAGGTGCGGCGTTACACCGACCGTTTTCTCCACGGCAAGGCCTATCTGTTTGGCAACCAAGACGATGCCCGGGCCGCGCTGGTCACATCGGCCAACCTCACCGGTGGCGGCCTGTTCGCCAACCTGGAGTTGGGGCTGGTGCAGTACGACCCCCCGGTGGCCAAGCAAGCCGTGGCCTGGTTCGACCGGCTGTGGAACGAGGCCCAAGAATTCAAAGCCGATTTGCGGGGCTTGCTCTTCCCCGAAGTCGGACTGCTCGACCCCCGCGACATCTACTTGCGGGCGTTGTTGGAGCTGCTGGGTCTCGACGACGACCAGCCCGAAGGGCCGACGCCCACTGCCGTGGAGCTGACCGCCTTCCAGCGCGACGGGTTTCATCGGGCGCTACAGATCATCAAGGAACATCACGGGGTGATCTACGCCGACGGCGTGGGCACGGGCAAGACCGAGATCGGCCTCGCCCTCATCGAGGAATACACCCTGCGCCGGGGCACCCACGCCCTAGTGGTGGCAGCTGCCCAACTCGTGAGCTATTGGCAGGAGCGATTGGGACAAACTCGGCTTCCCGCCCAAGTGGTTAGCTACCACCAGCTTGCCGCCGATGAACAGTTGGTGAGGGCAGGCACCGCCAACGCCCGCCGCCACCTGCACAGCGACAAAGACGTCTACCGGCTAGTGGTGATGGACGAGGGGCACGCACTTCGCACTCCTGACACCACCTGGTACCGGGCCGCGACGCGGCTCCTGGGCGGCCAGCAAAAGGACTTAGCTCTGCTCACCGCCACCCCCATCAACAACGGACTGTGGGACCTCTACCACCTAGTCATGGCCTTTGCCCACCACGACCGGGCGTTTGCCTCCCATGGCATCCCGTCACTGCGCCGGCTGTTCCTGCGGGCCGGGGCCAATGAGCGCGATCCCGAGAACCTCAATCCCGACGTGCTGTTCTCTCTGGCCGACAGGGTGAGCGTCCGACGAGACCGCCGCTTCATCGAACAGCACTACGGCGACGAGACTTTCCCTGACGGGACCCCTGTGTCATTCCCCACCCCAGTTCTGTCCACCGAGCGTTATGACCTGGATGCGGCCTACCCGGGCCTCGTCCAGACCATTACCTCCCACATCGAGCACCTGACCATGGCCCGCTACAGGCCCAGTTCCTATCGGCTCGGCGACCAGGAGGCTGGACAGGAGGCAGTCCTTAGCGCGCTACTGCAATCCGCGGTTCTCAAGCGGTTCGAGTCATGCTGGCACGCTTGTCTACTCACCCTCGACCGCATGATCGCCGCCCACAATGTGTTCCTTGACGCTTGGGATCAGGGGCGGGTGCTTAGCGGGAATGCACTGCGGGAAGCGGCTGCGCTCGAACTCGACGAGACTGGGTTGAGCGAGTGGGTGTCTGAAGTTCTGGACGAGACTGAAACCGAGCCGATAGGCAGATTCAGGCCCGAGTACCGCAATGATGTGGCCGCCGACCGCGTCAGCCTAGAGGCAGCTGCGGTAGCGTTGCGCTCTCTCAAAGCCGCTGGCGATCCCAAGCTCACCTTGCTTCGACGATTGCTAGAGGAAGTCCCTTCACAGAAGGTCGTGGTCTTCTCCGCGTTCGCCGACACCGTGCGTTATCTCGATGAACAACTGCCCGATCCAGTAGACGGACGCGAACGGGTGACGGTGATTGGCGCCGACACCCACCCTGACGAGCGCACCGACCTGCTGGCTCGCTTCTGCCCCGAGACGGTGGTTCGTCCCGGCTACGAGCCAGCCAACGGCGAAGTCGATCTGATGCTGGGCAACGACGTCCTCTCCGAGGGGCAGAACCTTCAGCAGGCCGCGGCCGTGATCAGCTACGACATGCCCTGGAACCCGCAACGAGTGGTGCAGCGGTATGGCCGCGTGGTTCGGCTGAAGAGCCCTCATCGGGAAGTGTCGCTCGTCACCATGCTGCCTGAGCAGGGCGACTTGGAGAGGCTTCTTCGACTCGAGGCTGCCATCCGCCGCAAGATCGTGGCCGCCCGCCCCTACGGGATGGAGATCGAGGTGATGGAGGGAGATGTCGACGAGGAGATCCAGTCGTATGCCCGTCGCTTGGCCGATGGCGATGTCTCGCTGATTGATGAACCAGACGCAGCAGACGTACCGCAGGCACTTAGCGCGGAGTTGCTGAGAGCCGAACTGCGCCGAGCCAGCTCCGAAGGCGAACTGAACAGGGTGCAAGAGCTGCCCTGGGGCGTGGGCGCAGCCTTCGCTCAAGGACCCAATGTCCCATCAGTCGGACCGCCGGGCGTTTTTTTCGCCTGCCGAACTCGCGACGGCGAAAGGCACTGGCGCTACATATCTGCCGAAGGGGACATCGCCTCGGCACCACCCGTTCTCTTGCGCCGAATCAACCCCGGTCAGGCACCCGGAGTCAGCGGCCCGCCCATCGACTTGGAAGCAGCATGGTCGGCCGCGGCTGATTCGATCATCCAAGAGCACAACGACGCCGCCCGCCACCTCACGGGACGCTCCCTAGGGCCAACCCAGCAGTGGGCCCGCGAAGTGCTGGACCACCCTGACGTTTCCTCCCTCCCCGCCGCCCGCACCGCCTATGAAGCCCTAGAAATAGAACGAGGCAGCCAAATTCGACAAGCCCTCGGCAAAATCAGACGCGAACTCGACCGCGAGGCCACAACCCCAACCGAGGCAGCCCAGCAGATCATCGACTTAGTGGAGTTCTACGGCCTGCGCTACATCGACCTCTCCGCCCCACCCCCCGAGATCACCGAAGAAGACATCGGGGTGGTCTGCTGGATGGGCGTGCTGCCCGCGCAGACTGAGAAATCTGGCTAGTCACCAGCTTCCAGGTGAACCTCGGTGATCGCCTCGCTGAACTCGATGACTGGAAACACGACGGGGGCAAGAGCGTCGGTTGCGACGGCAACCCAGTCGGCAGGATCAAGCAGCGCCGCAGATTCTCCGTTTTCGGACTTCTTTGTCTCGTCTTTCGCAGACGCATGTGCGCTTAGAGCGGAGAGGCCAACGACAAGCATCGAGTTTTTGAACCGCTCATTCAGCACCTCTTGGACCTCCGGCTTCTCCCTAGCCTCCGGGCGATTCCGGACTTCTACTAGGAACGGGTGGTCATAATTCCACTGCCACAAGTTCTGAGACGGGTCTGCATCTGGGATGAGACGGGCACCTGTCCATTCTGTGAATCCCTGTCGTTTCCAATCGCGTTTTCGCACTTCTTGAGCGTCAGGCAAGTCAAAGCCGGCTGGAGGGTCTGGGGTGACCTCTGGGCCAGGCTCCGTTTCCCTCTGGTCAATAGCAACCACGGTGAACTCGTTGACGAACGGAGCGAGCAGTCCAGGCCCTGAGGACTCCAGTCGAGCGGATATGTGGTCTCCGGCAACTGCACTCTCGGGCATTTCAAACCGGATGCTGGCCCGACCATCGTGCAGGGACTCGCGAATCAAAGGGATTGGCTGCTTGTCCAAGGTGAGAAGGTGCTGCCCTTGATCGAAGTACCCGTTCACCGCGTCAGTTGTGAACGCAACAGAGCAGGACTTGCTGACCTGGGCCTTCAGTCTGTCTTTGCCCCTCAGCTTGAAAAACGTCGGCGGGTCATTTCCAATGAATTCTCTGGGCTCGCTCAACGGCCCTGGCCCAACCGGTCCCTGGCCCGAGGGAAGCACACCCCCGGCCAGATATTCGGCCAACGACTTGTTGGCAGCCAACAACTTCTGAACGATCTCAGCGGCGGCCTTGGCGCGCTTGCCGCGCTCACTCTTTCGCCTAGCATCAAGTCGAGTGTGATGGAGGCTTCGGAGCCGCTGGTCGGTGCTAAGCACCTCTTCCAACTCTTTCTCAAGCCATGACCTGAGTGGTGAGTCGTCGATCATCCTGTCACGCCCGCCCGTAAAGAGTTGTCTGATCCCCTCGTCCGACAAGACCGAGCAGTCGACCACCACCAGTAGATCGTCGGCCAAGAGTGAAAGATCTACGCCTTTTCTTTTGAAAAACCGAGAGTGCCACCCAGCGTGAAGCTGGCCGTTGACGGTGAAAGCCACCGCGTGCTCGGCCCGACGACGTTCTCCGCCGCGTGCCCGTCCGTCTTCACCCTGCTTGAAAGCATAGATGGCGACGCTGAATTGCTGGCCTGAGGGCTTGACGCTTGAAGGACTGGTCAGCTTGGCAGTGAACGGAAAGCTCTCTTCAAGTGATTGGAGGCTGCGTCCAGAAGTGAAGCGGTTGACTAAGCCCACGCAGTTGCGGCTGGTGTCTCCCCTTGAATCCTGGTAGCGGCACTCATGCACTCGGAACGGCAGGGCTGGATCTGTCAACTCAACTTCCAGTCGAGCAGTGAGGGACAATGACTGTCCGGAAGGGCGCGTATCGGTAGCGCTTCCAATCTTGATGAAGTCATAGAGCTTGACCAATGTGCCGTGCTCGGCTGGCGCGATCCACGGCTTCTGCGTGCCGCCATCTGGCGCGCCCTTCGGCAGTAGCTTCACCCTGTCTGCTGCGAATCTGAGTACCTGGCCCGCCGGCGTTCCATCCCGGCCAAGCTGGGGAGCGACCAGATAAGCCCAATAGGGGTTGCGCTCGTCCTTGGCAGGCGGGAGTTTACGGAACACGGTGAAACCCCAAGCCGGGTCTTCCCGGAATGCCGGATCGCGCCGGGAGACAATCAGTTGCATTCCGTGATCGCCGCAAAATCGGAGGGTGCCTGTGCCGCCCATGTTGTAACGGCCCTGCACGAACTTGACCCTGTTCTTGTTGCTTCGGTAGATCGAGCAGAAGGTTTCGGGGAAGCTGTCCGGTGTCTGTCCCTCGCCTTGGTCGATGACCGAGACGCAGGCAGAATTCGGCCTCTTTCCGCCGGTCACCACTACAGCAATCTTCTGGGCATGGGACGTCAGACTGTCAGTGCCCTCGCTGGTCTGCTTCCACCCACATCCGAACGCCGCGGCAGCTTCGGCCGGGCTTGATGGCATCGGCACGCCGTTTCTCATTAGCGGTGCCTCTGGGTCAAGTCCGTTGCGGCGACACTCGGCCATCAGCCTCGCGTCGATGCTATTGGTTATCTTCTCGGCCAGTGCCGCTTCCGCTGACGCCTGCTGGTTGATGATCGTGCCGTAGTTGTTGTCGATGCCACCAAGCGGAGTCCAGCAATCCTGGTCGTCCCACAGCCCTGCCTCCCTCAAGACCCGGATCGCTTCGCTCTCTGACTCGGCCTTCACTAGCGCCCGGCAGAGCTCGCGGTTTGTCATGCCATCCATATAGGGCATCCCCCTCCAGCCTCAAAGACGAATAGAGTTTGCCATGCATGGGTGACACATTGAGCGGGCGGTGTATGTGCGGGGGTGTTAGGTATGTGATCGACGGGCCGGCTCGGGATGTGTGGAATTGCCATTGCGACCGGTGTCGGCGGTGGACGGGGCACTTCACTGCGGCCACGGGCTGCCGCCGCGACGATCTCCGCCTGTTATCCGACGACACGCTGGCCTGGTATCACCCCGAGGAATGGCCCGATGTGGCCTATGGCTTCTGCCGGGAGTGCGGAAGCTCGCTGTTCTGGAAGGTGGTGGCCGTGCCGCCGGGAGAACGGCAAGACAAGCTGAGCACCATAGGGATCTGGGCCGGCACCCTCGACCCGCCTACTGGTCTGTCGACTGAGTTGGTGATATACGCCGCCGACGCCTCCGACTACCACAGGCTCGACGCAGACATCGAGACTCGGGCCCGCGACTAGCAAGAAAAGCCTGGGAATCAGCGTTCCGCATTGCGGAACAGTCTCGAAGGCTCGGTATCCTGCGGGAATGGCGGTGCAGTCGGTTAAACGGGCGTTTCTGCTGCTGCGCACGCTGGCCCAAGGGCCGTTGGGGGTGACCGATCTGGCCGAGCGGGTGGAGCTGCCCAAGAGCACGGTGGCCCGGCTGCTGGCTGCGCTGGAGGCCGAGGGCGCAGTGGAGCAGGTCGAGGCTGGCGGGGTCTACCGGATCGGTGATGGCTTGATCGACATCGCCGGCGCGGTCCCCGCAGGCCGCAGTCTCATCGCCGCCGCCCGGCCCCATCTGCTGGAGTTAGCCGAGTCGCTGGGAGAGGTGGCCGGACTGTCGATCATCGACGACGGCCGGATCTACTACCTCGACCACACCGAGTCGTCGTCTGATGTGCAGTTGCGGGACTGGACCGGCGAGTACGCCCCGCTCCACTCCGTGTCCTCCGGGGTGGTCATGCTGGCCCACCTGCCCTCCGACGAGCAGGAGGCCTATCTGGCCCATCCACTGGAGCAGTGCACCCCGTGGACCAACCTCGATCCCGACATCCTTCGGGAGCGCCTGACCCAAGCCCGCAGCCTGGGCTACGCCTGGGGCTACGAGGAATTCGCCGAGGGCATCAACGCGGTAGCCGCCCCCGTGTTGGGCGAAGACGGCTTCCCGTTGGCCGCCCTCCACGTCCACGGCCCCGCCTACCGCTACCCCGACCCCGACATAGCCCACGACCACGGCCTCGCCCTAGTAGCCGCCGCCAACCGCCTAGCCGCCCAGCTCACCGCCTGATCAGCGGCAAATAAATCACTGGGAAAGGCAACCAAGATCCTGGACAATGGGGCGATGAGCGGGCATGGGCCGGTGACGGTGGAAGCGGGGGCGGGACGTTCGGTGGTGAACTGGGCGTTCGACGCGGAAGCGGAAACCTTGGTGCAGGCTCAGCGGACAGCCCGCAGCCCGGCGGTGTCGGGGTCGGTGGCGCTGATGGCCGATGCTCATGTGGGCATGGGGGCCACCATCGGATCGGTGATCCCCACCGAAGCGGCCATCATCCCCGCCGCGGTGGGGGTGGACTTGGGATGCGGAATGACCGCGGTCCGCACTTCGCACACCGCGTCGCAGCTGCCTGACAACCTCAACGGCGCACTAGACGCCGTTGCCGCCGCGGTGCCCGCGGGGTTCAACGCCCACCCAGAGGCCACCACGGAGGCGCGCCATTGGCTGCGAAATCGTCAGCTCCCCAACAAGGCGGCTGTCCACAACAAGGTCAAGGCCAAGATGGGCGCCCAGCTCGGCACCCTGGGTGGCGGAAACCATTTCGTCGAGATGAGCCTGGACGCCGACGACGGCGTTTGGGTGGTGCTGCACTCCGGATCGCGGGGCGTGGGCAACTCCCTGGCCAAGATGCACATCAAGGCTGCGCAGAAGACCTGCCGGAAGGCGGGCCGGGAACTGGAAGACCACGACCTGGCCTACCTGGTCGAGGGCGACGACGGGTTCGACGCCTACGTAGCCGACATGCTGTGGGCCCAGGACTACGCCCGGGCCAACCGGTCGCTGATGACCGAGGCCGTGCTGGGCGCGCTGCGAGCCGCCACCGGCCTGGACTTCACCTCGGCCGACACCATCGACTGCCACCACAACTACGCCGAAAAGGAGACTCACGGCGGTGCGGTGATGTGGGTAACCCGCAAGGGTGCTATTCGAGCCCGCGAGGGCGACCGGGGAGTCATCCCCGGCAGCATGGGAGACGACACCTACATCGTTTCCGGAAGGGGATGCTCCCAGTCGTACCACTCAGCGTCGCACGGCGCGGGCCGGCTGATGAGCCGCACTCGGGCCAAGCGGGAGATAACCCCCGAGCAGCTCACCAAGCTGATGGCCGGGCGAACATGGCAGGCCGACCAGGCCGACAAGCTGACCGACGAGGCCCCCGGCGCCTACCGCTCCATCGCCGCGGTGATGGAAGCCCAGCAAGACTTGGTGAACATAGACCACCGCCTCACCGCCATCTTGAACTACAAGGGCTGCTGAGCCCGGTTGGGTCAGGCCCGGCGGCGCTTGATCTCCTCGGTGATGGCGGGGATCATCTCGTGGAGGTCGGCGATGACGGCCCAGTCGGCTTTGACCACCATGTTGGCTTCGGGGTCGATGTTGATGGCCAGGATGTGCTTGCTGGCCTTGGCGCCCACCCAGTGCTGGATGGCGCCGGAGATGCCCGAGGCGATGTAGATCTCGGGGGTGATGCGGGTGCCGGTCTGGCCCACCTGGTCGGAGTGGGGCCGCCAGCCGTTGTTGGTCACCGCCCGGCTGCAACCCACCCGGCCGCCCAGCATGGCGGCCAATTCCTCGAGCGGGGCGAAAGCCTCGGGAGATCCCACCCCTCGGCCGCCGCCGATCACCACCGGTGCGGTCGACAGGGTGACCCCGGCCTCAAGCACCACCCGGTCTTTGACCATGGTGCGGGCCAGCGACTGGTCCAACTCGACCACCACCGCCTCCACGGTAGGTTCCACAGGCGACTCGGCCCGCTCGGCGGCCACCGCGTGCAGGCCGGTGGTCAGAAGGGGCCGCTCGGAATCCAACCGAGCGTCCTCCAACAGCGACCCGCCCCATTGCTGGCGGGTCATGGTCCACTCCCCTGCTCCGTTGTCGGGCTGCACCTCGATGCAGTTGGCCACCAACGGCAGATCGAGTCGGGCGGCCACTTGGGCCATGATCTCGTTGCCCCGCTCGCTGCCCCCGGCCAGCACCGCCTCCGGATTGAGCCGCCGCACCAGCTCAGCTGCCGTCTCGCCCCACGCTTCGGGGCCGAAGTCGGCCAGCACCTCGTGGGCAACGGTGTATACCGCCTCGGCACCGTAGGCCCCGGCCTCGGACACCAACTCGGCATTGTCGGCGCCGATGAGCGCGCCATGAAGCGGCACTCCCATCTGGGTTGCCAGCCCCCGCCCGAAAGTCAGCGCTTCCCGGGCGGCCTCGTCCATAGACCCCCGGTCGTGCTCCAGCACCACGAGCAGCATCACAGCACTCCCAGTTCTTCGAGCACGTCCACCACGGCAGGCGCGGCCTCGGGTCCGTTCCCCAAGACCACCGTCTCGGTGACCGCCTCGCGCGGCCGGTGCAGCCGAACCAGCGATTGCCCGCCGGGCTCTGCCCCAGAGGCCACCTCGGCGACCTCCAGCTTCTTGGACGCCAGCCGCCCTCGCATCGTGGGGTACCGGGGCAGGTTGAGGCCCTCTTTGACACCGACCGCGGCCGGCATGGGCAGCTCGTATACCTCGAAACCGCCGTCGATCTCCCGGCGAGCCCTAACCACCCCGCCATCGGTCTCGGAATCCACCTCGATGCCCTTGATGCCGTTTACGATGGGACGGCCCAGGGCGTAGGCCACGCGCACCCCCACCTGAAAGCCCCCGGAGTCGGCCGACTCGTTGCCGAACACCAGCAGGTCGAAGGGGCCGTCGTCTGCCTCCAAGTCTTGGATGGCTTCGGTGAGCGCGGCGGCAGTGCGCTGGGGATCCCAGGCCGAGCCGTCGGTGGCCACCAGCACCCCGTGATGGGCACCCACCGAGGCGGCATAGCGCAGCTGATCGGCCGCCTCGGGCGGTCCCAGGGTCAGAACGGTCACCTCCCCGCCGTGGCGCTCGGTGAGCTGCACGGCCTCCTCCACGCCGCACTCCTCATGGGGGCTGGTGGCGAACCCCAAGTGGGTGGCGTCCACCGCCAGGCCGTCGTCGGTCACGTTGATCTTGGCGCCGGGCGCCGCCACCCGCTTCACGCAGCACAAGATCCTCATGGCGACCGCTCCGCTAACCCCTCATCCGGGTGTCGTCGGGATCGAACACCGCCCCGGTGCTGGCCACCTTCACCGGGAAGAGCTCGTTCATGTACATCACCTGGAGGTCGGTGCCCGGCTGGGCCAGCTCGGCGGGGAGATAGGCCATCAGCAGGTGCTTGCCCACCGAAGGCCCCGGCCCCGCGGTGGTCACCCGCGACACCCGTCCGTGGGAGTCGGTAATCCGCTGGCCGTCTTGGGTCAAGATGGGCTCGTTGCCCCCTTGCATGTAGCGCTTGCGGCCCTGGGCGTCGGTCAGATCCTCCACGGTGAGCACGCACATGGAAACCTCGGGATCGCCGGCTTCTCGGGCGGCCAGATAGGCCTCCTTGCCGATGAACGGCGCGGCCTTCACCTTGGGCCGGGCCAGGCCGGCCTCCAGCGGGTTGTATTCGCTCTCCAGCTCGGCACCCATGAGCCGGTAGCCCTTCTCCAAGCGCCCCGAGGTGCCGTACACCCCGCCGCCGGTGGGGCGCAGCCCGTAGTCGGCGCCCACCGCAATAAGCGCATCCCACAGCGCGGGGCCGTCGTCCCAGGCCGCATAGATCTCCCAACCGGTGTCGCCCACATAGGAGATGCGAAACAGCGTGGCCTCAACGGTGCGGCCCCCGCAGTCCAGCTCCACCTCCACCAGCGAGCCATAGGGCGACCCGTCCTGGCTGAGGTCTTGGCTGGTCAGCGCGCCGATCACATGGGGGGCGTTGGGGCCCCACACCCCGAGGGTGGTGATCTGGTCGGTGATGTTGACGAAGCTCACCGAGCCGTCGACCGGCAGGTGGCGGCGGACCCAGAACTCGTCGCGGCCGCCGTCGAACACACCGGTGACAATGCGCACCCGCTCGGTACCCATCCGCATCATGGTCAAATCGGAGTGGAAACCGCCGTCGGGGGTCAGCCACGGGGTGTAAATGGAGCGGCCCACTGCCACGTCCACCTTGTTGACCGCCAGATAGTCGGCGTAGGCCACCGCGCCCGGCCCGCTCAGCTCGAAGACCTGGAAAGCGCTCAGGTCCACCATCCCGCAGTTCTCCCGCAGGTTGAGGTGCTCGGCCACGGTGATGGGGCTCCACCACCGGGCGTCCCACTCCACCTCCCGGCCCTCAACCTCGTAGCGGTCCACCAGATCGGCGTTCGACTCGAACCACTGGGGCCGCTCCCAGGTGCGGGCCTGGAAGAACTCGGCCGCCAACTCCTGCTGGCGGGAGAAGTAGGGGCTGACCCGCAGGTTGCGGCGGCTCTCCCACTGCTCTTGGGGATGCACGATGCCGTAGGTCTTGTTGAAGTGCTCCGCAGAGCGGGCCCAGATGTGGTCGTCGCCTCGCTCCTCGGCGTAGAAGCGGGACACGTCGGCGCCGTGGACGTCAATCACCCGGGGGTAGCCGAAGGTCATCCACTCGGCCACCACCTGGGCCATGCCCGGCCCCTCCTTGACCCAGATGGCCGCGGCCGACCACAAGTTGCGGACCTCGGGGAGCTCGCCCAGACACGGCATGGCGTCGGGGGTGAGCGACAACAGTCCATTGATGGCGTACTTGATCTCGGCGTCGCCCAGCATGTCCATCAGATCGATGGCCTGCTCCATTTGGAGGTCGAAGTCGTCGTCGGTGAACGGCATCTCAGTGGGCGAAAGGGCGGCTTCCTCGTTGGAGGGGATCTCGTCGGGGTGGTGGAAAATGGGCCGGTGGGCGTACGACCCCACCTCCATCGACCCGGCCGACTGGCGCTCGTAGCAGAAGGTGTCCATGTCCCTAACGATGGGATAGCCAATCTCGTTGTTGGTCTCGGCCAGGATGTCGAGCGGGCCGACGTCCACCATCTGATGCACGGCAGGCACCAGCGGAATGTAGGCGTCGGCCATGTTGGCCACCCGGTTCGACCACACGCCGCAGGCGATCACCACGTACTCGGTTTCGATGGTGCCCTTGTCGGTTACTACCGCTTTGACGGTGCGGTCACCGGGGTTGGGACCGTCTTCGGTGATGATGTCGAGCACCTCGGTGTTGGCCGCCACATGGCAGCCGCCGTTCACCGCGATATTGCGCATCTGGGTGCCGGTCTCCAGCGAGTCCACCACCGACACCGTGGGGCAGTAGAAGCCCTCCAGAACGATGTCGGTGTTGACGAACGGCACCAGCTCCTTTACCTCTTCGGGGGTCAAAATGTGGGCCTCCACCCCCCAAGCGGTGGCCGAGGTCATGCGCCGCTTGAGCTCGTCGACGCGCTCTTGGGTCCGGGCCACCTCGATGCCGCCGGAGTCAACGGAAAGCCCCAGGTCGCGATACTGGTTGGCGCTTTGCACCCCCAGCAGGCACATCTCCTTGTTGTGGTCCACCGGGAAGATGAAGTTGGAAGCGTGGCCGGTGGACCCGCCGGGGTTGGGCAGCGGGCCCTTGTCCAGCAACACCAGATCGGTCCACCCCAGCTTGCTCAGGTGCCCGACCAGGCAGTTGCCCACGATTCCCGCACCGATTACCACGCACTTGGCCTTCTCTGGGACCTCAGCCATGTCCTGCCTCCATCATGATGCCCAGCTAGCTCCTAAATGGTAGTGCTTCGCGACCGCAAGCGTTGCACTTCTGGTCCGTATTATGGTACAGTTCCGTTATGCGGAACGACTCGGCCAGTCTAACGCAGTGGGAAGACCCAAAACCGACCGGTCCTAATCTGGATGTCCAAGAGCTCATTCGGAGCGCGGTTTTCGAGATAATTCCCCTGAACAACGCCATTGAAGCCATCGACGCGCTGCCCGAGAAATCAAGGGTTTCGGTCACCGCATCGGCCTCCAAAGGGCAAGACGCCACGCTGGATCTGGCCGAACTGCTCATTGATCGCGGCCACTACGCCATCCCCCATTTCTCGGCCCGGCTGATGAGAGACCGCGGCCAAGTCAAAGACCTGGCCGCCTGGGCCAAGGACAACGAGTTGACCACCGCCTTCGTGATCGGCGGCGACGCCACCGAACCGGGGGACTACCCCGACGCCCTCAGCTTCATGCGGGACCTGTTCGAGCACGACCACGGGTTGAGCACGGTCGGCGTGGCGGCCTATCCCGACGGCCATCCCCTCATCAGCGAGGACGTGCGCCGGCAAGCCCTGTTCGCCAAGCAGGATCTATTGGTTGAGGCCGGGCTGCGGGGCTTTTGCAGCACCCAGATGTGCTTCGACCCGGCCAGGATCATCGCCTGGCTCAAGGCCGAGAGGAGCGACGGGCTGACTCTGCCGGTGCACCTGGGAATCCCCGGCGCAGTGGAGCGCACCAAGCTGCTCACCATCGGCGCCCGTCTCGGCGTCGGCCAATCGCTGCGCTATCTCCGCAAGAACCGCCGATCGGTGGCCAAGCTGCTCGGCTCATCGGCCCACGACCCCTCCGACCTCCTGGAGGCCCTCAGCAGCCAACTGACCCCACTCGGCATTATCAGCCTCCACATCTTCACCTTCAACCAAGTCGAGCCCACCGCCGCCTGGCAACAGGCCCTCCTCCACAGCTGACAACGCCTCTCCACCTGATCGCCCCAAAATCCCCAAAACCGAAGATAGAATTCCCACAAATTAGAAGATAAATCTCCCCCAAACCTGAAGATAAATCTCCCCCAAACCTGAAGATAAATCTCCCCCAAACCTGAAGATAAATCTCCCCCAAACCTGAAGATAGATTCTCCACAAATCCGAAGATGGACTCCCCCCAGCCCACGCGATCGCCCCAGAGGCCATCGATGCCTCCCCCGACCCCAGGTCGATCGTCGGGAGCGGATGGCCGTATTCGGCGACGCAGAAAACTACAGTTTCAATAGAGGATCGAGGCTTGATTAGGTGGCTATGGGTACCTTACTTTGCTGGGCCCGAACGCAGCGCCTGGCAATATTTCCTCGATCGCGTCCTGCATAGCGTCCATTGCCAAGAGCCAATCGGGCGGGCATAGTGGAACCGACGCCCTAAGAGCGAGTACCGCTCGTAGCCATTCCAATTCTTGCCTATTTGGAGGGCCATCTTCGATCTCGCGCCACCACTCCACATACATTGCCTTGTCAGAGGCGTTTGGCCCGACTCCGGCCACCTGGAATCCGATGAAGAGCCTCTTCTCCCAGTCAATCCAAGATGTCCTAACAGCGGGATCGGCTTTGGCTTTGGCGCGTAAGCGCTTTGCATCACGTCGCTTGCCCATCAACCCAAAATAGTTCGGAACCGGCGTTGAGCTCACCGACCCTCAGGGGCGCATGAACCAATACCAGGCAATCACCAATCCGAGCGCACTCTCATGAGTGAGGGCATGTATGCCCCCGCTACATCGCCGATGGCTTACAGTTCGCCGATTACCCAGGCAAACACTGTTCGGAAAATGCTACTTCCACCTCGCTAAAGGCGGTTTGGGCATCATCCATCAGCACTGGCAGGTCGCCTACTTCGTCCACACCCAGCGTCTCCAACGCCCTGCGGACACGGGGATGTTCCGGCCATGGCTCTGCCACATCGAGAAATCGAGCAATGGAGCGGACGATACCGGGTAAGGCAGCTTGATTCTCGAAAAGAAACCGGCACCACTCGCCACCAACACCTTCAATGTTCTCGCCGCTCCCCTGAGCGGCATCCAGGTCATCCGCCCGCACCTTCAAATCCTTCATGCCCCGGACAGCGAATTGATATCCGCGCTCCCAGCCGTTGAACCACTCTTCGTCGGGCGGCTCGTGCTCGCACCGCCAGCCGAGCAGCCGCCGCTCCGCACAGGTGATCTCGTAATCGAGCAACCCGTTCGGCCCCATCGACGGGCTGAGGCATCGGGCATTGGACCGCATCAGAGCCCACTTGTCGTCATCGCAGTTTGCCCCGTCGGGTTCGTCGGTGTGCCGCAGCTGGAGGATGCTATGGCCTAGCTCGTGGGCGACGATGAAGGCGAACTCGTCAGAGTCAAGTCTGCCACCCGAACTCTGGAGAGACACAAAGGCTAGGCCTCCGAACTTGGCGAACCCAGCAACTTGCGCCAAAGGAGCGTCGACCAGCAGCAAAGCAGCATGGGGGTAAGGGGCAAAGCACCGCCCTAGTGCTGCTTCATCTGGGTTGCTTTCGCACTCGGCCCGCCGCTCGCCGTCGTCAGCGGCCAAAGCGGCCTGATGCTCAACGACGGCCCGCTCACACGCAGACAGGCCCCCCGAGGAGGCCTCCTCGTACAGCACCTCCATCGTCGTGCTGCTCCAGTCCATGCCAGGCGGCGAAAACCCTGCCTGTCGGCGCGGCTTCCATTCCAAGACTGGCGGGCTCTCCCCCTCCGCCAAGCGCCCCAACGATTCCTCCGTCTCGGTACGCGTCATCAAATCAATCTCAGTCAGTCGACGGGTGAAGTAGAAGTTCAGTAGGCCAGTCGACTCCCTCGCGAAGAAACGGTCGACCTTGCCAGCCGCAGTATCGTGCCGCCAACCCCACAACTGCTCCTCGATCTCTTGTGCGCTGCCCTCCATGGGCGAAAACGGCGCTCGCTGCTCGAACTCGTACCTGCCTGGCGGAGCACAAAGGTAGACATCCACCGAGTATGTCTCCTGGCTGGCCCAGTAGTCCGGCGTGAACCGCGACGTGTCCGGCTCCCCGAGGGCGGCAACGTGTCCCACTTCCCCAAGCTGGGGTGGGGCAACGGCCTCTTCAGGAGCGGTTACCACCGTTGACTCTTGCGTAGTCCCTTCGGCCGCTTCGACATGGGGGCTGGGGTTTGCTCCCCCCGACGACCCCAAAGAGCTGGAGCACGCCCCAACTATCAGGCAGGCCGCGGCGGCGACAGCAAATCGGAGGATCATGCACTCAGCCGGAGAAGGCCCTCTTCAGCAGGCATTTCCAACATTGTCCGCCGTTTCTCCATTCCGACACGGCTCGAAAACACTGCCTACACCTTGCGGGCAAATGGCCATGACCCTGTTTAATGCAGCCAGGATGACAGGGATTTTGCAAGCAATACCGGCACTTCACTCCAGGCAGGTTGCGATGGCAGACGGAGTCATGAGGACAAGGCACAGGTGGCAGGCCGCGCGCTCGATAATGCCCATCGACACCGGGCCGATCTGGCAGATGCACAGGTTCGCACACCTCGGACATTCATCTCTCCCGTTCGATCATGAGCCTCTGAGCCTACCCAGGCCGTGGCTGGCAGGTCATTCGACTGCTGGGGGGCGTGTCGAGTGAGTAGCCTGTTCGAGCCGCAAGGCGATCCGGCTGGCAAGAACCGACAACTTCAACGGGAGACCCCAAAAAAGGCGATACCCCGGGGCCTGTCCGAAGACATGAGCTACCCGGGGATACCCATACGTTATCGGCCCCACTGACATGAGTGCGAATGTTTCCAGAGATTCTTTGGAACGGGCCTTGTCGCCCGAACGGTTTAGGCCGTACCTGGCCGATGCCGGAGGAGACTTCGATCTTGCGTGGAAATTCTATCAGTGGAACCTCCGCCTTGTCGGAGTGCTGATGCCGCTCATCAGCGATGTAGAGGCGACTCTCCGCAACACCATCCACCGACAGCTAACAGACCATTTCGGCACGTCACAGTGGTGGACTTCACCGAAGTTGCTGCTGGACGACAATTCCCGTGAGATGATCAGCGAGGTCGTGCAGAAGCACCGTAAGAAGCTAGAAAAGGGTTCTGAGGGCCCTGGGAGGGTTGTAGCAGACCTCACATTCGGCGTCTGGGTAAACCTTCTGAGCAAGGGGGCAACTACCGCTAGGCAACAATCGGTGAAGTACGACGAAAATCTGTGGCGCAAGACCCTCATGCACGGATTCAGGGTCGGAAACGAGACAAACGCGAGGGGACGCCCAAAGCACCCCATTCGACGCCATGTTCACCAGGCGGCGGCAAATCTCCAAGCCCTCCGAAACGCCGCAGTGCATCATCGGAAAATCAGCGATGGGATTCGTCAGTCGGGAGCACCACCAGAAGAGCCTCGGATCCCACTTGCCGAGGTCGTGGAATCAAGCATCGAGCTTCTCGGATGGATGAATCCCGGCCTCGCCAACCTTCACCGAGGACCAACAGCTCTCACTCAAGAGCTTGACAATCGGCCTGCTCCATAACTGTATGTCCGACCATTCGCAAGGTCCTTGCGACGGTTAGCGCTCCTGGGGCTCGGGGCGCTGCGTGGGGAGCAGGATCACGTCGCGGATGCTGGGCACGTTTGTGGATGGGTACTGCCCAGGATCACGCGTCCTCTTCGAATGACGCCAAGAACTCCTCAGAGTTGAGATACCGGGTGTACCGCCCGGCTGCGATATCCCCGTGCGGGTCCGGGGCGCTGGGATCTTCTTCGATGCAGTCTTCGGTCGCCACTGGTGGTTCCAAGCTAATCCTCGCCGCCTTCGGCTAGTAGGGCGGCGAGGCTGCGGCGCCATTCGACTGAGGGGCGGTCGGATTGGACGCTGACGGTGGCGGTGAGGTCCATGGGGAGGACGCCTTCGAGCTTCTCCAGCATGGCTTTGTCCTCGGCGCCGATGGCTAGGTCGAATTGCATGATCTCATCGGCGGGCACTGAGAAATCGTCGTTGCGCCACACCACGAAGTTGAACAGTGAGTTCACGTCGTCCATCGGCGTGGTCAGCAGCAACAAGATGTGCTCCAAACCGGATTCGTAGGCGATGGTGCTGCGCACTGAGAACGGCAGCACGTATCCGGTGGTCATCCAGCGGTGCAGCACGTCGGCGTCCTGGCCGGTGGTGGTCTGGCCCTTGTCGGTGGTGTTGTCGGCCATCACCTCATAGGCGTATCCCCGATAGCCGTCGGGGAGGTCGCCCATCTCCAGTGGCGGCACCACCGTCTCCTGAGCCCCGCCGAACGTGGCGGTGTGGACAAACGGGAAGTGGGAGAAGTCCATGAAGTTGTCGGTGATCCGGGTGGCCGACACCGCCCACTGCTGGAAGGGGGTATTGAGCCGTCGGAACGATGGATTGCCCTCCTGGGGGATTTCGGGAATGCGACCGAGCGGCTTGCCCGGACACAGCCACACCAGCCCGTAGCGCTCCTCCACGGAAACGGTGTTGAGGTGGGCCTTGGGCGGCACCGGTGTGCCCGGCGGCGACGACGGCACCAGCTCGCACCGGCCCCCGGGCCCGAACCGCCACCCGTGATAGGGGCACTCCACGCAGCCGTCCACCATGCGGCCCTCCGACAGCGGGGACTCCCGGTGAGGGCAGCGGTCGGGCGCGGCGGTGAGCGTCCCGTCGTCCGAGCGCCACAACACGTAGCTGCGGCCCAGCACCTTAATCCCCACCGGACCCGGCGCGATGTCTTCGACAAGGGCTATCGGAAACCACTGGTGGTCCAGTGCCGGCTGGCCGACGAGCTCTCCAGAATCGCCGTTCCCCTTCATGGGCCGATGATACCCCCGCCGCCCATTTCGTGTTCCCACCTCAATGCGCCAGTAGGGTCGATGGCCGTGGCCACGGCTGACTGGGTTATCACCGGCGACATCGTGACCATGGACGCCGAGCGCACCATCGTTGCGGACGGCGCGGTGGCAGTGACCGGCAGCGCAATCGCCGCGGTGGGCAAGGCCAACGACATCCGGCAGCAATTCCCCGACTCTCCGGAGCGGGGCTCGCCGGGCTCGCTGGTCACCCCCGGCTTCGTCAACGCCCACCAGCACCTGACCGCCGACCGCCTGGTGGCCTCGGCCATCCCCGACGACCTGCCCCCCGGCGCGGCCATCTTCGAGTGGATCGTCCCCGTCCACGAGCATGTGACGGGCGACGACGACGAGCTGTCTGCCACCTTGGGACTGATTGAGGCGGCCACCAACGGGATCACCACCACCATTGACGCTGGCACTGTGGCCCACCCCGACCGGGTGGCCCAGGCCATGGCCGCGGTGGGCGTGCGGGGCGCCATCGGGCGCTGGGGATCCGACGCCGACGGCCTGCCCCAATCCGGCCCGGTCGACGAGGTGATCGACGCCCAACGGGATCTCCTGGAGCGATATCCGCGTGGCGGCCTGGTGGAGGCGTCGGTGACCCTGGTGGGCCACGACCTGATGTCCGACGAATTAATCGTCGCAGCCGCCGATCTAGCCCGCTCCACCGGGCGGCGCCTGAGCTTTCACCTCTCCCCCACTCCCGACGACGCCACCAGCTACTTGGAGCGCACCGGCCACCGTCCACTGATACACCTCGACCGCTTGGGGGTGCTCGGCCCGAATGTGCTGGTGGGCCACGCTGTCCACATCGACGACACCGAGTTGGAAGCACTGGTGTCCACCGGCGCCGCGGTGGCCTCCTGCCCCTGGGCCTATCTCCGGCTGGGCCAAGGGCTCACCAAGCAATTCGCCCACCTGGACCTGTGGCGGAGGGGCGGGCAGCTTGCGCTGGGGTGCGACACTGAGAACGCCGGCGACGCCATCGACGGCCTGCGAGCCGCGGCCCTGTTCGCGGGGCTGGCCAAAGACACTTCCGCCGACCCCACCACGTTCGGTGCCCACCACGCCTTCGAGCTATTGACCATCGCCGGGGCCGAAGCGGTGGGCATGGCCGACCGGATCGGCTCTCTGGAGGCGGGCAAGGCCGCGGACATCGTGGTGATCGACCGCTCGGGAATCCCATGGCAGCCGCCCAGCCCCGACCCGATCCTGCAACTGGTGTGGGCGAGCGGAAGCCGCTCAGTCACCGACGTTCTGATCGAAGGCCGATTGGTGGTGACCGACGGCCGCTGCACCACGGTGGACGTCGACTCGCTGCAAGCCGAGGCCCGTCTAGCCGCCCGATCCCTCATCGAGCGATCCGGTATCCAACCGCGCTCGCTCTGGCCCCTGCGATGACCCCGAGGATGAACTAGAAATAGGAACGATGACCTATCCAAACACTCTTATCTTCGTTGACTTCCCCTCCGATGACCCTGAGGCCTCAGCCGCCTTCTACCACGAGGTATTCGGCTGGGAGGTGGAGCCCCGCCCGGCCGGTGTATTCCACCGGATCGTCCCCGGCCAGAACTTCCAGCTGGACGACGGCTCCCAGAGCGAGATCGGCAACCTGCACATGGGGATCCACAACGCGGCCAACGCCCGCCCCCACCCCGACCCCGCCGGCGTCGAGCCCCGCGGCCTCTCCCAAGACGGCCGCTCCGTGCGGATCTGGATCATGGTCAGCGACGACGACTCCTCCGACGCCATCATGGAAAAGGCCGTGGCCCGAGGGGCCACCGAGCTGTGGCGCGACCACTACTGGGCCGAGTTCAACGGGTTCAACGCCGCCTTCAAAGACCCCTGGGGCAACACGCTGATCTTGTGGACCAAGGGCGGCGACGACCCCCAGATCCCCGACGGCTGGACCGACGAGTAAGCCTGCCGTGACCGACCACGACCCCGTCTATGACGTCCACCCCCCGGCCGCCCGCTGGACCCACATCGCCTTGCGGGTGGCCGACATGGACGCCACCATCGACTGGTACACCACCTACACCCCCATGCGCCTGTTGGACCGGCGCGAAGACGACATGGGCTACGGGGCCTGGCTGGGCCACGGCGATTCACCCGACTCGCCTTTCATCTTGGTGCTGGCCCAGTTCTTCCCCGAGACCGACCCGTTCAAGGGCTCGCCCATCGCCAAGCTGTCCCCCTTCGCCCACATGGGCATCGAGCTCACCAGCCGGGAGGCGGTGGAGGAGGCGGCCGCCAAGGGCAGCGATGGCGGTTGCCTGGCCATGCCCCCCACCGACATGCCGCCCCCCATCGGCTACATCTGCATGCTGGCCGACCCCGACGGCAACATGGTGGAGTTCTCCTACGACCAGGGCGTCTACACCCACGCCCGCCAACTCGCCCAGCAGCAGAGCTGACCCCCAACCCTGCACCAATCTGAATTGGAGGGCCCGATGACCGATGTCATGCAAGGTGTTCGCATCCTCGAAGTAGCCGAGCACACCTTTGTGCCTGCGGCTTCGGCTCTGTTGGCCGAGTGGGGCGCAGAGGTGGTCAAGATCGAGCACGTGGAGCGGGGCGACGCCATGCGGGGCCTGGCCTCCAGCGGCACGGTGTCGCTGGGCGGCGGCGCCCATGTTCTGCTGGAGCACTCCAACCGGGGCAAGCAGAGCCTCGGCCTCGACCTGACCTCCGAGGCGGGACTCGACATTTTGTACCGCTTGGCGAAGGCCAGCGACGTGTTCCTCACCAATAAGCTGCCCAGCGTCCGCCAGAAGCTGCACATCGACCTCGACGAGATCCGAGCCCACAACCCCGACATCATCTACGTGTGCGGGGGCGGCCAGGGCGAGAAGGGCCCCGACCGCGACAAGGGCTCTTACGACTCGCTGGCCTACTGGTCGCGCTCCAGCGTGGCTGCGGCGCTCACTCCCCCCGACGACGACCAAGTAGTCGGCCCGCCCGGCCCGGCATTCGGCGACTCCATCGGCGCCATGACCATCGCCGGGGGCATCATGGGCGCCCTGTTCCACCGGGAGCGCACCGGTGAGGCCACCACCGTGGATGTGTCCCTGCTGGGCGTGGGCATGTGGTCGATGGGGGCCACCATCGCCATGTCGCTCCAGCACCAGACCCCCTGGCGGGGCCGCCCCAAGGACATGCCCATCCGCAACCCGCTGAGCAACATCTATCGGACCAAAGACGGCCGGTTCATCTTCCTCACCTGCCTGCAAGCGGGCAAGTACTGGGCCGAGACATGCGCGGTGGTGGGCCGGCCCGAGCTGGCCGAAGACGAGCGGTTCACCGACGCCGCGCTGATCGCCGAGAACGCGGCAGCGGGGGTGGAACTGCTGGCCGAAGCCTTCGCCGAGCGCACTTTGGCCGAGTGGCGCGAGGCCCTGGAACACTTCTCCGGACAATGGGCGGTGGTGCAAGACACCCTCGAGGTGGCCGTCGACCCCCAGGCAGTGGCCAACGGCTACGTGCAGAACTACGAGTCAGCCGAGGGCCTCCCCTTCACCTTGGTATCACCTCCCGTCCAATTTGGCGGCCAGCCGGCCACGCCCCTCCGGGCCCCCGAATTCAACGAGCACGGCGACGAGATCCTCCAGCGGATTCTGGGCCTCGACTACGACCAGATCATCGAGCTCAAACTCCAGAATGTGATTCCCTGACCTATGGACCAATCCCAGATGGCCGACATCATCGAGATCGAGCAGTTGCTCGCCCGCTACGCCGTCGGCATGACCAAAGACGACATTGACACCGTGATGGAGGTGTTCACCTCCGACGGCACCTACAGCGCATTCGGCGACGAGTACGCCCTGGCTGACTTCCCCCGGCTGGTGGCCGCCGCCCCCAAGGGCCTGTTCCTGGTCGGCCCCCCCGAGATCGACCTCGACGGCGACGAAGCCACCGGAACCCAGCCGCTGTGCTTCGTCGACCAGACCAACCACGACATGCGGATCGGCTACTACAACGACACCTACCGCCGCACCGATAGGGGCTGGGGGCTGGCCACCCCCCCCCTGACCTTCTTTTCCCCCCCCCCCGCCCGCCCCGAGGGGGGCGGGCGGCTGGCCACCCGCTCCATGACCTTCTTGCGCCGCAGCGGATCCCGTGACTCCGGCCGCCCCCACGACCCCGGCCGACCCGCCCCAGAGGCAAGTTAGCGATCAGATCCCCGATCTCAGCTCAGCACCGGCACAATCGGCGGCAAATCGAGCGTGGTGCGAATCCCAGGAGCAGCATCGCACACCATGGGCACGGCGTTAACCGCTCGGTTGGCGGTATAACCCGGGGTCACCGAGGCCATCTGGCTGAGGGTGACCGGAAACCGCAGATCGACTTCCAGCGGAGCGTCGCCCTCCACCGAAACCCGCCAGCCGGTCGACATCAGGGGCCAGGAGGGTTCAATGTCCTCAGTGCAGTACCACGTGGCCCGAAACGTCAGCACCTCGCGGCCGTTGCGCATCCCGCCGACGGTGATCCGCTGGGCCGCCACCTTGCCGGCTTCGATAGTGCCCGCCGCAATGTCCACCGTCCGAGCGGCGACCGCCATCTCACCGCCAGCCACCAGATCGTCAAGCGGGATCGACAGGGCGTCGGCCACCAGCCGCAACGACGGCCCAAAGCTCTCCCGACCATGGGTAAAGCGCCTCGGATCCATTTCGGCCAGTGGGCGGCCGAATCCCATCTGACCGAAAAGGAGGTCGGGCGAAGGGCGCTGGGACAGATTGGCGAACTCATCGATGGTGAGATGGTCGAGCCGGCGCTGGATAGATGCCAGCACCAGCGGGACCGCCTCGGTGATGAAACCAGGGCTGCTGCCGGTGGCGTGAATGGTGGCCCCGCCCCGCTCGCAGGCCTCTTCGAGCCGGGACCGCAAACCGGGATCCATGCTCGGCGGGTGATGAATCGTCCCGCAGGTCGAGACCACGTTGATCCCCGCTTCCAGCAGGCGGCAAAGGGCGCTGGCATCGGCCTCCCGCGGCATGTAGAGCACGCAGTCGGGCCGAAGGGCCACTACGGCATCGTCATCGCCGACCGCCTCGACTCCGACCGATGCCAAGCCGCACAGTTCGCCGGCGTCGGTGCCCACCTTCTCGGGGTCATAGACCCGCACGCCGACCAGATCGAGGCCAGGGTGCTCGATCACATGGCGCAGTGCTCTCAGCCCGATATTGCCGGTCGCCCACTGCACAACACGACGGCCCCTCACCGGTGACAGGTTCTGATCTGACACGAGCACCCCCGCCCATTGCTTTTCTGTCGACTGGACGCCCTTCGCAACCGCTTGTCCGCCGCTGAGGCTTCGACAGGTTGATGGTACCGTCGAACCGCTATGGCTATGAACGTCGTCATCGGCGGAGCCTCTGGCATCGGGGCTGCCACCGTGCCGCTTTTGCCGGGAACCACTCTGGTGGCCGACATCTCCGGAGGCGATGTGGCCTGCGACATCACCGATCGCGCATCCATTGAGGCCCTGGCCCGCCGGGTCGATGGGCTCGGCGCTCTGGTGGTGACCGCCGGCGTTTCCCCGGTGCAAGCCGACGCCCGCGCCGTGCTCGACGTCGACCTTGCCGGTGTGGCCCGGGTGTTCGACGTGTTCGATCCGCTGATCGGCGAGGGCAGCGTCGCCGTCTGCATCGCCTCTATGGCCGCCCACCTGGTCGGACCCCACATCCCAGAAGAGACGCTCGACTTGCTCGACGATCCGCTCGGCGAAGAGATCCTCTCCGCCACCGACGACCCCGGCATGGCCTACGGGATTGCCAAAGCCGGGGTGATCCAACTGGTGCGCCGCACGGCGGTGGCCTGGGGACCGCGAGGCGCCCGCTGCGTGTCCATCTCGCCGGGCGTGATCGCCACTCCAATGGGCAACGCCGAGATGGAGTCGGGTTCGGGGGCCAAAGAACTCATGGAGATAGGACCGTTCGGCCGCCCCGGCCGACCCGAGGAGGTCGCTGCGGCGGTCGCCTTTTTGTGCTCCCCAGCAGCCTCGTTCATCACCGGCACCGACATACTGGTCGATGGCGGAGTGGTCGCCGCCGTCAGCTAGGAATGAAGTCACCGATTTGAAGCCCTCAAAAGAGATGAACAACCCCATCAGCCTGACCATCATCTTCCGGGGCAAGCGCCGCACAATGGACTACATCGAGGGCGATACGGTGCTCGAATCCGCCCGCCGGGCCGGGCTCAACCCGCCGTTCTCCTGCGAGGCCGGCAACTGTGCCACCTGCATGGCATTTCTCGCCGAGGGCAGCGTCACCATGCGGGCCAACGAGGCGTTGGAACCCGACGAGGTAGAGGACGGCTTCATCCTCACCTGTCAGTCGGTCCCCGACTGCGACGCGGTGGTCGACTACGACAGTTTGTGATCAGGGACAATGGCGTGGAGGCAGAACTGCCAGACCTCATCGCCGGTGATTGGCTGGCGCACGCCGGTGCTCCGACCGGCGGTGACCGTGGCGGTCTGCAAGACGATGGCCGCCAACCGGCGAGGACGGCCCTCGCGTAGCAGGCCTTGCTTGCCAATCAACTCCACGATTTCGGCTACGTACTCTGTCGCTGGCGCATAGGCGGCCACCACCTCCTCGGGGTGATCCACCAGCAGCCGCTGGGCAAACTCGGCGAACAGCGGCTGCTCCGACACCCGTCCCGGCGCGCACAGGTCGTACAGCATCAGCACCACTCGCTCCAGCCGGTTGAGCGGGTCGCCGTCGGCGGTCGCCTCTCTGATGCGGGCCACCGCGATGCCCATCTCCTCTTCGAACAGCACCAGCAGGAGTTCGTGTTTGCTGTCGAAGTACTGGTAGAAGCTCCGTACCGACTGCTTCGACTGGTCGACCACCTCTTGAACGGTGAACTCGGTCGAAGCCTTGGCCGCGATCACATCGCGAGCGGCGTCCAGGAACTGCTGTACCCGCTTGGCCGCCCGCTCCCGGGCGTTCCGAGTCGAGCGCTCGATGGCCCGATCCCGCCATACCGTGTCGCCGGCCCGCTCGTCTACCTTCATCGCCCTAGCTGGCTCGTTCGGCGCCGGTGCCTGCGCTGCCCTGGCCCATGTTCTGCCAGCGGGCCTGGACTTGTTCGGCAGTCAGCTTCTCGCGATTGCTCATCGCCCGGACCCTCACGTCGTGCCCGGCAGCCGCCTCCCGCAGCGCGCCTACGGTGGCCTGCTCGCGGGGCACGTGGGCGAAGGGGTCGAACGAGTACCACCGCATGGCGTTCTCGTGGGTGATCTTGGCCGCTTCGACCTCGGTCACCCCGGCCTCGCCCATGAGCTGGGCTAGCTCCTCGGGGGCATCGGGCCAAGCCGAGTCGCTGTGGGGGTAGTCGCACTCCCAGCTGATGTTGTCGATCCCGATCTGGTTGCGCAGATACACCCCGGTGTGATCGGAGATGAAACAGGTTAGGAAGTGCTCGCGGAACACGTCGCTGGGCATCCGGTCGCCGAAGTCCTGGCCGGTCCAGCGGTGGTGCATGTCGTAGGTGCGGTCGACCCGCTCCAAGAAGTAGGGCACCCACCCGGTGCTCCCCTCCGACAAGGCGATGCGGATGGCGGGGAACTCCTTGAGCACCCGCGACCACAACAGGTCGGCGGCGGCCGACTGGATGTTCATGGGCTGAAGCGTGATCATCACATCGGGGGGTGAATCCGGGGCCGGGAAGCTGAGCTGGCCCGACGACCCCAAATGGATCGACAACACCGTGTCGGTGTCGCACACCGCGGTCCACAGCGGATCCCAGTAGGAATCGTGGAAGCTCGGATACCCCAGCGCAGTCGGGTTCTCGGTGAACGAGAGCGAGTGGCAGCCCTTGTCGGCCACCCGGCGCACCTCATCGGCGCACTTTTTGGCATCCCAGATCACCGGCAGAGCCATGGGGATGAACCGCCCCGGATGGGCCCCACACCACTCGTCGATGTGCCAGTCGTTGTAGGCCCGCACCAGGGCCAGGCCGAACTCCTCGTCTTCGACTGCGAACAGCCGGGCGGCGAAGCCGGGAAACGATGGGAAGTTCATCGACGACAGCACCCCGCAGGCGTTCATGTCCTTGACCCGTTCGTCCACGATGAAGCAACCCGGACGGATCTCTTCCAGCGACTGGGGCTCCACGCCGTATTCCTCCTTGGGCCGACCGGCCACGGCGTTGAGGGCCACGTTGGGCACCTCGACCTCGCCGAACCGCCACACGTCGGCTCCGTCGTCGCGGCGAACTATACGAGGGGCGTCAGCCTTGAACCGCTCGGGAAGATGGGCGTCAAAAAGGTCAGGAGGCTCGATGATGTGGTCGTCGACGCTGATGAGTGTGAGTTCCTCGGGGGCAAATGCCATTGCCGCCTCCTAGGTGGGAATTTGGGTCAAGGTTAGGCTGGGAATGAGATTCCCCTATTATCGCAACAACATTCCCAGTGTCCGGAAAGGAACCGCGATGCGCAACCCTACGTCCACCGCCCTGCACGGGCGAGGGGTGCTCGACATCGACACCGGCGAGGTGGTCGAGCCCGGCTATGTGCGGGTAGAAGGCGACCGCATCGCCGAGGTGGGCGCCGACAGCAGCATCGCCAGCGACTGCGAAGAGGTCATCGAGCTTCCCGAGCTCACCTTGCTACCGGGCCTCATGGACATGGAGGTCAACCTGTTTATGGGCGGCCCGGGCGCGGGGTTGTTCGACCCGGTGCAGACCAACCCGGCCAAGATGACGCTGCGGGCCACCGCCAACGCCCGGCGAACTCTGCGGGCCGGGTTCACCACGGTGCGAAACCTTGGCTTGTTCGTGAAGACGGGGGGCTACCTGCTCGACGTGGCCCTGGGCGAGGCCATCGAGGCCGGCTGGGTGGACGGTCCCCGCATCGTGCCCGCCGGTCACGCCATCACCCCTACCGGCGGCCACCTCGACCCCACCATGTTCCAGGCTCTCGGCCCCGACGTCTTGCCGATATCGGTGGAAGAAGGGGTGGCTGACGGCATCGACCAGATTCGCCGGGCCGTGCGCTACCAGATCAAATACGGCGCCCAGGTGATCAAGTGCTGCGGCTCCGGCGGGGTGATGTCGCACACCGGCTCGGCCGGCGCCCAGCAGTACTCCACCGAGGAGCTGGCCGCCATTGCCGACGAGGCCCATCGCCGGGGGCTCAAGGTGGCCACCCACTGCCACGGCGACGAAGCCGTCCGCTCGGCCATCGAGGCCGGCATCGACTGCATAGAGCACGGCTTTTTGATGGAGGACGACACCATCCAGCTCATGGCAGACACCGGCACGTTTTTGGTGAGCACCACCGCGCTGACCGAGAACTGGGACGTGAGCGACCAGGCCCCCGAGCTCCAAGAAAAGGCCGCCAAGGTTTTCCCCAAGGCGAAGCAGACCATCTCCAAGGCCATCGAGGCCGGGGTGAAGATCGCCACCGGCAGCGACGCCCCGGCCATCTGGCACGGCCGCAACGCCGAGGAACTGGTGACGCTGGTGAAGCGGGGAATGACCCCGCTGGGAGCCATCCGGGCCGCCACTGTGGTCAGCGCCGACCTCATCGACGCCCCCGACCTCGGCCGCATCGCCCCCGGGATGCTGGCCGACATCATCGGGATGCCCGGCGATCCCCTCACCGAGATCCAGCGGGTGCAGTTCGTGATGAAAAACGGCCAGGTGTACCGGCGCTAAGGAGGCCCCATGGCCCATTTCCCCAAACCACTCGAGGGCAGTTGGACCGAGCATTATCCCGGCCTGGGAACCGCGCCGGTGTCCTACAAAGACTCCTACGACCCCGACTACTGGCAGCAGGAGATCGACACAATCTTCAAGAAGGAGTGGCTGTGCGTCGGGCGCGTCGAGCGACTGGGGCGAGGTGGCAGCTACTTCACAAGGGAGTTCCCCTGGGCCAAGCGGAGCATCGTGGTGGTGAAAGACCGCGACGGCACCGTGCGGGCGTTCTACAACGTGTGCCGCCACCGGGGCAACAAACTGGTATGGGACGACTTCCCCAATGAGGAGACCTCCGGGGTGTGCCGCCAGTTCTCCTGCAAGTACCACGGCTGGCGCTACGACCTCGACGGCTCGCTCGCGTTCATCCAGCAGGAAGAGGAGTTCTTCAACGTCGACAAAGATTCCCTCGGACTGGTGCCGGTGGCCTGCGACGTGTGGGAGGGGTTCATCTTCGTAAACCTCGACCCCGAGCCCCAGCAAACGCTGGCCGAGGCCCTGGCCCCGCTTTCCGAGGGCCTGGCCGGCTACCCGTTCGGCGAGATGACCCAGACCTACGAGGTGCGCTCGGAGATCAACAGCAACTGGAAGCTGTTCATCGACGCCTTCGTCGAGTTCTACCACGCACCGGTGCTGCACCAGCGCCAGGCCACCGCCGAGGAGTCCCAGAAGCTGGCCAGCATTGGCTTCGAGGGCCTCCACTACGAGCTGTTCAGCCCCCATTCGATGGTGTCTTCGTGGGGCGGCATGTCTCCCCCCAAAGACCCCAGAATGGTCAAGCCCATCGAGAACCTGCTGCGCAGCGGGCTGTTCGGCCCCTGGGACAAGCCCGCCGCGGTCAACGACAACCAAAACCTGCCGCCGCTGCTCAACCCTTCCAAGCACCGCGCTTGGGGCATCGACTCGTTCGTGCTGTGGCCCAACTTCATGATCCTGTTCTGGGAGACGGGCTGGTACCTCACCTACACCTATTGGCCGCTCGGCCCCAGCAAGCACCTCTTCGAGTCGACCCTCAACTTCGCCCCGCCCGAGAACGCCAGCCAGCGCGCCGCCCAGGAGTTCGCCTTCTCGACGTTCAAGGAATATGCCTTCCAGGACGCCAACACCCTGGAGGCCACCCAGACCATGATCGAGAGCGAGGTGGTGGACACCTTCATGCTCAACGACCAGGAGATCCTCTGCCGCCACCACCACGCCGCGGTGCGAGAGCAGGTGGAAGCCAACGGCCGTCCGGAGAGCTACCCGTGGATGCCCACTCCGGCATCGGCCAACGGGGAGTGACGATGAGCAACACCGCAACGCTTCCCGCCGACTTCGCCGACCTGGCCCCGTTCACCGACTGGGCTCTCGACACCTGGCGGGAGCGGTACGAGAAGCGCCTGGCCTCGTCGATGGACGAGATGCAGGCCTTCTACGACGCCATGATGCCCCGGCTGACCGAGATCCTCGAGCACTGCGACCGCTTCGACCTGCATGATCTCCCCGACGAAGCCCGCAACCTGCTGCTGCTGGCGTTCTCCCTGTGCGAGGCGTCGTTCCCGGTCGAGGCGTGGCGCCAGCCCCGCGTACCAGACAGCGGATCGGCTGACTTGGAGATGGTCCGCGAGCCGCCGCTGTAACGTCAAGCGTCTTGGCAACGATGGACACCGCGACATTTCGGCGCGAACTGGAGGCGTGGCTCGACGCCAACGCCGAAGAGCTGGCCCCTCCTTATGAGGGCGCTGGCTCGATGGACGAGCAGATGGCCCACTACTCGCGTGTGAAACGGGCCCTCTACGATGCCGATTTCGGCCGATACGGATGGCCGGAATCGGTCAATGGACTGGGAGGCTCGCCGCTTCTGCGGGCCATCGTCGGCGAGGAGATCAACCTTCGGGGGCTGGCCGACCCCAGCCCCTGGACGATGATCGAAGTGCTGGCCCCCACCGTCATCGACTTCGCCCGGCCCGAGATTGCCGCCCGCCTGGTGCCGCCGTTCATCCGGGGCGACGAGATGTGGTGCCAGGGGTTCTCCGAGCCCGACGCGGGAAGCGACCTGGCCTCGCTGACATGCAGGGCGGCCAAGACCGAGGACGGCTGGGTGGTGAGCGGCCAGAAGATCTGGACCAGTTTCATCCAGTACGCCCAGCGCTGCGTACTGCTGGTCCGCACGGGAGAGCCGGGTAGCGCCCATCGGGGCATCACCGCCTTGCTGGTGGACGTGGACTCCCCCGGCATCACCTTCAGCCCCATCGAGACCATGCACGGGCGGCATGACTTCGCCGAGGTGTACTACGACGAGGTGTTCGTGCCCAACGAGCGGCTCATCGGCGAGGAGAACGGGGGCTGGCAGGTGGCCATGGACATCCTCCCCTACGAGCGGTCCACCACGTTCTGGCACCGGGGAGCCCTGCTGCACCGGCGCTTCTCCGACCTGGTGGCGGAGGTGGCGGCTTTAGGCGACCGCAGCGATACCGCGGCCAAGGCCCTAGGCCAGGCATTCCAGTCGCTTGTCGCCTTCCGCAGCCGATCCCGAGATACCCAGCACCGCTTGGCCGGCGGCCAGCAGCTCGGCGTGGAGACGTCGATCGACAAGATCCTCATCACATCGGCCGAACTGGAACTGTTCGAGGCGGCCCGCGACCTGCTCGGAGGCGTGGTGGAGTTCGACGACGATCTCGACGCGGCCATGTGGCGCACCGACTACCTCTATTCCAAGGCAGCACCCATCTACGGGGGCACCGCCGAAATCCAGCGCAACATTGTCGCCCGGCGATTGCTTGATTTGGGGCCGGAGTCATGAGCGAGCTCATCGAAGCCGACGACCTAGCGCTGCTGACCAGTGGGTTCGAGGCGGCCATGGCCGAAGCGCCCGGCCCGGGCGAGGCCGATCAATCGCTCTACGACCTCGGGTGGGCCGAGTTGCTCGACGCGGCCCCTGCCCAGGGGGCGGCCACCGCATTCAGCGCCCTCGGAAGATCCAATTCGGCAGCCAGCTTGCTCGACGACGTGGTGGCCAATGCGCTGGGCATCGCCGTTTCTCTGGATACCTGCGTTGTGTTCCCCTCCCCCCACAAGGCAACCGCCCCAGCCCAGCGCCGAGGCGACACCGTGGTGATCGAAGGGCTGGTGTCGGCCCGCCTAGAAATGGCGAATACCGCGGTGCTGGCTGTGGGAAATGGCGAAGGGGCTGTAGCAACCACCGTCGATACCGCATTGCTCCACGTATCCGCGGCCAAAGGAGTGGACCCTGGCCACGCCTACCGCCGGTTGTCCATGGAGATTGCGGCCGACGCCTTGACACCGTTGGCAACGAGGGGCACCTGGGAAGCAGCCGTGGCCGCTGCCCAAGTGGCTCTGGCCCATCAGCTCATGGGCGGGGCCCGGTGGATGCTGGCCGAGGCCCGCCAGCACGCCATCGACCGCGTGCAATTCAGTCGCCCGGTGGCGTCGTTCCAAGCCATCCGCCACAAGCTGGCCGAATCGCTGGTCCAGTTTGAGGGAGCCGCCTCGGTGGCCCAAGGTTGCCTCCACGATCCCGATCCGCTTTTGGCCGCGCTGGCCAAGTCGCTGGCTGGCCAAGCCGCCCTCACCACTGCGACCAACGCCCAGCAGGTGCTGGCCGGGATCGGCTTCACCGCTGAACACCAGTTCCACCGCTGGATGAAGCGGACCCTGGTGATCGATACGCTGTTCGGCTCGGCCAACTCGCTCCCCGCCGAGATCGGACACAACCTGCTGTCGGAAGGCAGCGCCCCCCGCCTCATCCAGCTCTGACCACTAGGAGGACTCATGGGTCGAGACGACTACGCCAGCTACGCCAAGCACTGGACAGCCCCCGACTACACCGTGGACGACAACGGCAAGGTGGTGGACGGCTATGTGCCCGACGGGCACCATAACTGGGGGCGTTGGGGCCGCGACGATCAGCGCGGCACCCAGAACCTCATCGGCCCTGACCAGCGGGTTCGGGCCGCTTCGCTGGTGCAGTCGGGCAAGGTGTTCTCCCTGGCCCTGCCCATCGACGCCGAAGGCCCCCGGTTCCATACCCGCCCGGCACCGCTGCACTGGTTCTTGATGTCCGGGTCCGACCAGGTGGTTGGATCCCCCTATAGCGCCGCCGACCCCGATTTCCAGTGGAACGACGACATGTTCCAGATGCCCCTCCAGGGCTCCACCCAGTGGGACGGTTTCGCCCACGTGATCTACCGGGACACGATGTACAACGGCTACTGGGCGGGCAACGTAACCGCCTACGGAGGCGCATCGGTGCTGGGCATCGAGAACCACCGCGAGAGTTTCGTTGGCCGAGCCGTGCTGCTAGATCTGCCCCGCTTCGAGGGCCGCGACCCGCTGGCGCCAGCCACCGTCATCGACACAGCCATGCTGGATCGCTGCTTAGAGCACCAAGGGACCACCGTGGAGCCCGGCGACATCGCCTTGATCCGCACCGGCTACATGGCCTTGTGGGACCCGGCCTTCACCCCCGACCAGCAGGGGGAGTACTTCGGCGGCTCGCCGGGTTTCGGAGTGGACGCGCTCAACTGGTGCGATCGCAATGACATCTCCGCGGTGGCCTCCGACACCATCGGCGTCGAGGTGCTGGTGCCCGAAGACCCCGAGGCCCGAAAGCACCCCGTCCACTGCGGAGCGCTGGTGGACCGGGGGCTGCCGCTGGGCGAGTTCTGGGTGCTCGACGAACTGGCCGCCGACTGCGCCGACGACGGCCGCTACGAGTTCATGCTGGTCGCCCCGCCGCTCAACATCCCCGGCGCGGTGGGCTCGCCCCTCAACCCCATCGCCATCAAATAGCCTCCCGCCAGCAGGGGAACTCAGAGTCTCACTCCCCAGGAAAGCGCAGGCCGATCTGATCGCGGATCTGGTCGAGGGTGCCCATGATCGAAAGGGTCTCGGCGTGGGAGATCACCGGACTCTCCAGTTCGCCAGCAGCCAGGCAGCGGTGGAACTCCTCCACTTGGAAGCGGAGGCCGTCGCCCTCCCAGGAGCCGTCGATCTCTTCCCGGTCAAAGCCTCGCACGACCGTGAGCGACCCCGGGCAGTGCATGAACGCGGGGATCTCGATGGTGCCCTCGGTGCCGGCGATGCGGGCGGTGCAGCCCAGGTTGGTGGCTATCGCCGCCTTCACCACCGCGAGCTCACCACCGGCGTGGCCGAGAACGGCAGCCACCTGCTCGTCCACCCCGGTCTCGCCGATCCGGCCCTGGGCCGCCACGCTGGTCGGCGCACCGAGTACCAACGAGGCGAACTGAACGGGGTAAACCCCCAGGTCGAGGAGCCCGCCGCCGCCCCGCTCGAGGTCGTACAGCCGATGGTCGGGATCGAACGGCTGGTGGAATCCGAAATCGGCCTCCACCAGTTGGGGCTGGCCTATGGCCTGCTCGGCCAGCAATTCGGCCAATACCCGATAGGCGGGAAGAAAGCGGCTCCACATGGCCTCCATCAACAGCAGCCCCCGCTCCCGAGCGGCATCGATCATCCGCTGGCTCTGGGCCTGGTTGAGGGCAAAGGGCTTCTCGCACAACACCGGCTTGCCCGCTTCCAGGAACATCAGCGTGTCCTGCTCGTGGCGGGACTGGGGGGTGGCCACATACACCGCGTCCACGTTTGGATCGGCGGCCAGGTCCTCATAGCTTCCGTAGGCCGCCGGAGCCCCGTATTTGGCGGCGAAGTCCTGCGCCCGATCGGCCGAGCGCGACCCAACGGCGTAGATCTCGGCGTCGTCCAGCAATTGGAGCCCGTTGGCAAACCCAACGGCAATGCCCCCTGGCCCGGCAATTCCCCATCGAACGGTCATGGCCGGACGCTACCGCGACAAGGGCTGCGGAAAGCCATTCCCCTACTGTGTGGCGCTGGAGGTGCCGATGAGATCGTCGTTCAACGCGGGCTGGGCAGTGCGACCCAAGCAAAACCCGTTCTCGGAGTTGACGGGGGCAAAGAGCACGCCCGAGCCGGTGACGCTGCCCCACGACGCCATGATCGCCTCCCAACGGGATCCCACCGCCTCTCACGACATCGGCTACTTCCCCGGCGGGGTGTGGGAGTACACCAAGTCGTTTGAAGTCCCCGGCGAGTGGCGCGACCGCAGGGTCGCCCTTCAGTTCGAGGGCGTGTACCGCGACGCCATGGTCTACGTGAATGACGACATCGCCGCCTCCGAGCCCAATGGCTACGCCGAGTTCATCGTCGACCTCGACCCGTTCCTGCGCTACGGCGAGGAGAACACCATCAAAGTCGATTGCCGCGCTGGTGAGGATTCCCGGTGGTATTCCGGCGCGGGCATCTACCGCCCCGTCCACCTGTGGGTGCAGAACGCTGTACACCTGACCATCGACGGGGTGTGGGTCACCACCCCGGAGATCGACGACCACGGCGCAGTGGTGGAGGTGGCCGCCGAGGTGCAAAACGACACCGCCCACACGGTGACGGTGCGCGTGGCCTGCACGGTGAACGGCCCCGCCGGAGAGGCGGTGGCCTCAGGCGATATCCCCGTGACCCTGCGCCCCCACACTTCGGCCATAGCCCGCCAGCGGCTGGCGGTGGCCAATCCGGCCCGTTGGAGCTCCGACCAGCCCCACCTGTATTCCTGTACCACCACTCTGGCCGAAGCCGGCTCTGAGTTGGACTCCGACGTCACCGCCTTCGGCATCCGGTCGCTCCAGCTCGACCCCGCCCACGGTCTGCGCATCAACGGCGAGACGGTGAAGCTCCGGGGCGCCTGCGTCCACCACGACAACGGGCCCATCGGCGCGGCCACCATCAGCCGGGCCGAGGAGCGGCGGGTGGAGCTGCTCAAAGCTGCCGGGTTCAACTCTTTACGCAGTGCCCACAACCCGATGAGCCGGGCCATGCTCGATGCCTGCGACCGCCTAGGGGTGATCGTGATGGACGAGACCTGGGACATGTGGACCGAGAACAAGGTGAACCACGACTTCGCCCTGCGGTTCGAGGAGCGATGGCGCAGCGACGTGGCCACCCTGGTGCGCAAAGACCGCAACCATCCCAGCGTGGTGCTCTACTCCACCGGCAACGAGATCCCCGAGGTCGGCTCGCCCCTCGGCGCTGCCCGAGCCCGCGACATCGCCGAGCACGTTCGCTCGCTCGACCCCCACCGCTACGTAACCACCGGCGTCCAGCCGATGCTGGCCATAAGGGGGCTGATCGCCAAGATTCCCGAAATCCTCGGGCTGATGGAAGCCCCTGACTCCTCCGACGAGGCCGCGCCGCCCCCCGCGGAAGAGGCCGAGTCACAAGGAGTCAACACCCAGATGGCCATGTGGGCCATGGTGAAGGATCAGGTGATGCAGTCCCCGATCATCGCGGAGGGACTCGAGGAGGTGAGCGCCTCGCTCGATGTGGTGGGCTACAACTACGTCTCCAACCGCTACCTCATCGACCATGAGCTGTTCCCCAACCGGGTGATCGTCGGTTCCGAGACCAACGTCACCGACCTGGGCCGGGACTGGCCGGTCATCTGCGCCCATCCCCATCTGATCGGCGACTTCACCTGGACCGGCTGGGACTACCTGGGCGAGGTGGGCATCGGACGCATCGGCTACGACGACGAAGACCCAGTGGACGCGGGCGTTCCCGGTGTGGTCGCACCGTTTCCCTGGCTCGTGGCCCACACGGGCGACATCCACATCACCGGTGATCGGCGTCCGGCCTCCTATTACCGTGAGATCGTCTTCGGCCTGCGCCAAGAGCCCTTCATCGCGGTGCAGCGGCCGGCCCACGCCCACAAGCAGATCGCCTACTCCGGCCCGTGGTCGTGGAGCGACGGCCTCGACAGCTGGTCGTGGGACGGACACGAGGCCACCACCGTGGACATTGAGGTGTACTCGGCCGACGACGAGGTGGAGCTGGTGCTCAACGGCCAGTCCATAGGCCGCCAGCCCACCGATGAATTCCGCACCAAGTTCACGGCGGCCTATGAGCCTGGCGAGCTGGTGGCCATCGCCTACGCCAACGGCCAGGAAACGGCCCGAACTACCTTGCAAACCGCCATTGGCCCGCTGAGTCTGGTGGCCGAACCCGACCGCACCGAGATCTCCGCGGGTGACACCGACCTGGCCTACGTTGCCGTGCGCCTAGTTGACGCCGACGGCATCGTGAACCCAGGTGCCAATCGGCCCGTTGAGGTCACCGTGGAGGGCCCAGGAATGGTTCAGGGCTTCGCCAGCGCCGACCACATGTCCACCGAGCCCTTCGGATCCCCCACCTGCACCACCTACGACGGCCAAGCTCTGGCCGTGATCCGCCCCACCGGCCCGGGAGCCGTCGACCTCACCTTCACCGCCGATGGCCTGGCTCCCGCAACCTGCCGCCTCACCGTGACCGAAGGCTGATCGTATGGACCAGGAGACGCTGCGCTGGCTGACCGATCCCGACTCCGGGTGCTGGGAGGACCTGGGCTACCAGCGGTTCCCCCTCGGCGAGCCGGAACTGGTCGACACCGTGCCGCCGGTGATCGGGTGGGACGAAGTGCGGGACCACTACGACGCGGTAGTGATCGGCAGCGGGGCTGGAGGGGGCGTGGCCGCCCACGTGCTGGCCGCGGCCGGATGCTCGGTGCTGGTGGTAGAGCGGGGCCGCCCCTATAAGTCAACAGAAATCGGCTGGGACCCGGTGCGCAACCACCGCACGGCCGTGTTCGGGTTCGGCGAAGGCGTAACACCGGTCGGGAACCCCCGAGCGGTCAGGGATGGGGATGGCGAGCAGGCCGTCGAGCCCCATGACTTCCGCTACCACAACAACGCCGTGGTCCTGGGCGGCGGCCCCCGGCTGTACGGCTGCCAAGGATGGCGGTTCGCGCCGGAGACATTCCGCATGGCCAGCGAGTACGGCGTCCCCGAGGGGTCGGCCCTGGCCGACTGGCCGATTACCTACGACGATCTCGAGCCCTACTACGACCTGGTGGAGTGGGAGGTAGGAGTGGCCGGCGCTATTGGCCACACCGGCGACGGACCCCGGTCCCGGGGCTACCCGCTCCCCCCGTTCCCGCCCGACCGCGGAGGAGAGATGCTGGCCGAGGCCGCCGCTGGCCTGGGCTGGACCACCGCGCCCGTTCCCCTGCTGGTGAACTCTCGGCCTTACGGAGGACGCCCCGCGTGCGCGGGTTGCAGCCAGTGCGTGGGCCACCCCTGTCCGGTAGACGCCAAAAACGGGGTCCACAACACCCTGCTCCCCCGGGCCACCGCGGCCGGTGCCCACATACTGTGCGATTCCCAGGCTGTACGGGTGGACGACGGCCGAGGCGAGGTGGAACTGCGCTCCGAGCAAGGCCAGCGCACGGTACGGGCCGACCGGATCGTGCTGGCCGCGGGGGCGGTGGAAACCGCCCGACTGCTGATGTTGAGCGGGCTGGGCAACGACTGGGTGGGCCGTTGCCTTCAGGGCCACACCTACGTGTTGGCCCACGGCCACGTCGACACCGACACCCCGCTCAGCGACGGTGTCGGCCCCGGCCTCGCCATGGCCACCCGGGAGCACTGCCACCACAACGACGGGATCATCGGCGGCGGCATGATCGCCGACGAGTATGCGGTGTCGCCGGCGCAGCACTGGGTGATGGGTTCGTGGTTTAGGCCCGAACACCAACGGGCGGCCGAGGCTGCCGGTGAGATCGACGAATACGGGCGTCCGACGGGGGCCTCAGCACGCCAAGCCCTGCGGGACACCTACCGTCGCACGATCATGATCATGGGCCCGATCCAGGAGATCCCCACCCGCTCGGCCGGACTGGACCTTTCGGCCGAGGTGAGAGACAAGTGGGGCCTGCCGGTGGCCCGCTTCTTCGGCGTTCAGCACGAGGAGGACCTCCGCACCGCGGAGTTCCTGGGCGACCGGGCCAAGGAGTGGATTACTGCTACCGGAGCCCACGACGTGACCGGGGGCTCCATGGGGTTCCAGATTTTGTCCGGCGGCCAGCACCAAGCCGGCACCGCCCGCATGTCGGACGCGCCTTCGGGCGGCGCCGTCGACCCCCAGGGAAAGGTGTGGGGCTGCGAGCGGACCTACGTGGCCGACTCCTCTCTGCACGTCACCAACGGCGGCGTCAACCCCGTGCTGTCCATAATGGCCAACTCCTGGCGAGTGGCCGACCTGCTCTCCCGCTGAGCTCTCAGGGAGTCCAGCTCAGGCGTTCAGCAGCTCCTCTTCGATGCGGTCGGCCATCACTTGTTGGGCCCACTCGATTTTGGCGGGGAGGTGCTCGGTGGGGAACAGGCCCTCAGACGAGCGGTAGTCCTTCAGCACCTGCTTGGCGATGGTGTCTTTGTGGACCTCGGTGGGGCCGTCGGCCACGCCGAAGGTGGGGGCCATCATCCACATGTTGGCCAGCGGGGTCTCATTCGACATGCCCAGCGAGCCGTGGATCTGCATTGAGCGGAACACCACGTCCATCAGCACCCGGGGGGTGGCCACCTTCACCCCAGCGATGTACAACCGGGCCTTGGATGTGTCCGACTGGTCTATCTGCCAAGCGGCGTGCAGCACCTGCAAGCGGAACTGCTCGACCTGGATCCAGGAGTCGGCGATCATATGCTGCACCGCCTGCTTCTCGGCTAGCAGCGACCCCTTGGTCTCCCGGCTGAGGGCCCGCTCGCACATCATGTCGAAGGCCTTTTTAGCCGTGCCCACCGAGCGCATGGCGTGGTGTACCCGGCCCCCGCCCAGGCGGGTCTGGGCGATCTTGAACCCAGCCCCCTCCTCGCCCATGAGGTTCTCGGCCGGAACGCGGCACTCGTTGAACCGAAGGTAGCTGTGGGAGCCGTGGCCGCGGCGCTCGCCGCCCACCCCGACGTTGCGGACCAGCTCCAAGCCGGGGGCATCGTGGGGCACCAGCATCATCGACGATCCCCGATACACCGACACGTCCGGGTTGGTGATGAGCATGACGATGAGGAACTCGGCCCGCGGGTAATTGGAGGCGAACCACTTCTCCCCGTTGATCACCCACTCGTCGCCGTCGCGATGGGCGGTGCAGGTGAAGTGGTTGGGATCAGACCCGCCCTGGGGCTCGGTCATGGAGTAGCAGGTGGAGATCTCCCCGGCCAAAAGCGGCTTGAGGTACTTCTCCTTCTGCTCATCGTTGCCGTAGTGGGCCAAGATCTCGGCATTGCCCGAATCAGGGGCTTGGCTGCCGAACGCCGAGGGTCCGAACGAGGAGCGGCCCAAAATCTCGTTCATCAGCGCCAACTGCACCTGGCCGAACCCCATGCCCCCCATCTCGGGCTTGAGGTGGCAGGCCCACAGCCCCCGGTCCTTCACCTTCTCCTGGATGCGGCGCAGCTGCGACTGCACCTCCTCGTCGGTCTTGTCGAACGGCGACCGGCCCCGGAAATAGTGATCCAGCGGCTCGATATCCGTGCGCATCAGCTCGGTGAGCCAGTCCAGATGATCTTGAAACTCAGGGTCAGTAGAAAAATCCCAGGCCATCCTCCGACCCTACCCGCGCCTCCACTAGTGGTCTCTGTCATGGGGCCGCGGGAATGGGACTTCCCATCGCGGCCATCATCCGATCGGTATACACGCAGCCATCACTCAATCGACATATAACCGGTATACAGTTGTGGTGTGGTATGACATAGCTGAAGGGCGGGACCATGAATCCTTCAACAGTTAACCTCTGGTTGCGGTATCTCCGTTCGGCGGTATTGGCGGTGGCTGTGTTGGGGGTGTTGCTGGTGCCCGCTGGCACGGCTTCGGCTCAGTTTCCGCAGTTTGCCGATCCCCCTGGCGCAGAAGGCCGCACCGACGGCCGGGAGCTGTACACGCCGACGTGTGTGCCCAAGGCGGACCGGGCGGCCACCGCCGAGAAGGGCAAGATCAAGGTTGTCATGTGCGACGACAATGTGACCGTCGAGAGCATCGCGACGACATCGGACATCATCTTCTACCCGAAGTTCAGCCCCGACCGGCAAGACTACGTGGTGTACATGCCCGACGATCTCACCGAGGTGAGGTTCGTGGCGATATTCAAGAACCTGTTCGCGGCTAGCGGCCAGAACGCGGCCAGAGGTGTACGTGAATCGGGCATTCCTGGGTGGGCGTTTGCGGGAGTCGAGGGCGACACCGTTCATCATCCCAACTGTCGCGAGTGCCCCTGGCGTGGAATAGGCAACAATCAGCCGTCCAGCAAGGGCGCTCGCGTCTTGATGGCACCGGGGGTGAACACGGTGAAGCTCGTGACGTACCACTGGTTCCAGCGCTGGGGACCGTCGTCGTCGGAGACTCACGATTATGCCTGGGTGATGGCCAGCGACAAGATCGCCCACAAGGTGTACACGCTGGATCTGGTGTGGAAGTCGCCGGACACGCCGCTGGAGGCACCCGACGAGCCGGCGGGGCC
>MPNQ01000026.1 GCA_002239105.1 marine group bacterium Sva0996 bin134 | reverse complement strand
CCCCCCATCCTGGAGCTCGTCCCCCAGGTGGCCGACGCAGTGGGCGGCACCCTCGACATCATCTGCGACGGCGGCGTCCGCCGGGGCAGCCACATCGCCATGGCCCTCGCCCTCGGCGCCGATGCCGCGATGTTCGGCCGCCCCTACCTCTACGCCCTAGCCGCCGCCGGCGAGCCCGGCGTCGACCATCTCCTAGACCAATTCACCGAAGACCTAACCCGCACCCTCGCCCTAATCGGCGTCCCCAAAGCATCCGACCTAACCCCCGCTGCCGTCCGCCCGCGGCAGTGAGAGTAGGCACCGGGTCCGCGGTGCTTCAGGGCGGGTGGGGTTGGTCGGGCGGTCGGGCCTTCGGCCCATAGACGCCAGGCCACGATGGCGGCGGTGTCGGCTACCAGGCCGGGGGCCCATCGCACTCGGGCGGTGCGGTCCTCGCGGATGAGCGCGGCCGCTGCGATCGGCCTCTTGGCCAGCGCCCCGCCGCACAGAGTCCACCAAGCCTAGGTTATGCCCCACCACCCGCTCCGGCGGCCTGTCCGTCTCCACCAATGACCAGACCCCCCAATCAACCTGACCGGCCAAAGCGGGGAACCTCATATTGCATCAAGCAGTGTATGGTGCAGGAGTTGGAGTTGTGCGGGTGCGCCGTCACTCAGGTCTCTTCCAGTGCCAGATTGCAAAGATCGATTCCCAGCTTGAGGTGGCCGCGAGTTCGATCATCCATATCTTTGGACAAATGGCTTGGTGCAATGGCGACAAGGTGGGCTGTTGCCTCTTCTGGCAACTTTTCTTGTGCGCAAGCAAGTAGGAGTTCGGGGAGTAGCCGGGTGAAGTCGAAGTCGACACCCTCTAGCTCCTGCAGGAAGTCAACGCAGTCGCTGCCTCTCTGGCCCCACCAAGCTTCATGAGGCTCGCACCATCGAAGGATTGAAGCATGTATCAGCCAATCGAAGTATGACCTCAGGACTCTTCGGAGATCGAACTGGTTCCAATGTGGTGCTCCGCGCGGTCTTGCTTGGATGCGTGCTGCTTGCATAGCGGCTCCCACTGCGCAGAGAGTCTCGCGGCTTCCTAGTGATTGCCCGAAGTACGAGTGGGGTTCAAGTCTTGGATTGATGCTACCTAGGAGAGTGCATCCAGCCTGAGGAACTGATTCGAGTTCTTCTATCCGCTTGGCCAATTCGGGGATGTCCAAACCTCGATGCTGTGCTGCTCGATAGGTGTCTCTTTCTACAGCTAGGGGTGACCAATTGGGGATATAGGTTAACCACAGCGCCAATAATCGCTTGTTTCCTTCGGAATCTGTGAAGGTATTCCGGATGCTCGCCCAAATTCGTTCATCTTCGGGGTGTGCATGTACGACTAGGCCTCTAAAGCTCGCACCGGGCCACTTCTGCCGGCCAGCGAGAAACATCCGTTGGCACGAAAGTCCCGTTCGGGAGCCGAGAGCAAGAATCAGAGCACTCGGAACATCCCTGTTGGAGGGGATGGCAATTTGTTCGAGTCCTTCCTCGGTGGTGTAGCCGATCCAGACGGCTTGTTCATCTACGAAATCATGTTCTGAGAGTGCTACGCGCAAATTTTCCCACTCTTGGTCAAGAAAGAGCGCGCGTTCTTGCTGTTCGTAAATGACAATTGACGCATTATCGGCAACGCGATCCAAGGTGCCTTGAACTAGGTCTCGCATCTTGTCTTCGCGGTTGCGCTTTGGGAAGTCAGAGAACTCGGCAAGTCGTTTTGAAATCAATTCTCCAGGGGCTTCCTTAACGAGCGGTGCCGGTTCAAAGAAGACCGTTTCCTCAACAGAACGCACTGTTGGCGGCGCTGGTCGTGTGCCGGTAGGCCCAAGGAGGCTGATGGCTTGATCCTGGTCTTGTGTTGATTTGTAGGCCTCCCAGATGGTCGTATTGCGACGAGCATCGAAGATGTCAGGCACAACGAGGTCCGGTTCGGGCAATACCATTGCAGACATCGCCCGCGGGTTGATCCTGACTAGTCGCGCCCGGCGTGGGTCTTTGCATAGCACACACTCACCATCGTCTGGCTCTGCGCTCTCAAATCCAACCAGACTTAGCCACGGATCTTCAATGGAATTTGATTGTCCGGACTCCGGGGGGATGCTGGTAGCACCAGGGAGTTTTCTGGAAATCAGCTGTTCAATCCTGACTGTTGGTGCCCCCAACGCGGAGAAAGCGCTCAGGAGCCGCTCCGCGAAACCGCCGCTGTCACTAACGGAGACGAGTCCGAGCATTGGGCTGTCAGGTGATGTGTGAAGGAGGCTTCTTTGTAGCCCTAGGGCATTTGATGGGTACCGATCCAAAGGGAGCACGGTTCCAACGCGCGCTGATGAGCCGGCAGTAGCGGCGCGATGACGGTCTGCCGCTACCTGGAGTTCGCTGACGAGAGGCATGAGTGTGCCTATATCCATCACCAGAGTCGTGGGTGCATCGCCGCTTAAGGCTTCATAGAGCCAGGTGGCTAGTGCCGGTGCAGCCCTCATGTCTTGAAAGGCGTCTGCTAGCCGGATGAATGAAGCGGTGTGCTTTCCAGACGGGAGCACATAGTGGTAGCTATCAGGCAGCCAAAGCGCTTGGCCCCATCTGAGGAACGCTTCCATTTCCGCCGCGCGGGCGCGTGCAAGCAGGACTTGATCGAGACTTCCCGTTCCAGACGCAGTGGAACTCCAGACAATTGACGGCTTGCTCCCGACCTCAAAAGGGATGACGCCCAATTTCGCGTTAGAACCCATGTCGCCGAGTAGTTGTTGAAGGGCATCAGCAGTCTGATCCGCTGGTGGCCAATCCTGATTCTCAGGACCCCAACGCGCCAGCACCCATTCAACTCTTCCTACAACATCTAGAGGTACATCTCGCAGATAACCGGCAACGGTCTCTACCCCAGCCGTTCGGTGGGCAATGTCAAGAAAGGCCAAGCCTCCCCCGGTGCTGTGGGCGCGCAACATTCGATCAGACTGGAAGGGCAGGCGCGCATAAGCATCGCGAGTGTCTTGCATCTGCCGTGTAGCTTGCTATGCAGCAGCGGGTTGGGCGCGCCTCAGTTTGGGTGAGGGAGACGCCTCTTGTCGAACGGCATCGAGGGTGAAATGAATCACAGTCCCGCTCATGCCCTTGGCGGAGAATTCTTGGGGACTCCACTCGCCATCCCTACCTCGTCTACCAAGGTGCATGGCTCGATCAGGGGCGAATGATGAAATCACGTTCATAGTTCCATTCCAATGCGTGACGTGCCGGAAGATGGTGTTGAGGCCGTGGCCTCCCTGGGCTCCGACAACTCTTCGGTTCCCGTAAACAGAGCGGAGGAGATCGGTGACAACATCCATGGCGATTTCTGAATCTGCTTTGTCCTCATTGCAAATGCAATTGGAATACTGACCGCGGTCGGCTAGTGCTTCGAGCTTCGCCCTCACTGAGCCTACGATGCCGACACCGTTGTCAATAACGACAATCTGGAGTCGGTTGTGGCTGTGTTCCCCGCCCCCTGAGGTTGCGCTTACTATGGCAATTGCTCTATCGGATTTTGCCCATCGATGTACGTTGTCCACTAACTCAAACAGGCATTGGTCCGCGTGGCTGTCGAAGTGGTCTCGTTCTGAATTGCCGGCAGCAACGCCCAGACCGTCGATCCAGTAATAGCGCCTACCGGCAGGGTCCGGGGTTGGGGGTTGACGAAGAGGGGATTCAAGTTCGGAGACGACTCGCATCCGATCTGACGTCTCAAAGTCGTACTGCTCAAGTGCGAGCGTCTGAGGAACAGCAGGAAGCCCAAGAGCCAGCGGCACTGGGACGTTCTCATCTTCAATTGCCATCGCAATGTCCCGTCGGTCAGCGGCGAACACCAGGCCGGAGCGAGCGAGCCGACGTCTGATCAACAGTGAACCAGGAAGAATGATCTTGGGCGGGGGCTCCGGAGCGCTCAGAACCCACAGACTCAGGGCAAGGTCTTCCGGCTGGATTGTTGCTGTCTCGACGAGACCCCTGAGATCAAGAGGCTGCGAGGCCTCTGCGGGTACCGGAAGCTTGCTTTGGCCTATCAAAATAGGTCTGCCCTCTTGTGAAGGTTACAGGTTCAGTTTGGCACCCTACCGTTGACCCCATAGGGATGCTAGCTGAATTCTTGTCGGCAGGGACAGGGGGATTCGGCTCCACCGGCATCAGCTTTAGTATCCCCCGCCGAACGATGAGCAGCCCGTAACCGTACCGCGACCTGCGCGCCGCGTGTTTCGAGGTCCTGACTCTGAACGCTGTCTGCCGCTGCCAGAAGCGCTGCTGGCCTGTGTCGGAGCCGCTGCTGTGCGAGCGGGAGTCGCATCTCAGGTTCGTACAGCGCCGGTCTGAGAAAACGGTGGCCGAGTGCCGGCGGCCGTCAACAGCGCCGGTCCGCTCCGCCCTTAAGCGAGATCCCCTTGCCAGAGTCGGTGGGCGAATTCGGTGGCCGGCAGGATGTCGATGTCGTCGTCTGTGGGGGGGTATGACGGTCTTGCGGGTGCCGGGGTGCTCCTCGGCCAGAGTGCGGAGGCCTTTGAGGTGTTTACTGGTGGCTTTGGCGGTCGCCTTGGCTTCGATGGCCAGTCGCATGTCTCCGATGACGAATTCGACCAGGATGCTGCTCGGGAGCCGCCAGTAGGCCAGTCGCTCGTTTAGGTCGCGTTAAGGGACGAAGGCGGACAGCTCGTGGAAGACCCAGTTCTCGAATGCCTTGCCGTAGCTGTCGGAGCCGCAGTGATCATAGGCACTCCCTTGGGTAACCAACACTTCCGCGGCGCCACCCTACCCAGGCAGGATCCCTTCTCCCTGAACTTCTCCCTTCCCAAGACTTCACTTCCCAACGTGCCTTGGGAGTATTCGAGCCAACCGGTCGGTATGGTCACTTCATGGCTCATCGTTCGATTGAACAGGTGGGGGCTGATCCCCGGCACTGCGAGCATGGGTGAACTCCACCGGTGGTCGCGACAGATCGGCCATGATGGCCGGTTGTAAGAGTCAGCGACCGACCGGTGGAGGGCTTCAGCATGGCACGGCGTGTTTGCTCGAAGGAGACGACCTGTGGGCCATATTCCAAGAAATCGGCGAGGAGGATCCCAACTTGGCCTTCCCCTAATGGGGGTAGGCCAGTGATCATTGGGGATGAGTGGATCGTCATAGCCGCAGTTGGGGGACGGTGGTAGCCGGGTTCTGAGCCGATGAGACTGCGCAGGTCAGCCCAGTAGATGTCGCCTCGCGTCAATCCCACTCCCATTCGTCCTCGAGGGCTCTCTTTTGGGCAGAGTCCAAACCAGGATCTAGGGAGGTGTCGTGTTCGGCGGCAAATTCGTTGAGACTGTTGGTGATCTCTTCGTCACTCAAGTTCAGCCACTGAGGGCCATTCATGTCAGCTTGTCCACTTTTACCCGCAGCTTCGACTAGGTCTTGAAGGGCCTCAACAACCAGAGCGGAGTAGGACTTCTCCTGCTGGCAGGCCAGCGAGTCGACTTGCTTATGGAGCGAGTCGGGAATCGTGACGGTCACCTCCACAGCGTCAGCCTACTGAGGCAGGCAGAAGGCCCCCACAGCGCGTTCTACAGTGGTGATGTGACCCCGGAAGAAGAGCACGCCTTCTACAGCAATCCCACGAACTTGACTCCTCGGGGACCAGGAAGGCGGCGCAAGCAGCGACTGGCGGAACTGGTGCAGGTGCAGTTTCCCCCTGATGTGCTCGAACAGGTGAGGACTGCTGCCGAAGCCGAAAACCGCTCAGGGTCCTCTTGGATTCGCAAAGCGGTCAGCCGCGAGCTCTTGGCGCTTAGATCCTGGCCGACTAGTTCAAAACACCTCATATGAGTTGGAAGCACGCAACGCACTTCGAGAAAGCCGATTGGATCCGTGCTGATCTCTGCGGCTAGTAGAGCCTGAGATTCGGCTATCGTTGCCTGGGTACGCTCTAGGTAGGCCTCTCGCTACTGGCGAAGCTCCTAGTAGCAGACTTCAGAAGGTGGGGTGGCGCTGAAACCAGTTCCACCCCACTTGGCTATCTCAGAAGGTTGCTGTAGCCGTACCCGCTTTCACAGCCGTGTTGGTTGATCAGATGTCCCGGAAGATGAGGCCGGGGTGTTCCTCCAGGGCGGCTTCGATTACGCAGGGGCGGCGGCAACGCTGCCGGTCACCTCCTCCGCGTGGCAAAGCTCCGTCTCATCGGCCCCGACCTCTTGAAGCTGTACGAGCAGCTGATGTCGACTCGTTCTATGTTCAGGTAGCCGGCGGGGACGGCGACTCCGCTTTCCGGTTGCGGCGGCGGATCCACCAGAGCAGCGCGCCGACCGCCGCGCTGATAGGGAAGAAGGGCAGCAGTACTCCGACCACGATCAGGATCACGCTGAACTCGGCCACGACGCCAGTGCCAACGTCGAAGACTAAGTGGCCGAATCCGGGCAGGGTGTCGTCGGTGTCCACCTGCACCTATGCCGTCTTCCAGGGCAACCGCCTTCTACCTACCGACAAATCCGCTACCCATAGACTGCGGTATGACAGTGTTCATCTAACAGGCACCCGGCAGCCCCAAAGGAGCGCAGCATTGCGACCCGTCCAGCTAAAGCTTCCCAACGCCGAAGGCTCCGGGAATCCCTTTGCCCAGGCTTGCGTACAGCTAGGGGTCTCTCAACAAGAATTAGCGACCCTCCTCAATACGTCACACTATGCAATAGCAAGATGGGAACGTGGGGATATTGCAGCACCGAAGGATATATTGGAACGAATATCCTCTCTTCTCTCGCCAGAAGCGAACAATGGATCGGATTTGGAAGCACTCTCGCAATCCACTGACTTCCAATCAACAAACATACGGAGCGACAGAACTAAGTTTATTCCGAATTCAGACCACCAACTCACACTGCTATCTGAACCCCGGAAGTCTCTTCTGTCTGAACTTTGGGACGGGGAAATGTGGTTGGATAGTCAAGATGACTTGACCAATATACTCCTTGACCGCGATAAACCAGCCCCTACCTCAGACAACCCTCTATCTGACGAAATAATTTCGGCAGGTAAGAACACCTATACCTACGATGCTCATACCTATCACACGAAAGTGCCTCCTCAGGGCATAGCCAATGTCATTCAACAATACCTTCCACATGGAGGCATTGTATTGGATCCGTTTGCCGGAAGCGGTATGACTGGAGTGGCCGCCCGTTACCTTGGCTACGACGTGGTACTCAATGAAATTTCACCGGCAGCTTCATTTATTTCCCACAATTTCATAGGTTCTATTGACTCAGACACATTCACAAGTTCGGTATCGCAACTAATCGAGTCTCTTGAGGAGGTTCGAAAACTACTCTGCTTTACAGATTGTAGAGAGTGTGGGAAGGAGGTAGAGTATCTTCATGTAGTATGGTCTTATGTGTTGGAATGTAACCATTGTGGTGGAGATTTCCTTCTCTGGGAACATTGTCGAGAATACGGTGAAAACCTTCGGCAACACAAGCTACTGCGAAAATTTCCTTGTCCACATTGCAAAGCGGAAGTTAACAAATCCCAACTAGCTCGTGTAAGCAGTGAGCCAGTCTTCGTCATCTATAGATGTTGTAGTAAGCAGACTGTCCAGCATCCGCTTAATGACAATGATCTACAGCGAATCCAAAGGGCGGGCGACCTGCTTTCCGAGGATACAGAGTTTATTCCAAAACACGACCTCCCTGACGGCGCCAATCTCAACCAACCAAGGCGCCATGGGCTGGATTCTATTCACAAATTTTATACCGACCGCAATTTATTCATATGTTCTCTGATATGGCATCAAATTAGACGCGTTGACGATCCCATTGTGGCATCGTATCTCGGATTCACATTTACTTCTCTTTACAAGAGAGTAACTCGCCTTTCTGAGTACCGTTTTTGGGGCGGTAGCAGCAATACTGCGAACTTCAATGTTCCACATATCTTTAATGAATCTAATGTCTTCCTGACCTTTGAACGCAAGGCCAAGAGCATCGCTGATCATTTGCTATCAACAGCTATCCATTACAGAGGCCGTCGCGTCATACGCACAGGAAGTGCAACGGACCTAAATTTCCTGCCAGACAATTCTATCGATTTTATTTTCACTGACCCGCCATTTGGTGCCAATATCAATTACAGCGAAATGAACCTATTATGGGAGGCATGGCTCGGATCTTTCACTGCAACCGATGCGGAGGCGATAGTTAGCAAGCACCAAGGGAAATCGGTTGAGGATTACCAAGGATTGATCACAAAGAGCCTTAGTGAATCCTTTAGAGTTCTTCGACCCAATCACTGGATGGTTCTCGTTTTTATGAATTCCTCGGATAAGATTTGGAATGCCTTGCGAGAAGCGATAGAAGCATCAGGCTTTTCCATCGAAAAATTGTCCATATTCGACAAACAACATGGGACATTCAAACAATTTGTAAGTGAGAATACCTCTGGGGCGGATTTGATGATTCATTGCAAGAAGCGGGTTGCCGATGTGAGCCCACAGAACAGATACATATCCAGCAAGGCGGAAGTCGAGTGTGTCACATCATTTTGTCAACAAATCGGGAGTGATATCCCTCTTTTGCCCTACTTGCATGTCGATCGATCTTCGGAAGTAGACTACAGGACATTGTTTAGCAAGTATGTTGCGCAATCAATCCGACATTGCACTTCTATAGTTGAATTCCCTGAATTTCGACGCTTAGCTTCAAAGGCACTCAAACATTATGTCTACCCTTAGGTCTCTCTCTACTCAACAGGAAAATGACCTCAAGCTGCTGCTTGCAGGGAAAGTGGCAAGTATGATGGGGCGCAAGTTTGAAGAAGGGGATTGGACTGATGTCTATTGTAGTGTCAAAAATATTCCTGACTTTGGCTGGAGCAATCTTAATATCGATATTAACTGGCAAGGCCTTGGAATTGAATTCAAGATGCTGAAGGTACCTGTAAAGGAAGACGAAACGATTCTGAAATTCTGCAGCACCACTCAAATGCACCCGTCGTTGACTCGCTCAATTCGTATTGAAGACAACCATCTTGACCCTAATGTCGTAATGGAGAATGTGCTATCCCAGTATGGGCGATTAATCGAGACTCATACAGAAAACGTTCGTTCGGAAGATCCAGATGGCCGTGCTGACATGCGTTTCGGCTGGTTGCTTTGGGAAGACAATCTAAGGGAATTCTTATACTTCGAACAACCGATGACTAAACCGATACCTTCCAATTACTACGCTGAATGGCACGAGACGCCGGCAAAGGGCAGTAGGAAGGCGAGCAGAAGCTTGTGGATCTTTGATGCTGGAACCAAGAAAAAACGCTATTCAGTGACCACTAGTGCGGGTATCAAGATCCAGGGATACTTTGACGTTCCTGGATCCGATGATCCTAATCTGGTCTATTTTTGTGTCCAAAATGAGGTTGTAGATGATGAAACGATAGTCCTATGGACGGCGTCATCGACGGCCAAACACTTGGAATCCCTGTTGGGTTCGTTGGACAGGGATGTAATTGCCAATGCCATAAGCAGTGTTGCACAATCTGGGACACAGTCCGACCCCGCATCCTTGTTTGACCATACGGCAGCTATTCCGATTCCCATTACGAGGCGTGCCTACGAACTCCTTTCGGAAAGATGGGACGCTGTTAGCGACGAGGACCATATTCGACTTCTTATCGAGGCCCTTTAGCTGATCTCAGACTGACGGAAGTTGTTCGCGGTGAGGGTCTTTCGTGAGAAGAAGATCCTGTAGGGGAGAGGTAGCGACTGGGCGAAATCCGGCACCGGTTGGTGGTACGTCGTTAGTTGAGGCCATATCAACGACGCAGGTCGTCGCGGAGGGATGCAACCACGGCGACGAGGTCGTTGATGGTGCCATCTCGGGCAGCTCGTCGAATGGTGTAGCCGAGACGGGCGTTGTCGGCAATGTCTTCCTTGGCATGCTTTACTGCAGCGTCAATGTCGAGACCTCGATCTAGGGGAGCGTTGCTCGGCAGGCAGGGCATCTCCTTGCTCGTTTTGGCTGGTTGACTGTGTTGAGAAGGCGATTGAGGCGCTGGTGGGGGAGTCAGTGTGTTCCCGGCTTTGCGAAAGCGGACTTCGGGGCGACGTTTGATGAGGAGTGATTGGCCGAAATCGGTTTGTACCCACTGCCAAGCGAAGTCTTTACGGGGCGACCAGAACAGGTCGGCGTCCAATTCCTTCACTGGCCCAAGACCTTCTACGGCGAGTTGATGGTCGTCAGTCACTAAGGCGTCTGCCTGGGTCTGTGGCGCAGTCCAGGTGAGGGTGTCGGGGTATTGGTGGTTGTCAACTTTGTGGCCTTGGGAGATGGCGGTGAGTCGGCCAGCCTCGCTCAGCAGATAGGGGCTGTCGAGAGGTTCCTCTGGGGGCTGTGAGGCGGCATCACAGGCGCCGAGTAGTGCACCGGCCATGGTGGCGATGGTGTCAGTGTCGCTACCAATGGCGTTCGCAGCGGCCGAGATCCCTTCCAAGGGGCCGGGACTTAGCGCGGCCAGGGCTGAGGCGGCAACTGTGGTGAGGATGCCGCTGCCTTGTTGGCGTTTGTCGGTGAGTCCGAGGGAGTCGGAGACCGCTCTGTAGGCTTCGGTGAGAGATGACTTGGTGTTTACGGCAGCTGCGGCGTGGTGGATAGTGTCGCAGAGTTCGACAACGGTGGCTTGCCATTCTTCTTGGAAATGTTTGCCGGTTTCTCGCTCCCAGAGTCCGATCCACACAGTGCTGAGGTTCTGATGGTTCTGGATGAGCGAGAGGGCATTGCCCAGGTTTGCGGCGGTCTCAGCGCACTCGTCTAGGTTGGGGGCGATGCCGGTCCTGATGCAATGGGCTAGGACCGAGGCGTGGAAGCAGGCTCCCACGATGGCCCGGGGGTGTCCGTGAGTGCAGACGCTGTCAGTAATCACGTCGATCAGATAGCCGCCGTCAAGGTCGGGTGATGCCCACACATGAGGCTGGATCCTCATAGCGGCGCCGTTACCGCCAGCATCGCACCAGCCGCGGAAGGTGTTGGCGTACCACAGGGCACCGGACCCGGAAAGGTTCTTGGCTGCAGCTTTGGAGGCTCGCCCTCCTCCGAGGCCGTAAGACGGCCAAACGGGGAGCTCAATGCGAGCAAGAGTCTCCACGTCGAAGCCATGGTTGCCAATCGACCGGCTCACCGCCATTCGAAGCTGGGTGTCGTCGGACCAGCATCCGGCGGGCAACTCCACGTTCACCCCTCCTTTCCCGCCGACCCGCCGAGTCCAATTCATGAGCCGGTCGAGCGGAGCCCCGTGAGTCCTGCGTTTGAGGCCTTTCTCGTCTGTCAGCTCGCTGATGAATCCCAGCGCATCCCCGTAGGCCGCCCACAGCATGGAATTCCGGGTTCGATCAGCCCGGTCGTCATCGGAACAATTAGAGGGGTAGAAGAGTTCTGCCTGTGTTTGGGAAGGTTCGCTCGTCATTGTCATCGGAAGGCCTCCGGTCTTGGAATGATACGGGGGTCGTGGGGGAGTTCGCTGCGGAGGTTGAAGAGGGTGCCAGCCACAGTGTCATGAGTGGCATCATCACTCACGGTAATCGTATGAAGGTGGTCAAGGGAGAGTGCGAATGGGTAGAGAATCTCTGCCTGGGGATCCGTGGTTTGCTTCCGCCGTTGAGCCCTGCGAGTGGAGACGCTTCCCTGGTAGCCCCATGGGACGACTGGAGCGAACATTTGATTGAAACCCCGAAGCTCCGCGCTTCGGTGTACGACTGGGTAGGCATTATTGGTTGTACAGAAAACCACGCCAGGATCGCCCAATATTTCTGGACCGAACTCAAGGATCACCCACTCTTCGTGTGGATGTTCGCGTTGAGAGAACTGAAAGAACCGCTTGTTGATCGTCGTCACGGACAGATTGACGTAGCCATGCCAAGGCTGATCTCGGCTTCTGTCAACTGCGTTTTCCTCATACACATGCCTGATCCGGACATCTTCTGGGAGGTCGCGCCGGGCCATTATGGCTGAGCGGGCCAATATTCCAACCAGTCCGGGACGGGCTCGGGTGAAATGAACGATGCTGGTAATGCCGCGCTCGATGGCGGCTTCGACGACCTCGGGGCAACGCGGCGCTAGTCGCACTTGTGCCTCAGTCTGAGGGGTGGCTTCAGATGCCCAGTCCATGGTGCTTACACCTCGACCAGTTCATAAGTGGAAGGATCAAGCAATCCGACCAGGGAGGACTCCTCACCCGGCTTGTAGCCGATCATGACCGACTTGCGGCTGCGTCCGATAGCCATTGCCAACATGCGACGCAGCCGCTCGAGGTCGGCATCGCCATCTTGGGGGCCGTGCGGCGTGACTTGCTGGCTGAGGCCGGGAAGCAGCACGTGGTCGAACTCAAGTCCCTTGGCTGAATGGATGGTGCAGAGAGCGACGACCTCGGGGCCAGAAGGCCACTCGTTCTCGCGGGCCAACTCGCAGTAAGCGATTCCACGAGCACGAAGGGTGTTGCGGGCTTCGTTGAACCAGCCACCGCCACGAGGTTGGAGCAAGGCGATGGACTCTGTGCGAAAGTCGGTGATGCTCGCGAGCCGATCCAGCATTGTCTGAAGCTGCTGGCTGTACTTGCCTGCGATGATCAGAGGTTTGATACCCGAACGGCTGCACGCAGTGAAATCTGGCAACGTACCGTCATCTTCCATTGGGAGTCCATCTACGAGAGGCAAGGCAAAAGCGGCAATGGCTTCGGTATTGCGGTAGTTCTCCTTGAGGGTGTGGATTATCTCGGGGCGGGCCGTGATCCCCACTTCGCGCCACGTGAAGTACTGGGGATAGATGCGCTGGATCGCGTCGATGATGAAGGTGGTGGTGTGAGGATCTTGGAGGTGACGGGTAACTGCTCGAACCTGGTTGGCGGAGAAGTCCTGCGTTTCGTCAACGATCACCACGTCGTAGCGCAAGTCTGGCTGGGCATCTGCGGCCAAGACGGCAAGGTCGCTCCAGTCGATGAGGCCACGCTTGTCCTTGATCTCCTCGTAGGCCGGAAGCACGTCTTCGAGGAGTTTCTCTCTGACTGGACGGTCGACTCGAGGAGCGACTCCTCGACCTTGTCGGAGCACAGTGAGGTATTCGGAGCGGTTCTGGGGAGTGAAGCGGCCAAGGATGTAGGCAACTTCGTCAGCGAAGAAGTCCTGTTGTTGTGAAGTGACGAATGATTTCAGGAGTGGGCGAATCATCGCCGATTCTTGATCGCGGCCTGCGATGTCTGCATCGCCCACTATCGTTCTGGCCCAACGGGCGAATGTACTGATAGTGAGTTCAAGTGCGTCGTCGTTTGGCGTGGAACGACGGGCAAGTTCAGCGATGTAGCCTTGAAGGGTACGGTTGAAAGTGAGCACCAACACCCGCACCGGCCCTTGGTGTCCAAAGCGTTGCCGTCGGCTGAGCCGAGCGGCCACCAGCTGGCCCAGACACAACAATGCTGTTGTTGTCTTTCCGCTGCCAGCCGCACCTCTGATGATCCGGAAACCTGGTCTTACCTCTCCGATGATCGTGAGTTGTTCATCGGTAGGGGAGACATCCTGCAAAATCCTCATCAGAGGCTCCTCTATGTTGTCGGCCCCAATGCCTGGGACCACGTGAGCCCCACTCTAGCGAGTTGAGAGGCAGCAGCGGCGTATCTGATCTATTGCTCTGGCGAAATTGGCAGTTTGGGTAGGGTCGGGCGGTGGTTGAGGCGGTGTTGTTCGATATGGGTGGGGTGATTGTTTCGGGGCCTTGGGAGGGGTTTGCGGTTTATGAGCGGGCGAACGGGTTGCCGGAGGGGTTGATTCGGCGGATCAATTCGACTGATTCGGATACCAATGCTTGGGCGCGGATGGAGCGGGGGGACATTGGGTTAGAGGAATTTGCCGTCGCGTTCGAGGCCGAGGCGGCGGCGCTGGGGTATCAGGTGGATGGAATGGCGGTGCTCAATGGGCTGGGCGGGGAGCTGCGTCCCGCCGTTGCTGAGGCGGTGCGGCGGTGCTCGGAGCGGCTGAAGACGGGGCTGTTGACCAATAACTATGCGCCGATGGCGTCGTCGGAACGGTCGCCGGAGTTGGCCGAGCTGATGGGGTGGTTCGACGTGGTTATCGAGTCGTCGGTGGTGGGGGTGCGCAAGCCCGATCCGGCGTTCTACACCATGTCTTGCGAGGCGCTGGGCGTGGAGCCCTCTGGGTGTGTGTTCTTGGACGACTTGGGGGTGAACCTCAAGCCAGCTAGAGCCATGGGGATGACCACCATCAAAGTGGTGGACCCCGACGAAGCTCTGGCCGAGTTGGAGGCCGCGGTGGGGTTTCCGCTCAGGGATTGAGCCGCAGGGCGGAGTTGATCTCGGCGCGGAGCTCGGGAATTCCCTGGCCCTTGGTAGCGCTGGTCCAGATCACATCGCCAGGGGATACGCCGAGGCCCTTGGCCAACTCAGCTCTTCGGGCACCCAGGCGGGATGCCTTCACTTTGTCGGTCTTGGTGGCCACTGGTTTCAGGGGTACGTCGTGGTGGGCCAGCCATTCCACGGTCTGGAGGTCGAGCGGGGTGGGGCCGATGAGGCCGTCCACCAGCAGGAGCACCTCCACCAGAGTGGGCCGGTCGAGAAGGTAGCCGTCCATCATCTTCTGCCATCCGACCCGCTGCGCCTTGGGGGCCTTGGCAAAGCCGTAGCCGGGCAGGTCAACCAGCCAGCGGCCGGGCTCATCGTCCAACTCAAAGATGTTGATCAGCCGGGTGGCCCCCGGCGCCTTGGAAGTGCGGGCCAGGCCCTTGCGGTTGGCCACCGAGTTCAGAAGCGAAGACTTGCCCACATTCGATCGCCCCACCAGCGCCACTTCGCAGCGGGACTCAGGCAACTGGCGGGCATCGCTGGCCGACTTGAGAAAGTGCAGCGCCAGCGGCTTGGACATCCCCAAAGGCTACCGGTCTAACTGATTTTGCTAGCTGTTCATGACCTCGGTGTCGAGGAGGTCGGCGAAGCGCTCTAGGGCGGTGGCTCGGCGGGTGGGGATGTGCTCGCTGGGGTGGCCGTCCACCGCGGAGTACCCCTTGAGGGTGCGGCGGGCGATGGACACTTTGTGCACCTCGTCGGCCCCATCCACCAGCCGGGAGGCCCGGGCGTTGCGGTACATCTCCTCCAAGGGCATGTCGGCGGAGTAGCCCAGGGCACCGTGGACTTGAATGGAACGGTCGATGGCGTTGTACAGCATCTTGGTGCCGTAAACCTTGATCATGGCGATCTCGGTTCTGGACGCTGAGGACCCGTGCTTGTCCATGTGCCAGGCGGCGTGCAGGCACAGCAGCCGGGCCGAGGCGATGTCAATGCGGGTCTCGGCGATGAAGTCCTGCACCATCTGCTTCTCGGCCAGCAGGCTCCCGTGGGCGAATCGGGACAGGGCCCGCTCGCACATCATGTCCAGCGCCCTCTGCGACTGGCCGATCCAGCGCATGGCGTGGTGGATGCGCCCGGGGCCCAGGCGCTTCTGGGCCAGAACGAAGCCGTCGCCGGGGTTGCCGATCAGGTTCTCGGCCGGCACCCGCACGTCCCGATAGATCACCTCGGAGTGGCCCATGGGATGGCGGGCGAACTGGCCCGGATAGGGGTGGTGCATGTTGGGCACGTCCCGCACGATTTCCAGACCGGGGGTGTCGGTGGGCACCACGATCATGGACGACCCCTGGTAGGGGTGGACGTCGGGATTGGTCACCACCATGGCGATCAGGAAGTCGGCCCCCGAGCCGCCGGAGGTGAACCACTTGTGGCCGTTGATGACCCAGGTGTCGCCGTCGCGCACCGCCGAGGTCTCCAGCAGGGTGGGGTCGGAGCCGGCGGTGTCGGGCTCGGTCATGGAGAACCCCGAGCGCAGCTCCCCGGCCAACAGCGGCTCCATCCACTTCTTCTTCTGCTCTTCGTTGCCGCCGATGGCCAACAGCTCGGCGTTGCCCGAATCGGGGGCGTTGTTGCCGAAGATGGCCGGGGCGATCGACGACCGTCCCAAGATCTCGTGCATCAACCCCAGCTTCACCTGGCCGAAGCCCTGGCCCCCCAGCTCGGGGTCGAGATGGCAGGCCCACAGCCCTCGGTCCTTGACCTGCTGCTTGAGCGGTGCAGTCAGCGCCTTCCACTGCTCGTCGGTCACCTCCAGCTCGATGGTCTCCAACGGCAGGATGTGCTCATCTAGAAACGCCCGGGTCCAGTCCAGCTGCTCCTGGAACTCGGGCTCGGTCTCGAAATCCCAGGCCATGTGAGGCCCCTTTCAGTTGGGGAAGAGGATGCTGCCGGCTCGGGACTGGCTAAACGGCCAGCTGCGATAGACCGGCGCCGTTGTCGCACATGATGCGGCGGATGTCGGCGTCGCTGAACCCGTCCAGGTCGTTTACGAACGACACCGGGTTGGCCAGCCCCTCGGCGTGGGGGTAGTCGGAGCCGAACAGCATGTGGTCGGTGCCGATCAGCCCGGCCAGCTCGTGCAGGTCGTCTTCGTAGTAGGGCGACACCCACACCTGGTTGCGGAACGTCTCCACCGGGTCTTCATCGAAGGCGTAGCGGTGCTGGCCGTAGGTCTTGGCCAGCTTCTGGATCAGGGGCCGCACCCAATACGAGCCGGTCTCGATGGTGGCCACTCTGAGATTGGGGAACCGCACCAGCACCCCGTCGGCCAGAAGCGAGGCCATGGTGTCGCTGATGGGAGAGTGCGACAACAGGCTCTGGAGGGGGTTGTAGCGGAAGGCCTCGGTCTCGGTGCCGAGCCCCCAGCGGTGGTTCATGAACGAATAGCCCGAGTCGCCGGAGTGGAACGACACGCACACGCCGTGGTCGTTGAGGAATTGCCACACAGGGTCGTGGTCGGGATGGCCCAAAGAGCGGTAGTTGCCGTGGCCGTCGGGCACCGAGGAGGCCCGGAAGTTCGCCACTCGCAGGCCCCGGCCTACGGCCCACTCCAGCTCGCCCAGCGCCCACTCGACGTCCACCAGGCTCAGGTACAGGGCGGTGAACAGGCGTTCTTGGTAGGAGAAGCCCCAGTCTTCGTCCAGCCAGCGGTTGAAGGCCCCGAACGCGGCGGTGATGGCCCCAATGTCGTGTTCCAGGCAGGCCTCCATGCCCACCCCCAGGGTGGGGAACATGAAGCACCCGCCCAGCCCCTGGGTGTCCATGAGAGCCAGGCGCTCGTCGCGGTTGCGGTAGGCGGGGCTGATGGGGTCGAGCTCGCCGAAGGCCTCGCGCATGTCGGTGGCCGAGGTCTTGGCCCGGAAGTACTCGTCGAGGATGCCGGGCTTGGCCACCGGGTCGAAGGTGGGGTTGGGGATGAACCGGTTGATGCGCCCGGCCACGATCAGCCGCTGCTTGCCCCCGATGTCGGCCCACTGCATGCAGCGCTTGGCCATCTTGGGGTCGATGTGGCGGGTGAAGGCGTCGGTGGCCTCGTAATAGTGGTTGTCGGCGTCGAAAGCGAGATACCCGAGGTCGGTCATGATCCTATTTTGGCTTGTTTGTTGGGCAAGCGACCACCGGCGGGACCAGAACCGGGCTTGGATCAGTAGACCACCACTATGCGCCCGGTGGTGAGTCGGTCCTCCATCTGCTCGAGGGCGGAAGGGAGATCCTCGAAGGCCACGGTGCCTCCCACCAGCGGGGCGATCCGGCCCTCGGCCAGCCGCCCGCAGAGCTCCTCGTGGACCCGGTCGCCCAGCGACCGAGGGTTGATGTTGAACCCGGCCATACCGCCATAGACCGCTGGGTTGCTGCTGTAGGCCAAAAGCACCCCTCCGATCGAGACCTGCCCGAAGCACAGCAGCCTCGGGGGGAGGCCGACGGCATCCTCGGCCTCGATCTTGCTGGCGAAGCCGATGATCATCAGCCGCCCGCCCCGGGTCATGCACCGCAAAGAGGCCTCGGTAACCTCGCCTCCCACTCCGTCGAATACCAAGTCGACTCCGGCCCCGCCGGTGATGTCTCGCACCTCGGTGGCGAAGTCGCCGTCGCGGTAGTTCACCGCGGCCTCGGCCCCCAGGGAGCGCACCAGCTCGCACTTGGCCTCGCTGCCCGCGGTGCCGATCACCCGGGCCCCGGCGTCCACCGCCAACTGCACCGCGGCCGAGCCCACCCCACCGGCCGCGGCGTGGATCAGCACCCACTCTCCGGGCTGGACCTGACCCCGCTCGTGCAAGCCCAGCCAGGCCAAATGGAAGGGGAAGAAGAATGCGGCCGCCTCGGTGTCGTCCAACGACTCGGGGGCGTCGAACACCATGTCGGGCTGGGCGATCACTTTGTCGGCGTAGCCCCCGAAGGCCGACTCGGCGGTGGCGTGCACCCGGCGTCCGAGCCACTCCTCGGCCCCCTCCCCAGCGGCGTCAACCGTGCCCAGCACCTCCATGCCCAAGGTGTAGGGGAGCTCGGGGTTCACGGTGCGGTAGCGCCCGTGGCAGCCGTCGATCTCGTTGAAGTTCAGCACCGTCCGAGTGGGCGCCACCCGGATCTTGCCCGGCTCAGGCACCGGCTCGTCGATGTCGTCCAGCCGCAGCGCCTCCGACGGCCTTCCGTACTGATGAACACGCCAAGCTCGCACGGCATCGGAGCTTACCGGTGTGGGCTTGGTGGTCTACCGCTGAACCGAGCGGGGGTAGGGTCGCTGGGTGGCTGATCGACCGGGGTTTCGGGCTTCGACTCGGGCCTTGCGGTTGCGCAATTTCCGGTTGTTCTGGTTCGGGGCCCTGGTGTCCAACACCGGGACGTGGATGCAGATCCTGGTGCTGGCCTATGTGATCGACCAGATCACCGATCGGGGGGCCTGGGTCGGCCTGGTGACCATCACCCAGATGCTGATGACGGTGCTCACCAACCTGTGGGCCGGACCGCTGGCTGACCGGGTGCCCCGGCGCAGCATCATCCTGGTGACCCAGAGCCTGCTTTGCGTGGGAGCCTTCGGGTTCTCCGCCCTGTGGGCGACAGGGGTGCGCTCGCCGGTGATATACATGCTGCTGGCCTGGGGTTATGGGATTCTCAACGGGTTCATGCTGCCCGCCTGGCAGGCATTCATCTCCGAGCTGGTGCCCAAAGAACTGCTGTTGAACGCGGTGACCCTCAACTCCACCCAGTTCCAAGCCACCCGGGCCGCGGGGCCGGCCCTCGGCGGCGTGCTGCTGGGGTTCTTCGGGCCGGGCTGGGTGTTCTTCGCCAACGGCGTGTCCTTTTTTGCGGTGCTGTTCGCCGTGGTGCTCATCCAGGTGCCCCGCCTGCTGCCTGACGACCCACCCCCCATCCGGGTGTTCGCCGACCTGCGGGATGTGGTGGGTTACTGGAGAACTCAGCCCGGCATCCAAAGGGCATTCAAGACAGTGCTCATAACCGCCGTTTGCGCGCAGCCCCTCATCTTTTTGATCGTGGTGTTCGCTGAAGAGGAGTTCAACACCACCGGCTGGCAGCTCGGCCTGCTGGCCTCGGGCACCGGCATTGGCTCAGTGATCTTCTTCCCGCTGGTGGCCGGGAGGGGGCAGTTCACGGCCCGGTCTCGACTGCTGGCCATCGGGCTGAGCGTCTACGGCCTGGCGCTGGCCGGATTCGGACTGGCCCCCTGGTACGCCATGGCCATCGTGTTCCTGCTCATCCTCGGGGGCTGCCATCTCACCACCGCCTCCACGCTGAACACCGTCATCCAACTCCAAGTGGACGAGTCGATGCGAGGAAGGATCATCGCTCTGTACCTGATGGCCATAAACCTGGCTATCGGCGTGGGCACCATGGTCCAAGGGGCGCTGTACGACTGGATCGGCGCCCGAACCACAGTAGCGATCGGCGCGGGCACCATCGTGGTGCTGTCCGCCTGGCTGGTGGGCACCCGCCGGTTCGACTCGATGGACGTGGGCACGGCCGCGAGTTGAGCCTCAATCGCCATTGAAGCGGGAGTACGGTCAGGGCAGTGCGAGTGCTGGTCGTTTCCCACACCAAGACCGGGGGCACCCAGGCCATGACCGAAGCAGTGGTCGCTGGGGCCAGCCATCCCGACATCGACGGGGTGGAGGTAGTGCAGGCAGCCGCACTGGAGGCCACTCCCGACGATGTGATGGCCGCCGACGGCTATCTGCTGGGCACCCCGGAGAACTTCGGCTACATGAGCGGCGCCCTCAAGCACTTCTTCGACACCGTCTACTACGACTGCCTCGACCACACCCGGGGCCGGCCTTATGGGCTCTTCGTGCGGGCCGGCAATGACGGCACCGGAGCGGTGCGGGCAGTGGACCCCCTGGTCACCGGGCTGGGGTGGAAAGCGGTGGCTCCGCCGGTGCTGGCCGTGGGCGCACTGACCGACGACCACCTGGAAGCCTGTCGGGAGCTGGGCATGACACTGGCCGCTGGTTTGGAGCTGGGCATCTACTGAGCGCAGATGCGCTTGTCACATTCAGCCCGCATGGCTGTCGGCCGGAGGGCGGTTCGTAAGATCGGGCCATGAGTAGCTTGTTCGATCTGACGGGAAAGGTGGCGCTGGTCACCGGGGGCACCAAGGGCATCGGCCGGTCCATTGCCAAGGGTTATTCCGAGGCCGGGGCCGACGTGGTGATTACGGGGCGGCGCCAAGAGGGCTGCGACGAGGCCGCCGCCGAGCTGAACGACGAACTGGGCGGCCAGTCGGTGCGGGGTATTGCCTGCCACATGGGGGAGTGGGACCAGATCGACGCCCTGGTCGAGCGGGTGTATGGCGAGCTAGGCCGGATCGACGTGCTGGTCAACAACGCGGGCATCAACCCGGCGCCGGTCACGGTGGCCGAGTGCACCGAGGCCTACTTCGACAAGGTCTATGCAGTGAACGTGAAGGGGCCGATTCGCCTGGCCGGGCTGGTGGCTCCCCGCATGGGGGAGTCAGGCGGCGGGTCGATCATCAACGTGACCACCATGGGGGCCTACAGCGGCGGCCCCCGGGTGGGCATCTACACCTCCAGCAAGGCGGCGCTGAACAATCTCACCCGGGCAATGGCTGCCGAATGGGCCGAGCTGAACGTGAAGGTCAATGCCATAGCGCCGGGGCCGTTCATGTCGGAGATGATGAAGGGCTCGATGCGGTTCGACCCGGAGTTCCCCGCCCGTTCGGGGCAGGCCACCATGATGAAGCGGGTGGCCGACTGCGACGAGATCATCGGCCTGGCCCTGTATCTGGCCTCTGATGCCTCGTCTTATGTCACCGGCCACGATTTCAAGATCGCCGGAGGGATGTAGCCGGGTCAGCCGGTGACGGCCAAGCGGGTGATCTGAGCCTGCTGGGAATCGGACTGGGGTCCGGCCGCTGGCCGGGCGGCTCGCACCGCGGCCACCGCATCGTCGAGGTCCATCCCCCGGGAGGTGAGCACCGAGATGCACACGATCCCGGCACGTCCGTATCCGGCACCGCAGTGGACGATGACCCCGGTGCCCCGGTTGAGGTGTTTGTTGATGGTGTCCACTAATTCACGAACATTGTGGTCGCCGGTGACCCCTTGATCGACCATCGGCACGTGAATGGCCTGGTGAGGAGAGGGATTGGCCAGCCATGCGGGGTAGTCGGGAAAGCGCATGTCAATCTCGGAGTCGGTGAGCAAACACACCATCACTTCGGCCCCCACATCCTCCAGTGCCGCCGCCGGATCGGGCCCGGTCACTGCAAAAGCCGCGGCGTGGAGATTCCCGCTCGCGCCCGGCACTGGGATCCGGTGAATTCCCCCCGCCATCTGATAGCGCCCCGCTCCGACCTGCACCGGGCCACCCTACTGTTCGACATTCCGGGGCCGAATGGTGGAAGCCAGGCGAGTGGGTGGGGGATGCTGGGGGGATGCATGACTTCGGGGGGAAGGTGGCGCTGGTGATGGGGGCGGCGTGTCCACCGGAGATCGGGCGAGCGGTGGCGGTGCGGCTGGCTCGGGCCGGAGCCGATGTGGCCTGCGCCGACCGAGTGGAGGTTGGTCAACCCGATTCAGCCTGTGCATCTCCTGAAGCGTTGGACGCCACGGTGGAGGCGGTGCGGGCCGAGGGCCAGGCGACGCTGCGGCTGGAAGCCGACGTGGCCGACGCCGACCAGGTGAACGAGGCGGTTGAGCGGTGTGCGACAGAGCTGGGGCGGCTTGATCTGGTGGTGAACGTGGCCGGCGGGCTGGGACCCGAGATGGGTTGGGCGCCGCTGCTGGAGCTGACCGAGGCATCGTGGCGGCGGTCGACCGACGTGAACCTGACCGGGGCCTTCTTGGTGGCCCAAGCCGCCTCCCGCCAGATGGTTAGCCAGGGCGAAGGCGGTTCGATTGTGCTGCTGTCGTCGTACGCCACTGTCGCTGCGGCTGTCGGCACCTCGGCGTTTGCCGCAGCCAAGGCAGGCGTTGACCGTCTGGTGGCCACATTGGCCATGGAACTGGCCCCCCATCAGATCCGGGTCAACGGAGTGCGCCCCCTAGGAGTGAACCCTGACGCCACCGAGAGCGGCCATCCCTATCTGGCTCAGACTGTGGCCCAGTCCGGCGGCGACCGCAGCCAATGGGTGCGGTCCAAGATCGCCCTCGACCGCCTCCAAGACCCCGACGAGACCGCCGCGGCCATCGCCTTCCTGCTCTCCGACGAGGCCTCATTCATCACCGGCGAATGCATAACCGTCGCCGGCGGTTCCCGCTGGTAGCTAGACATCGATCAACTCGGCAGTTTCCAGTAGGGGAGCGTCAGCCAAGGCGACTTGGACATCGACTTGGACGGCGCAGGCGGGGCAGTACAGGCGGCGGATTTCGAAGCGGTCGGCGCCGGGGCGGGCTGAAGGCCAGGGGGTGCGCTCGTCTATGGGAGAGCGGACCAGCGTCAGCAGGCTGACCAGCGGCTTTGTGATGGGGCCGTGGTTGTGGCCACAGCGGCGGCACAGGTAGCGGCTGTCGGCCAGGACCACGGTGGAGCTGCGCCGCTGACCAGCGGGTGGTTCTTCCAGCGGCGGCGCAGGGTTGCGGCCGATGCGCTCTTGGCGCCGGGCTGCTCGCAGCGCTTCGGTGGCGAAGCGATCGCCTACCACCACGCCGTAGTCCCGGGCGGCGCCCTCATCGGTGACCAGTCCCTCGGCCACATCCTGCTCCACCGCAGCCGGGTCTCGATCTAGCGGGTCGCCCACACCGCCTCCGCCGCCGCACAGGTTGGCGTACACATCGCCGGGAGCTAGCTCGCCTACTTGCTTGGGGGGCGGCACCTCAATTGCGCCGTCGGAACGCTCGTATACCCCGGTGTGCTGCATGCCGGGCTCCCCGCCGACTACACCTGCCGCGGTGGGGGGCTGCTGGCCGTGGGCGAACACGGTGGAGGTTGCCGTCCCGGCGGCTCGGTGGAGCTGGTAGGCGTGTTCCACGCCCACTCCGCCCCGCCACCGGCCAGGTCCGCCCGAGTCAGGCCGCTCCTTGCGGTAGCGGTACAGCACCGGGTAGTGCTGCTCGTTGGTCTCGACGTTGGTGCACAGCCCGGCCGGGGAGGTCACATAGCCGCCGGAGTCGGGCCCGTCGCCGCCCCGCCGGGCACCAGACCCGCCGGGCAGGCCGTCGAGGAGCATGGCGGAGAAGTCCCTTCCGTCGTCGAACGACCCCGAGATGGTCTGGGTGAACGAGCCCGACACACACGACGCCAATATCTGATTGCGCACGTCCAGGTCGTCGGAGGCATCGAACATTCGGCTAAGACAGATGTTCACCGCGGTGCGCACCTCTTGGCCCGCCGCAGTCACTCCCATAGACATTCCCGCCGGCCACAGGCAGTCCACGACGGTGCCGGGTGTGGTGTCCACCTCCATGACCCGCCAGAACGCCGCCGGGGTCCAGGGCAGGCCGTAGCCCAGCACGGTCATCACCGCGGCCATGGCATAGCTGGAGGTGATAGCCCGGCTGGTATTGATCAGCGCCGGAGCCTGGGGGCTGGCATCGGTGAAGTCCAGGTGCAGGGAGTCGCCCCGCTTGGTCATGGTCAGGCCGATCTCATACACCCGTTCCTCGATGCCGTCGTGTTCCACCAGCCCCCGGTGGCGCCACCGCCCGTCGGGCAGAGTCATTAGTCGGGCTCGCACCGCAGCCTCGGTGCGGTCGATGAGCCCGTCGAGCACCGCGACAACCGTGTCGGTGCCATAGCGATCGCACAGCCCATTGAGTCGGTTGGCCACCACTCGGTTGGCCTCGATCTGGCCCAGCAGATCGAGGCGGTTCAGCTCCGGGGTGCGAGACCGCCCCAGGTATTCCGCCTCGACGTCGGCCAGCAGTTCTCCTCCCGCCACGATTCGGGTGGGGGCCATGGGGACCGCCTCCTCGTAGATGGATGAGGCTCCCACGGTTATCGACCCCGGCACTGGGCCGCCCACGTCGTTTTGGTGGACACACGACCCGCACCAGGCAATGAGCCGGTCACCTCGGAACACGGGGGCCACCACCATCACGTCGGGCTGATGGGGGGCGCCCACGTAGGTGTCGTTGGTGATGAACATGTCGCCGGGGCCGATGCTGGAATCGTCGCTGAGGTGGTCGATGACGAACCGGACCACTTGGCCCAGCGCCGCGGCGTGGACCAGCACATAGGGACCGGCCAACGCCACCTCGCCGGATGCGGTCAGGATGCCGGAGTTGAAGTCGTTGCCCTCGGTGGCGATGGGCGAGCCCGACACGGCCACGATGGCGTCCACCGCCTCGTCGTTGATGGCCCACAGCCGGTTGCGCAGCACCTCAAACAGAGCGGCGTCCAGCGGAGGAGCGGGACTCGAGGTCATGACGGCGGTCCGGGGAACAGGCGGGTGTGGCCCTCGGAGGTGACCTCAGCCCGGTCGCCGGGACGCAACACGATGGCAGTCGACGGGTGAACGATAAGTGCGGGCCCTTCCAAGCGGGTGCCCGGCGCCAATAGGGGGCCGTCGTATACCGGACACGAGAAGATTTGCCGACCGAACCAGGCGTCGCGGTACCCGGTTATGGGTGGCTTCGACGCCGGAGCGGCCAGCGGTCCAGATCCGATATCGCTTCCCGCGGCTCCCAGTGCCGAGAACACCGATGCGGCCGCGGGCACCACTACCTCGGCCACACCCACCTCGGCGGCGTATCGGGTGGCGTACTGGGGGGCGGCCCCGCCGTAGGCCAGCATGGTGAAGCCCGCGGGGTCGTGGCCCCGCTGGACGGTAACCCGGCGGATCAGGTCGGCCATCTGGGAGCAGGCCACCCCCACCACCGCGTCGGCGGCATCGGGTACCGACAGCCCGAGCGGGGCAGCCACCTCCCGTTCCACCGCTCCAGTCGCCGCGTCGCGGTCCAACTCCAGCACGTCGCCCAGTCCGCTGAGATAGCCCAACACCACCGCGGCGTCAGTCAGGGTGGGGGCCGTTCCCCCTCGTCGGTAGCACGCTGGGCCGGGCCTGGCACCAGCCGACTGGGGACCTACCCGCAGGCTGCCCAACACCGGATCTATCCAGGCCAGCGACCCCCCACCAGTGCCGATCGACACCACCTCCACCACTGGATGGGCCAGAGCCCAGCGGCCGATCATCGGGCGAGATGCCATGGTGACCTGGCCGTCGGTAACGAGGCCCACGTCGAAGCTGGTTCCGCCCACATCGGTGGCGATGGCCTCAGTTCGGCCCAGCCGCCCGACGAGCCCCGCCGATGCCGTCAACCCGGCGACAGGGCCGGATTGCAGGGTTTCCACCGGGCGTAAAGAGGCATCAACCGCCCTGGTGCTCCCGCTGGACTGCATGATCTGAAGCGTGCCGTTGAATCCCCGATCGGCGAGCACATCGGCCAGCGACCGAACCTCTTTCGCTACCAGCGGGGCCACATAGGCGTCCAGCACCGCGGACATGGTTCGCTCGTATTCACCGATCCGAGGGACAGCCGACGACAGCGAAACATGGGCACCAGGGTGTATCTGGGCGATCAGCTCGGCGATTTTGGCCTCATGGCGGGGTTCAGCCACCGACCACAACAAGGACACGGCGTAGCTCTGCACCCCGTCGTCGCGCAACGCCTCTACCGCGGCGACCACCGCGGCCTCGTCCAGTGGTTGCACTATCTCGCCGGCCGCGTCGATTCGCTCCGGCACCCCGACAATTCGCTTGCGGCTCAAAAGCATCGGGGGCTTGGCCCAGCAGACGGCCTCTGTAGCCTCAGCCGGGGAAAGCCCGGCCACTTTGGCTGCCCGGGCCACCGGCAAGGTGGCCTCGAACCCCTCGGTGGTTATCAGGCCGATGGGCGCTCCGGTCTCGGTCAGCAGGGCATTCAGCCCGACGGTGGTGGCGTAGCCGATTGAGTCGGCCCGGCTCAGAACTTCCCCCAGCGGCCGTTCCAAGTCGGCCGCGGCGGCCTCCACTGAGGCCAATGCCCCCACAGTCAGATGGCCAGGGGTGGACAGCGCCTTGCCCAGGCCGATCCGGGCTGTCCCATCAGGGTCAGAGGCAACTACGACAGCGTCGGTGAACGTCCCTCCGGTATCGATGCCGAGGCGCACAGCTCCGAAGGCCGGAGCAGTCAGTTTGGACGCTGCCTCAGCGGTTGACGCCCTTGTTCCGGGAGGTGAACCCGGCCAAGTCGCGGTCTTTGCCCTGGTGGCGGCCTTTGTCCATGGACTGCACCGAGATGTCGTGGTCAAGAGCCGAGGCTCGCAGCGCCCCCACGGTGCAGTCGGCCCGGTCCCGGTGGGCGAACGGGTCGTACTGGTACCAGGATATGGCGTTGAGATGGGTCATCTTGTCCACCTCGTCGTCGGGAACCCCGGTCAGCGTCTCGGCCAGCAACTCGGGGGCGTTGGGCCAGGTGGAGTCGCTGTGGGGGTAGTCCATCTCCCAGCAGATGTTGTCGATGCCGATCTCGTGGCGCAGCACCACGCCCACCGGGTCGTTGATGAAGCAGGTCAAGAAGTTGCGCCGGAACACCTCGCTGGGCAGCAGGTTGTCGAAATCCTGCCCAGTCCACAGATGGTGCATGTCGTAGGTGCGGTCGGCCCGGTCCATGAAGTAGGGGATCCATCCGGTGCCGCCCTCCGACAAGGCGATCCTTATGTCGGGGAAGCGGCGGGGGATTGACGACCACAAAAGGTCGGCGGCCGCTTGGCTGATGTTCATGGGTTGAAGCTGGATCATCACGTCCATGGGGGCATCGGGCGCGGTAATGACCATCTCTCCCGAGGAGCCCAGGTGGATCGAGCACACCGTGCCGGTGTCGCTGAACGCCTCCCACAGCGGATCCCAGTAGTCACTGTGGAAGCTGGGCTCGCCCAGCTTGGCCGGGTTCTCGGTGAAGGTCATGGAGTGGCAGCCCAGTTCGGCTACCCGGCGCACCTCGGCGGCGCACTCCTCTGCGCTCCAGATCATGGGCAGGGCCATGGGGATGAACCGGCCCGGATAGGCCCCGGCCCATTCGTGGATGTGCCAGTCGTTGTAGGCCCGGATGAGGTCGGCGGCGAACTCCTTGTCGGGGTGGTTGGCGAACAGCCGTCCGGCGAAGCCGGGGAACGACGGGAAGCACATCGATCCCAGCACCCCGGCGGCGTCCATGTCCTTGACCCGGTCGTGGACGTTGTAGCAGCCAGGGCGCATCTCATCGAAAGCGGTGGGCTCGATGCCGTACTCCTCCTTGGGCCGGCCGGCTACCGCGTTCAGCCCCACATTGGGGATGATCGAGCCGTTGAACGACCACACGTCGTCGCCCGAATCGGTGTGGATCACTTTGGGGGCCTCATCCCGCCACTTGGCCGGGAGGTGCTGGTCGAACATCTCGGGCGGCTCGCACAGGTGGTCGTCCACGCTCACCAGGATCATGTCGTTCAAATCCACAGCGTCCTCCGTCGATCTTCGTCGTTCGCCAGTGTGACCCCAACGATACTTGTCGCAGTAGAATTCGCCAGCCGATCAACCCCCCAGGAGGCCCCCGATGTCCAACCCCATGAGCTACGAAGGCCGCAATGTCGTGGTCACCGGCGCGTTTTCCGGCGTGGGAGCCGCGCTGGTGGAGCTGCTGGCCGACCTGGGAGCGGCGTCGATCACCGCGCTGGACATCAAAGAGCCAGAAGGCCCGATAACTCGGTACATCCCCACCAACATGGGAGACCCGGTGGCCGTGGACGAGGCCGCCGCGGCTATCGACGCCCCGGTGCACGTGCTGTTCAACAACGCCGGCATCGCGGCCACCTTCTCCCCTGAGGATGTGATGAAGGTCAACACCCTGGGGCTGATGCGCCTCACCGATGCCCTGCTGCCCAAGATCCCCGCCGGTGGCGCGGTGGTGAACACCGCATCGATTGCAGGGATGAACTGGCCGGCCCACCAGGCTGAGATCACCGAGCTGCTGTCGATCGACAACTGGGACAAGGCCGTGGCCTGGGTGGAGGAGCACCCCGAGGTGGTGGCCGACGGCTACATGTTCTCCAAGGAGTGCGTGCAGATCTTCACCATGCAGGCCGCCAAGGGGATGCTGGCCAACGGAGTGCGCATCGCCAGCGCCTGCCCCGCCCCGATCGACACCCCTCTTTTGCCCGACTTCAAGAAGACCATGGGCGAGGGGATGATCGACTGGACGGCCGCCAACGCCGGGGGCCGCTACGTGACCGCTGCCGAGGTGGCCAACCTGCTGGCCTATCTGGGCTCGGACGCGGCGTCGTTCGTTTCGGGAGTGAACGTGAACATCGACAATGCCTTCCAGGGTTCGATGATCACCGGCCAGGTCGACTTCGAAGAATTGGCCGGCTAGCGCGCTAGGCCACGGCCGCTAGACGGCGGCCGCCAAACGAGCCTGAAGCTCGGCGGCGTAGGCCGCTACCTGGTCGGCTACGTCGCCTAGCACTCTGGCGTCGAGTCCATCGGCCAGCTCGGGCGCTCCGGCCTGGGCCAGCATGGGTGCGATCTCGCCGGTGCGGATCTTGCCCACCGCCCACTCGGCGATGGGTCCGTGGGCGGTCTCGTCGAAGGGGATGATGTGGTTCCGCCCGCCACCGAGGTGGTTGTAGTGGTAGTGGGGGGCGTCCTCGAACAGATCGAAGCGCAGGTATTCCCACTGGCCGTCGGCGTCGAACACGTGTAGCGAGACCCCCCGGTCCTCGATGCCCAGCGGCGCCGTGCGGCGCAACTCCTCAACATAGGCCTCGTCGCCCCCGTAATACTCCACCAGCGCCTCAGGGGTGAGGTCGCGGTACTCCACCCCGATCTTGATCGCCCCGGCGGGGAAATAGGTGGTGTGAGCGTCGTCGGGCCGCATAGGCGGCATCTCATAGACGTGGCCGATCTCCATGGTGGCCAGCCTAGTGCCGGGTCGGTTCTGCCTCTATGTGCAAGGTGCCCGCTCACTACCATCGGATTCCCATGGCCCAGCGCCGAGCCGACCTAGAGGAGTTCTTCCACCCTGAAGGGGTGGCGGTGATCGGCGGGGTCGACCGCAGCCAGACAGAGGCTGCGCTGCGGGAGGCAATGGACGCCCGGTGGGGGGAAGGAAACTGGCATTTGGTCAACCCCAAGGGCGGCTCTATCGGATCGGTGCCCGTTCACGAGTCAGTGGCCGACGTGCCCGTGCCGGTGGCGCTGGCGGTGATCTCCACTCCGCCCGCGGTATGCGCCTCAGTGGTCGACCAATGCGGCGCGGCCGGGATCCGTTACGCCTTGGTGTTCTCCTCGGGATTCAGTGAAGTAGGCCCCGAAGGCGCCGCGCTGGAGTCCGAGCTGGGGGAGGCGGGCCGGCGTAACAACATCCGCATCTTCGGCCCCAACACCAACACCAACGCTTTTGAACCCGTGCCTGAGGTGCCCAACCTGCGGGGGGGCAAGATCGGGGTGGTAACCCAGTCGGGTCACAACGGTCGGCCCATCGTGCAGGGCGTTCACTTTGGCATCGGGTTCAGCCGCCAGGTGCCCTGCGGCAACGAGGTGGATCTGGAGGTGAGCGACTTCATCGAGTACTTCGCCTACGACGACGACACTGCGGTGATCGCCGGCTACATCGAGGGCTTCCGGTCGGCCGACAGGCTGCGGACCGCACTGGAGGCGGCCAATGCCCAGCACAAGCCGGTGGTGCTGTTGAAGATCGGGGCCACCGACGCCGGATCGCGCATGGCGTCGTCCCACACCGGCCACCTCACCGGGTCGGATGCGGTGATCGATGGGTTGTTCGAACAGTACGGAGTGGTGAGGGTGCGCGACCTCGACGAGCTGCTGGAGACCGCCGCCCTCTTCGCCAAGCTGGGTCCCGATGTGGCCGAAGGCGCGGGGCTCTATTCGATCTCCGGGGGCTCGAGCACGCTGATGGCCGAGGCCGCCGAGTTGGCCGGGGTGGCGGCGCCTCCGCTGGCCGAGGGGACTCAGGAGAAGCTGCACCAGCACATTCCCCGCTATCTGTCGGTGTCCAATCCCGTGGACAACGGGGGCACGTTCATCACCACCCAGCCCGCCGAGGTCCGCCGACAAGTGATTCGGGACATCGGCGACGATCCGGCGGTGGGCTACACGGTGATCGGAATCACCGGGGCGGTGCCGTCGATGACCGACCCGCTGGGCGACGACATCGTGGCGCTGGCCGATGAGGTGGACAAGCCCATCATTGCCACTTGGAACTCCTTCAAGGTGGACGAGCTGGGTTTCGACCGGGTGGTGGAATCCGGGATTCCGCTGTTCCGCTCGTTCCGGGGGTGCTTCTCTGCTCTGGCCGCCTACCACCGCTACCAGCGTCGGCGGGCTGATTTCCGGGTGCGACGGCCGTTGCCCGATGCAGTGCCGGAAGGTGCGGGGACTGCTTTGGACGCCTCGCCTCCCGATATCGGCGCGGTCCTGCGATCCTTCGGGCTTCCGCTGGTCGCCAGCGAAGTGGTCTCGTCGGCTGGCGATGCCCGCATGGCGGCGGAGCACATCGGCCTGCCGGCAGCGGTGAAGATCGTCTCGGACGACTTCCCCCACAAGTCCGACGCCGGCTTGGTGGTGCTGGGGGTGGACACCCTCGACGCAGTGGAGCTAGCCACCCAGTCGGTACTGGATCGGGCTCGGGCCGCCGCTCCAGACGCGGTCATCGACGGGGTAGAGGTTCAGCAGATGGTGACCGGCGGCACCGAGATGATCGTGGGGGTGACCCGCGATCCCACGCTCGGCCCCGCTGTAATGGTGGGTACCGGCGGCGTGTTCACCGAGGTCCTGGCCGACACCGCGGTGCGGCCATTGCCTCTCGACGAAACCGACTCCTACGAAATGATCAAGTCTCTAAAGGGCTTCCCCCTGCTCGACGGTGCCCGAGGCCGCCCGCCCGCCGATGTAGAGGCCCTGGTAGATGTGGTCATGTCAACTGCAAACTTGGCCACCGCCTTGGGAGACCGCCTCACCGAACTCGATCTAAACCCCGTAGTTGTGCTCGAAAGCGGCAAAGGTGCCGTAGTGGTCGACCACCTCATGGTTCTGGCTGAACCCTTAACCCATGAGCCAGACGCCCGCGATCGCTGACGACGTGGTGTGGCGTCCGCCACCTGATGCGTGGGCGGATTCCCGCATGGGGCAGTTCGCTGAGCGCTACCAACCGGCGGCATTGGGCGACTACGAGGCTCTATGGCGGTGGTCGGTTGAAGAACCCGGTGACTTCTGGGCCTCAGTCTGGGATTACCTCGAGATCGATGCGACGCAGGCGCCCCGGTCGGTCATCAGCGGCGGCCCTATGCCCAACACAACGTGGTTCGAGGGCGCGACCCTGAACTACGCGGAGCACATCTTGCGCGGAAACGGGCTCAGCGACACCGATGTTGCCGCAGTCGGGAGGTCCCAGACGCGCCCTGCCCAAGAACTCAGCTTGGGCGAGCTGCACGAGGAGGTTCGGCGAGCAGCCGCTGGCCTGCGACGGCTCGGCGTTGGACCTGGAGATCGCGTGGTCGCTCTGCTGCCGAACATTCCCGAGACCCTCGTCGCCTTTCTCGCAACCGCGTCAATCGGGGCGGTATGGGCCTCTTGCGCGCCCGAGTTTGGAGCCCGCGGCGTCCTCGATCGTTGGACCCAGGTCCAACCCAAAGTGCTTCTCGCGGTCGACGGCTACCGATATGGCGCCAAGCCAATCGACATCTCGGGCGTCGTAGATCAGATTCGACGGGGCCTGCCGACAGTTCAGAGCACCGTATTGCTGCCGTATCTCGATCTGGATGCCACCATTTCGGGGGACGTCCAGACATGGTCCGACCTGACTGCCGATACGACCGAGCCGTTGCGATTCGAGCCGGTCCCATTTGCCCATCCTCTTTACATCCTCTCCTCGTCGGGCACGACTGGACGGCCGAAACAGATCGTCCACGGGCATGGAGGAATCCTGCTCGAACACGGCAAGCAACTCGCGCTTCATCACGATCTGGGACCCGGAGACCGGTTCTTCTGGTTTTCGACAACGGGCTGGATGATGTGGAACTACCTGATGTCGGGGCTGCTGGCGGGTGCGTCGATCGTCATGTTCGACGGTGATCCCGCTTCGCCGACCTTGGAAACTCTGTGGTCGATCGTCGAGCAGAGCGCTGTGACACTCGCCGGATTCTCGGCCCCCTTCCTCATGGCGTGCCGCGGCGCAGGCTTGCGTCCTGGGGAAACGCTGGACTTACGCCGCTTGCGGGAAATTGGTTCGACTGGGGCGCCCCTTCCCGACGCGGGATACCGCTGGATTTCCGAGGCCGTTGCTCCAATGCCGGTCTCCAACATCAGCGGCGGGACCGATGTGTGCAGTGCGTTTGTCGGCGGAGCGCCCGTGCTGCCCGTTCGGTCGGGTGCCATCGCGTGCCGTCAGCTGGGATGGCGAGTGGATGCGTTCGATCCTGATGGACAACCACTGCGGGAAATCGATGGGGAACTCGTGATCACCGGCCCAGCACCTTCGATGCCTGTGGGCTTGTGGGGCGACGAGGATCGCCGGCGCTATCGGGCGTCGTATTTCGAGTCATTCGACGGCGTCTGGTCCCATGGCGATTGGATCACGATTTTCAATGATGGCTCGTGTGTTATCAGTGGTCGTTCCGACGCCACCCTCAATCGCGGCGGAGTGCGACTCGGCACAGCAGACTTCTACTCGGTCATCGAGGAACACGACATGGTCGACGACTCGCTAGTGGTGCATCTTGAAGACGACGAAGGCGGGCTCGGCGATCTGCTGGCGTTCGTGGTGTTGCGAGATGGGCAGGAGCTGACTGAAGAGCTCCGCGAGTGGTTGCGTGCGAGGCTGCGCGCCGAACTGTCGCCACGCCACGTACCGGATGAGATTCAGGCCGCGCCTGTCATCCCGCGCACCATCTCGGGCAAGAAGCTCGAGGTCCCCGTGAAACGCATCTTGTTGGGTGCAGCCGCCTCTCAGGTCGCATCGGCCAGCGCTCTTCAGGATCCCAACTCGCTGCACTACTTCGAGACGTTCGGAGAGCGCTGGCGGGAAAAATCGCAAAGGAGCAAATCATGAGCAAGCCTCTCCACGATCGCAGCGGGCAAGCTGATAACTCCTTCTATGACCTGAGGGAATATGAAATGGGCACCGGCTAGGACCAAAGCTCGTCGCGGAGTTTGGTGCGGAGGACCTTGCCCGTGGGATCGCGATCGACTGCGGGGCGGATGATGTAGCGGCGGGGGCGCTTGTAGCCGGCGAGGTGCTCGGCGCAGGCAGCGTTGATGGCCGCGATTACTTCGTCGTCCGCGAAGCCGTCGGCCACGGCCAGATACACCACCACCTGCTCGCCGCGGTCGGGGTCGGGCCCGCCCACCGCGCAGGCGTCGGCCACCCCGTCCACTGCGAACACCACGTCTTCGATCTCGGCGGGGTAGATGTTCACCCCGGCGGCCACGATCACCTCGGAGCTGCGGCCTGAAAGGTACAGATAGCCGTCCTCATCGAGGTAGCCGATGTCGCCCACCGAGAAGTAACCGGAGTCGTTGTAGGCGTCTTCGGTCTTGTCGTCGGCGTTGATGTAGCGGAAGTAGCGCCCCTCTGGTCGGCGGAAGTACACCGTGCCCGGCTCGCCGGTGCCCAGCAGTTCACCGTCGTCACCCACGATCTGGATAGCCAGCTCCCCAATGGGGGTGCCCACGGTGCCCGGCCGGGCCAGCCACTCGGTGGAACTACACATGGTCATTCCACCCTCGGTGAATCCGTAGTACTCGGTGAAGATCGGGCCCCACCATTCGATCATGCGCTGCTTGAGCGGGACCGGGCAGGGCTCGCCGCCGTGCAGGACGGTGGCCAGGCGGGAGTGGTCCACCTCAGCTTTGCGCTCGTCGGGCAGCCCTAGAAGCTGGCGGAACATGGTGGGCACCATGATGGAGGCGGTCACCCCATCGTTGATGACATCCACCGCCCGATCGGCGTCCCACCGACCCATGATCCGCATGGGGGCGCCGTTGGCCAGTGCTCCCAGGGCAAACGCCAATGGAGCGCCATGGAAGAGCTGGGCGACCATTAGGTGCTTCCCGTCGCGGGGCAGACCCAGCCCTTGAGCCCCAAGTGATGAGAACTCCCACCACTGCTCGAAGGTGGACTCCGAGTCCAGGGTGCGCTCCACCCCTTTTGGCCGACCGGTGGTGCCCGAGGTGTAGGGGATGCGGTATCCGGTGCCCCCGGCTGGGAACGGATTTGGATCTTGGGCGTCGACCCAGGCGTCGAAATCGTCGCCAATCCATACCACTGGGCGGTCTCCCGCCGCGTCCCGGGCTGCGGGCAAGTCGGTTGCCACTAGGGCTGAACCGGCGTCGTCCAGCACATAGGCGATCTCGGTGGCCGTCCAGTTGGTCTTGATCGGGGTCATCTTCAGCCCGGCCCGAAAGCAGGCCAACATGACCTCTACGAACTCGGTGCGATTGGAGCACACCAGCCCCACGTGATCCCCTGGTGAGGCCCCGGCGGCCATCAGCCCTCGCCCGATGGCATGGGTACGGCGATCCAGCTCAGCCCAGGTTATCTGGTGGAAGTCGTCCTCCAGCGCCAGCTCATCGTGGTCTCGTCGGGCCAACTCCGACAGCTTCGAGGGTTTGCTCACCGCATCGACAATACTGATCCCGTTTGCCGCCACACTCGTTTACCGGGGTGTCTGGCATCACAATAGGCAGCTACTATGTTCCTCATCGCGGACTGGATTTCCGAGGCGCACGACGAGAATTCGGGGCCGGTGTGAGCGGCACCCTGTCTTTGGCGGTTGCCAACCATATTACTGACGCCGCGCTGGCCGCTGCGGCCGAGCGCGACTTCCCACCGATGACGGTTGTAGTGCTCGACGCGGGCGGGCACATACTGGTGGTCAAGCGCGACGAGCGTTCTGGCATCGGCCGGTTTGAGATCGCCATGGGCAAGGCCCACGGCTGTCTCGCCATGGGCTTCGGTGGCCGCGAGCTAGCTCGGCGAGCTGATGCCGTGCCGAAGTTCTTCACCTCCCTTGCCCCGCTTCTGCCCCACGGGATTGTGCCGGTCGCCGGCGGGGTGCTCATCCGCGAAGACGAAGGGACTCTCCTCGGGTCCATAGGCATCAGCGGAGGAACGTCCGACGAAGACGACATCTGTGCCATCGTCGGGATCACCTCGGTGGATCTTGTCGCTGACACGGGAGATGCGAAATGATCGGACGGCACGGCGGTGGTGCCGTCCTCTTCGAGAACGTGCAGATCTTCGACGGCACCGGGGCTGAGCGCTTCCCGGGTTCCGTCTTGGTGCGTGGCAATCGCATCCATCAAGTTGTCGTCGGGAGTGAGACGATCGACGCGCCCGAGGCCAAGGCCGTCGACGGTCGTGGCGGCACCCTCATGCCCGGTATGGTCGAGGGGCACGCTCATCTCACCTGGCCGTCATCGATCGAGCAGATCATCAACGCTATGGCACTCCCGATCGAGGAGCACATGCTCACCACCGCGGTGAACGCACGCATCACCCTCGAAGCGGGCTTCACCAGCGCCTACTCAGCCGGGTCGCTCGGTGAGCGCATGGAGGTAGCTCTACGTGACCACATCGACGACGGCCGCCTGCCTGGGCCGCGACTGCGCGCCTCGGCAATGGAAAAAGGCGTAGAAGGGATCATTGGCGTGCCCGAGGGGCACGATCCGACCCACGACCGCAGCATTCCGGGTCTTCAGCAGTACGTACGCGACATGGCCGACCTCGGCGTCGACACCATCAAACTGCTCATGTCCAGCGACGAAGGGTTCAGCCCTGGCGGCGCCAACGTGTTGATGTACTCCGAGGAAGAAGCCCAGGCGGTGGGCGTGGCTGCTCGCGAGGCGGGCATGTGGTTGGCCTGCCACGCCCAGGCTGCCGAGGCGGTAAAGCGGGCGGTGCGGGCCGGCTTTCGGTGCATCTACCACTGCACCCTCGCCGACGAGGAGGCGCTCGACATGCTCGAGGAGCATCGAGATGAGCTGTTCGTGGCGCCGGCACCAGCGCTGCTATATTCCCGCATCCACGAGGCCGAGGAATTCGGAATCGACCGTGAGACCGCAGAGCGGATGGGTGCGGTCTCTGGTCTCGAGTCCATGGAGCGGATCTACCCCGAGATGAAGCGCCGCGGCATCCGCGTCGTCCCTGGGGGCGACTACGGCTTCCCGTACAACCCTGTCGGACGCAACGCGCGCGATCTCCAGCTATTCGTCGATCTCTTCGGTTACACGCCGGTCGAAGTGCTGGTGGCTGCAACGAAGACCGCCGGCGAGATGGTCGGTTTCGATGTCGGCACCATCGAGGAGCGCCGACTGGCCGACCTGCTGCTCATTGATGGGGACCCGACTGTCGATGTCTCAATCCTCCAGGACAGCGCGCGAATCGTCGCCGTGATGCAAGACGGGTCATTCCACCGGGCGCCCCCCTGGCAGTCCTTTGCGGTAAACAGCCAAGACCACGGCCAATAGCTCAAGTTGGCTTGCGGCCTACGCCGATTTGGCGGGCGATGATGTTGCGCTGGATCTCGCTGGAGCCGGCGCCGATGGTGCCGAGGCGGGCGTTTCGCCAGTGGAGCTGCATGTTGGAGTCGAGGGTGTAGCCGTAGCCGCCCATCACCTGCATTCCGGTGTAGCTGGCCCGCATCATGGCCTCGCTGATCCACAGCTTGGCCATCGACACCTCGAGGGCGCACTGCTCGTCTGCCGCGATGCGCCGGGCCAGGTCCCAGGTGAGGGTGCCGGCGATGTTCACGTCCACCGCAACGTCGGCCAGCATGTGCTGAATGGCCTGGAAGCGCCCTATTGCCTGGCCGAACTGCTCCCGGGTGTTGGCGTACTCGACGGCCTCCTCCAAGATGGTCTCCATCGGCCCCAGGTTGATGGGCAGCGAGGAGAACCGCTCCCGCTCCAGGTTGGCCTGGAGATTGCGGTGCCCCTGGCCCTCGACGCCTAGGATGTTGGCGGCGGGGACTCGGACATCGATGTAGGTGACCATGTTGGTGCCGCTGGCCCGCTCGCCGATGGTCTCGATGGGGGTGATCTCGATGCCGGGGCTGGACAGGTCCACCACGAAGAACGTGATGCCGTCTTGCTTTTTCGGCTCATCGGAGGTGCGGGTGGCCAACAGCACGTAGTCGGCGTGACGGGCGAAGGAGTTCCACATCTTGGTGCCGTTCACCACATACTCGTCGCCGTCGCGAACCGCCCGACACTTCAGATTGAAGGCGTCGGATCCGGCGTCGGGCTCGCTGAGCGAGAAACAGAATTTGTACTGGCCGCTGGCGATGCCCGGCAGGAACAGCTCGCGCTGCTCCTCGGTGCCGTAGATCTGTAATCCCCCCGACGCGTGGATGGCCGACCGGTAGACCATGATGGCGAACGACATCATGGCCCGGCTGAGCTCGTGCAAAACGATGGCCACCTCCACGATGCCGCCACCTTGGCCGCCGTATTGCTCGGGGATGCCCACCCCCATGAACCCGGCTTCGGCGAACCGCTGGTAGGTGTCCAGCGGGGGCTCGCCCTTGATGTCCCACTCCCGGGCGAACCCGTCGGGCATCTCTTTGGCTGCGAACGCCCGCACCGATTCCCGCAGCATTTCCTGTTCCGGGGTGAACTCCATGGGTGCCTCCCTGTGCGGGCGATGCTCGCTCAGCTGCGGGGGCTGCCGATGAGCACGTCGACGGCGGTGACCCCAGAAGTATGCACGATGAGCGGGTTGATCTCGGCCTCCGTGTGGTCGCGGGCCGTGATGTGCCCCAGTCGCACCAGCACCTCGGCGGCGGCTTGTCGGTCGCTGTCCGGCTCGCCCCGGTAGCCATCCAGCAGCGCGCCTGCCTTGGTGGCGTCCAAGAGGGCGTGGGCGTCGGCCAAACTCAGCGGGGCCGGCGAGATGGCCACGTCGTCGACCAACTCGGTGAGCACGCCACCGAGTCCGGCCACCACGCAGGGACCGGCCTCGGGGTCGATCCTGGTGCCGACAATCAGCTCCACGCCGGGATCGGCCATGGACTGGACCACCACCGTGGCGTCGGCCAAGCCCAACTCCTTGCCGCGGGCCTCCAGCCGGGCGGCGGCATCGGCGATGTCGTCGGGGGCCACGTTGAGCTCCACCAACCCGAGGTCGGTCTTGTGGTCCAATCCTTCACCCAGCAGCTTGACCGCGGCGGGCCGGTCATCGGCATACTCGGCCGGTGCGCAGGTGGGAGCCAAGATGTCGGCGAGCAGATCTTCGAGGGATTCTTCTGGCCAGGCCCGCGGCTCTTCCGCCGTTGGCAGTTGGGGCGTGCGGCTCTGCCAGGCGGCCAGGCAGCGGAACAGGAGGTCGGCTGAGCCGAACACGGGGATACCGGATTCGAGCAGCTTGGGGTAGTCCACCGCATGCCATCCGGGCGCGCTGAAGACCGCAATCGGCGTTCCCCGGCCGGCCTGAGCCACTAGGGCGTCGACTTGGCTGTTGATGGACAGATCGGGACCGATCAGCATTCCGTGGACCAACACGTCCAGCCCGGGATCGTCGCCCAGGGCCTCGAGTGCCGCCGGCATCAGATCGAAGTCGACCACCGACTGTCCGGTGAGGTCCAGCGGATTGCGGGGCTCGCCCAGCGTCATGCGCTCTGCCATCGCCGAGTGGGTCGCGCCACCCAGGGGAGGCACTTCAAAGCCGTTGTGGCGGGCGGAATCGGCCAAGATTCCCGCCACCGCCCCCGATGACGACAGCACTCCGACCCGCCTGCCCCACTGGCCACGGGCCATGGGCAGGGCGGCCAATTCGGCCAGGTCGTGGGCCATCAAGATGCCGTGCTGACGGCAGCGGGCGGCAAAGGCGTCGTAGTCGCCGACCAGTGCCCCGATGTGGCCGCGGACCGCGTCAGCACCCTCGGGAGACCGGCCACCCTTCAGCACGATCACCGGCTTTCCCGCACAGGTGGCCTCATCAGCGGCGTCGAAAAACCGGTCGGCGTCGTCTAAGCCCTCGACATACACCACGATCTGCTCGGTGCGAACGTCTCCAGCCAAGTACCGGACGTAGTCGCTCACCTTCAGATCGATGCCGTTTCCCACCGCGAAGCCCACGGTGAGGCCGAGACCGTTTCCCAGCAGGTGCTCGACCAGAGACGACACCAAAGCACCGCTTTGCGACACCACGCCGAGGTTGCCGACGGGCAGCTCATCGGCCATGGCGTAGGGGGGGAACCCGGCGGGGATCCGGTCGACGCAATTGATGACGCCATTGGTGTTGGGCCCGCACACCGCCATCGAGGTGTCGGCCAAGAACGCCTGCAACTCCAAATCCAGCGGTGATCCGGCCCGGTCGCCCTCGCCGAACCCCCCGCTGAACAAAATGGCTGCTTTAGAGCCGATGGCCTCGGCTTGGCGCAGCACGTCGATGGCCGCGGCGGCCGGTACCAGCACGAGCACCAGTTCCGGGGGTTCGGGCAGCGATCCGAGATCCGCGTAGCAGGGCCGTTCCACCATCGTGTCGTAGCGGGGATTGACCAGGTAGAGATCGGCCGAGACGTTGTGTTTGAGCAGATTGCTCAGCGCCCACGACCCCAACTTGTTGCCCCCCGGAGGGGTGGCCCCCACCACCGCGATGGATCGGGGCCGAACCAGCGGGCTGAGGTCCTTGCCCGGCACTATTCCCCGGTGATGGTAAGGCCGGCTTGGCCGGTGCGGACCACCATGAACTCCATGCCCCCGGGTCCCGCGGTAAAGCCGTAGTCCACATTGGCGGCCAACAGGAGGGAATCGGGCGCCTCCACAACTACACCGCTCTCCAAAGTGGCGCTGCCGGACAACACCACCATCAGTTCGTCCCGGTCGTGGCTGTGGGGAGGGACCACATAGCCGGGGGCCAGCCGGATGGCGTGGGCGAAGAACGACCCCCGGTGCAGCCACGCCTTCTGCAAGTCGGTGTCGTCGGGGTCGGGGTTCTCCCCGGGCTGAAACCACTCCACATCTCGATATCGGGTGAGGGCCATGGGGAATTCGTAGCACGGACGGTCGGGTTACGGCTCCTGGGCGGGCCAATAACATGGCCACCCATGCATGTAGTGGTGGCTGGCGCCGGGGGGATCGGTGGTGCCATTGCCGGCGAGGCGGCCCTCGGCGGTGGGGATGTCAGCGTGATCGACGCCTGGGCCGACCACGTCGAGGCCATCCGGGCCGACGGCCTGCGCCTGAAAGGCCCAAGTCCTATGGGGGAGCGGACTGTGGGTCTGGCCGCGTGGCACATCAGCGAGTGGCAACGGCTAGCCCCCATTGACCTTCTCGTCGTTGCTACCAAGTCATTCGACAACCAGTGGATCGCACCGCTTCTAGCCCCCCGACTCGCCGAAAGGGCGACCGTGATCTCGGCCCAAAACGGGGTCAACGAGCCTCAATTGGCTGAGTTTCTGGGTCGGGAGCGGATCGTTGGCGCAGTGGTTCTATTTCCTGCTGAGGCCGTCAGTCCAGGATGGGTACGGATCGACTGGAAACCGACGTTGCTCATCGGCGAGTTGGACGGCGCCCGCACCAGTCGGCTGGAGCAGGTTTCGTCAGCTTTGGGTGAGGGGATCGAGACTCCGGTGAGCGGCAACATCTGGGGGGAGATCTGGTCGAAGCTGGTGATGAACTGCATGAGCAATCCGGTCAACGCGGTCCTCGGGGGCAGAGCCCGGGATTGTCGAGAGCAATCCGGTCCCCGCCGAGTCAGCTTGGCCTGCGGGTCGGAGGCGGTCGCGGTCGGCCAGGCCCGAGGCCACCGCATCGAACCGGTGAGCGGCATCGACGCCGAGCGCATCCTGACCGGCGGCGCTGGCGGGCCAGGGGCTGTGGAGTTGGCCGTCGACTGGGAGGCCACCGCCTCCGAGCTGGGCGAGGTCAAAGGGTCAATGCCCACCGACATCGAACGGGGCCGCAGGACCGAGATCGAGTCGTTCAGCGGATTCGTCAGCCGGGAGGGAAGACGATTGAGCATTCCCACCCCGGTCAACGACGCGGTGTACACGATGGTGCGGGAAATCGAGGCTGGATACAGGGTGCCCGGCCCCCAGAACCAGGACGAACTGCTCCGAATTCTGGTTTGAGGGGCTAACGGCCCTGCCAGCGGGGAGGGCGTTTCTGGGCGAAGGCCTGGGGCCCTTCTTGGGCATCGTCGCTGGCGTACACCGGCTCGTAGATCTTGTCGGCCACCGCAGCTGCCTCGTCGGGGGATAGACCAGCGGTGGCCCGGATCATGGCTTTGCCGGCCCGGACGGTGAGCGGGGCGTTAGCGGCAATCGCTGCCGCCAGGCTGGCCGTCGCCGATCTCAACTCGGCCGCCGGCACCACCCGGTTCACCAAGCCGAGTTCGTAGGCCCTCTGGGCGGTTATTGGCTCGGCGGTGCACAGTAATTCGATGGCCGCTCGGGGCGGGATCAGCCATCCCAATTGGTTGGCCCACGGCGAGCCCCGGCCCACCTTGGCCTCGAGGATGCCGAATCGGGCGTGGTCGGCGGCCACGCACAAATCGCACTGCATGACCAGGTTGAAGCCGCCGGCGTAGGCCACGCCGTTTACCGCGGCGATGACCGGCTTGGTGACCTCTCCGTTGGCCAAGCGGCCTTTGACGATGTGAGAGGGCAGCCCCCGCTCGGCTCGGGCGGCCATCTCCTTGAGGTCGGCTCCGGCTGAGAAGGCGGCCTCGCCCGCGCCGGTTAGCACGGCTACCGCGATGTCTTTGTCGGTTTCCACCCGATCCCACGCGGCGGCCAAGCCCTCCGACACCGCCTGGTTGATGGCGTTGCGGGCCTCGGGGCGGTTGATGGTCACCCACGCCACTCGATCGGCGACCTCGAACGCCACCGCCCCTTGGTCAGCCATGGCGTACCGCCAGGGCCATGTAGTGGTCGTCGGCGTCGTCCAAGAACATCAACTCCCAGTTTCCCTCGGCCAGCAGGGGTTCGATTCGGTCCGGGTCTATGTTCATATCGTGGGCGTGGGCCCCTCGATCCTTGTGGCGGGAGGCCAGGGCTAGGCGGCCGATGGGGTGGAACACGCCCAGCCGGGCGCCGGGCCGCGCGGCCCGGGCCATCTCCCGAAGGGTTCCTATTGGGTCGGGCAGGTGGGGAAGCAGC
>MPNQ01000025.1 GCA_002239105.1 marine group bacterium Sva0996 bin134 | reverse complement strand
TCCCCGCTTGGCGAGGACCGGTAAGCAACGTCACCGGCGCGCGCGACATCGCCTCCCGCAGGTTCCGGGCATCCAGCGGCCGGTTGATCAGCGCCATGTGACCATATTATCCTTGAAAATCCATCATGCAATACGAGAATTGTCATGTAATCTAAAGCTCTGCGCCCGCTTCTAGCCCTACTGAGGGCCGGATGGTACTTCGCCTAGAAGTCAAAGCTTCAGGGCGGAGACCGGTCCGCAGACGTCTATTGCCTTCGTATCCAAGAACGCCAGGACAAGAAGTAGGCCCCTCGAACTGGATTCTCAGGGCAAGAACGCCGCTCGATTGCCGTTTCCCCAGCAGACCACCGTCTGATCGGGGCGCAGGCCGCACATATGCAGTCGACCGGCGGCAAGGTCGGTGAACTGCTCGCCTTGAGGAGCAGTCAACTGGTTGCTCTGATTTGTGCCCCAGCACGTTGGGGTCAGGTTGAGGGGAAGGCCACACGAATACGAAGCGCCGGCGATGATCCTGTCAATCCTGGCAGGTCGCAAGTACGATGGGATTGACAGTACATCGGCTTGTCTTTCGGCGTTATTTCCCCAGCATTCCAGGACCAAGTCCCACTCTCGCAGCCCGCAAGCATGGCCCCCACTACCTACGGACACTGACAGGAATCGACTTTGTGGGGTATCCACATGGGGCCCCAGCGTGTTGCTGGGTCCCCAGCAGGCCACGGTTTGGTCGGTACGCAATCCGCATGCGAAGGATCCGGCCACGTCGATGGAAGCAAACGGACCCGGTGGGGCATCTCCCTCCCCGTTATCGATGGCACCCCAGCATTCGACGCTCTGGTCGACGTATAAGCCACACGAATGGCGCCAGCCCGCTCCGACGTCAATGAACTGCCCAAAGACCGCGTCTATTCGACCGTCATTGGCGATCCCCCAGCAGGTGATGGTCTTGTTCGTGCGAAGGCCGCACACGTGATCCCCACCGGCGTCAATGGACATGAATTGATCGGCGGGGGGTCTAATGTACCCGTCGGTGCTCTCGTACTGTCCCCAGCAGAACGCGGACTGGTCGGGGCGCAGGCCGCACGTGAATTCACCCTCAGAGGTGATGGATGTGAATTGGCCCGATGGAGCGACCGCCCGATAGTCGTAATTCCGGCCCCAGCACACAACCGACTGGTCGGGGCGCAACCCGCATGTGTAGTCAAACCCGGCGCTGACGGCGACGAATTCTCCCTCCGCAGGCGTCGACTGACCGGAGTTGTTATTGCCCCAGCACACTGCGGTTTTGTCGGGACGCAGACCGCATGTATGAAAACTACCGGCATCGATGCCAGTGAGTCGGTCTGGCAGCGCCTCGAGCTGGCCATAGTTGTTGTCGCCCCAGCATTCGACTGAATTGTCGGGGCGCAGCCCACAGGTATGCACCCGTCCTGCGGTAATCGCGATGAACTGGCCGGGCGGCTCGTTTCTTTCCCCTGCTCGGTTGAAACCCCAACAGCCCAGAGTCCCATCGACCATCAGACCGCAGGAGTGGCTGCTGCCTGAGTCGATTGCGGTGAAGCGGCCAGTCGGCGCATCCAATTCTCGGTTGAAATTGCTGCCCCAGCACACGACGGAAGAGTCGATGCGCAATCCGCAGGAGAATTGATCACCAGCGGTGAGGGCGGTGAACTGGCCACCGGGGGCATCAGTCCGTCTAATGCTGTTGCCACCCCAGCAGGCAATGGTCTTGTCCGTGCGAAGGCCGCAGGTGTGGCGGCCGCCACCGGCGAGGGAGGTGAACTGGCCACCGGGGGCATCGGTCTGTCCAGAGAAGTTGTCGCCCCAGCAGAAGACAGATTGGTCGGGGCGTATCCCGCATGCATGAGAACCGCCACTGGCAATCGCGATGAACGGGTCGCGTTTGGTGGGAGTCACAGTTGGGGTTGCATCCGGTATCGGGGTTGGTTGTTGTTCGGGGGCCGGGCTCTTGTCGATGCAGCCGCCGGGGACGACTTCGATGTCGGTGTCGAACAGGCAGCGGTAAGAGTTGAGCAATGCCTCCTGGGCAGCGATCAGCTGGTCGCGGATTTCGATAACGGATGCGGAAGGAGTTCGGGTGAATGGGGTCGGTTGGTAGGGGGGCAGTGCGGGGCGGTTGTCGATGCAGCCGCCGGGGACGACTTCGGTATCGGTTTCGAACAGGCAGCGGTAGGTGTTGAGCAGTGCTTCTTGGTCGGCTATCAGCTGGTCGCGGCCTTCGACATCCTGGGCGGTCTGCGCCGACGCCGCCGGCGTCAAGGCCGACGGTGCAAGGAGTCCGGCCGCCAGCGCCAAAGCCGACAGGAAGATCATCGCGCTTCGAACACGATTACCGCGTTGCTTCCTGATGTCGGGAGGGTACCGCAAGGGGGTTCACGCCGCCTCGGGCAGGGAGCGGTCAGTCCCCGATGGGCCAGCGGTCGGCGGTGGTGTTGACGGCGGGCCAGGCGTCGGCGTTGAGGGCGGCGTCGCTGCCGCCGTCCCTGAACACCCCCGAGGCGCAGAAGAGGCCGGCGGCGGGGGAGGCGGGCGGCTCCCCCCCCGCCGTCAAGGAACGCGGCGGAGCCGCAGAAGAGGCTGGCGTCGGGGGACAGAAGGAAGGCCAGCAGGTTAGCCACCTCAGCAGCTCGCCCGGGTCGCCCTATGGGGATGGGGTAGACGTCGCCCAGGTTCATGATCATGTCCAGGTTCTCAGCTACCAGCGGGGTGTCGATGAGGCCGGGGGCCACGCCGTTCAAGCGGATGCCCGAGCCGATCCAGTCGGTGCCGATCGCGGTACGGCGCACCCAGCGGGCCAGGGCCAGTTTGCTGGTGGCGTAGGCCGTGCTCGGATCGGCGCCGGCCAGCTCCCGGGCCTGGTCCTCGTCGTCGTTCAAACAGGCCTCCACCAGGCCATCGGGCAATTCGACCAGCGTGGTGCTGGAGTTGGAGCTGATGGCGATGGCCGAAGAGTCGGTGCCCTGGGCCAACAGCGGGCGCAGCCCCTCGACGGTGGCCACCGCCCCGAAGTAGTTGATCGACACCACCTGTTCGGGTTCGGGGCCGGTGATGCCCGCTCCGGCCACCAGCCCGTCGATGCGCCCTCCGCTGGCTGCGGCCACTGCGCCGATCATCGCGTTGCGCCCCTCGGGAGTGGAAAGATCGGCGATGACCTCGGCATCGCGTATGTCCACCCCGATCACCTCATGGCCGTCTCGCACCAGCCGTTCCCTGGTGGCCTGGCCGATTCCGCCTGCTGATCCGGTGATGACAATCGTTCCCATGAGCCCTAATCCTTAGCAGGCTCCTGCGGCGCCTTCCATGTCTTCATTTTCTTGGTGAATAAATTGTATTCACTACATGAATAGATATGATCTCCCTGTGGACGGCACTGCTTTGCCCCGTCTCGCCACGTCGAGTCTGGCCGCTCGATTGCAGGCCATGCCCGCGGTGGTGGTTACCGGCGCGCGCCAATCGGGAAAGAGCACCCTTGTCAAAGAGCTGATCCCGGGCACGCGGCGCTATCTCACCCTTGATGACCTCGATGTGGTCGACATGGTCCGCAGCGATCCCTCCGCTTTGGTGGGTGGCGACCAGCCGACGGCGATAGATGAAGTGCAACGTGCGCCCGAACTGCTCCATGAGATCAAGCGGGCCATCGACCAGGACCGCAATCCGGGACAGTACTTGCTGACCGGCTCGGCCAACCTGCTGTTGATGAGCCGGGTCTCGGAGTCTCTGGCCGGACGGGCCAGCTACCTGACTCTGTGGCCGATGACCCGACGGGAGCAAATGGGCTTGGGTCGGGGAGGCATCTGGGAGGAGCTGCTCGCCACATCTGGTGGCGAATGGCTCGAGCTAGTGGTTGCACAGCCCGACAGCCGCGAGGATTGGCGCGCCCTGTGCCGGCGAGGTGGATTTCCCCAGCCAGCGGTGCATCTGAGATCGGCGGAGGAACGGGCCATCTGGTTTGACGGCTACGTGAGAACCTATCTGGAGCGCGACCTGCGAGACCTCTCATCGATTTCGTCGCTGCCCGACTTCCGCCGGTTGATGCGGGCCGCCTGCCACCGCTTGGGCCAGATCCTGAATCAGGTGGAATTGGGGCGGGACGTCGCGCTGTCCCAGTCGACGGCTCACCGGTACCTCAACCTGCTGGAGACCTCTTACCTTCTGGTACGGCTTCCGGCGTTCGCGGTGAACCGAACCAAAAGGCTCGTCAAGTCGCCCAAGCTGTACTGGGGAGATACCGGAATAGCCCTGCACCTGGCCCAGTTGGCCGAGCCCGAAGGCGCCCATCTGGAGAACTTGGTGCTCTGCGACGTGTTGGCCTGGCGCGACGCCCGAATCAACCGTGCCGACGTGTTCTACTGGCGCACCAGGACGGGAGAGGAAGTGGACTTGGTGATCGAGGCCGCCGACCGACTCCTACCCATCGAGATCAAAGCCGCAGACCGCCCCCGCCTCAGCGACGCCGCCCACCTGCGAGCGTTCCGAGCCGAATACGGCGAACGGGCTGGCCCCGGCCTGCTGCTCCACACCGGCTCCACCGTCGAATGGCTAACCCCCGACGTGCTCGCCGCCCCCTGGTGGAAGGTGATGTAGGCAGCGCCATCTGACCTTTTTGTCCTTGAAAATCCGTCGTGCAATACGAGAATTGTCATGCAATTCAAAGCTCAACGCCCGCTTTGAGCGCTATTGATTCCCGGACGGGTACGTTTCTGGCCTAAATCGGGTCCAGGGGAGCCCATTGGGGCTCGCGTTTTTCGGCGAAGGCGGCCGGACCCTCGACCTGGTCGGGGTGGCCCCATATGCCGGTCATGTGGAAGGCGCCGGTTTTGCTGGCGTCGGTGAGGCCGTGCTCCAGGGCGTCCCACAGGGCTTTTTTGGTGGCGGCCATGGCCGAAGGGGAGTTGCGGGCGATGGCCTCGGCGATCTCGCCGGCCCGCTCCCGCAGGCGCTCGGGCGGGTCCACGATCTCGCTGATCATGCCCAGCTCGTAGGCCCGTTGGGGGCCCATACGCTCGTGCGCGCCCATCAGCGCCATGCGCATCACCGTCTCGGCCGGCATCTTCTTCAACAGCGCTATGGCCTCCAGCGCCACTACTTGGCCCACCGACACGTGGGGGTCGAAGAACTGGGCATCGGACGCGGCGATCACGATGTCGGCGTCGGCCACCCAGTGGAACCCGCCCCCGCAGCAGATGCCGTTGACCGCGGTGATCACCGGCTTGCGCACCTTCTGGTGCCACGACGTGAAGTGCAGGTCGAAGTTCTCCACCGACTCCCGGTAGCGCTCCATGCCCTGCCCGTCGGTGGCCAACTCCACCACGTCCACGCCGGTCTGGAAAGCCCGGCCCTCTCCGGTGTGGACGATCACCCTCACTTCTGGGTCTCGGTCCAGCTCCAGCCAGGCCTCGGCGAACTCCTCTCGCATCTGGGAGTTCATGGCGTTGAGCTGATCGGGCCGGTTGTTGATCAGCCATCCCACCCGACCTTTGCGCTCCACGATCAGCGTCTCATAGCCCATCTCGCCAGTCTGTCGCGACAGCCGGAGACATGCCGCGTCGATAGACAGGAGTCGTCATCTGTGATTTGAGATTTCTCCCCGTAAATTGGGGGTATGAAACGTCTGATATCCCGTTTGTGGGGCTGGTTGAAGGCATTGTCGGTCCGGGCCAAGGTGCTCGTCGCTGTGGTTTTGGCCGCCCTGCTGGGACTGTTGATCTGGCTGGTGTTCTTCTGGTTCGCCTTCCAGACCTATTTCATCGACGACAAAGTGGAAGAGGCCGGCCCGTTGTTCGACAGCGGCGCGGTGGCCGACACCGAAGTTGACGAACCGGCCGCACCCGACCCAACGGCAGTTGATCCCGCTACCCCGGCTCCCGAGGCGACAGCGGCAGTGCCCGACGCCACCGCCCCGGCGTCCGACACCGGCACCGCCGTGCCATCGCCGGCCACGGGTCCCATGCCGGGCGACGAGTTGTCGCCTGAGCTCATCGCTGAGATGGACGAGGCCATGGAAGAGCTCGGCATGCCCGAGGAGCAGCCGGTGGAGGAGACGATGCCGGATATGCCCCAGGTACGGGTGGAGGCATCGGGCGAGTTCATCAGCCGAAGCCACCCCACGCAGGGACAGGTGGAAGTGCTGGGCGACGGCACCGGCCAGCGGTTCCTGCGGTTTGAGGACTTCAGGACAGACAACGGCCCCGACCTGAACGTGTATCTGAGCGCGGCTCCCCCCGACGCACCCGTCGGCCAGTTCACCGACGTCTATGTCGACCTCGGCGATCTGAAGGGCAACGTCGGCTCGCAGAACTACGAGATCCCCCGCGACCTCGACCTCGACGTCTACTCCACCGTGGTGATCTGGTGCGTGAGGTTCTCGGTAGTGTTCGGTGCCGCTGAGCTTGTTCCCGGCTGATTAGCCTGGGTCGGGCATGAAGCCCTATCCAACGCCGCCTGAAGGGCTGCAAGTGGTGTCAGCGCCGCCGCTGCTGACCCTCACCCTCGACCGCCCCCAGCGCCGCAACTCGCTGACTGACGACATTGTCTTGGCCCTGATCGACACCTTGGAGGCGGCCAGCGCCGACGAGGAGATACGGGTGGTTCTGCTCACCGCAACCGGCGACAACTTTTGCAGCGGCTTCGACTTGGCCGGGCGGGCCGGCAGCGGTTCCCGGCCCCGACCGGGCAGCATCTCCCGGCGCATGCCCTATCTGGTGAACCGGCTCATACCGGTGATGCTGGAGGTGCAGGTGCCCATCGTGTGCGCGGTGCGAGGTTGGGCCGTGGGCCTGGGTCTCAGCCTGGCGCTGGCCTCCGATTTTGCGATTGCCGCCGACGATGCCCGACTGCGGGCCCCATTCACCTCCATGGGCATCACCCCCGACAGCGGATCGTCGTGGCTGCTGCCCCGCCTGGCCGGTGTGGCCCGGGCCAAGCAGATGCTCATGCTGGGCGAGGAGGTCTCCGGTGCCGAGGCCGCCGCATGGGGGCTGATCCATCAGGCGGTGTCGCCCGACCAAGTCGATGCCGAGGCCGCCGCGCTGGCCACCCGCCTGGCCGCCTCGGCCACCGTGGCCGTCGGTCTGGCCAAAGCCCTCATCCACCGCGGTTCCGGGCGCAGTCTGGAGGCCCACCTGGGCGACGAGGCCTACGCCATGGAGTTGTCGTCCCGCTCAGCCGATTTCCGGGAGTGGGCCGAATCCCGCAAAGAGGGCCGCCCCCCCGATTTCATCGGTCGGTGAGCACTTCTCAAACCGGCTAGAGCGGCACGGGCCGGTAGTCTGCACCCATGTTGGTATTGGATCCGACGGCTGCTCCACCGGATATTGACCCCGATCGGGGCCCCGATGCCGGTCCGCTGACCGGCAAGCGGGTGGGCATCCGCTACGACCTCACTTGGCGCTCTTTCTTGTGGACTGTCGACGAATGGACCCGCAAGCTGGAGGCGGCGGGGGCTGAGGTGGTGCCGTGGTGCTCGGAGTCCCGTCAAGACGTGAAGCTGGAAGACGCCGTGCTGGAGGAGTTGGACAACTTCGCCACCGATGTGGACATCGCCATCGTCGGGCTGGGCAATTGAGGCAGCTGCACGTCCTGGACCGTCCACGACGCAGTTGCGGTGGCGGCCCAGGACAAGACGGCGGTCGCCGTCGTAACCGAGGAGTTCGTGCCCCTAGCCGAGATCATGGCCCGCAACCTGGAGCGTTCTGGCCTGCGACTGTGCGTGCTGCCCTACCCGCTGGACACCCGCCCCGAGCCGGAAGTGCGCCAGATCGCCCACGATTTCTGGCCATCGCTGATGGACTCGCTGGGAGTGCCGTCATAGATGGCTCCTGACGGCGAAGCCATCCCCGACGGGCAGGTTGAGGCCCCCGACGACCCCGCGGAGTTTATGGCCTGGGCCACGGCTCAGGGTTGGGGCGACGGCCTTCCGTTGATCCCGCCCACCCCCGAGCGGGTGGCCCGGTTCACCGCCGCCGCCGGTCGGCCAGCCGACTCGGTGCTGCTGGAGGTGCCGCCGGCCAACGCCTGGTGCACGGTGGAGAAGTTGGCCGTCAACGCCTGCATGGCCGGGGCCGCCCCTGAGGCCATGCCCTTGATGATGGCCGCTCTGGAGGCCATGGCCGAGCGACCGTTCGACCTGTTTGCCCTCAACACCACCACCAGTTCGGTGGTGCCCTGCCTATTCGTGAACGGCCCGGCCCGCGACCGGCTAGACCTGCCCTATGAGGCCGGGTGCTTCGGCGGGGCGGCCGGAGCGGGACCGGCCATCGGCCGGGCCATCCGGCTGGTCATGCGTAACGTCGGCGGCCAGGTGGCGGGGGAGACCTCCAAGTGCGTGCTGGGTCAGCCCGCCCGGGTGGTGGGGTTGGTCATGGGGGAGTGGGAGGAGCGCTCCCCGTGGCCGCCGCTGGGCGAGCGGCGGGGGGCGAGCGGCGACGCGGTCACCGTCTACGGCACCATCGGCACCATGGACATCGCCGACATCGCGGCCGACGACGGCCGATCGCTGGCCTGGGTTATCGGCCAGTCGCTGGCCTACGTGGGCACCAACGCCTACATCTCCCACTGGGGCGCCGAAGTCATGGTGGTGGTGCCCCCGCCCTGGGCCGACATGCTGGCCGCCGCCTACCCCACCATCGAAGACGTGCAAGAAGCCCTGTGGCTAAACGCCTGCCACAACATCGACCAGTTCCCCGAGACCCACAAGAAGTGGCTGGCCGAGCGCGACCGAATCAGCCCCGACGGCACCGCCCACATCGTGGAGCACCCCACCGACGTCATCGTGATGTGCGCCGGCGGCCTCGGCAACCTCCACGCCGGCGGCCTCCACAACTTCGGCCCCACCCGAGCCATAACCCGCCCCTTCTGATGCCCGAGTCCGAGGTCACCGTGGTGGTGGTAGCCGGCGGCGACCCCCCAACCCCCGATGAGATCGCCCGCCTCCCCGCCAACCCAGTAGTAGTGGCCGCCGACGCTGGCCTAGACCACGCCCTAGCCGCCGGACTGACAGTGGCAGTAGCAGTGGGCGACATGGACTCCGTATCACCCGAAGCCCTAGCCAACGCCGAGCAGTCCGGCACTCGCATCGAACGCCACCCCCCCGACAAAGACCAAACCGACCTAGAGCTAGCCCTCGAACTAGCCGCCCGCCTCGCCGACAAGATCATCGTCATCGGCGCCGGAGGCGGCCGCCTAGACCACCTAATCGGCAACCTCGCCGTCCTAGCCTCCCCCCAATGGTCCGGAGTCGACATAGAAGCCTGGCTAAACGACGCCCTAGCCGTCGTTGTTCATAGCCATCGGGTTTTGGACGTCGAGCCCGGTGCCACCGTGTCATTGTTCGCAGTGGGCGCCCCCGCCCGAGTAACCACCACCGGCCTCACCTGGCCCCTCAACAACGAGGTCTTGGACCCCCTCACCAGCCGAGGAGTAAGCAACCGCGCCACCGCACCCTCCCCCGAAATAACGGTGTCTGAGGGGGCGGTGCTAGCAGTTATCCCGTAGGCCGCTCCGCCGGAAACACCCGGTTCCCCTCAACTTCCACCCGCTGCCGCCGCAGCAGAAGCGAGGCAATCCGCCACTGCCCGTCGTCACACTTGCGGTAGGTCTCCTCGTACCATCCCGTGCCCCACATCTGCCCCACGCCGCTCTCCGGCGGCCAGTCCAGGTGGTCCTCCATCGACCACACGGCGGAGGCGGTATCGGGCCCGTCGATGCTGATCTCGCTCATGTGGCCGTGATGGGTGGTGATAATCGGGGCCAAGATGGGTTCCAAGTACACCCGGAAGGCCTTGTTGCCGTGGATGTCGGAGTCCGACCCGGTGTCGTCGGGGGTGGAGATCACCACGTCGTCGCAGAACACGTTCTCCCACTCGTCCCATCGCTTCTGGTCCATGAACCGGAAATACCGGGCCTTGAGCTGGCGAATGGCCTCAATCTCAACCAAGTCCTCAGGAGTCATGGCTGGCACGCTAGTCGGCCGAAACCCTCACAAGCTGCTTGCCGATGTTGCGGCCCTCAAAGAGCCGAGACAGCGCTTGGGGCACGTTCTCGATGCCGTCAACCACGTCCACCCGGTAGCGGATGCGGCCGTCGAGTACCCACTGGGCCAGGATGGGCAGCGCCTCGCCGAAGCGATGGAAGTAGTCGGTGATGATGATTCCCTGTACCTTCAGCCGCCGGAACAAGATATTGCGGAACAGCCGGGGCGACCACCAGTCGCCCTCCGCGTTGTAGGTGGAGATCAGCCCGCACAGCACCACCCGGGCATGGTTGTTCACCTGCCCCAAGATGGCGTCCATCACGTCGCCGCCCACGTTCTCGAAGTCCACGTCGATCCCGTCGGGGCATGCCTCCTGGAACTGCTCGTCGAGGTTGCCGGCCCGGTGGTCCACGCAGGCGTCGAAGCCCAGTTCCTCGGTCACGAACCGGCACTTCTCCGGCCCGCCGGCCACCCCCACCACCCGGCAGCCCTGGATCTTGCCGATCTGGCCCGCCACCGAGCCGGTGGCCCCCGCGGCCGCCGACACCACCAAGGTCTCCCCCGGACGGGGCTCGCCGATGTCCAGCAGGCTCCAGTAGGCGGTCATGCCGGTGGGGCCTAAAACGCTGGTGAACGCCTCCAGCGGCAATCCCAGCTCCGTGGGGATGCGCTCGGCCCGGTCCAGCACCGAGTACTCCTCCCAGATCTGCCCGCCAGTGACCACGTCGCCGGGCTGGAACTCCGGATGGCGCGACTCGATCACTGTGCCCCAAGACCGTCCCCGCATGGGGTCGCCCACCTCTATCGGGGGCATGTAGGCGTCGATATCGCTCATCCAGATCCGATGGGTGGGATCCATCGACAAAAAATCACTCCGCACCAGCAACTGGCCCTCACCCAGCTCAGGCACAGCAAGCTCGGTCAACTCCAAGTCGTCGGCGGTGATATCGCCCTCCGGCCGAGCCCGCAATACCCACCGCCGGTTTCGCTCGCCGCTCATATCGCTTCCTCACTCATCACCGGCACACCATACGACGTTGTATGTAGCCTCACGGGTCGAACAAGGAGTACTGATGACCGATCAGCGCCAGCAGGAGCACTATCCCGGGTTCGAGGGCACGGTGGGCAAGATCATGGCCACCTCCGAGTCGTGGTGGCCGCCCCGCCCCACTGCGCCGGATGGTGCCCCCAACGTGGTGGTCGTGCTGGCCGACGATCTGGGCTACTCCGACGTGAGCTGCTACGGCTCAGAGATCGCCACCCCGGCCATCGACGAGCTGGCCGCCACCGGGGTCCGCTACACCAATTTCCACGTCACCCCGCTGTGCTCGCCCACCCGGGCGGCGCTGTTGACCGGGCTCAACTCCCATCATGTGGGGGTGGGTTTTGTGGCCAACGCCGATCCCGGCTTCCCCGGCTACGCCAGCGAGCTGCCCCCCAACCAGTGCACGCTGGCCGAGATGCTCAAGGCCAACGGCTACGCCACCATGGCGGTGGGCAAGTGGCACCTGTGCAAGGAAACCGACTTGTCGATCGCCGGCGACAATCACTCGTGGCCGCTCCAGCGGGGCTTCGACCAGTTCTACGGATTCATGGAGGCCCTCACCAACTTCCACCACCCCCACCAGATGTACGAGGGCAACAGCACCATCGACCTCGCCGAGTATCCCGAGGGCTACTACCTCACCGACGACCTCACCGACCGGGCCTGCCGCATGATCCGAGAGGTGAAGGCCACCGATCCCGACAAGCCGTTCTTCATGTACTACGCCCACGGTGCGGTCCACGCCCCGCTGCACGCCAAGGCCGCAGATATCGCCCGCCACCGGGGCAACTACGACAAGGGCTGGGACCAACTCCGCGAAGAGCGCCTCGCCCGTCAGATCGAGCTCGGGGTGGTGCCGCCTGACACCGAGCTTCCGCCCCGGAACTTCGAGCCCGACGAGGATGTGCGGGCCTGGGACAGCTATTCCGAGGGCGAGCGCCGGGTCATGGCCCGCTACATGGAGGTGTACGCCGCCATGGTGGAGTCCATCGACGACAGCGTGGCCCGCATCCGGGCCGAGCTTCAGGCCATCGGCCAGCTCGAAAACACCATCTTCGTGTTCACCAGCGACAACGGCGCATCCCGTGAGGGCCGGGCCCAGGGAACCACCTCGTACTTCACCTACAGCAACCCCGGAGCGATGTCGTCGGCGGAGGTGGGCGAAGAGGAGATGAACGCCCTCGACGCCATCGGCGGCCCCACCACCTGGCCCCACTACCCCCGAGGCTGGGCCATGGCCTGCAATACCCCCTTCCGGCTGTACAAGATCACCTCCTATCGGGGCGGCCACTCGGTGCCGTTCGTGCTGTCGTGGCCAGCCCGCACCGCGGAGAACGGCGGAGAGCTGCGCAACCAGTACACCCACATCATCGACCTGCTGCCCACCCTGTCTGAGCTGCTGGAGATGGACATCCCCACTGAGCGCCACGGGCTGGCCTCCGAGGCCCCCGACGGGGTGTCGTTCGCCGCCACGCTGGAGAACCCCGATGCCCCCTCCGACCACACCGAGCAGTACTACGAGTGCATCGGCCACCGGGCCTACTACCGCGACGGCTGGGCGGCCGCCGCCTTCCACGAGTTCATGACCCCGTTCAGCACCGACCGCTGGGAGCTGTTCAACCTGAACGAAGACCTCAACGAGCGGGTCGACCTGGCCGAGGCCGAGCCCGAGAAGCTGGCCGAGTTGGTGCAGGCGTGGGAGCAGGCCGCCTGGCGCAACCGGGTTTTCCCCCTCGACGAGGGCACCGGGCTCTATCGTCTCCTGCGGCCCGCCGAGCACGACCTGCTCACCCGAGAACTGCGGATCCTGCCCGGCACCCCCACCGTGGAGCGCTACCGGGCCTCCCGGGTCATCGCCGGCGGCAACTTCACCGTCGCCGTCGATCTGCACCACCGCCCCGGCGACCAGGGCGTGCTGGTGGCCCACGGTGGACAGGCCTCGGGCTATGTGCTCTACATCGAGCGCGGCGCGTTGCACTTCGAGGTCAACAGCGGCGGCCAGCCGATGGTGTTCGACCCCATGGACCTGCCGGGGGAGTGCCGCCAGATCGTCCTCGACGTCGCCGCCCCCGGCGGCCGCATCTGGAACATCACCGTGAGCGCCGACGGCCGCACCGGCATCACCGCCACCGACATCCCCCAGATCTACGGCTTCATCCCCTGGGAGGGCATCGACATCGGGCTAGACCGCCGCTCCCCTGTGTCATGGCAGCTCCACCAGCGCCACGGCTCATTCCCCTACTCCGGCACCATCCACCAAGTGACCTACGTCCCCGGCCCCCCCGCCCCCGACACCGAAGAAGTCCGCCTCGCCGAACTCCGCGAAATCGGAATGGGCTTGGAATAGCCCCTACTCTCGCAATCGACCAAGGAGAATCGATGACTGATCAGCGCCAGCAGGAGCACTATCCGGGGTTCGGGGGGAAGATCGGGAAGATCATCGCCACTTCAGAGTCGTGGTGGCCGCCCAAGCCCGCTCCGCCGGCCGATGCTCCCAACGTCGTGATCGTGCTGGCCGACGATCTGGGCTTTTCCGACTTGGGCTGTTACGGCTCGGAAATACCCACCCCGGCTATCGACGCCTTGGCCGACAGCGGGGTCCGCTACACCAATTTCCACGTCACCCCGCTGTGCTCGCCCACCCGGGCCGCGCTGCTGACCGGGCTCAACTCCCATCATGCCGGGATGGGATTTGTGGCCAACGCCAACCCCGGTTTTCCCGGCTACGCCGGCGAGTTGCCCCCCAACCAGTCGACGCTGGCTGAGATGCTGCGGGACAACGGCTACGCCACCATGGCAGTGGGCAAGTGGCACCTGTGTTTGGAATCCGACCTCTCGGTGGCTGGCGATACCCATTCGTGGCCATTGCAGCGGGGCTTCGACCAGTACTACGGGTTCTTGGAGGCCCTGACCGATTTCCACTTCCCCCATCAGCTTTATGAGGGCAACAATCCCGTCCACCTAGACGAGTATCCCGAGGGCTACTACCTCACCGACGATCTCACCGACCGGGCCTGCCGCATGATCCGCGACGTGAAGACCACCGACCCCGACAAGCCGCTCTTCTTGTACTACGCCCACGGGGCGGTCCATGCCCCGTTGCACGCCAAGGCTGAGGACATCGCCCGCCACCGGGGCAACTACGACAAGGGCTGGGACCAGCTCCGCGAGGAGCGCCTAGCTCGCCAAAAAGAGCTGGGCGTGGTCCCGGCCGACGCCGAGCTGCCCCCCCGCAACCCCGAGCCCAACGAGGATGTGCGGGCCTGGGACAGCTACTCGGAGGACGAGCGCCGGGTCATGGCCCGCTACATGGAGGTTTACGCCGCCATGGTGGATTCGATTGACGACAGCGTGGCTCGCATCCGGGCCGAGTTGGAGGCCCTCGGCCAGCTCGACAACACCATCTTCATCTTCACCAGCGACAACGGCGCGTCACGAGAGGGCAGGGCCCAGGGCAGCACCTCGTATTTCACCCACAGCGGCACCGGGGCGAGGCCCTCACCGCCGGTGAGTGAGTTCGAACTTGAGGCCCTCGAGGCCGACGTCATTGGCGGTCCCACCACCTGGCCCCATTATCCGCGGGGCTGGGCCATGGCCTGCAATACCCCATTTAGGCTGTACAAGATCACCGCTCACCGGGGTGGCCACTCGGTGCCCATGGTGCTGTCGTGGCCGGCCCGCACTGAGGCGATCGGCGGGGAGCTGCGCCCCCAGTACACCCACATCACCGATCTGTTGCCCACCCTGGCCGACCTGCTCGGCCTCGACGTCCCCACCGAGCGCCACGGGCAGGCTTCCGACGCTCCCGACGGGGTGTCGTTTGCCGCCTCCCTGGATGATCCCAACGCCCCCTCCGACCACACCGAGCAGTACATCGAGTGCATCGGCCACCGGGGCATCTATAGCGACGGCTGGTCGGCGGCCATTTTCCACGAGCATCACACCCCGTTCAGCTCCGACCGCTGGGAGCTGTTCAACCTGGCCGACGATTTCAACGAGCGAAACGACCTAGCCGACGCCGAGCCCGAGAAGCTGGCCGAGCTGGTGCAGGCCTGGGAGGAGGCCGCCTGGCGCAACCGGGTTTTCCCGCTCGACGAGGCCTCTGGGCTTTTCCGCTCGTTGAAGCCCCCCGAGCACGCCAAGCTCACCCGGGAGCTGCGGATTCTCCCTGGATCGCCCACCGTGGAGCGCTTGCGGTCGTCCCGGCTCATCGCCGGCGGCAACTTCACCGTCACCGTCGACTTGCACCACCGCCCCGGCAACCAGGGCGTGCTGGTGGCCCACGGCAGCCAGGCGTCGGGCTACGTGCTCTACATCGAGAACGGCGCCCTGTGCTTCGTGGTCAACAGCTCTGGTCGGTACCTGACCACCGATCCCGTGGGCCTGTCGGGGGAGTGCCGGCAGATAGTGCTCGATGTCCAAGCCCCCGGCGGGCGCATCTGGAACGTTTCAGTAAGCGCCGACGGCCAGGTCGGATCCACCCTCTCCGACATCCCTCAGATGATCGGCTTTTTGCCCTGGCAGGGCATCGATGTCGGCATCAACCGGCGTTCTCCGGTGTCGTGGGACATCTTCCAGCGCCACGGCGCCTTCCCCTACTCCGGCACCCTCCACCAGGTGACCTACACCCCCGGGGCTCCCGCCCCCGACGCCGACGAAGTCCTCCTAGAGGAATTCCGCGAATTCGGCATGGCGCTGGAGTAGCTACGCCCGGTATTCGGCCGCTTCCAACTCCCGCAACAACTCAAACCGCTCCCGCAGCTCACTGCGTCGGCTGCGGTCGTTGGCCAGATTCACCAACTCGTGCGGGTCGTCGTCGTGGTCGTACCACTCGTGGTCGTGGTCGTCGAAGTCGGCGTCGGGGCCGAACAGCATTGAGTCGCCCAGCGACACCCCGAAATTGCTCACCCCGCCGCCGATGCCGTAGTAGCGGCAGTATTTGTGGCGGCCGTCGAACACTCCCGAAGAGGCGTAGCGCACCTTCTCCACCCCCAGGTACCACGGCCACCGCTGGGCGAACAGGATGTGATCGCGGATCTGCGCCGACTGGTCGTCGAACAGCGGGCTCAGGCTCTGGCCGGGCAGATCCGAGGCGTCCACCCCGGCTAGCTCCAGCACAGTGGCGGCCAAGTCGGTGTGGCTGGTGAGCGACTCGGTGGCCGTGCCCGCGGCGGTCAGCCCCGGCGCTGACAGGTACAGCGGGATCCTCATGGTCTCCTCGTAGTTCCACGGTCCCTTGGACCGCAGCCCGTGCGAGCCGCACTGGTCGCCGTGGTCGGAGGTGAACACCACCACGGTGTTGTCCCACTGGTCGATGTCGTCCAGTGCGCCCAAGACCGTTGCCAGGCACTGGTCGCTGAGCTGATGGAGCTTCACGTAGTAGTCGAGCTGGCGTAGCCAGATGTCGTGGTCACCGGGGTCCATCGGCCCCGGGGTGCTGGTGCGCTCCATCTCCAGCAGCCACCGGCGGTGGACCTCGGGCTTGGTGTGCAGGTCGTCGTCGAAGTTCTCGGGCAGCTCGGTACACCACCGGTCGATCTCGTAGTCGAAGGCTGGCAGGTTGGTGGCCCGGCCCCACTTGCGCCGGTCCAGCTTCTCCCGGCTATGGGCCACGTATTCGGGCTCTTGCTCCCAGAACCAGGGCTGGTCGAGCGGGAACCACATGATGTCGTGGGGGTTCACCAGCCCCACCGTCAAGAACCACGGCTGGGTGGCGTCGCGCTGGTCGCGCAGCCAGGCGGCCGAGTCGGCCGCGATGGGCTCGTCGAACTCGCTGCCGCTGCCCGGCAGCCCCCAAAAGGCCATGTCGTTGCCGGCCCAATCCGAGAAGCCGTAGGCCTCCATGTCGGGCTCGGCTGAGGCTTCAAGGTGCCATTTGCCCTTGTAGGCGGTGCGGTAGCCGGCGTCTCGCAGCCGGGTTCCCAGGGTGGGGATGTCGGTGGAGAGCTGGGTGTTGTTGGGGTAGCTGGAGTTCTCGGTCACCCCGTGCTCGTCCATGTGCAGCCCGGTGAATAGCGTGGCCCGAGACGGCGAGCACGGCGAGGTGTGGGTGTAGTGGCGGCGGAACTCGAGCGACTGTTCCAACAGGCGCTGGCGGGCCGGCAGCGGCACTCCTGGCGGCAGCCAGTCGCGCTGGCGCTCCTGATCAGACACCAATAGCAGAATGTTGGGCGGCTTCGTTTCCGACATTGCCGGGAGCGTAGCGGCGCAATTGCCCGAGTTTCTTGCGCTTCCGAACATTTAGTGGTGAACTATCGGCCTGTACATTGCGTACTCGCGCGTATCCGAGGGGGATACATGAAACGTTCTTGGCTGTTTTCACTCTTCGCCATCTTGTTGGCTTTTTCGCTCGTTGCCACCGCCTGTGGCAACGACGATGACGACGCGGGGGCGGGCGACACCCCGTCGGCCCCGGCGGACGACTCCGACGATGGAGCCGCAGATGATTCTGGCGACGACATGGCGGACGACTCCGACGATGGAGCCGCAGATGATTCTGGCGACGACATGGCGGACGACTCCGACGATGGAGCCGCTGACGAGCCCGGCGACGGCCCGGACGATGACGCCGTTGTCATAGAGGAGATCGGCCCGCCTGAAGACACGGTGGTCACGGTGTGCGACGCTCCGTCGTTCACCCAGATCTACGCCAAGGTGATGGCCAATCAGGGCTTTGCCGAGAACCGGGGATTCGAGATCGACTTCGTGGCCTGCCTCTCCGGTCCGGCTCAGGCCGCGTCGCTGGTCTCCGGCCAGGTTGATATCGCGCTGAACACCCCCGACAACATGCTGGGCATCCGCAACGCCGATTTCGACGTGGTGATGTTCGCCCAGGTCGTGGACAACCACTTCTTCGACATCGTGGTGTCGAACAACTTCGGCGAGATCGACTGTCCGCAGGGTGACTGGGAGTGCGTCATGGCTGTGCTCGACGGCACTCGCGTGGGCGTGGTGGCCCGAGGTGCCGCCGCCGAGCAGATCGCCCGCCAGCTCTTGGATTCCGCCGGGTTCGACCCCGACGACACCACCTACATCGCCACCGGGTTGGCCGGTACGACGCTGGCCGCGCTGGATTCCGACGAGGTGGACTGGGCGATCACGTTTGAGCCCGGCTTGAGTAGGGCCGAACTCGATGACATCGGCTACGCGCCGTTCCGGCTGCGGGCCGGCGATGGCCCGACCGAGTTGGATTGGCCTTCCGCAGTGATGATCACCGCCCGCTCCTATTGGGATGCCAATCCCAATACCGTGTTGAACTACCGGGCGGCGATCCTCGAATCCATGGCGTGGTTGCGCGATCCCGCCAACCAGGACGCGGTCCTAGAGGAGCTGGACGCCCACCTGGGCCTCGAACCCGACGTTGCCCAGTACATATTCGACAGCAATATCGGCTCGATGACCGTCACCGCTGAGCTCGACCCTGTGCGGATCACCAACAACGTCAACTACGCCGTGGGCCGGGGCATCCTTAGGGAAGCCCAGGCATTCGGCGAGTTTGCCGTGGGCCCGGACATCGACGTGATCCTGCCGCCGGCGCTCGTGCCGGAGACGACCAATGTCGGGATATGCACAGCCGCTTCCTTCAACGGCATGGTCGCCCACATCTCGGTGATCAAGGGCTTCTTGGCGGAGCGCGGGGTGGAAGGCGAGTTCATCCAGTGTCCCTCTGGTGCCGCCAATGCCGCCGCGCTGATCGCCGGAGAGGTCCAGTTCGTCATCAACACCCCCGACAACATGCTGGGGATCCGCAACGCCGGCTTCGACGTTGTGATGTTCCAGCAGTTGGCCGACAAGCACTTCTTCGACATCCTGGTCAGCAATAACTTCGGCCAGATCGACTGTGAGCAGGGCGACTGGCAGTGCACCATGGAGGCGCTTGAGGGCACCCGGGTGGGCGTGGTAGCCCGAGGCGTGGCGGCAGAGCAGATCGCCCGCCAGCTCATAGACTCCGCGGGACTCGATCCCGATGGCGCCACCTACATCGCCACCGGCCTGTCGGGCACCACACTGGCGGCGCTGTCGTCCGATGAGGTGGACTGGGCCATCACCTTCGAGCCCGGTCTGAGCCAGGGGGTAGTTGATGGAATCGCATACTCCCCATTTGCCCTGCGGGGCGGGGACGGGCCGAGCGAATTGGACTGGCCGTCGTTGGTAAACACCACCTCTCGCGAGTTCTTCGACAACAACCCCAACACGGTGGCCATCTACGCGCAGACGATGCGCAACACCATGGACTGGATACGCAATCCAGCCAACCGTGCTGAGGTGTTGGAGGTAATGGATGACTTCCTTGGCGTGCAGGGCGAGCTGGCCGAGGCCATCCTCGACAAGAACGTCGGGATCTTCTCGCTCAACGGTGCCCTTCAGCCCGCCCGGCTCCAGAACAACGTGGACTACGCGGTTGGACGAGGCATCCTCGAAGAGGCCCAGGACTTCAGCGAGTTCTCGGTTTCCCCGTAGCCAACTCTTCTTCCGGTCGGGCGGCTGTTTAGGTCGCCCGACCGGAGGGGCTGGCTAAGGTATCGAGATGGTGGCGTTGTGAGCCCAGCGGTCGAACTGAAGGATGTCACCCTCATCTTCGGGGGCGATCACCCCAAAGACGAGCCGGTTCTCGCCATCCAAGACATCAACCTCTCCATCCCGGCTGGCCAGTTCGTGGCCGTGGTCGGGCCGAGCGGGTGCGGCAAGACCACCATCTTGAACATGCTGGCCGGAATCCTCAACGCCACCCGGGGATCGGTCATTCGCCACGGCGAAGAGGTCGACGGCCCCAGCGACGACATCGGCTACATGCTGGCCCGCTCGGGGCTGAGCCCGTGGCGCACCGCCCGTCGCAACGTCGAGCTCGGCCTTGAGTTCCGGGGCGTGCCCCGAAGCGAGCGGCGTGACCGGGCTATGGAGTTGTTGGCCAAGCTCCGCCTGGAGGGCTTTGCCGACTCGTTCCCATCCCAGCTCAGCCAGGGCATGCGCCAGCGGGTAGCCATCGCCCGCACACTGGCCATCGACCCCGACCTGTGGCTCATGGACGAGCCCTTCGGGGCCCTCGACGCCCAAACTCGGCTCACCGTCCAGTCGGAGTTCTTGGATATCTGGTATGAGACCCACAAGACGGTCATATTCGTGACCCACGACCTCGAAGAGGCCGTGCTGTTGGCCGACCGGGTGGTGGTCATGACCGCCCGTCCCGGCCGCATCAAGTCGGACACCATCGTTGATCTGGCCCGCCCCCGGGTGATCGACGAGCTCCGCTTCGACCCGGTCTTCCGGGAGACCGAGCACAAGATCTGGGAGGAGTTGCGCGGTGAGATCGTCTGACGTCGACGAACCCCGGGAAGCCGACATGGCCGGCCAGACCAGGTTGGCCGACGCGCTCAGCCAAGAAGAAGTGGAGGCGCTGATCCCCCACGAGTCCATTTGGAAATACCGGCTGCGCCGCCTCGACATCCCGGTCCAGATCTTGCGGATCGCCATCCTGTTTGGGATCTGGGCGCTGTGGCACTACGAGGTCGTCTGGAATGGCTGGGACGCGTTCTCGATATTCGGCATCCAGCCGTTCCCCGACGTGCCCGAGACGTTCCGGGCCAGCCCTGGAGAGACCTGGGAGTACTTCACCCAGATCTACCACGAGAAGCTCTTCTGGCAAGACCTCTGGGTCACGGTGAAAGAGGCATTGTTCGGCTTCGCCATCGGGTCGATTCTTGGGCTTCTCGTTGGCATCGTGCTCGGGCGCTTCCAGAGAGCCTCCAGAGCGGTGGGGCCCTTCATCGTCATCATCAACGCCATGCCCAAGATCGCCTTCTTGCCGCTGATCCTGATCGTGTACGGCGTGGGCGAGACCTCCAAGGTCGTGCTGGCCGTGATCATCGTCTTCTTCATCGTGCAGGTGCCCACCCAGGCCGCGGTGGCCCTAGTCGATCCCGACTTGGACATGGTGGCCCGCACCATGGGCGCATCCCAGCGCCAGCTCTTCACCAAGGTCACCCTGCCCGGCATCACCCCCGCGGTGTTCGGCGCACTGCGCCTTTCGGCGGTCATCTCGGTGCTGGCGGTGGTGTTCGGCGAGATCTTCTCCGCCCGCCGGGGCCTAGGCCAGCGGCTCATCACCGCGGCCAACCAGCTGTCCTACGGCGACACCTTCGCCATCGTGTTCATCCTGGCCCTCATCGCGCTCCTAATGAACGGCGGAATCGGCTTCGCCGAGCGCAAATCCCTCCGCTGGCAATCCTCCCACCAAGGCGGCCAAGTCATCTCGCTGTAGGGCCCCTCGGCCAATTCGGTGAGCCGCTCAGGCAGCTTCGGCCGGCGGGTCGATTTCCAGCCTGGCCTCAATTCGAGCCAGTCGCTCCCTGTGAGTTCGGTGTTCGCCGGACAGGCCGTCAACTGTCGACTCGAGACGGTCGAACCTGGAGTTCATATTCGAGTTCATCGTCCGCATGAACAGGATCAACACAGAGATGAGCCCGATGCCCAGTACTCCGATGAGCGTCGCGATGGCAGCTTGCATGATCTTTCCTCTACCAAAAAAAAGTCACGGGGGAAGATTCCCTAGCAGCCTACTTCTGCCTCCGTTCACCAACAACCGATTCGCCGCCCGTTCCGCCGCGGGCTAATTGAGCAAGACGGGACAAGTCGGCGGGGTCGAGCATTTCTATAACGGTGTAGACCGGCTTACTGGGGTCGGTGACCGCTTTGAGTGCCCGGTGGCCCGAGCTGTTGGGGGCGGGGCGATCTGTGGTCAGCAGCACCAGCGGGGTGTCGACGCCGGACGAATGCAACACAGAGGCCTTGCCCACCGCTTTCCACAGTGTGTCGGTGCGGCGCAGCCCAGGCCGCTGGGTCACGCTGAAGGCACCGGATACATCGAACAGCCATTCCTTACCCAATTGGTCGATGGCCCTGAAGTTGACCTCCACCCCGCAGGGGAAGCGAACCTTCTCTCGGATATCTCGGAATCCGCACTGTTGGAGAATCTCACCTGCCATTTCCTGAGCCTTGCGCCCTTCTTGCCCAGCCCGAGCTTGGAAGTCAATGCTCCCTGCTGCGCCAGCTTCGTTAGGCAAGATTTCATGGTCAACTCGGATTGATGCTGGTTCATTGTCGGAGTCTTCGAATAGTCGCAAATTGCCACTGCGTGATGGTGCGACCGTGACCTTCCACTGGAGCTTGTCTGAACCCTGTGTCAGTCGTTTTCGTTCGTCGGCGATGCGCTGCTCGGCCAACTCGATGTAGTCGGCGTCGGTGTCGAAGCCCACGTAGTGCCGTCCAGTGCGAACTGCGGCCACCGCTGTTGTCCCTGCTCCAACGAAGGGGTCGAGCACGAGGTCGCCCCGGTAGGTGTAGAGGTCGATCAGCCTTTGGGGTAGTTCCACTGGGAACGGGGCGGGATGGCCGACACGAGTGGCTGACTCAGAGTTGATCTCCCATATGTCGGTAGTGGCCTCCATGAACTCATCTACAAAGGCAGTTCCCTCGGAGGGCAGCTCCTGAGCTGCCCGCTCGGCTGCGGTTAGAGCCCGGTCGAAGCGCCCCTTGGAGGCGATCACAACCCGCTCGGTAACGTCCCGTAGTACCGGGTTTCCCGGACGCTGGAAGCTGCCCCATGCGCAACTGCCTCCTGCGCTGGAAGCCTTCTTCCAGATCACCTCGCCCCGCAGCAGCAGTCCGAGGCGGTTCTGGAGTATGTCGATCACGTCGGCCGACAAAGAGCGATACGGGCGGCGGCCCAGGTTGGCCACGTTCACCGCGATGCGCCCGCCGGGCTCCAGCTTGCGTGCGCACTCGGCGAACACCTCTTCGAGCATGGCGAGAAAGTCCACGTAGTCGGCGGGGATGTGGCCCTGGCCCACCGCTTCCTCGTACTCCTTGCCCACGAAATAGGGCGGGGAGGTGACCACCAGCGCCACTGAGTTGTCGGCCACCTGCCCAAAGAGGTCCATCTTGCGGGCGTCGCCCACCCAAAGCTGGTCCCGACAAGTGGGTTCCGCTACTTCGGAGTCGTCGCTGATCTCGGGCACCGGAAACCGGTCGTAGAACGCGGAGGCATCATGTCCCTCCCGCCGGCCTACCCCGAAACTAGAGGTCGCCGTCGGTTGCCGACGCCGCGCAGATTCCATCTCTCGAAGTTACATCCCAGCAGTGACGGTTTCGGGGAGTTGCGTTCTCAACGGGCTTGGGAGTGCCAGCGGCCGTTGCGGTGTTCTAGGTCTAGGGGGAGGGCGAAGCAGGCGGAGAGGGATTCGGAGGTGAGCACATCTTCCAGGGGGCCTTGGGCCAGCACTTGGCCGTTGCGCAGCATCAGCACGTGGGTGAAGCCGGCGGGGATCTCTTCGGTGCGGTGGGTGACCATAACCAGAGGAGGGGCGGCGGGGTCGTTGGCCAGGGCGGTCAAATCACCCACCAGCATTTCCCGGCCACCCAGGTCGAGGGTGGAGGCGGGCTCGTCCAGCAGCACTAGGCCGGGGTCGGTCATCAGGCTGCGGGCGATCTGCACCCGCTGGCGCTCGCCCGATGACAAGGTGGCGATGGTGCGCTCGCCCAGCCCCCCGGCTCCCACCTGCTCCAGCAGCTTGTGTGCCCGCTCGCGGTCATCGTCGGTGTAGTCGTGCCACCACGGTTCCAGGGCACCGTGGCGAGCGGTCATCACCACCTCAACCGCCCTCAGATGGGGCCGCAGCATCTGGGCCAGCGCGGGCGACACGAATCCCACCAAGTGCCGCATGCGGCGCACGTCCACCCGGCCCAAGCGCTGCCCGAGCACATCGACAGTTCCCGCCGTGGGATGCTCGTAGAGCGCGGCGATGCGCAACAGCGTGGTCTTGCCGCTGCCGTTGGCCCCCAGCACCACCCACCGCTGGCCGGCGGCCACTTCCCAATTGATGTCGGCGAGGATGGGTCGCTTGTCGCGGGTGAAGCCCACCCCGGCCAGCCGCAGCGCCAACGCCTCGGTCATGGCGCCCAGTGGTGTGTCGTGGGTTTAGCGCCGTGGATTGCGACGGCAGCGGCGTTCCTAGCAAGGCGCACCGACGCAGCCATACTCAGAGCGTACGGCAAGGAGGAGCAACGCAGCGAGGGGCGTCGATGCCTAGCAGGACACGAGCGAATAAACCCACGACACACCACTAGTTGGTGTGGGCCATCCAGGTGGCGTACATGTCGGCGTAATGGCCGCCCATAGCCACCAACTCATCGTGGGTGCCGATCTCGGTGATCCGGCCGTCTTCCACCACCGCGATCCGATCGGCCCGCATGGCGGTGGCCAGCCGGTGGGCGATGATGATGGCCGTCCGACCCTCCAGCACCACATCCAACGCCGCCTCAATCTTCGACTCCGACCGTAGGTCCAAATTGGAGGTGGCCTCGTCCAGCACCAGCACCCGGGGCCGGGCCAGAAACGCCCGGGCCAGCGCCAGAAGCTGCCGCTCCCCGGCCGACAAAGACGCCCCCCGCTCATGCACCTGTGAGTTCACGTCGTCGGGCAACCGCTCTAGCAGCTCGGTCAGCCCCACGGCCCGACAGGCGTCCAACACCTCGGCCATGGACGCATCGGGCCGGGCGAAGGCCACGTTGTCCCGAATGGAGCCGTAGAACAAGAACGGCTCCTGGGGCACCACCCCAAGCTGGCGGCGCAGCGAGGCCAGCGTCACCGTCCGCAGGTCATGGCCATCGATGCATACCACCCCCTGCTGGGGGTCGTAGAACCGCGCGATCAACTTGGCCACCGTGGACTTGCCCGCCCCGGTGGGCCCCACCACGGCCAAGCTCTCACCGGGCGCCAGCCGCAAGCTCACATCGTGCAGCACCGGAGTGTCGTCGTCGTAGCCAAAGCTCACCCCATCGAAGGTGATCTCCCCGTCGATGGGGGGCAGGTCCACCGCATCGGGGGCCTCGGACACCGAGGGCTCGTTCTCCAGCACCTCGCGCAGCTTCTTGGCCGAAGCCTGTCCCTGCTGGTAGCCGTTGTAGAGCTGAACAAGTTGCTGGATGGGGGCGAAGAAGAACGTCAGGTAGAGCACGAATGCGGTCAGCTCGCCGGGGGTGAGGCTTCCGTTGATCACCATGGTCCCGCCGATCACCAACAAGATGGCCTGGCCGATGATCACGATGGCCTCGGTGGTGGGGGCGTAGATGGACGCCGCCCGAACCCCGGCCAGATTGGCGTCTTTGTGCCGCCCCACCACGTTGGTGTGGTGCACAACGTTGTGGCGGCGGCGGTTGTGGGCGGTGATCACCCGGATGCCTGACAGGCTCTCCTGCAAGTCGGCCAACACCTCGGCGATCCGGTCCCGAACCAGCCCGTAGTACAGGTCGGACACCTTGCGGAACCAGATGCTGAGAAGGAATGTGGCTGGCACCACGATCACCAGGGTCAAAACGGCCAAGAGCGGGTTCAGATAGAACAGCACGGCGGTGATCACGGTGAGCACCAGCCCCTGCACCGCGAAGTTCACCATGCCCTCTTGGAACAGCACGGTCAAAGCCTCGATGTCGCTGGTCATGCGGGTCATCAGCACGCCGGCCTTCTCCTTGGTGAAGAAGTCCAGCGACAGGCGCTGATAGTGGGAGAACACCCGCATGCGCAGGCCGTACATGAGCCGTTCACCCAGCTTGCCGGTGTAGCGGATGCGCAGAGACGAGCTGAAGGCGTGGGCCACCACCGTGCTCAAGAACACCGCGGCCACTATCAACAGCACCCGCAGGTTGCCGGAGCTGACGCCGTGGTCGATGCCTAGCTGGGCCAGCAGGGGGCCCGACTGCATCATCACAGACTCGACCACCACCAAGAACAGGGCCACCGCCAGTTGCCGGCGGTGGGGCCACAAAAGGGTGCGAAGCGTCAGCGGCGGATCAGCGGGCTGGCGGTGGCTGAAGTCCACCTCCACCGGGGGATACTCGGGCTCGGTCCGCAGCACCTCTTCGACCTGAACCCGCAGGTTCCCGGGCACCCCCGCATGGGGCAAGCCGGCGTCGCGAGCCGCGCTCTGGGCTTGGGGCCCCCCGAAGTAGCCGCCCCAGCCCATCAGCCACCGCCCCCGAAGGTCCAGGGGGCGTCGCCGCTCTTGGGGAACCCGGGCAAATTGCCGTCGAGCCCTTGGCCGACCTTGCCGCCGCCATTGCCCGACGCCCCGCCCGACCCGTCAACAGAATCGTCGCTATGGCGGGCCAAGATCTCCACATAGTGGGGATCGGTGGCCAGCAGCTCGGCGTGGGTGCCCACATTGGCTACTCGCCCCTGGTCCAGCACCACCACCCGCTCAGCCAGGCTGATGGTGGACAGGCGGTGGGCGATGATGATGGTGGTGCGGTTGACCATGAGCGTTTGCAGCGCGGTGTGAATGGCCTCCTCGACGGTCACGTCGATGGCGCTGGTGGCATCGTCCAACACCAGCACCTTGGGGTTGGCCAGCAAGGTCCGGGCGATGGCGATGCGCTGGCGCTGCCCGCCCGACAAGGTGTAGCCCCGCTCGCCCACCACCGAGTCGTAGCCATCGGCCAGCTCGCTGATAAACCCGTGGGCCTGGGCGGCCTCGGCTGCGATCTTCACATCAGAGCGAGAGGCGCCGGGACGCCCGTAGGCGATGTTGTCATGCACCGACGCCGAGAACAGGAACGGCTCATCCAACACCAACCCCACCGTGTGGCGCAGACTCCGCAGGGTCACGTCCCGCACATCGGTGCCGTCGATGCGCACCGATCCACCGTCGACGTCGTAGAACCGGTCCAGCAGCCGGGCCACCGTCGACTTGCCGCTCCCGGTGCTGCCCACGATGGCCACCCGCTCGCCGGGCTCGATACCCAGGGTGAACCCGTCCAGCACCGGGGTGTCGGGGTTGTAGCCGAAGCGGACATCATCGAAGTCCACCCGCCCCAGGGGCTCGATGATGTCCACCGCGGTGGGGGAGTCGATGATCTCGGGTACCTCATCGAGGATCTCGTAGATCCGCTGGGCGGCGGCACTGGCCCGTTGGCCCTGCATGAGCACGAACCCGGCCATGCGGAAGGGCACTTGCAGCATGATCACGTAGGCGCTGAAGGCCAGCAGCGTCCCGATGGAAACCACACCCTCGATGGCCAGCCAGCCGCCGTAGAGCACCACCATGGCAGTGCCCAGTCGGGGCAGCGACTCAATTACAGGATTCCAGCGAGACCGGCTGTTGGCGATCTCCACGTTGGTCCATTGGATGCGCTGCGCCGACCTTCCCAGCAAGGCGATCTGGCGCTTCTCGGCCGCGAACGACTTCACCACCCTGGTGCCGTTCACGTTCTCGTCCACGATGGTGGCCAAGTCGGCCATGCGAGCCTGGGTCACCCACGACAGCGGGAACACCTGATTGCGGAACTTGAGGCCGAAATAGTAAACGCCGGGCAAAGGGGCCAGCGCCACCAGCGCCAGCCAGGGGTGGATGTACACCATGAACCCCATCGCCATCACGAACATCAGCACGTTCATGCTGATGAGCGGACCAAAGGCGAGCAAGAGCTGCACCGACCGGATATCGCTGTTGGCCCGGGAGATGACCTGCCCCGACTGGGTGCGGTCGTAGTAGGAGAACGACAGCCGGGTGAGGTGTTCGTACATGATGGCCCGCAGATCGGTCTCCACGTTCCAGCCCAGCTTGAACAGATAAAACCGGTACACCCCGCCGAATACCAGCCGCCCGACGCCGAACACCGCGATCAGCACCGCCACTATCCACAGCGCCCGGCGATCGCCGGTGATGGCGGCGTCCACCGCCGAGCGGCCCGCCGCGGGCACGGCCACTTGGGTGGCCAAAGCGAACACCCCGGTGACCACGCCGATCACCAGAGTTCGCCGATGAGCCCCCACCAGCGGCAACAGCCGCTTCATCCATCCCTTGGTTTGGTCGGGATCTATCCCCGCAGTGGGCGGCGCATATTGGGCCGAAACGTAGACCGGCTCGAACTCGGGGATGTCTGTTTGGGCCTCTTGCTGGTCGGGCTCCAACTCGGGAATGCCGACAGGCCCGGTCTCGGTAGTGGTCACTTCGGAGCTTCCTGCTGGCCACGAGCCCGGGTGAGAGCCTCATTCCAAATAGCCAGTCCCTCTAGCGCCTGTTCAGCCTGGTCAGCGCCGAGATGGTCGGCGATCCCGGTTATCCGCTCGGCCACCGCCAGATCGGCTGCGGCCAGCGTTTTCCGGCCGGCATCGGTCAGCTCGTGGGCCACTTTTCGGCGGTCTACCGGATCGGATTTGCGTTGCAGCAAGCCCCTTCGCTCCAACCCGTCGGCCAGCGCGGTAACGCTGGGCCGGCTAACCGCCAAACGCCCGGCTACCGCCGATGCAGCCGCGTTTCCTTCCGATAAGAACAACAGCAAGCGATACTGTGAGGGTGACAAGTCTAAGTCTCCCAGCGCTACCGCCACTTGGCGGGCTAGGCGCGTCGCCGCCCGAGCCGCATCCAAAGCGGTTCGAGACGATGATTGTTTGAGACTCACATGATTAGTCTCTCTAAAGACCGCGAGCCGCGCCAAGCCCGATGCGGGGAAGGTGCAGGCCGATGAGCTGGACCACCGCTCTCGGCTTGGCAGCCGCCGCGCTGCTGGTGGCGGCCAACGCCGTGTTCGTGGCCATCGAGTTCGCCCTGGTGGCGGTAGACCGGATTCGCGTCGAGCGTCTGGCCGCCGAGGGTCGACGGGCGGCCCGCACAACCCTGTCGCTGCTCAAGTCCCTGTCCTTCCAGCTTTCCGGGGCGCAGTTCGGCATCACCGCCACCTCCCTGGCCCTGGGGTTCATCGCCCGTCCCTCCATCGCCGAGGCGCTGGAGCCGGCGGCCGATCGCATTGCCAGCGGTGCCGCTACCGGGCTCTCCATTGCCGCCGCGCTGGCCATCGCGGTGATCGTCCAGATGGTGCTGGGCGAGTTGGTGCCCAAGACCCTGGCCATCGCCCGCCCGCTGCCCACCGCCATGCGCCTGGCCGCGCCCATGAGGGGATTCGCCGCGCTGGCCTCACCATTCATCCGCCTGCTCGACGGATCGGCCAATTGGGTGGTCACCCGATTGGGGGTCGAGCCCGCCGGGGAGTTGAGCGAGGCCCGCTCCCGCGACGAGCTGGCTTGGCTCGTTCGCTCTTCGGGACAGGAGGGCGCGATGCGGCCGGCCCGAGCCCGCCTGTTGACCCGGGCGATCCGCTTCGCCGAGCGAGACGCCGCCGACGTGCTGGTTCCTCGGGTGTCGGTAATCGCCATCGAGCACCACCAGTCGGTGGCCGATCTAGTGTCGCGGTCGAGCCACACCGGGTTCTCCCGCTTCCCGGTGATCGGCGACGACATCGACGATGTGGTGGGCGTGGCCCTCGTCAAGAACGTCTACGAGGTGCCCTCCGATCAATGGGCCGCCACCCCGGTCACCGCCATCATGCGGCCGCCGCTGGTCGTTCCCGAGACCCGGGACTTGCGCTCCCTGCTGCTGGACATGAGATCCCAGCGCAATCCGCTGGCCGTGGTGTTAGACGAGCACGGCGGCACTGCGGGCATCGTCACCCAGGAGGATTTGGTGGAGGAGATCGTGGGCGAGATCGCCGACGAGCACGACGAAACCGAGCCCCCGGCGGTGGCCCGCGAGGCCGACGAGCTGTTGGTGCAGGCCGGGATCCATCCCGATGAGCTGGAGGACATGACCGGGCTGCGGGTGCCCGAAGGCGACTACGAGACCCTGGCCGGCTTCATCTTGGACCATCTCCAGCGCATCCCGATTGCCGGCGAGGTGTTCCGCTATCAGGGCTGGGAGCTCCAGATCGAGTCGATAGACCGGCACCGAATCGACGCCGTCCGCTTGCGCCCGGTGGCGTCAGCTCACCCGGCCCATCAAGACGGAGCAAGCCGATGACTGCGCTTTACATCGGCGTGGCGGTGGTGCTTTTGGCGGCCAACGCCGGATTCGTGGCCGTGGAGTTCGCCCTTATCGCCGCCCGGCGCTCCCGCCTAGAACCGCTGGCCGAAGCCGGCAATCGCCGAGCCCGGCTCGCACTGGCGGCCATGAGCGACCTCAACCGGCAGTTGGCCGGCGCCCAACTCGGCATCACCATGACGTCGCTGGGGTTGGGCTTCATGGCCGAGCCCGCAGTGGCCCGCCTCATCGAGCGAGCACTGGAGTCGTTCGCCGAACTGCCCTCGGGGGTGCTGCACACCATCTCGTTCGGGGTGTCGCTGGCCCTGGTGGTGTACCTGCACATGGTGCTGGGCGAGATGGTGCCCAAGAACATCGCCTTGGCCGGGGCCGAGCGCACCGCCATGTGGCTCGCTCCGGTGAACCGCCGGTACGCCATCGTCTTCGGCCCGCTCATCGGGCTCTTGAACCGCCTAAGCGCCGGGCTAGTGCGACTGTGCGGCGTAGAGCCCATCGACCAGCTTCCCACCACCCACACCGCTCAGGAGTTTGCCGCCGTTGTGGAGCACTCGGCCGCCGAGGGGTTCTTGGACGACTTCGACCGATCGCTTTTGTCCAGCGCGCTAGAGCTGGCCGGTCGCCCAGTCCGAGCGGTGATGGTGCCCCGCGACCGCATCGTGGCGGTGGAGCGGGAGGCCACCGTGGCCGAGGTGCTCGACGTGATGAACGCCAGCGGCCACTCCCGGGTCGTCGTCCAGAACGGCTCAGTCGACCGGGTGGTCGGGTTCGTCCACGCCAAAGACCTCCTCGACGTCACCAGCGTGAGGGCATCACAGCCCCTCGGCGATGAGTTGATCCGGGTAGTGCCCGCCATAGAGGAGGAGACCTCGCTAGAGGGGGCGCTGGTGCTGATGCAGGGCAGCCGGCGCCACCTGGCCGTCGTCCGCCAGGGCGCCCGCCGCCGCACCGTCGGCCTGGTCACCCTCGAAGATGTGCTGGAAGTGCTGGTCGGCGATCTCTACGACGAGACCGACCGCGCCCACGGGCCATAATGGGCGGCATGAAATTCTGGTGCGTTACCGCGTTCATGAAAAGCACCGAGCTGGTGCCCATAGCCCGGATGGTGGATGAAGCCGGCTATCACGGGATGGTGCTCTCCGATCACATCTTCTATCCCCAAGACCTCGAAAGCCCCTACCCCTATTCGCCCTATGAGGACGGCCGGCCCATCTGGGATCCGGAGACATCGTGGCCCGACACCTGGGTGACCATCGGGGCCATGATCGGCGCCACCAAACAACTCCACTTCTCCAACAACATCTTCATCGCCCCCAACCGCCCCATCCTGGCGGTGGCCAAGCAGGTGTCCACCGCCGCGGTGATCTCCGAGAACCGGGTGGCGCTGGGCATGGCCGCGGGCTGGATGCGTGAGGAGTTCGAGCAGATGGGCCAAGACTTCGACAACCGCGGCCCCCGTACCAACGAGATGATCGAGGCCCTGCGGGAGCTGTGGAAGCCGGGCTGGGTCGAGTTCCACGGCGAGTTCTACGACATCCCGCCGATGATGATGGGACCGGCCCCCGACCAGCCCATCCCCATCTACACCGGGGGACACTCGGGGCCGGCGCTGCGCCGGGCGGCCCGCCATGCCGACGGCTGGGTGGGCAATGCCTACGACTGGGACACCCTGGCTGGCATCGTCGCCCGACTGCGGGAGCTGTTGGCTGAAGAGGGTCGGGCCGACGACCACTTCGACATCATCTCCGGCTTCTACGAGCCGCCTTCGGTGGATCTCTACCGCCGGGCCGAAGAGGAGTTGGGCATCACCGGGCTGTACGCCCTGCCCTGGGCCGAGCTCGAAGACGTCAGCACCGACAACCGGCAAGGCCTGCTGGAGAACGCCACCGCCTACCGCGACGCCATCAATCGCTTCGCCGACGACTTCGTCCACCCTCTCGCGGCGGGCTAGCGGCGCTCCTAGGCCCCCATGGCGTGGTAGCCGCCGTCGACGTGGACCATCTCGCCGGTGGTCATGGGGAACCAGTCCGATAGCAGCGCGACGGCGGCTTTGGCCACCGACGAGCTGTCTTTGACGTCCCAGCCCAGCGGGGCCCTGTCGGCCCAGGACTCTTCGAACACCTCGAAGCCGGGGATGGAGCGGGCGGCCATGGTGCGCACCGGGCCGGCGGCCACCAGGTTCACCCGGATGCCCTGGTCGCCGAGCGAGCGGGCCAGGTAGCGGGCGGTGGACTCGAAGGCCGCTTTGGCCACCCCCATCCAGTTGTAGAGCGGCCAGGCCACGGTGGCGTCGAAGTCCAGCCCCACGATGGAGCCGCCGTCGTCCATGAGCGGCACCACCACCTCGGCCAGGGTCTTGAGCGAGTAGGCCGAGATCTCCAGGGCCACCTTCACGTCGTCCCACCCGGCGGCCATGAAGTCGTCGCCCAAGCACACCTCGGGGGCGAAGCCGATGGCGTGTACGGCGCCGTCCACCGAGCCCCACCGGTCGGCCAGCTCCGCCCGCACAGCACCAGGGTGGTCGGGGTCGGTCACGTCAAAAGCCAGCACCGGCGGCGAGCCCGGCAGCTTGCGGGCGGTGCGCTCGGTGAGGCTGAGGCCCCGACCGGCGCCGGTCAAAACCAGCTCGGCGCCCTCATCAGCAGCCAGCGAGGCAATCCCGAAGGCCAGCGAGGCGTCGGTGAGGACGCCGGTTACCAAAATCCGTTTCCCGTCGAGGAGTCCCATGATCGTTGGAGGCTACTCGCCTAAGTATGTGTCACCGCTGTATGTGAGTTCGCCAGTGGTCCTCCTATACCGTTGGGCCGATGCGGATCGGCATACTCGGAGGCACAGGACCGGCGGGCAGCGCCCTTGCCGTCCGGTTGGCATCGGTGGGATTCGACACCGTGATGGGGTCGCGCTCCGCGGAGCGGGCCGCCGAGATCTGCGACCGCTTGAAGGCCGAGTGGCCCGACCACCAGCTCACCCTGTCCGGCGCGGCCAACCCCGGCGCCGCGGCCTGCGACGTTGTGGTGGTAGCCACCCCCTGGGACGCCGCCGCTTCCACCGCAGCGACGGTGGCCGACGAGCTGGCCGACAAGGTGGTCATCAGCATGGCCAACGCCCTGGCCAAAATGGGCCGGGAGTTCCAGCCGCTGGTGCCGTCGCGGGGCTCGATCGCCGCCGCGGTGCAGGCCGCGGTGCCCCAGGCTCTGGTGTCGGGCGCGCTGCACCATGTGCCGGCCCATGATCTGGGCGACCTCAATCGGCCGGTGGAATGCGACGTGCTGGTGTGCTCCGACCACCCCGAGGCCACTACAACCACCATGGAGATCATGAACAAGCTCCCCGGCGCCCGAGCCCTCGACGCCGGCGCGCTGTCGTACGCGGCCCCGGTGGAGGCCTTCACCGCGGTGCTGCTGCAACTCAATGTCCGCTACAAGACCCGGGCGGCGGTCCGCTTCACCGGCTTGGGCCCCGAAGACGGCTGAGCCCCCCGGCGGCCATGCCCTCCCCGCTCTCTGCCGCATTCCCAGCAGAGCCGATGCGCCTCTATGACACCGCTCGAAAAGCGGTGGTGCCCTTCGAGCCAGGACCGGTGGTGGCCATGTACACCTGCGGCATCACCCCCTACGACGCCACTCACCTGGGCCACGCCGCCACCTATGTGGCCTACGACGTGCTCCAGCGGCGCCTGCGCGACCGGGGCCACGAAACCCGCTGCGTGCGCAACATCACCGATGTGGACGACGACATACTCCGCAAAGCCCGGGAGATCGGCGTCCACTATCTAGATCTGGCCGCGGCCGAAACCGCCCGGTTCGACTCCGACATGGATGCCCTGGGCATGCTGCCGTGCTGGTCGGAGCCCCGGGCCACCTCGGCCATCGCCGACATCCGCAAGATGATCGGCTTGGTGCTCGACCGGGGCAACGCCTACCAGTCGGGGGGGTCGGTGTACTTCGACATCTCCACCTTCGACCGCTTCGGCCAAATCAGCCACTTCGACCGCGACACCATGCTGGCCCTGGCCGCCGAGCACGGGGGGAACCCCGACGACCCCAACAAACGCGACCCCCTGGATTTCGTGCTGTGGCAGAAATCGGCCCCCGACGAGCCCGCCTGGGACTCCAAGTGGGGACCGGGCCGGCCCGGCTGGCATATCGAGTGCTCGGCGCTGGCCATGCGGGAGTTGGGCGACACCGTCGATCTGCACGGGGGCGGCACCGATCTGATCTACCCCCACCACGAGTGCGAGACAGCCCAGTCCGAGGTGGTCACCGGACAGCAGTTCGTGCGCCACTGGATGCACCAGGCCATGGTGCGGATGGACGGCGCCAAGATGTCCAAATCGCTGGGCAACCTGGTGTTCGTCTCCGATCTGCTGAAGGAGTACGACCCCCGGGCGATCCGGCTGGCCATCGTGGCCCACCACTACCGCGATTCCTGGGAGTGGAACGACTCGCTCATGCCCACCGCCGCCGAGCGCCTCGAAGCCTGGCAAACCGCCCCCGAGGCCACCCCCGATGCCGCCAACGCGGTCCTCGATCAGGTCCGGTCCTGCCTAGACAACGACCTAGACACCCCCTCAGCAATAGCAGCCATCGACAAAGCCGTCCCAACCAGCGCAATCACCCCCGCAGCCGCCCTACTCGGCGTTCGCCTCTAGCCCGAACCGACGGAGGAGGCTCAAATGCATACGGTGCGAGTGCATCTCAACCGAGGGGAAGGAACTACTTGGTGGGGAGAGAGCGACAACGGCTTCAACGGGGGCGCGGAAACCCTGCAAGAGCTCTTGGAACTCATTAACGGGTGGGCAGAGTTTGCGGGTTCCAACCCCGAGGAAATTGAGGTGCAACTTCTTCGCGATGAAGTCGCGGAAGCTGTCCGCTGCGGCATACTCTCTCCGCCCCCGCAGTCTTACGGGGAAGCCGAGGAAGCAATGAGCGTCTCGGTCAGGGCATCTTTCCCCAGTCAGCACCTCTAGGCCGCCTAGACGAGCCAGCAAGGGTGCTCAGAACCCTCCAGGTCCGGTGTCGGGTCTTGAGAATTGCGTGGGCTTCTGGGGTTCGTGAGCTTCTAGGGTTGTCCCGATATGGCTGAGATCAACGTCACTCTCCCGGACGGCAGCACGCGCGTGATTCCCCTCGGGGCCACCGCGGGCGACCTCGCTGCCGATATCGGCCCCGGTCTGGCCAAGGCCGCCCTCATCGCCACCGTCGACGATGCAGAGGTAGACCTAAGTGTGCCGCTGGCCGACGGCCAGCAGGTGTCGATCATCACCGCCGACAGCGACGCGGGGCTGGAAACGCTGCGCCACTCCACCGCCCATGTGCTGGCCCAAGCCGTGCTGGAGCTGTACCCCGGCGCCACTTACGCGGTCGGCCCTCCCATCCAAGACGGCTTCTACTACGACTTCGATCTGCCCGACGGGGCCACCATCAGCGACGACGACCTCGAGGCCATCGAGGCGCGGATGGGCGAGATCATCGAGGCCGACCAGCCCTTCGAGCGCCACGAGGTGTCGGCCGCCGAGGGTCTCGACTTGTTTGCCGACCATCCCTACAAGCGGGAGATCATCGAAACGGTGGCCCTGGCTGCTGAAGCAGACGGCGCCAGCCAGCCCGGCGACGAGTCGGCAAGCGAGCTGGCCGATGAAGTGGCCGGCGATGGCCAGATCAGCTACTACCGCAACTCCGATACCTTCATCGATTTGTGCCGCGGCCCCCATGTGCCGTCCACCGGTCGGCTGGGGCACTTCAAGCTGATGAGCGTGGCCGGGGCCTACTGGCGCCGCGACGCCGGCCGGCCCTCCCTACAGCGCATCTACGGCACCGCCTGGGGCTCCCGCAAAGATTTGGCCGCCCACTTGCACCGGCTGGCCGAAGCGGAAAAGCGCGATCATCGTCGGCTGGCCCGCGAGCTCGACCTGCTGTCGTGGCCCGCCGAGCTGGGACCGGGGCTGGCGGTGTGGCACCCCAAGGGGGCTTTGGTGCGCCGCATCATCGAGGAATACAGCCAGAGCAGCCACGACAACGGGGGCTACCAGTCGGTGATCACCCCCCACATCGCCCGCTCGGAGCTGTGGGCAACCAGCGGCCATCTGGACTTCTATGAAGAGAGCATGTACCCCCCCATGGAGCTGGACGGGGCCTCCTATCACCTCAAGCCGATGAACTGCCCCTTCCATGTGCTGATCTACAAGAGCAGCCAGCGCTCCTATCGCGACCTGCCCCTGCGCTTGTTCGAGTTGGGCACGGTGTACCGCTACGAGCTGTCAGGGGCGGTCCACGGGCTGATGCGCTCCCGGGGATTCACCCAGGACGACAGCCACATCTTCGTCACCCGGGAGGATGCCACCGCAGAGATCTCCGCGTTGGTGGGGTTCGTGCTCACGGTTCTGCGGGCGTTCGGATTCGAGGAGTTCGAGGCCCGGTTGGCCACCCGTCCTGAGGGCAAGTCGGTGGGCGACGACGCCGAGTGGGATCTGGCCACTGAGGCGCTCGCGCAGGCCATGTGGGTATCGAGGCTCGAGTACAAGATCGACGAGGGCGGAGGGGCCTTCTACGGACCCAAGATCGACATTGATGTGCGCGACGCCATAGGGCGGAGCTGGCAGCTTTCCACCATCCAGGTCGATTTCCAGTTGCCTGAGCGGTTCGACCTCGAATATGTGGGCCCCGACGGCCAACGCCACCGCCCGGTGATGATCCACCGGGCCTTGATGGGCGCGATCGAGCGCTTCTTCGGGGTGCTCCTTGAGCATTGCGGCGGCGCCCTCCCCGCCTGGCTGTCCCCCGTTCAAGCCGCCATCTTGCCGGTGGCTGCCTCCCACGAAGATTACGCCACCTATGTGGAGGCCCGACTGAGCGAATCCGGGTTCAGGGTGGAGGTGCACGGCGCGCATGAGCCGCTGGGCCGGCGCATCCGAAAGGCCAAGCTCCAGAAGCTGCCCTATGTGCTGGTGGTGGGTGACGACGACCGGGCCAACGGCACGGTGGGGGTGAACGCGCGGGGCAGCGACGGCGACGAGCGGGGTGTGCTGCTGGGCGACTTCTCCAATCGACTGTCCGACGACGTGCACACCCACCGCTGATGCTCGAGCGCTTGTGGGCCCCGTGGCGCAGCCGCTATGTGGCGGGCCTGCCCGCGGCTGGCCCAGAGCCGGGGGAGGCCACCCTTTTCGAGCAGATCCTGGCGGCCCCCGAGCCCGACGAGGAGACGGGCATCTTGTGGCGGGGGCAGACCTGCTTCGCGGTGCTCAACGCCTACCCCTACGGCAGCGGCCACCTGATGGTGGCGCCCAATAGGGCGGTGGCCGATGTGGCCGACCTCAGCGACGCCGAGAGCGATGAGCTGTGGGCCGCGACTCGGGCGGCGGTGGCCGCCATCCGCCGGGCCTACAACCCCGACGGCGTGAACGTGGGACTCAACCTGGGAGCAGCCGCCGGTGCCGGCATACCCAACCACCTCCATGTCCACTGCCTGCCCCGCTGGCAAGGCGACACCAACTTCATGACCACCGTCGCTGAAACCCGGGTGCTCCCCGAACCCCTGGCCGAATCATGGTCCAAACTGAGGAATGCCTGGGAAGGCCGGTAGCCTCCGGTCATGTCCGACTCTGAGTTGAGCATTCCCGGCGACGATGCGGTGTCTGATGCGGAGATTACTGATGAGCTTCCTCAGGAGCTGAACGTTGGCGAGTACGTCGGGCCGTATCTGTTTCCCAACAACAGCCGGCGGCGGATTCCGGCCATCATCTACTTGTCGGCGGCGGTGGTCTGTGCGGTGGTTTGGGCGGTGGCGGCCGACAGTCCGCTGGTCAACGGGGGGATCCTGGCCGCGGCCATCGCTTTGGCCGCGTTCGCGGTCTACGGCTTTGTGTGCGGCAAGGAGCTGAAGGTCGACGAGTCGGAGGCGCTGGTGATCGCCGTGGGCGCGGTGGGCTACCCGGTGGGCCACGCATCGGCGCAGATGGGGTGGCGGGGCTGGTTCAGCCGCCCCACTTGGCGCATCCTGCTCTACTCCAATGAGCCCCAGCCCGAGCAGCGGGGCCTGGTTTTTGTCGACGGAATCACCGGCGAGGTTATCGACCAACTCGTGCAGCCCAATCCCGAGGACTGGGCTGCCCTCCATTCCGGTCTGCCAGTAGAGTAAAAGTCACATGTTCGACGGCAATTGGCGTTCGGCGGTCAATCGAGGGCTCGATCCGATCGGTGCTGTCCTCCACAAGATGGGCGTCAGCGCCGATGCGGTTACCTTCCTCGGCATCGCCATGGCCGGGGTGGCCGCGGTGGTCATCGGCCGGGGCCATCTCATCCTCGGCACGGTCTTTTTGGTGCTCACCGGGCTTCCCGACGCCCTCGATGGGCCCATCGCCAAGGCCGCGGGCACCAGTTCGGTGCGAGGTGCCTTCTTCGATTCGGTCAGCGACCGGGTGTGCGACGCCCTGTTGTTCGGCGGGGTGGCCTGGTACCTGGGCGCCAACGAGCCCGGCCAGATATTCATGCTGCCGGTGGCGCTCATGGCCACGGCTTCGGTGGTCTCCTATCAGCGGGCCAAGGCCGAGTCGCTGGGGCTCGACGCCAAGGGCGGCCTCATGGAGCGGGCCGAGCGGTTCGTGGTGCTGGGCGCCGGGCTGGCCTTCAGCGTCGTGCTGATCCCGGTGCTGTGGGCCATGCTGGCGCTCACCGCGGCCACCGCCCTGCACCGGTTTGTCAAGGTCTGGCGCCAGGCCGCAGCCTTGACCAAGACATGACCGACACCGCGGAGCAGGCGACCCCAATCGCCCAAACCCGTCGGCCTTCCGCCGACGTGATTCTCTACCGCAGCGGTGCCGCCCTGGCTCGTCGCTTGCCCCAGTCGGTGGGCGCTGCCCTCACCCGGGCCATCAGCAAGAGCGCATACCGGCTGCTGCCCGAGCGCCGCTTCATCACCGAGCGCCGCCTGCAACGGGTGTGCGGCCCCGATTTGGAGGGCGAGGCGCTGGCGGAGGCCGTGAAGGCGTCCTTTGAGTCGTATGCCCGTTACTGGTTCGACTGCGCCCGGCTCTACAACCTCGACGACGCCGCGGTCGATGCCGGATTCAGCACCGAGGGGTTTCACCACATCGATGAGGCGATGGCCACCGGCACGGCGCCGATTTTGGCCCTTCCCCATCTCGGAGGCTGGGAATGGGCCGGAACCTGGATGGCCCGCATTCCCGGATACCGGGTGATCTCGGTGGTCGAGCCGCTGCGCACGACTCGGCTGTTCGACTGGATGGTGGAAGAGCGCCGCCGCATGGGAATCGACATCGTGCCGCTGGGCCCCGATTCCGTCTCCGCGCTCATCAAGTCGCTGCGGGCCGGCCAAGTGGTGTGCCTGTTGTCCGACCGGCAGGTGGGCCGCGGGGGAGTGGAGGTGGAGTTCTTCGGAGAGCGCACGCTTCTGCCCGGCGGCCCCGCCGCCCTGGCCCTGCGCACGGGGGCCGCCATCTTGCCCGCCGCGGTCTACCAAGACGGTCCCAACCATCGGGGCGTGGTGATGCCCCCGGTGTCGGCCGAGCGCCAAGGCCGCCTGAGGGCCGATGTCGCCCGTATCACCCAGGACCTGGCTTGGGCCCTTGAAGGGCTGATCCGCGCCGCCCCCGAGCAGTGGCACCTCATGCAGCCCAACTGGGCCAGCGACACCGAGGCCCTCAGCCAATTCCGCCAACAGCGCAAAGGCGCCGGCCGCCAGCCCAACCAAGCTGAGCGCTCCTCCCAACAGAAGGTTCCCGGATGAGGGTAGGGCTGGTCTGCCCCTACAGCCTCACCATCCCCGGCGGAGTGCAGGGACAGGTGATGGGCCTGGCCCGCTCGCTGCGCCGCATGGGGGTGGAGGCCCGGGTGCTGGCGCCGTGCGACGGCCCCCCGCCCGATGAGTCGGTAACGCCTTTGGGCAACAGCCTGCCCACCGCGGCCAACGGCTCCATCGCCCCCCTGGCGCCCGACCCCCCCGCGCAGCTCCGCACGATCCGGGTGTTGCGCGACGAGCACTTCGACGTGCTCCACCTCCACGAGCCCCTGGCCCCCGGTCCCACCAACACCGCCGCGATAATGAAGTCGGCGCCGTTGCTCGGCACCTTCCACCGGGCCGGCTATAGCACCGCCTACCACTACCTGCGCTCGATAGCGCAGTTGGTGGCCAACCGCCTCGACTACCGCTGCGCGGTGTCTGAGGACGCCCGCCGCCTGGTGCAAGAGAGGCTGGGCGGACACTACGAGCTGGTGTTCAACGGCGTGGAGTTGCACGCCCCCTCATTAGAGCGGATCGAGACGTCGCAGCCCACCATCTTCTTTGTGGGCCGCCATGAGCCCCGCAAGGGACTGAGCATCTTGTTGGACGCCCTCCAGTACCTGCCCGATGATGTGCGGATGTGGGTGGGGGGCGACGGCCCAGAGACCGAAGCCTTGAAGGCGCAATCGCGCGGCGATGCCCGGGTGGAGTGGCTGGGCCGGATCTCCGACGCCGAGAAGCACGCCCGCATGCGGGGGGCCGATGTGTTCTGCGCCCCATCGCTGTTCGGCGAGTCTTTCGGGGTGGTGCTGCTGGAGGCCATGGCCGCCCAGACTCCCATCGTGGCCTCCGGGCTCGATGCCTATGCCATCGTGGCTCGGCCCGGAAAAGATGCGCTGTTGTCCGAGCCCGGCGACGCCGCGGCCCTGGCGGCATCGCTCAAGCGGGTGCTGTTCGACAAAGACACCGCCCGCTCGCTGGTGGCATCGGGGCTCGACCGGGCCCAGCAATTCTCAATGGACACCCTGGCCAGCCGCTATGTCGAGATTTACCACGACCTGGCGGCCCATCGCCGGGTCCGCACCCCCAAGCGCTCATCGCACGAGCCGCACCCCCAGGAGGGAATGTGCCAGGAGGGAATATGAACGCAGGCCGACGTCGAACCTCAGTGGTCCTCGCTACCGTGGGCGTGCTCGCCGGCGCAGTGGTGGCGGGGGTGCTCTACTTGGTCGGGATCGCCTGGCTGGTCGCCGTAGTCGCCGGGGTAGTTGTCGGCGGAGCAGCCATCGTCGGGCTGCGGCTCACGGCATGGCGCCTTTTGGTTCGCCTCACCCGAGGATCAGCCCCCCGGGGCGCTGATCAGGAGATTCTCGACAGCGTGTTGGAGGGCCTGTGCGTCAGCCACGGCATCCCCACCCCCGAGATTCGCATCATCAACTCCGATTCCATCAACGCCCTGGCCGCAGCCCGGACCCCCGCCCATTCGGCCATCATCATCACCACCGCGGCAATCGACCACCTAGAGCGCATCGAGCTGGAAGGGCTGATGGCCCATCACCTGTGCCGCATCCGCCGGGGCGACGCCGCTTTCGAGACCCTGGCCGGAGTGCTTTTGGCCTGGCCGCTGGGGCCGGTCGGCTGGCTGCGTCGACCGGTGATGGCTCGGGTATTGCCCGCGGGCCGGAGTATGGCCGCCGACCTCGAGGCCGTGTCGCTCACCCGCTATCCCCCCGGCCTGCTGTCTGCGTTGATGACACTTTCCCGCCAGAGCGCTCAGGTACCATCGCCTACGGTGGCAGCGCTTCACATGTGGATCGATGAGCCCGATTGGGGGATCAACGACACCCTCCGCCATCCCCGGCTGGAATCTCGTATTGCCGCGCTGAACGAACTCTAATGAGACGCGCTTCTTCGGGAAGGCGCACGCGAGGGTGCGGGGCAATAGCTGCTGCGCTGTTGGCCGTTGCCCTGGTGGCCGCAGCCTGTGGCGGCTCGGGTGGAACCGACACCATTCGCGCAAACGGATCCGACCCCAATGGCGGCCCCGCGCCAGCCGATTCGGCCGCGCCCCCATCCACCGAGCCGGGCGCTCCCGGCGACAGCGGCGATTCGGCTCCCTCTGGCGGCCCGGTTGACCCGCCGGCCAACGGCGAAAACGGCGCCACCGATGGGGCTAGCCCCGATCCTGATCCTGCTGATTCCCAAGACCCCCCAGGCGATGGAGACCCCGAGCCCGTGCCGGCCACGCCCGCCCCCACGCCGGGGCCCATCGAGCCGCTAACCGGCGAGCCGCTGGATGATCCGTCAATCCTCAACCGGCCCGCACTGGCGGTGAAGATCGGCACCAGCAGCGTGGGGCGCCCGCAAACGGGCATCAACCAGGCCGATGTGCTCATCGAGGTTCGGGTGGAGACGATTACCCGGCTGTTCGCCATTTTCCACAGCCAGGGGGCAGTGTCGTTGGGACCGGTGCGGTCGGCCCGCAGCTCCGACCCCGACATCTTGTCCAACTTCGGCCAGCCGGTGTACGGCCATTCGGGGGCCAATCCGGGCGTGTTGCGGGAGATTTCCCAGGGCCAGTCCAACGGCCAGCTCTACGAACTGCTCTGGGACGGCCTGCCCACCGACTACTGGAGGGTGTCTGATCGGGTGCCGCCGTGGAACCTGTACACCACCACGGCAAACATCTGGGGGGCTGCCCCCGGCGGCTTGCCGGCCCCCGAACCGATCTTCGAGTACCGCAGAGAGGGCGAGGCGCTTGCGGCCAGCGCCGAGCCGGTTCCCGGCGTGGAGGTCCGCTACCTCGGCGGCACCATCGTCCATTTCGCCTGGGATGACGAGGCCGGGGGCTGGGCCCGCTGGCAAGACGGCACCGCACACGTCGACATGGCCCGCCATCCTGATGGCAGCCCCAACCCCGATATCGATCCCGTTCAGGTGACCCCCACCAACGTGGTGGTGCTGCAAACCCGCTACACCGGCAGCGCGGCCTGCTCGTATTGCCCCGAAGCCATCACCGTCGATCCCGAGGGCGGGGTGGCCCTGGTGTTCACCGACGGCCATTTGATCAGGGGCCGGTGGACCCGCCCGTCAGCCAGCCAGCCCTGGCAGGTCACCGACAACGACGGCAACCCCGTGCGCCTCACCCCCGGCCAAACCTTCGTTGTCTTGCCCGGAGGCGACGTGCTGGTGATGGTGCAGGACTTCGCCGAGAACTTGCTGAAGAACCGCTAGCAGCTAGACAAACCCAAGGCCCGGCGGGGTAGGGCTAGGACTCGTCCAGACTGCAGCGGACGGTGACCCACGGCCCGCCGCCGGCCGACCGGCCGACCACCGGCGGTTCCCCCTCCGGCGGCGGCGGTTCCCCCTCCGGCGGCGGTGGGGGCGCTCCCGGCGGCGGCGAGCCCGAAGAGCCCGCAACGCCCCAGACCCCCCTG
>MPNQ01000075.1 GCA_002239105.1 marine group bacterium Sva0996 bin134 | reverse complement strand
GAGCTCGCCGCCGACAGCGTCACCGACACATCCTGCGTCGCCGCCGCATCCAACGTCGCGGTCACCGTCACCGACCCCCCACCCTCCGCCACCGTGTTGCTGGCCGCGTTGGTCGTCAACGTCAAAGCCGACGGCCCCGACGGCGGCGGCGGACCCGGCGGCGGACCAGGCGGCGGACCCGGCGGCGGACCAGGCGGCGGACTCGGCGGCGGGGCCGCTTGGGGCGCAGTCGCCGACGCAATTGGAGAGCTCGCCGACCTGTTCGGCGCGCTCCTGGCCTTAACCCAGATTTCGTAAGTCGTCCCTTCGTCGAGCCCGGTTATGTCATAGGAAGTTACGGTCGCGGACAACTTCGGACTTCGGACGGTACCTGAGCTCGAGCGCCAATTGACCTCATAACTCGTGGGCTCCACTGAGTTGTTGGTTGTGCCCGCATGCGTCCAAGACACGGTCAACTTCCCGGTTCCGACGGTTACGGTGGGCAGAATCGGCGGATCGGGGCGTCCCTCGGCCTGGTAATTTCTCGTAGTTGCCGTGTTGCTATCGCTTTCCACCGACGACGACCAACGGCTATAGCGATTCCCGACCCAATTGCGAACTCGAGTCTGGTATTTCGCATTTGCTTTCAAGCCGGTGAGAAGGGTGTGGGTCCCCGTTCCCGTGTATTCCAAATCAGACCAAGTGCCCCAATCAGAACTGGCTTCGCGGTATTCCCGATACTGGAGGTCGTAGTCGGTAACGTTGTCGGGCTCGAACACAGGCGGATACCAGTACACCTGAAAGCCATTGGATATGCGGTGCATCAAATTGATCGACGAACGTTCCAAGGAGGTGTCCAGCACCGGATCCTGGGCCGCGATGCGCTGCTGGGGAATCATCAGCAGGCTGGCCACCATCGCGACAAGCACCAACAACGACCGCTTCGAGCGGGGCTCAAGTAGTGTCTTCTTTGAATGCTTCATGAGAACAGGCACCGGAACCGCAATGAGATACTTCGCTCCATGGGTGGGGAGATAATTGTTACCACTTTCCTTCGCAGGCCGCATTTCGGAATGAACCGGCCTCGGCTGCATGGCCCCACCGGCGGTATGCCGGCCCAAACCCACCCTTCGATCCCTGCCTCCAACCTACTAGCAGACAGGGGGGAAGCTCAATGGTGATGTGGCCGTGAGCTTCTCACACCAACTGCCCGACACCGATCCCGATGAGACCAGGGAGTGGCTCGACAGCATCGATGCAGTGATCAGCGCCTCGGGCGGCCAGCGGAGCCGGTACCTGCTGCGCCGCCTCCTCGACCGGGCCGACGAGTTGGGCGTGGGCCTGTCGGGCACAGTGCAGACGCCCTATGTGAACACCATTCCCACCGACGACCAGCCGTTCTTCCCCGGCGACGAGAACATCGAGCGCCGGATACGGGCCTTCATCCGGTGGAACGCCGCGGTCATGGTGGTCAAAGCCAACAAGCGGGCCGACGGCATCGGCGGACACCTGTCCACCTTCGCCTCATCGGCTGCTCTCTATGAGGTGGGGTTCAACCACTTCTTCCGGGGCAAAGAAGACGGTCTGCCCGGCGACGCCGTCTACATCCAGGGCCACGCCGCGCCAGGCATCTACGCCCGGGCCTATCTGGAGGGCCGGCTGACTGAGGAGCAACTCGACAACTTCCGGATGGAGATCGGCGGCCGCGGCCTTTCCAGCTACCCCCACCCCCGGCTCATGCCCGACTTCTGGGAGTACCCCTCGGTTTCGATGGGGCTGGGGCCGATCAACTCCATCTACCACGCCCGTTTCTACCGCTACCTGCACGACCGGCGCATCGAGGACACCAGCGACTCGAAAGTGTGGTGCTTTGTGGGCGACGGCGAGTGCGACGAGCCCGAGACCCTGGGATCGATCTCGTTGGCCGGCCGGGCCAAGCTGGGCAACCTCATCTGGGTGGTGAACTGCAACCTCCAGCGCCTCGACGGTCCGGTGCGGGGCAACGGCAAGATCATCCAAGAGCTGGAGGGCAACTTCCGGGGGTCGGGCTGGAACGTGATCAAGGTGATCTGGGGCTCGCGCTGGGACGAACTGCTGGCCGCCGATGTCGACGGCGTGCTGCTGGAGAAGATGATGACCACGGTTGACGGGGAGTACCAGCGCTACGCCACCGAGACCGGCGCATACATCCGGGAGAACTTCTTCGGGCCCGATCCCCGACTGCGCAAGATGGTGGCCCACCTGAGCGACCGCCAGCTCGAAGACCTGCCCCGGGGCGGCCATGACTACTTGAAGCTGTACGCCGCCTACAAAGCCGCGGTGGAGGCCACCGACCGGCCCACGGTGATCTTGGCCAAGACCATCAAGGGCTGGACGCTGGGCGAGGGACTGGAGGCCCGCAACGCCACCCACCAGATCAAGAAGATGACCACCGCCCAGCTCATGGACCTTCGCTCACGGCTCCACCTGGAAGAGGAGGTTCCCGCCGGGGCCCTCGAGGACGACGCCAACCCCCCCTACTACAAGCCGCCGCCCGACTCCCCCGAGCACCAGTACTTGATGGCCCGCCGCAAGGAATTGGATGGCCCCCTGCCCATCCGGGTGGTGAACGTGCGCCGGCCCATCAAGCTGCCCGACGACAAGCTGTTCTCCGACTACGACGAGGGCTCTGACGGGCGCGAGGTGTCCACCACCATGGTGTTCACCCAGATGCTGCGCAACATGATGCGAGACGAGGAATTCGGGGCCCGGGTTGTGCCCATCGTCCCCGACGAGGCCCGCACCTTCGGCATGGACTCCCTGTTCCGGGAGTTCAAGATCTACGCCTCC
>MPNQ01000074.1 GCA_002239105.1 marine group bacterium Sva0996 bin134 | reverse complement strand
GCCAACCGGGTCTGTGTGACAAGTTCTCGCCAATGCCGGATGACGGCAAGAGCTCAACAGCGCTCAGTTCAAGGGCTGTTACTATGGCATCGTGAGCATGGACGGCGGCACCGACAGGCTGATGCACCGCACGGTGTTGTGGACTGCTGCGGTAGTACTGGCCAGCGTCTTGTTCCCCTGGGTGAGGTTCACGCAGAGCAGGCCGTCCGAGTCCTATCCGGGCAGGATCATCGTTTCCGTCTACAGCGTGAGCGGCATAAATCTGACTGAGGGTGTGGTGGTATTCCTGCTGGGCGCTCTGGCAATTGCGGGCGCAGTGGTGTGCAAGCACCTGAGCATGAATTGGGCGGCCGCCGTAGCTCCGGTCAGCGGTCTCGGAATCACCGGGATCGCCGTGTACGGAATGATCCTGACGGACAGGTTTACAGGCGCAATCGACCCAGATCAGGTCAGGGTCGGCTTCGGGCTCTTAGTGATCCTGTTCGCCGGGCCGTTGATCCTTGGCGTCTCGCTCATGATGGCCCTAGAAGTCCTCAAGTCGACTCGAGCCACCGTGTCCCGTGTCTAGAATTTGAGACGGTTTCTTGTTCTTTTGGTTGGGTGGTGGGTGTTTGTCGGTAGCGGTCGAGGGGGCGGGCCATGGCGATGGCCTGGTGGGGTCGGACGGCGTTGTAGGTCGTCTGGTGGGAGTCGGCCTCGGCAGTGAGTTCGATGCCGTTGTCGATGTCTCGTCGGTATAGGTGCTCGTATTTGATGGCTTCGAAAAACCGCTCGATCACCCCGTTGGTCCACGGCGTCCGATGGCGGGTGAGGACATGTGCGATGTGGCGCTTGGAGGCGACCCAGGCTGTGAACCGGGCCGATTTGAAGCAGTGCCCGTTGTCGGTGATGAGCCGGGGCTGGTCTACGAAATCAATGCCCTCAACAAACCAGGACCCGGTCAAATGCCCGGACTTCGCTCCCAGGCATCCCGGCATAACCAAACCGCTGCCCACCGGTGTCGCGCCGCCGCTGAGGCCGGAGCCTTGGCGAAACCTCAAGCTGGTCTTCGGAGACCCCGCCAAGCCGACATCGTGCACAGTGGTGGGCAAGAACCGGGAGTGCATCGCGCACTGGAGCGAGTCCAGAACACTCACGGCGGACGTGAAATCGCACGGCACCGATTTCTCCCATCCGCCCACTGCCCATCCCCACAGCGACGGCAGCGGCACCCACGACATTCTGCACCACCACTGCACGCCTGAGACTCAAGAACAGGTGAGAGCCAATCCCGGATACGAGCAGTGGTCCTGCCCGCCCGGCTCGCCCCACGAACACCACCCCAAACTCAGATCCGCTGACCTCGGCCTGTGGGAGGAGGTTGTCGTAGGCGGCGTGGTGGGTCTCGGTGTCGCAGCTCTTACCTTCACTGCTCCTACTTTGGTTGTTCTCGGGGCTGGCTTTGCTTCGGGAGGCGGCACAACCCTTGGGCTGCACTTCACGTCATCAGGCAAATACAGGGTTGAGATGACTGGCGCGAACGGGTGCTTGCCCTCCATTGGCTGGCATCCGAAGACGCACCCACAGCCAGGTGGGCAATCTGTCACGACGACCAGCCGCTCCTTCAGCGACTCCCGATCCGGCTCCTGAGCCGACGGCCATGCTTGCTCCGACTCCGCATCCCGACCACCAGGAGCCGACCGCCGAGTGCACCCGGAAGTACTGCAAGAGGATCGAGAACTACCAATTCTGCCACTACTACACGCCCGACGGATGGGTCCAGCGGACCCATGTGGACTAGGCGCCGAGCAGTTCGAGGCCCTGCGCTGCCGCTTGGACTGACAGCCCATGCCTAAGCCATGCTGCTACTGGCGAAGCAACTCCGCTGTATTGGCAAATATGCTGAGCGAAGGAGTTATGGCATGACTGGGAGACGAGTGAGAGCCGCAGCGTTGTTTGCTTGGGTGCTCGTGGTGATGACGATAACCCATCGCCTCACCGTCGACTGGTACTGGCTGGTGCTGGCCGCCGGCATCACGGGCGGGGTGACTTCCTACGCCGCGATCTGGCTTCTCAACAGCTGGACCGCAGACGGACCTCCGTCGCCGGAAGCCTCTGATGGCGTAAGGGCATGACCTACTGGGTGGCCAGTTCCGTCGGGGGCTCGGTGGCCTTGGGCGCTTCCGTTAGCCCCGGACTGTCAGACCCAACAGGGACACTCGGATTTTTTGTGTATCGGGCGTGATCTGAGGGTCCGCGGTTTGGTGCTGCGGGCCGGGAAGGATCATGTCTATGGGTGATCAGGATATGCCGGCTGTGCTGGCGGACGAGGCTGCCGGTGAGGCGGCTATGCAGGACTGGGCTGAGCTTTTGGTCGAGCGTGAGCGTTGCCGGTTCGTGCGGTGGATCGGGCGGTGCCGAGTTGCCGGCAGGTCTTCGGGAAGGCCCGTGATGTGCATTGGCCGGATTCAACCGGTCGTCGCAACACCGGGTTGTTGTAGGGAGTGTAGGTGTTCGTTGAGGGCTTCGGCTGGTGTCCTCCAACTGAGGGTTTTGCGTTGCCGGGTTAGGGGCCGAGGGCGGTTATGGGGATGACAGCGATGTTGTCGGGGTATTCGAAGCCGTAGCCGCCGGCGGTGATGACCATGAGTTTGGCGGGGTCGCTCATCTTGTCGGTGTCTATTCGGTCGCGCAGGCGGCGCAGCGAGCGGACGCCTTCTTCGACGAGCCTTTCGCCGCCGAGTTTCACTTCGGCCGCGGCCCATCTGCGATTGTCCATGCTGGTGAGGATCAGGTCTGTTTCCAGGCCGGAGCTGTCATGGTAGTGGGACAGATCCCAGTCGTTGGCCCGGGCGTAGACTCGCAGGTCGCGCAGGACCAGCGACTCGAACAGCAGGCCGAAGAAGCTCAGCTCCTCCATGAGCTGCTCCTGGTTGGCCCGCAGTGCGGCCACGGCCAGGGATGGGTCGGTGAAGTAGCGCTTGGGCG
>MPNQ01000024.1 GCA_002239105.1 marine group bacterium Sva0996 bin134 | reverse complement strand
TTGAAGCCGCCGAAGGGGGCGTGGACATGGGGGGCCAGTGAATTGAGACCGACGTTGCCTGATTCGATGCGCTGGCCGACCTCGAACGCCCGGGCCGTGCTGCCCGCGAACACGTAGCTGAACAGGCCGTAGTCGCTGTCGTTGGCCAGCTCCACCGCGTGGTCGTCACCGTCGTGGGCCAGCACGGCCACCACTGGCCCAAAGATCTCGTGCTGGACCACTCGCATGTCGGGCTCGCAGTCCACCAGCAAGGTGGGCTCCACGAAATAGCCGGGCAGGTCTGGACGCCCACCGCCGCACTGCAAGGTGGCCCCGTCCGCCACGCCGCTGGCGATAAAGTGCTCCACCCGGTCGCGGTGGGTCTCGGTGATAACCGGTCCGACGATCGTCTCCCGGTCGAGGGCGTCGCCCACCTTGAGCATTCCGGCCACCGCGGTCAGCTTGTCGACCAGCTCGTCGTAGCGGGAGCGGTGGACGATCACCCGAGTGGGCGCGGTGCAGATCTGGCCGCTGTGGAGCCCCCACACCGAGGCAATGGCCCCAATTGCGGCATCCACGTCGCAGTCGTCGGTGAGCACGCAAGCTCCTTTGCCGCCCAGCTCCATGAGCAGGCGCTTCATGGTGGCTGATCCCGCCTCCATGATCTTCACCCCCACCGCGGAGGAGCCGGTGAAGCTCACCATGTTCACATCGGGCGACGTCACCAGGCCGGCCCCGGCGGCGGCCCCCGAGCCGGTGATGATGTTGACCACCCCCGGCGGGAATCCGGCCTCCTCGATTATCTCCACCACTTTGATCATGGCCAGGGGATCCTGGGGCGCCGGCTTGATCACCACCGTGTTGCCCATGGCCAGCGCGGGCGCCACCTTGCCCGACACGTTGACCAGCGGGAAGTTGTAGGAGGTGATGCAGGCCACCACCCCCACGGGCTGGCGGATCACATGGGCCCCGGCCAGTCCGGCCGGCCCCAGCGGGTTGGCCTCAACCGGATACGGCGCCATTGACTCGTCCAGGCTCGCGGGGATCTCGTACTGGCGGAATCGCTCGCCGCACGCCGGCAGCTGCACGGCCTCGGTGATGTTGATGGTAGCCCCCGTCTCGCCTTGCACCAGGCCGGTCAAGCCGCCGATCCGCTCGTCGATCAGGTTGGCGGCCCGGCCCAGAAGGGCGCACCGCTCGGCCATGGGAGTGTCTCGCCAGCCCGGTAGCGCGGCCTTGGCCGCCGCGGCCGCGTCGGCCACCTGTGCCTTCGACGCCTCGGGGGCGTGCCCGATCACCCGAGCGGTGTTGGGGTCGACGATCTCGTAGGTGCCCGCACCGGGAGCCACCCATTCACCCCCGATGAGCAGGCGGTACTCTTCGTCAGCATTCAGCGGCTCCATCTCGGCCAGCGCCATGGCAAATCCCCCTTATCGGTGCTCGTCCGCCAGACGGGCTAAGCAGCGATTCCGTACTTTTCCAGGCTGTACAGCTCGATGGCGTTGCCTCGGAGCAGCTTGTAGGTCTCCTCGTCGTCGAGGCCGGCCTCGGTCACGATCCTGGTGGCCACTTCCAGGGTGTGGGGGAAGGTGGAGTCGGCGTGGGGATAGTCCACTTCGAAGGTGATCTGGTCCATGCCGATCAGGTCGCGGTTGCGCAGCCCCACAGAGTCGTCGAACATACAGCCCCACACGTGGCCGGGGATATAGGTGGACGGCGGGTTGGGCAGGTTAACCCCGAAATCGCCGTCGTCGTCGTTGATTCGCTCCTCCCACAGCTTGTCCATGCGCTCGATCACATAGGGCATCCACCCCACCTGGCCCTCGCTGTAGGCCACCCGCAGGCCGGGATACCGCACGAACACTCCGGAGAGGATGTAGTCGCACATCGAGCCCATGGCGTTGCTGAAGGTAATGGTGGAGCTGACTGCGAACGGCGAATCGGGCGACGTGCTCGGCATCTTCGAAGAAGAGCCGATGTGCATGTTCACCACCGTGCCGGTTTCCTCGCAGGCGGCGAAGAACGGCTCCCAGAACTTGCTGGGGTGATGGATCGACGGCAGACCCAGGTGGTAGGGGTTCTCGGAGAAGGCCACCGCGAAGCTGCCCTTGTCGGCGCACCGGTGGATCTCCTCGGCGGCCAGCTGGGAGTCCCACAGCGGGACGATGGTGAGGGGGATCAGCCGCCCCTTGCCGTCGCCGGCACACCATTCATCGATCATCCAGTCGTTGTAGGCCTTGACACACAGCAGAGCCAGCTCCTTGTCCTCCCGCTCGTGGAAGGTCTGGCCGCAGAATCGAGGCAGCACGTTGGGGAAGCAGATCGACGCATCAACGTGGTTGGCGTCCATGTCCACGAGGCGTTCTTTCTGCTTCCAGCACCCCGGCAGGATCTCGTCGAAGGTCACCGGCGTGTTGGTGAGCGGTTCAAACCCGATGGCAGCCGACAGCTTGGGGAACGGATAAATCAGGTCGTCGTAGAGCCACCAGTCGCCCCATGTCCCGTCGGGCGCCCCCTTTTCGTAGCTGAACACCCCACCCTCGAAGTGGAATGTGGCCCTGTCGCGCTCCACCCGCGGGCAGCGGTCGTGGTACTTGCGGGGAAGGCGCTCGATCCACAAGTCGGGCGGCTCGACCACGTGGTCGTCCACGGAGATAATGCGGGGGATCTCAACCATGGGCAGAGCATACCGGCGATCTGTTTCCGGCCCCGATCCGAAGCTGGTGAAAGCCGGCTAGTCGGCTGCGCTCTCCGGCCACACCCCCAAGGGCACGAATCGCCTACATTAAAGGCAACCGCGTCCGCTAACGCACTCCAGGGAGCTTCCATGTTCGACACCATCATCAGAGGCGGAGACATCGTCGACGGCACCGGCGGCCCACGCTATCGGGCCGATCTGGGCCTGACCGGTGGGCGGATCGCATCGATCGGGGATCTGAGCGCGGCAGAGGCGGCCAACACGGTGGATGCCACCGGCAAAGCAGTGTGCCCCGGCTTCATCGACGTTCACACCCACCTCGACGCCCAGGTGTTCTGGGACACCACGTTGAGCCCGTCGCCTCTGCACGGGGTGACCAGCGTGATCGGGGGCAATTGCGGATTCACCATCGCCCCGCTCACCGATGACCCCGCCGACGGCGAGTACCTGATGCAGATGCTGGCCCGGGTCGAGGGCATGCCCCTGGAGTCGCTCCAGGTCGGCGTTCCGTGGAACTGGCGCTCCACCGCCGAGTACTTCGACGCCTTCGACGGCACGCTGTCGATCAACACCGCTTTCAAGGTGGGGCACTCCGCATTGCGCCGAGTGGTCATGGGCCCCGACTGCGTCAAGCGGGAGGCCACCCCCGAGGAGCTGGCGCAGATGCAGGACCTGCTCCGCGCTGGTTTGGAGGCCGGTGCGCTGGGGTTCTCCTCCTCGTATGCCCGCACTCACAACGATCCCTTTGGCAACATGGTGCCCAGCCGCTATGCCAGCCGCCACGAGCTGGTGGAGCTGGCCCGGGTGTGCTCGGAGTACGAGGGCACCTCGCTGGAGATCATCCCCTGTGTTGGCCCGTTCGACGACGCCGCAATGAATCTCATGACCGACATGTCGGTGGCGGCCCAGACCCAGCTCAACTGGAACGTGATGACCGTGGCGGCCGGCAACTTGGACGAGTGCTACGCAAAGCTGGAGGCCAGCGATCACGCCAAGGCCAACGGCGGCAAGGTGGTGGCCCTCACCGTGCCCATGGCCTTCTCGGTACGCCTGAGCATGGCCGGCGGCTTTGTGCTCGACGCCCTGCCCGACTGGGAGGGCGCCATGCTGGCCCCGCCCGCCGAGAAGATGGCGCTCTTAGCCGACCAAGCCGAGCGCGACCGTCTCGATGAGCTGGCCCAGCAGCCCGGGCCTCTGAAGGGACTGGCTGACTGGTCCACCAAGATCATCTTCGACACCTTCGCCCCGGAGAATGAGCAGTATCGGGGACGAACGGTTGCCCAGATTGCCGAGGACGAGGGCAAAAAGCCATTCGACGCCCTGTGCGACATCGTGGTGGCCGATGAGCTGAAGACCTCCTTTGGCACTCCACCGCCGGTGTCCTCCAACGCGGACTGGAAGGCCCGCATGGAGATCTGGCGAGACGGCCGGGCTGTGATCGGCGCCTCCGACGCTGGCGCCCACCTGGACCTATTCATGACGGCCAACTACGCCACCTCAATGCTCGGCCAGTGCATGCGGGAGCGAGAGCTCATCTCGATGGAAGAGGCCGTCCACCTGATGACCGACGTGCAGGCCCAGCTGTACGGTCTCAAGGAGCGGGGGCAACTCCAAGAAGGCTGGCACGGCGACGTGGTGGTGATCGACGAGAGCCAGGTGGGAGCCAAGCCTCTCACTGTGGTGGCCGACCTGCCCGCTGGCGCCCCCCGCCTCTACGGCGAGGCCGACGGCATCGACCACGTGTTCTGCAACGGCGACGAGATTGTCCGAGACGGTCAGTTCACCGACGCGCGGCCCGGCAAGCACCTCCGCAGCGGCAGCGACACCGAGAGAGTCGACCTCTCATAGTTACCCACCCTTCTCCAACTTCTTCCCAACTAACCAATAGGAGCCCCCATGCCCGAAGCAGTCATCGTCGCCACCTCCCGCACGCCCATCGGGCGAGCGGTCAAGGGATCCCTCGTCGACGTCCGCCCCGACGACATGTCGGCGTTCATCATCAGCGATGTGCTCAGCAAGGTCCCCCAGGTCGACGATTCTGACGTCGAGGACGTGATGTGGGGCTGCGCCCAGCCTGCGGGCGAGGCCGGCTACAACATCGCTCGGCTATCGGGGCTGCTGGCTGGTCTCGACGTGCCCGGCGTGACCGTCAACCGCTACTGCTCCTCGTCACTCCAGACCATCCGCATGGCCGCCCACGCGGTGCGGGCCGGCGAGGGCGATGTGTTCGTTTCTGGCGGAGTGGAGTGTGTGAGCCGCTTCGCCGCCGGAGCTTCCGATCGGGGCGGCAAGAACGACAAGTTCGCCGAGGCCGAGGCCCGCTCAGCTGATCGCACGGGCGAGGGCACGCCGACATGGTCGCCCCCTGAAGGTCTGCCTGACATATACATCGCCATGGGCCAGACCGCCGAGAACGTGGCCCAGGCCTGGAATGTGAGCCGGGAGCGCCAGGACGAGTTCGGCGTCAGGTCCCAGAACCGGGCCGAGGCCGCCCAGGAACGTGGCTTCTTCGAGCGGGAGATAACCCCGTTTCCGCTAGCCGACGGCACGCTGGTAAGGACCGACGACGGCATACGCGCGGGCACGCTCCTCGAGAAGGTGTCCCAGCTCAACCCGGTGTTCCGCCCCGACGGCACTGTGACTGCGGGCAACGCCTGCCCCCTCAACGACGGGGCCGCCGCGGTGGTGGTGATGAGCGATACCAAGGCCGCAGAGCTCGGCGTCACGCCGCTGGCTCGGATCGTGGCCTCGGGTGTGGCCGCGGTGAACCCCGAGATCATGGGCCTCGGCCCGATTCCGGCCATTTCCCAGGTGCTGGAGCGGGCGGGCATGACCATCGACGACATCGACCTCGTGGAGATCAACGAGGCATTTGCGGCCCAGGTGATCCCCTCGGCCGATGAGTTGGGCATCGACTACGACAAGCTCAATGTGAACGGCGGCGCCATCGCTTTGGGCCACCCCTTCGGCATGACCGGGGCCCGCATCATGGGCACACTGCTCAACGGGCTGGAGGACGCCGACAGGACCATCGGCATCGAGAGCATGTGCGTGGGCGGCGGCCAGGGCATGGCCATGATCGTCGAGCGGCTGAGCTGAATCCGGTTCAGCCACATCCCCGTCAACCGGGGTTTGCCATAACCCTCAGACAAATGGGTCGGCCGCGCCCGAACGAACCCCGGGAGTGAACATGACCGGCATCGAGACCACGCCGGTCATCAGCAGGTTGCCGGGATAGGGCTTGAACCCGTCGATGTCGATTTCGTAATCGCCGATGCGGGCTAGGACATCTCTCAGCATGAGCTCCGACTCGATGCGGGCGATCGACGAGCCAATGCAGCGATGGCCGCCCAGACCAAACGCCAAGTGCTTGTTCACCGCGCGGTCAATGCGAACGTGGTCGGCGTCCTCGAAAGCTGCGGGATCGTGGTTGGCCGACACCCAGCTGATGAACACCAAGTCGCCCCGCCGGATTTGACGGCCACCCAGCTCCACATCTCGGGTGGCGGTGCGGGTGAGGGTCTCGCTGGGGCTGTAGTGGCGGAGGAACTCCTCCACCGCCGCTGGGATCAGGCTGGGGGCTTCGATGAGTCGGTCGCGGTCCTCGGGATGGGTGCCTAGGTGGTGCAGGCCCCACGACACCAGCGATGTGGTTGTATCGAGGCCGCCAGCCACCAGATTCCACATGATGGCGGTGATCTCGTCGTCGCTCAGCATTCGGCCATCGAGCGGGGAGGAAACCAGGGCAGTGGTGACGTCGTCGGCCGGATGTTCTCGGCGGAATTGGGCGAAGTCGCGCAGCTCGCCCCACATATCCGGCTGGTGGGCGATTGCGCTGAGGTACCGCTCATCGGTGGGCTCGTAGGACGAGGTGGCGTGAAAGAAGTCGGCGTAGTGCTGCCAGTTGGATGACACCATGCCCATCATCTCGAGGGTCAGCACAGCCGGAACCGGAGTGGCGTAGTCGAGCACCAAATCTGCCTCCCCCGACTCGACTATCTCATCTATGAACCATGCCGAAACTGCCTCCATCCTCGGCCGGGTGCTCTCGACGGCATTGATGGTCATGAGCGGGTTCAGCACTCGCCGCAGGTCGGCGTGCTCGGGTCCATCAATCTCGGAAACGCCTTGGCGGGGTATGTACGACGGACGGGGAACGCCGCAGATGCCCATATAGGAGATGCCATCGGGGGCGTCGGGCTCGTACTTGTGGGCGAACGTCTCGTTGTCTCGAGCTACTTGAGCCACCGACTCGTAGTCGGTGACCATCCAGAAACCGCCATAGTGCTCGTTGAACACCACCGGGCAACGCTCCCGCAACTCGTCGTAGCGGCTATGGCGGTCGGCAATGAACTCCGGTGTCTGATGATCAATGTCGACTGTGAAGTTTTCTGTGCCGCCGTCCACGCCCGCAGCCTACGCGGCCCCTGCGGCTAGGTGCCGTAGCGCAGCACCTCGCTGGCGTACTGGTCAGCGAACAGCTTCAGCACCTCGCCGGATTCGGCGTGGCGGCAGCAGTCGTCTTTGGAGTAGAGCATCTCCCCGTCGACTTCGACGTCGAAGATGCCCGACGCGCCGGTCACCAGAGTCAGATCCTCGATGATGTGCTGGTAGTTCTGAAGGAGGTCCTTGGCAGCGCTCACGGCGTGCTCGGAATAGTTTCAAGGAACTCAATAGGTGATCGTGATGCGGTGCTTTTGCGCCATGGGAGCAGGCTACCGCCAGCGTGGGGTGACTACTACCACCCCGGCTGCAACTACTGTCCAGCCCATGAACCAAGCAACCGCCGAGGTCGGCGTGTTCGAGGCCATGCACACCCAGCGGGCAGTGCGCCGCTATCTGCCCGACCCGGTGCCCGATGAGCTCATTACCAAGGTGCTGGACGCGGCCATCCGGGCCCCCAGCGCCATCAATGGCCAGTTCGCCCGCTTCGTGGTGGTCACCGATCCTGACAAGCGCCGCCAGCTGGGCGAGCTGTATCTGGATGCACAGCAGCAGTCGTACAACAACCCAGCGGCTGGCGCTGAGTGGCTACGGGGCCAGGAGGCGGAGATAGTAGAGAAGGCCGCCACGTTTGCTCGCGAGGTGGGCGACGTGCCGGTGTTCATCATTGTGTGCTCCACTCAGCGGGGGGTGAGCCACTCGGTGTATCCAGCGGTGCAGAATCTCCTGGTTGCGGCTCGCAGCCTGGGCCTGGGCACCGTACTGACCACGCTGCACACCTTCCGGGCTGATGAAGTACGGTCCGTGCTCAATATTCCCGAGGACGTCCAAATCGTGTGCGGCATCCCGATGGGCTGGCCCGCGGTGCCCTTCGGCCCGGTGCGCCGGCGGCCATTGTCTGAAGTTGCGTATTGGAACCAGTGGGAGGTCTCTGATGACTAAGCAGAGAAGTAGCCAGAGTTTTGGACCCTTCATGATGACCGTCGACAGCGGCGTCGGCTGGGTAGTGATCAACCATCCGCCCAAGCAGCTGGTGGACGGCGAATTGATCGGTGGGTTGTTTGGCTTGCTGAATGCGGTCGAAGCTGACAATCAGGTGGGGGTGCTGGTGTTCGAGAGCGCCGATCCCGACTTCTTTCTGATGCACGGCGACGTCGAGCAGATCCTGGCTATGGAGGCGTCGACCGAAGTGCCGACCGAGCCCAACATGGCTGCGGTCACGTTCGACCAGTGCCGCACCATCGGGGTAGCCACCATCGGCATGATCGACGGCGTGGCCCGGGGCGGCGGTTCGGAGTTCTTGCTGTCGCTGGACATGCGCTTCGCCGGGCCCCGCACCGTGCTCGGCCAGCCCGAGGTGGCCATGGGAATCATCCCCGGAGCCAGCGGCACCCAGCGATTGGCCCGGTTGGTGGGCCGCAGCCGGGCGCTGGAGATCGTCTTGTCAGGCAACGACGTGACCGCCGAGGAGGCCGAGGCCATCGGATACGTCAACCGGGTGCTGCCCTCCGACCAGCTCCGATCCCATACCGCCCAGGTGGCCCGCCGAATTGCCGCTTCGCCCAGATTGTCCATTGCCAAGGCCAAGCAGGCCGTAGACGCTGCACTGGGACCGGTAGAGCCCGGACTCTTGGCCGAGACCCAGGCGATGATGGCCTGCTCAGCCACCGGCCAGCACGTGCCCCTCATGCAGCGCTTCCTCGATGCTGGTGGCCAGACCCGCGAGGTTGAGCGCGACCCTGAGGCAATGGCCGCAGTGATCGATCAGATGCTGGAGCTGGACTAGGCCAACTCAGGCCACAGGGCCAGCGCAGTGCCGCCCAAGAATTGGGCCTGCTCGCTGGAGGTAAGCCCACTACAGGCCGCTCGCGCCTGGTCGGCTAGCTCTGTGTACGACCGGTCGTGGGTCTGCGAGTAGTCGGAGCCCCACATGAGCCGGTCGAGACCGAACTGCTCGGCCAGCCGCTCTAGAACTGGGCCGGGATCGCCTCCGCCCGTGTCAAGCACATGAGGGGTGACCTTCAGATAGAGGTTCGCCAGGTGCGCGTAGTCGCCGATCGTCTCCGGGGCGAACCCGCAATGGTCTAGAGCCAGGATCACATCAGGATGGGCGGCTACGGCCTCGACCAGTGCTGGTAGGTACTCGGGCACCGTGGCTGCGCTGACCCGCAGGCCAAGCCGCCTCGCAGTGTCCCAAGTTGTCTCTTCGTGCAGCGGCCCTCCCCCGCCGATGGCGTAGAAACGCACTCCACCCGCTCCGGCGGCCGCCAGCGAGTCGAGCTCGGCGGGGTCGTCCACGATGACCACCGCGCTGAATGTCTCGGGATGAGCTGCCCGAGCGTCCACCACATAAGAGTTATCCGTGCCGTAGCCCCCTTGGGCCTGCACGAGTACGGCCCGATCGACGCCAGCGTTGGCCAATTCTGCCTTTAGCTCCTCTACCGTCACCGGCGCCTCGTACACCCACTCCACCCCCGGGTAGTCGGCCACCTGAAGGGGGTATTTCTCATGGTCGTCAGAGATCACGTGAGTATGGGTGTCCACTATGAGCACTTGGGTAGTCTGCCCCGCAGCGCCCCCCGACGCCGATCCTTCGGCGGACACAACCGGCTGGGTGTGAGAGGAGGCATAGAGATGGCTGGTTCATTTCCGACATACACCTGCTTTGAGATCACCCTCGACGACGGGGTCGCCAATCTGCAGCTGAGCCGGCCTGAGGCCAGGAACTCGATGATCCCGGAGTTCTGGTCCGAGCTGCCCGCTGCGGTGAATGATCTGTCCGACTCCGGCGAAGCCCGGGCGCTGGTGATCTCCTCTACCGGCCGCCACTTCACCGCAGGAATGGACTTGTCGGTGTTCACCCAGCCGGATTCGCTGTTCTCGGGTGGCGCTGATTCTGAATCAGGATCAAGCAACACCCCCGAGTTCGGCCGAGTCCGGGCCGAGACCCGCAACTTGGCCCTGACCCTTCAGGAGTCCTTCAGCTGCCTGGAGAAGGCCCGGATGCCGGTGCTGGCCGCTATTCAGGGGGGCTGCGTGGGCGGAGGGGTGGACATGGTCTGCGCCGCCGATATGCGGTATTGCACTGCTGATGCGTTCTTCTGCATTCAAGAGATCAACATCGCTTTGACCGCTGATCTGGGCACACTGCAGCGGCTGCCCCGGATCATTCCCGACGGCCTGGCCCGTGAGCTGGCCTACACCGGACGACGGCTCACTGCCGATGAGGCAATGGCAGCCGGCCTTGTCAACCAGGTCTACGCCGATCAGGAGAGCATGCTCGAAGGAGTGTTAGCGATCGCTCACAATATTGCCGAACGCTCGCCATTGGCCGTGTGGGGATCAAAGGAAATGCTCAACTACACCCGCGACCACAGCGTGGCCGACGGCCTCAACCACGTCGCCACCTGGCAGGCCGGCATGTTCCACCCCGACGACATGGCCGAGGTCTTCGCGGCCCGGACAGAAGGCCGCGACCCTGTCTTTCAAAACCTCCTTCCCATCAGGCGCACTCTGTAGTGCTCTGAGTAGTCCTAACGACCGCCCAAGACCGCTAGCTTCACTCCATGCCTTCAATTGCAACCGACCGGTATGTCGACCGAGCCGAGATGGAGGACTTCGTCCGCCCCCGCCACCGAGGCGTGCTGCTCACAACTCGCCGCGACGGCCGCCCCCAGAGCTCGCTGGTCACGCTGGGCCTCGACACCAGCGGCCGGGTTGTGGTGTCGAGCTACCCCGAACGGGCCAAGTCGATCAACGCCAAGCGCAATCCGGCGGCATCGATGGCGGTGATGTCCGACGAGTTCGGCGGCGAGTGGATACAACTCGACGGATCCGCCGAGGTCCTCGATATGCCCGAAGCCCTCGACGGCCTGGTCGAGTACTTCCGAGTCATCTCCGGCGAGCACCCCGACTGGGACGAATACCGCCAAGCCATGGCCCACCAGGGCAAATGCCTCATCCGCCTAACCATCGACCAATGGGGCCCAATCTCCAAAGGCGGCTTCCCCGCCCGCCTCGCCCAAGAAGACTGAAATAGATTGTCGTGGAAAGCGCAGACACTGCCGCAGCCAACGAGATAGCTGACCGACTCCCACCGAACTGAAGAATTCGACTAGTCAAAGATATCCAAGCCCTAGGCAGAGTTGGGCCTAATTCTCGTTGGATCCCATGGCTTGTAAATCTACACACGCCTTGTACAGGACCCGTTCGAGCTGGAGGTCTGGTGGAACTCCTTCTCTTCGTCTGTAGTCGGTGAACGAGTCGCCCTCAGGTTCGAAGCAATAGAGGCCGACGGCATCGAGGACTTGCTGTGCAGTTGACGCCCACTTGAGGGTTCGTTCAAAATCGCTGTCGCTGGTGATCCGTACTGCGATGAAGAAGTAGATCTTTGGTTCGACTGTGCGGAGCCAGGTTGTGAGATCGCCTCCACCCGGTCCCCCAGAACGCGGTGCTGTGCCACTCATGGCCTGGCGCCTGCTGAATTCGCCTTTCAGGTCGATGCATTTGAAGGCAAGCTCTTTGACCCGCTTGTCGATGTCGGCTGATCCGGGTCGTCCGCTCTTCTTCTGCCTCGGTGAGTTGATGTGCTTGGGTGTGCCCATCATCTTCGCTTCGAGCATGAACCGGAGATCCCCCTCTGCCGGATAGACGCAGTCGAGATTGTGTTTGGGCACGATCAGCCCAGGTACGGGTCGACGAGATGTCAGGAGCTGAACACCAGAGCATTGCTTGAGAAGCAGAACCAGTAGATCGTTGAAGAAGTCTCCCTTTCCGTTTTGGAGATCAGCACCTAGATCAGGCTTCTCGTCGTCAGTCATGTCTGCACCGACAGAAGCGGCTATGGACGCGTCGAATTCAGACATTGCGGCCAGAAACGATTCCTCAACCTGATTCCAGCTTGTATACCCCTCTACTTCGGCTTCGCCATACACGCTGAGAAACGGAGCGCAACGCAGGCTCGTGGCCCATCGGGCGTTCGTGGGAGCGGGCATCTATCGATTCTGCCTGTCAATTCCGGGATGACTGCAAACAACGAGCTGAGGGGACCCCTAGATGGTCTGCGCCTCTGTTCAGGCCATAGGCCTCCACTGCTGCCTCGGTGGCCGCACTTCGATCACGCTGCCTGAAAGCGTCCCGCAGGCGCTGTTGCAGCTTCGGACTGATGGAATCAGGTTCGGGCACGCGGACCTTACGTAGGTATTGCGCCTGGAACCGGAAGGTCCCTCCTCGCATTTTCACGCAATAGGCCCCAACGAAGAGGTTTGCGACATCAGATAGAAGAAGCCCGCCCAGCACTTCCAGGTCCCACTTGTCGGAGACCACGTAGTACAGGTTGTGATGCGGGTAGAACCCACCAGGGTCCAAGACGGGATGAGAGAGAGCCTTGATATCAGGCAGAAGCAGCTTGGGCCGGTCGATGAGTTCAGGGTCGACCCGGTCAATCGTCCGGTACCAGGCTCTAGGTTGCTTCTGGGCAACGTGACGAGATCGAAGCTGTTTGCTGTTTTGCGCGAAGTGCCCTGCTAGTCCCGGATAGCCAGAGAGATCTACAAGCCCATTCTCTCCCCACGGGTTGATCAGGTACTTGCCCGACCAATCAGGACGACCTGTCGCGATATCGCCTGCGGTCAGGAGCGGGAGCAGGCGATCGGCCTCCACCCCCTCGGCCTCAGCCCGGATATAGACCTCGTCGCATCCAGTAGCAACGCCGATACCAACGCGGGTCCCCGTCCGAGAATCTTCAAGTGGGGCAAATTGGGATTCGAGATCAGCCAACAATTCAAGCGTCTTCGGAGATCCTGCCGGCCACAGAGCTGGACCTTCGAACCACCTTGTCAACTCCCCCGCTTCAAAGCCACGGGAGCTAGACAAGGCATGCTGTGGGTTACGTAGCCAATCGAGCACCAAAGAGGCCTCACGTTGATCGAAGGCAGCGTTGGCATCCACCACGCGCACAGGACCCTGGACGCCATTACGAAGGATGGTTATGGCCGGGTACGCCGACACCTCTTCTTCGAACGCGTCAACATCATGCATGACCATGACCGAGTCAACGGAGAACCGGCTCGAAACCAACCTGCGGAGGTGCGCGCCGTATTGATTCCGCATCCACCGATCCGCGCATATGTAGGCCAACCGCCCTTCAGGACCAAGCAAGGACAAGCCCTTCTCAAAGAACCCGACGTAGATGTCCGCTCGGCCTCGCATGGTTGGCCACATGGACCTATAGGCATTGTTGACCTCTTTGGGGACGTCTTCAAGACGAACATACGGCGGATTCCCTACAACAAAATCAGCAGGTTGCATGGGCTCTTCACTCAGTAAGAAATCACTCGTCACGACCCACCGCTGAGCTAAGCGCTCTGCGTTCTCGAGGGTCTCTCCCAAATCGACCAACTTGGCCACCACCGCCTTGCGTGCGATCTCAGCATTGTGGTCAAGCAGGTCGAATCCAGCGATGGCGTCCTCTAGCTCGGACAGCCGACGACCATGAGAAGCGCATGACTCAGCAAGCCTCTCGACAATTGGAAGAAGAAACGCCCCGCGACCGCACGATGGCTCCACGATCACCTTTGCTCCCAAGTCGGCCTCGGGCACATACCCGACAAGGTCAAGCATCAGGTCAACGACCCACCGCCTAGTAAAAACCTCGCCATACTCGCTTTGAACGCAAGCTCTTATCATTGGCTTTTGAGTTTCCACAAGCGGCAACTGCCGGGCACCACTCACCCCGCACCTCCTGCGCGGCTCAAACTACACCGGTGAAATCCCATATCAGTACATTAGCGACGCCCGATGACAACTACCGGCACGCCCGCTACTGACTGGAAGAGAAGCCCCTGCCCAAATTCGACTGGACGATCAACTAGCCGAGCCGCTCCAGCTGCCGCCGGAGCCAGTCCTCTCGGTGGGCGGCGTAGCGTTGGGCGATTTGGGTTTGGGGGAAGAGGCCTACGCCGTGGGGGGCGCCGGGGTAGACGTGGAGCTCGGTGGGGACGCCGGCGCCGTAGAGGCACTTGGCGTAGATGATGTCCTCGTCGCGAAAGCCGTCGGCGCCGCCGACGCAGACGTAGGCCTCGGGCAGGCCGGACAGGTCCTCGGCTCGGGCGGCGGCCGCGGTGTAAGGGATGTCGTCAGTGCCGTAGAGATCGCCGAGATAGCACTGCCAACCAAAGGCGTTGGTCTCCTTGGTCCAGATCACAAGATTCTCGAGCTGGCTGGAAGGGGTGATCTGGCGGTCATCGAGCATCGGGCAGTCCAAGAGCTGGAACTGCAACGGCACCTCGCCCCGATCCCGAGCCAGCAACGCCAACGCGGCGCACAGCCCTCCCCCAGCGCTGACCCCGGTGATGCCGATCTTGGCGGGGTCGATGCCGATGTCCGCCGCGTTGTCATGGGTCCACTTCAGACCTGCGTAGCAGTCCTCCAAAGGCCCGGGATACGCGGTTTCAGGGGCAAGCCGATACTCCACCGACACCCCGACAATGCCGTAGGCCGGACACCACCGGTCGAACTTTGCGTCGTCCATGTCGTAGGTGCCCCGGATGTAGCCCCCGCCGTGGACTGAGTACACACATGGCCCGGCACCCTCCAGCTCCACCGGGCGGTGCACCCGCACCACCACTCCGGTGGCCTCATCCACCACATGGTCCAACCGCTCCACCGCATCACTCAGCTCGGGAAACTGGACTGGCAGGCCGGCACGAATTTCAGCCAAGAAATCAGCGCTGAGATCCCGGGTCGGAACCAAGTGCTCAAGCTGCTCGATCTCCGGATCTAACCGAACCGTGTCCATATCAACCCCGTGGTGTACACCAGACCTGCTAACCCTCAGCCGATTCGCTCCAGTTGGCGGCGGAGCCAGTCTTGTTGGTCGGCGGTGTAACGCTGGGCGATTTCAAGGTGGGCGAAGAGAGAGACGCCGTGGGGGGCACCAGGGTAGACGTGGAGCTCGGTGGAGACCCCGGCGCCGTAGAGGCGCATGGCGTAGTCGATGTCCTCGTCGCGGAAACCATCGGCACCGCCGACGCACACGTAGGCCTCGGGCAAGCCCGACAAATCCTCAGCTCGGGCAGGGGCCGCGGTATACGGCACATCGTCAGCGCCGTAGAGATCGCCGAGATAGCACTGCCAGCCGAACGTATTCGACTCCCTCCTCCAAACCAGCAGGTCTTCAAGCTGGCTAGACGGTGTGATCTGGCGGTCGTCGACCATTGGGCAGTCCAAGAGCTGGAACTGCAACGGCACCTCGCCCCGATCACGGGCCAGCAACGCCAGCGCGGCACACAGCCCGCCTCCGGCGCTGACCCCGGTGATGCCGATCTTGGCAGGATCGACGCCGATCTCCGCCGCATTGTCATACGTCCACTTCAGACCGGCATAGCAGTCCTCCAGCGGTCCGGGATACGGCGTCTCCGGTGACAGGCGGTACTCAACCGACACCCCGACGATGCCGTACTCCTGGCACCACTGGTCGAACTTGGCGTCGTCCATCTCATAGCTGCCCAGGATGTAGCCCCCGCCGTGGATGGAATACACGCACGGGGCGGCGCCCTGTTGCCCCACCGCTCGGTGCACCCGCACCACCACGCCGTTGGCCTCATCCACCACATGGTCGGTGCGCTCCACCGCGTCGCTGAGCTCGGGAAGCTCCCCCAGCCTTGATTCCCGCAACTCGGGCAAGACCTCGGCATTGACTTCACCGATTGGAACCATGTCCTTGAGCGGCTCGATTTCCTCGTGCAGTGCAACCGTCGCCATGTCAACTCCCTCTCTTTGCTTGTCGGCTACCCGACCGGTACGAACGAGCACGAATACTAGACACTTAGGCCGACCGCTTGTCATGGATGGCCCATCGGCACCTAGCTCGCTGGCGTGGGTACCCGATGCCCCTGCTGAGTAACCTGCCGGACGATGCCCTGCGCCAACAGTCTGAGCCCGCGATGATCCTCAAGCACTTGCGGGTCATCGAGGTGGGCGGGGGCATTGCGGCCTCCTATGCGGGCAAGCTGCTGGCCGACGCCGGCGCCGATGTGATCAAGATCGAGCCTTCCGGCGGCGAGCCTCTTCGCCGTTGGTCGGCGTCAGGCGCGGAGTTGGGCGACAAAGACGGCCCGCTGTTCCAGTTTCTCAACACTTCCAAGCGCTCGGTGACCGGCGATCCGAGCGACCCCGCAATGGCCGATCTGCTGGCCAGCGCCGACATCCTCATCGACTCCACCGACCAAGGGCTGCCTCCCGCAACCATCGACGCCGCCCGCCAGGCCAACCCCGCGCTGGTGTTGGTGTCGATCTCCCCCTGGGGGCGCACCGGCCCCTACGCCCACCGACCGGCTACCGAGTTCACCTTGCAGGCCGAGTGCGGGGGCATTGGCAAGCGGGGCAACCCCGAGAGGCCGCCGGTGCAGGCCGGGGGCGCAATCGGCGAGTGGACCGCGGCCATCTACGCCGGGGTGGGAGCGCTGGCCGCCGCTCGAGCCGCCGGGCGCAGCGGTCGAGGCGATCACGTGGACGTGTCCATGTTCGAGACGATGGTCATGACCATGAACACCTACGCATGGATCAACGCCGAATTCACCGGCGACACCAACCCCATACGACCCGGTCGCAATGTGGAGCTGCCTTCCATCGAGCCAACTGCCGATGGACACGTGGGCTTTTGCACGGTTGCCCGCCAGCAGTTCTTGGACTTCTTGGTGATGATCGGCCGCCCCGATTGGCTGGAGGACGAGGAGATGTGCGGCTACGGGGGTCGCTGGAAGCGACGGGACGAGTTCCGAGCTGCCATGCACGCCTGGACCACCCAGCGGACCACCGCCGAGGTGATTGCCGAAGCGTCAGTCCGGCGCATCCCGGTGGCCCCAATTGGCAACGGGGCGACCGTGCCGGCTCTGGAGGCGTTTTCCGGCCGGGATGCATTCACCGTCAACCCGTCGGGTGGCTTCACCCAGCCGGCTGTCCCCTACCAACTGCACGGCGCCGATCCCCGGCCCTTCGATCCGGTCCCCGCCGCGGGACAGCACTCCGGCCAGATCGAGGCCCATGTCCCCCAGCCCAACCGGGGTGAGCCTGCTGGTCTGCCCCTGGCGGGGGTGCGAGTGATCGACTTCACCGCCTGGTGGGCGGGCCCCATCGCCAGCCACTCGCTGGCCCTGCTGGGTGCCGACGTGGTCAAAGTCGAGTCCATCCAGCGACCAGACGGGATGCGCTTCGCCTCCGCCCGCCCGCCCAGCGTGGACCAATGGTGGGACTGGGGCATGGTCTTTCACGGGGCCAATACCAACAAGCGGGGCATCACCCTCGACCTCCGCTCCCCAGAGGGGGTGGAGATAGCCGAGCGGCTGATCGCCGACGCCGATGTGGTGATCGAGAACTTCACCCCCCGGGTGATGGAGGGCTTCGGTCTCACTTGGGAGCGGCTGTCCGAATTCAATCCGAGGCTGATCATGACCCGGATGCCCGCCTTCGGTCTCAGCGGCGCTTGGCGGAACAACACCGGATTCGCCCAGACCATGGAACAGCTAGCCGGCATGGCCGCCATCACCGGCTATCCCGACGAGGACCCCCAGATACCCCGAGGCCCGTGCGACCCGCTGGCCGGCATGCACGCGGTGTTCGCCACCCTCGCTGCCCTCGAAGAGCGAGACCAGACCGGCAAAGGACGGCTCGTGGAGGTGACCATGGTGGCCGCGGCCCTAAACGCCGCCGCCGAACAATTGGTAGAGCACTCTGCCCTCGGCCGCCAACTCCCCCGGGAGGGCAACCGGGGACCGCGAGCCGCGCCCCAAGGCGTGTACCCCGCGGCCGGTTTCGAGCGCTGGGTGGGCGTGGCAGTGGCTGACAACCGCCAGTGGGAGGCCCTCTGCGGCCTGCTCGAACGCCCCGATTGGGCCGACTACGACTCCGCCGACAAACGCCGGGCCGCCGCCGACGCCATCGATGAAGGGCTGGGCGAGTGGATCGCCCCGCAAGCCGACGCTGACGCGGTGGCGCAACTTCACGCCGCCGGGGTCCCGGCCAGCGTGGTAGTACAGCCCGCCGAAGTCAGCCACCACCCCCAACTTCTCGAGCGCTCGTTCATCGAGCCGATAGACCACCCAGTCTGCGGCGAAGTGCCCTGTGCCAGCCTGCCGTTCCGGTTCGAATCATCACCCGGCCCCTGGACCAAGGCTCCGGCCCCTACTCTCGGCCAGCACAATGGCGAGGTGCTGGGCGGCGAACTAGGCCTGTCCGATGTTGAGATGGCCGCTTTGGAGGCCAAAGGCGTCATCGGCGCCCGCCCCGCCGGGCTCTAGCGCGTCCCTGACGAGTCATCTGGATTGGGGCGGTTGGGGTCGACGCCCAGTGTGGCCGACTCGACGAGCTCAACCAGGTTGTCGGGCTCGCAATCCAAAGTGCCCGTGGTGAGGGGGTGGCGTCGGATCCAACCGCTGGGCGTTGGGCTCACCAACATAAAGCATGACGACGGGATCCCCTCGGCGGGGTTGGTCGGCCCGTGCAGACCCCGGCCGTCCCATTCGGTGATGGTGCGGGCCGCCTCGATCACCAGATCCCGGGTCAGTCCCCCGCCGCTGGAAAACATGGCCCGGTTTACCGCCTCCTCGAACAAGAGCGCTGATGCCCAGCTGGACAGACCGATCAGGTCCACCTCGGCTTCCTCATCCACCTCCTCTCTCAAAAAGAGCACGTATCTCACCAACTCGAGGTTGTCGCCTGGCTCTTCAAAGGGGAACATGCCAATGCTCACCCAGAGGTCAGATCCAATCTCGGCAACCTCAGCAGCCCAACTCTGGGAGTAGCAATCCGCTGAGCAATGGACGAATGTCGGCCCGTCCGCGGGTTCCTCAATTGCCTCCCCTTGCTGGGGCTCACCCTCAGCATCGGCAGTGGGCTCTGCGTCGCCCGCATCGCCAGGATCTCCTTCCGGTGTGGCCAATGGGTCCTCACTGGGTTCCGAGAAGTCAAAGACCGGCAGCCCGGCGTACAGGTCTGCCCGGGCTTCGAGCAGTTCCATCAACCGATCCCTGTCTGCCGACCAGTTGATCCCCAAGACATTGGCTTCCAACATGGCTGCGACCAGCGCGTCATAGTCCACATCGATCACGTCGGCGGTGGCCTGAAAGGCAATGTGGAATCCTCCCGCAGTGGACGCCTCAATATCCCGCTGGGCCCGGTAGAAGATCACTGGCAAATCCAGGACTACCGTGCCCACTGCGCCCGCGGCATCCGGGAAACGCTCGCTCAAGTACTGGGCTGGGCCAGCCTGCCAAACGGTATTGGATGTTGGATTGGATACGAACGTCACCGGCGACTCCCGCCGAGCCGGGCTCAGCGCAGCCGCCGGGAAGTCGGGCAGACGACAGGTCTCGTCGTTCAAGATATCCATCCCGTCGCCGTCGTAGAGCGCATAAGAACCCACCAAGGCGAAGATGTCGCTCTCACAGGCCTCCCGAATGGCGGTCCGGTGGTCGAAGACATTGGCATTGATGAGGACGACCTCCACATCCCGGCCGCCGAGGCCGCCGCTGCTGTTCACCGCTTGGGCCCATGCCCGCATGGCCAGCCAGGCCGCCTCGCTGCCGCGGGTCACCGCGTTTCCGGTGCTGACGTCGGCGATCACCCCGATTCGGATCACATCATCGCTGACCCCGCCGGGCTGCGGCTCAGCGGTCGGCCCCGGAACCGCGGTGTCGAGGGGTTCTTGGGTAGGAGTGGGTGTCGCCAGCTCAGGCGACGAGACCACTGGGCCCTGAAGGTTGGGCGTCTTGCAGGCCGCGGCCATCAAGGCCAATGCCACCACTAGCGCCAGCAGCGCATGGGCATGTTTGAGCAAGCGGGCGAACCGCACGAGTTAATGGTCGCGCGTATTCAACGGCGCGCGGGCGGCGGGGTCAGGCCCGGGCAGCTGCGAAGCCCTGCTCCAGATCGGCGATGATGTCGTCCACCGTCTCCAAGCCGACCGAAAGGCGGACCAACCCGGGGTACACCCCGGTGCTGACCTGCTCTTCTTCGGTCAGCTGTGAGTGGGTGGTGGACGCCGGATGGATCACCAGGCTCCGCACGTCGCCGATGTTGGCCACATGGCTGTGCAGGGTGAGCGCATTCACAAACTTCTCGCCAGCGTCTCGTCCGCCCTTGATGTGGAAGGCGGGCACCGAGCCGTAGCCCCTGCCGCCGGTGTAGTGGTTCATCCGGTCGTGCCACGGGCTGGACGACAGTCCGCCGAACTGCACCAATTCCACCTGATCGTGACCCTCGAGGTACTCGGACACGGTTTGGGCGTTGGAGCAATGCCGCTCCATGCGGTAGCTGAGCGTCTCCAAGCCTTGCAGGAAGTAGAAGGCGTTCTGCGGTGAGATGGCCGCACCGATGTCCCGAAGCAGCTGCACTCGGGCCTTGATGATGAAGGAGCCGTGGCCCAGCGCCGGCCAAAAGGCCAGGCCGTGGTAGCTGGGGTCGGGCTCGGTGAAGTTGGGGAAGCGGCCGCTGGCCCCGTAGTCAAAGGTGCCGCCGTCGATGATGACCCCGCCAATGGAGTTGCCGTGGCCGCCGATGAACTTGGTCATGGAGTGCACCACGATGTCGGCGCCGTATTCCAGCGGCCGGATCAGATAGGGAGACGGCACCGTGTTGTCCACCATCAGCGGAATGCCCTCGGCATGGCCCACCGCGGCTACGCCCTCAATGTCGAGGCAGTCGTTCTTGGGATTGCCGATGGTCTCGGCATAGAGCACCTTGGTGTTCTCCTGGATGGCATTCTTCCAGGCACCCAGGTCGTCGGGGTCCTCGATGAACGACACCTCGATGCCCATCTTGGGCAGGGTGTAGTGCAAAAGGTTGTAGGTGCCGCCGTACAGCGATGCGGAAGACACCACGTGGTCGCCCGACTCGGCCAAGTTCAAGATGGCCAGCGTCTCGGCCGCCTGCCCCGAAGCCATGGCCAGCGCACCGGGTATACCGATGGCGGTCTCGGTCCCGCCCTCAAGCGCCGAGAGGCGGGCCTCCAGCACCATCTGGGTGGGATTCATGATGCGGGTGTAGATGTTGCCCACTTCGGCCAGCCCGAATAGCGCGGCGGCGTGTTCGGTGTCGCGGAACACATAAGAAGTGGTCTGATAGATGGGCACGGCCCGGGCCCCGGTGGCCGGATCGGGCTCCTGCCCGGCATGGATTTGCTTGGTTTCGAAACCCCAGTTTTCGCTCACGGTTCTTCCTCTTCCTTATTGGGTAACCCGATAGATACTAATGAATGACTGCTGTCTGGCTGCTAGCCGACCACTCGAAGGACTAGCCCTTCCCTTGGCCTCCGGAGACATCGGCAACGCTCTGGCGCCCTTCGGAGATCCACGGCATCATGGCCCGCAGCTCGGCCCCGACCTCTTCAATGGGATGCTTCTGTCCCTCAGCCTCCAACCGCAAGAAGTTGGGCCGCCCGCCGCGGCTCTCGCTCATCCACTCCTCGGCGAACGACCCGCTCTGGATCTCGCTCAGGATCCTCTGCATCTCAGCCCGAGTGGCATCGTTGATGATGCGGTCGCCCCGGCTCAGGTCGCCGTACTCGGCGGTATCGGAGATGGAGTAGCGCATTCCGCCGATCCCCTCCTCATACATGAGGTCGACGATCAGCTTCAGCTCGTGGAGGCACTCGAAATAGGCCACCTCAGGCTGGTACCCGGCTCCGCACAGGGTCTCGAACGCCGCGGTCACCAACGAGGTAAGCCCTCCGCACAGCACAACCTGCTCGCCGAACAGGTCGGTCTCGCACTCCTCGGCGAAGGTGGTCTCGATCACCCCAGCTCGGGCGCCGCCAATGGCGTCGGCATAGGCCAAGGCCAGTTCCCGAGCGGAGCCGCTGGCATCCTGCTCCACCGCGATCAAACACGGCACGCCTCCCCCCTCCACATAGGTGCGCCGCACTAGATGGCCCGGACCCTTGGGGGCCACCATGGCCACGTCCACGCCGTCGGGAGCGGAAATGAAGTCGAACCGCACGTTGAATCCGTGGGCGAAGAACAAGGCGTCGCCTGGCTGGAGGTGGGGTTCGATGTGGGCCTTGTAGATGTCGCCCTGTTCGGTGTCGGGCAGAAGCAGCATGATGACATCGGCCTCGGTCGACGCCTCGGCAATCGACATCACCCGCAGGCCGGCCTCAGCGGCCTTGGCCGCCGACGACGACCCCTCCCGCAGCCCGACCCGCACGTCCACGCCGGAGTCCTTCAGGTTCAATGCGTGGGCGTGGCCCTGCGACCCGTACCCCAGAATCGCCACCTTGCGGTCGGCAATTTGGGAGCGGTCGGCGTCCTTCTCATACAGCACAGTTGCCATTGGTTGTCCTTGGTTGGTTGGGGGCCGTCAGGGGGCCAGGGGGTCGGGGGCGGTCTTCGCCAGTTTCGACAGCGCCACCTTGCCGGTGCGCTGAACGTCCACGATCCCATAGGGTCGCAGAAGGTCCTCGAAGTCATCCACTCGGCTGGGCGAACCGGTGAGCGACACCATTATCTCGCCGTAGCCCACGTTCAACACGGTGGCCTGGAAAATCCTCACCAAGTCCAGGATCTGTCCCCGGATAGGAGGGTCGGCCTGAACGGTGACCATCATCAGCTCACGCTCCACGCTGGCCGCGGGATTGAGCTCGCGGATTTCCACCACGTTGACCAGCTTGTCGAGCTGCTTCACCACCTGCTCCATGGGGGCGGCGTCCACACCGACAACGATGGTTAGGCGGCTGAACCGCTCGTCTTCGGTGGGAGCCACGGCCAGCGACTCGATGTTGAACCCCCGGCGGGCGAACAGCCCAGCTACCCGGGCCAGCACCCCGGCCTTGTTCTCCACCCGGACCACCAGAGTGGTGGTTCCGCCCTCGTTTGGTGTCGAAGGCGCGCTCATCGGGGACGGTCCTGTTGAGAGGGGTCGACCACCACGTCGCTGTTTGACATGCCGGCGGGGACCATCGGGTACACGTTCTCGCCGGCCTCGCAGCGGAACTCGACCACCACCGGACGGTCGTCGACCTCGTTGGCCTGCTCGATGGCCGGGCCGACCTCTTCAGGCGACTCCACCCGAAGGCCGACACAGCCCAGGGCCTCGGCCCACATCTTGTAGTCGGGCACGTCGCGGGTCAGGTACACCTCGGAATAGCGCTCTTCGTAGAACATTTCCTGCCACTGGCGGACCATGCCCAGATAGGCGTTGTTGATGAGGGCCACTTTGATGGGGAACCCCTCGGTGGCGGCGGTGACCAATTCTTGGGCCGTCATCTGGAAACAGCCGTCGCCGTCCACCGCCCACACCATGCGGTCGGGGCGGCCCGCCTTGGCCCCAATGGCCGCGGGGATGGCAAACCCCATGGTGCCCAGCCCGCCCGAATTCACCCAGGTGTAGGGATGGTTGAACTTCCAGTACTGGCTGGTCCACATCTGATGTTGGCCCACTCCGGAGGCCACGATTGTGTCGTCAGGAGTGGCGTCGCGTAGCTGCTCCAGCACGAATTGAGGCTTCAACAGCTCATCGTCCTTCGACTGCTCGTAAGTCAGCGGGAAGCGCTCCTGCCATCCGCTGATGCGGGACCTCCAAGTGTTCCGATCAGGCTGGGCCTCGCGGCCGCCGATTTCCCCCAGCGCGGTAATGAGCTCCTCGATGACCAGCCGGCAGTCGCCCTGGATGGCGACGTCCGGGCGGCGCACTTTGCCCAGCTCGGCGCTGTCGATGTCCACGTGGATGATCTTGGCCAGGGGGGCGAACTCGGCCACCTTGCCGGTGACCCGGTCGTCGAAGCGGGCGCCCAAGGCAATGAGCAGGTCGGACTCCTGCATTGCCGTGACCGCCGTGTAGTTGCCGTGCATGCCGGGCATGCCCAGGCACAGGGGGTGGTCGTCGGGGAACCCGCCCCGGTTCATCAGTGTGGTGACCACGGGGATGCCGGTGAGCTCGGCCAACTCCAGCAAGGCCTCGGCGGCCCGGGCCTTCAAAATGCCGCCTCCGCTGTAGATCACGGGGCGCTCGGACTCGCTGATGAGTTTGGCCGCCTGGCGGATCAGCTCAGAGTCGCCGGCGCGATTGGGAAGGTACCCGGGCAGGTCGTGGCTATCGGGGGTGTACCACTCCATGGCGGAGCGGGGGTTGTTGGGATCGACTATGTCTTTGGGGATGTCCACCAGCACCGGGCCGGGGCGGCCGGTGGTGGCGATGTGGAAGGCGTCGTGGATCACCTGCGGGATGTCGGCCGCCTCGGTCACCAGGTAGTTGTGCTTGGTCACCGACATGGTGATTCCGGTGGTGTCGCACTCCTGAAAGGCGTCGGTGCCGATGGCCGCGTAGGGAACCTGGCCGGTGACCACCACCATGGGGATCGAATCCATGTAGGCGTCGCACAGCGGTGTGACGATGTTGGTGGCCGCCGGTCCCGAGGTGACCATGGCCACGCCGGGGCGGCCGGTGGCATGGGCAAACCCCTCGGCCATGTGGCCGGCACCCTGTTCGTGGCGGACAAGCACGTGGCGGATGGAGGAGTCGATCAGCGGGTCGTACACCGGCAGGATGGCCCCGCCGGGCAGCCCGAACAAGATGTCCACACCCTCGTTCTCGAGGGCCTTCATAAGGGCTTGTCCGCCGTTCATGTTCATGTTTGGATCAACCTTTCGGGGTGTCACCTGAAATGGAAAGACCTCCCGGTGAGGGAGGTCGGGAGCGCTCGGTCTCCGGGTCGGCCGGGACCGTGCGCTATAGGCGTACTACGAGAATCGCTCCAGAGTGAGGATGGCGCTTCATAGGATGCCACCAGTATGAACGCTAGGGCCTGCTTGTGACAAGACGGTTAGGGGTCTATCCCGGCTCGTTCAACCCGCCCACCATCGGGCATCTGGCCATCGCTCGGGCGGCAATGGTCCAGCGAGGGCTTGACCAGGTCGATTTGGTCGTGTCGCGGGTGGCGCTGGGCAAAGAGCTGCCGGCGGTACCCGCGTTCGAGGATCGCATGTCCGTCTTAGAAGCGTCGGTGGCGGACATCGACGGGTTGGAGGTGGTAGTGACCGAGCTTCAACTCTTGGTGGACATCGCCCAGGGTTACGACGTGGTGGTCATGGGCGCAGACAAATGGGCCCAAGTACAGGACCCGGCTTTCTATGGGGACTCGGTCGAGGCACGCGACCAGGCGGTGAAAGCCTTGTTGAGGTTGGACCTGGCCATCGCTCCCCGGCCACCATTCCAAGTGCTGTCGGGTGCGGAACTGGACATCGAGCCCGAGATGATCGCGGTGTCGTCCAGCGGGGCGCGCCAAGGCCGGCTGGAGTGGATGACGCCCGCAGCCCGGGCCTTCGACGACGCCACCGGCGCCTGGTCTAAGCCCGATCCCTAGGGACGCACCGCTAGGCCTCGGTAATGGCGCCCTTTTCCGCTCCTTGGGCCAAGCGGGCGTATTTGGCCAGCACGCCCTTGGTGTAGCGGGGTTCGGGCGGCTTCCAGTTGGCCTGGCGCTCGGCCAGGGTGGTCTGGTCCACTAGCAGGTCGATGGAATGGTCCCGCACGTCGATGCGGATGGTGTCGCCCTCGGCCACCAGCGCGATGGGCCCGCCCTCGGTGGCTTCGGGGGCGATGTGGCCCACGCAGAATCCGTGGGTGCCCCCGGAAAACCGGCCGTCGGTGATCAACGCCGCGTCACCTCCTCGACCGGCGCCCTTCATCGCCCCGGTGATGGCCAGCATCTCCCTCATGCCGGGGCCACCCTTGGGTCCCTCGTAGCGGATCACCACGATGTCGCCGGCCTCAATGCCCCCATTCAGCACCGCATCCATGGCCGTATCCTCACCGTCGAACACCCGGGCCCGGCCCTCGAAGTGGTCAAAATCGATGCCGGCCACCTTCAACACCGCGCCTTTGGGGGCCAACGACCCGGTGAGCACGGCAATGCCGCCGATCTCGTGGAGCGGGTTGTCTAGACCGTGAATCACCTCTCCATCCGGCCCAGGCGGGTCGAGCAAGGCCAGGTTCTCAGCCATGGTCTTGCCGGTCACGGTGATTTCATCGCCGTGCAGCAGGCCCTCGTCAAGGAGCATCTTCAACACCACCGGTACGCCGCCGATGCGGTCGATGTCGGCCATGTGGTACTGGCCGTGGGGTTTGGTGTCGGCCAGATGGGGCACCCGGGCCGCCACCCGGTTGAAATCGTCGAGCTCCAGCTCCACGCCGGCCTCCCAGGCGATGGCCAGCAGGTGCAGAACCGCGTTGGTCGATCCCCCTAGTGCCATCGTCACCGCAATGGCGTTCTCGAACGCCGCCTTGGTCATGATGGCGCGGGGCCGGATGTTCTCCCGCAGAAGGCCAATCACCGCGGTGCCGCTGGCGTAGCTGAAGTCGTCCCGGCGGCGATCCACCGCGGCAGCCGAGGCACTGCCCGGTAACGACATGCCCAGGGCCTCGCCGATCGAGGCCATGGTGTTGGCGGTGAACATGCCCGCGCACGAACCCTCGGTGGGGCAGGCGTTGCGCTCGATGGCGTCGAGCTCCTCATCGTCGATATCCCCCACCGCATGGGCGCCCACCGCTTCGAACACGCTCACGATGTCGAGCACTTGGCCGTTGTGCTGGCCGGGGAGGATGGACCCGCCGTAGACGAATACCGACGGCAGATTGAGGCGGGCCGCGGCCATCAGCATGCCGGGCAGCGACTTGTCGCAGCCTGCGAAGCTAACGAAGGCATCCAACCGCTCGGCGTGCATCACCGCCTCCACCGAGTCGGCGATGATCTCCCGGCTCACCAGCGAGGCCCGCATCCCCTCGTGGCCCATGGAGATTCCGTCGGACACTGCGATGGTGTTGAATTCGATGGGAAAGCCGCCAGCGTCGCGGACGCCCTGCTTGGCCCGCTTGGCCAGGCGGTCCAGGGGCAGATTGCAGGGGGTCACCTCGTTCCACGACGACGCCACCCCCACCTGAGGCTTGTCCCAATCGTCGTCGGTCATGCCCACGGCCCGGAGCATGGCCCTCGCCGGCGCCCGCCCTGCCCCGGAAGTGACCTCGTGAGAACGTGGCTTCATATCGCTCATGCCGACAGGCTACTGACTGGAATGGCGCGAATTAGAGGGCTATTGGGATTGCACAAGTCGCCCTACGACACCGAGATCGCCCGGCTGGCGGTTCCCGCTCTCGGCGCGCTCATAGCCGAGCCGCTCTACACCCTGGCCGACACCGCGGTGGTAGGACACCTGGGCACCACCCACCTGGGCGGTCTGGCAGTGGCATCGCAGGTGCTGCTGGGGGCGCTGTCGCTGTTCATCTTCCTGGCCTACGGAACCACCGCCGCGGTAGGGCGGCTTATCGGTGCCGGAGACCACCGCCGGGCCGCCCAGCAGGCGGTGCAGGGGTTGTGGCTGGCCGCGGTGGTAGGAGCGGTGCTGGCCGCGGCCGCTTATGCGTTCTCCGACCCCCTGCTGAGAATCCTGGGAGCAGACGGTGACGTGCTGGCTCAGGGCCGGATCTACCTTCGTATAAGCCTCTTTGGCCTGCCAGCCATGCTCATCACACTGGCAGGGGTGGGCTATCTGCGCGGGCTTCAAGACACGATGCGTCCTCTGAAGGTGGCGGTGGTCACCGCCGGGCTGAACCTGGCGCTGGAGCTGGTGTTGATCTACGGGCTGGGCTTCGGGATCGGGGCCTCGGCGCTGTCCACGGTGGTGGCCCAGTGGCTAGCCGCCTCCGCCTACGTCTGGTGGATCCGGGAGGCAGTGGCTGCCCATGGGGTAACCCTGGCGCCCGACCGCACGATCATCGGGCGGTTGGCAGTGGTAGGTCTCGACCTGTTCCTGCGAACCGCGGCGCTGCGGGCGTCGTTCACCATCTCAGTGGCGGTGGCCGCTCGCCTAGGCGACGTCGAGCTGGCCGCCCACGAGGTTATCTATCAGCTCATGTTCTTCCTGGCCCTGGCCTTGGACGCGGTAGCCATCGCCGGACAGGCCATGATCGGCCGCTATCTGGGCGCCGACGAGCCCGGCCAAGCTCGGGCTGCGGGCCGCCGCATGATCGAGTGGGGGCTGGCCTCAGGGCTGGTAGCCACAGTGGTGCTCTTGGCCACCCGGCCGTGGCTCCCTCTGGTGTTCTCCAACGACGAGGCGGTGCTCTCGCTGGCCGGGTTCTTGATACTTCACCTGGCGTTCTTGCAGCCGGTGAACGGCGTGGTCTTCGCCCTCGACGGCGTGCTGATCGGTGCCGGCGACATGCGTTTCCTCGCCATGGCCATGGCTGGCGCCGCGGCAGTGTTCGTCCCCCTGGCAATGTGGGTGATGGCCGCTGACGCCGGCATCGGCTGGCTGTGGGGGGCAATGTGGGCCCTCATGGCCGCCCGCCTAGTAGCCCTACTATGGCGCTTCTCCGGAACTAGCTGGCTGGTTCCCGGCGCCGTTCGCTAGCCACTCGCCGTTTCCACGTGGGCTTTGATGCCATCTATTACTCGCTGCATGTTGGCCCGGTGGACCCGGAGGCGGTTGGCGATGATGCGGTGCTCTTTGCCGGGGTTCTGGTCGATGAACGTGTTGAGGCCGGAGGGGCCCGGGCCGAGGAGGAGGCGGTAGATCAGGCGGGTGCCGCCGCCCATGAGGGGCTGGAGTTCGAAGCGCCATCGGGCGCCGGGGTTGTCGGGGTCGGAGGTACACCAGCCGAAGGCCACCGGCTCCTCGCACACGTCCACGAAGCAGGGAACTTCCCAGTCGCCCATCACTTCGAGATAGTTGCGGCCAGTGAATGTGGCCCCTAACGCGGGGCCGTTGAAGCCGTCGTTCCAAGTGGCGCCGGTGAATTCGTCGGAGAACTGCGCCGGCAGGTCGATGTCGGTGACCGCGGCCCATACTTCGTCCAACTCGGCCTCTATGTCTACCTCCACCACCGTGCCGGGGCCGTCGGCCATCTTCACCGGAGTTCCCGGACCAGACTCGAAGGTGCGAGCGTAGCCGTCGAAGAAGGTGATCTCCCTCGCGGGGGCGCGTCGAGCGGGGCGGAAATCGGTGCCCTTGGTCCAGGCCACAGGGAACATGGCGATCTCGGTGATCTCGTCGGGGATGCCGAGGAGCTCCTTCAGCTCGGGGGACTTGGCCAACACTGCCGTTGTCCACACGGTGCCCAGCCCTCGGGCTCGCAAAGCCACGCAGAAGCTCCACCCGCTCTGGATAACCGAGTCAAACAGTCCGGGAGCGCCGCTGCCGTCGTGGCGGCCCACGATGGTGGGGATGACGATCGCCGGCACCTCGGCCAGGTGCTCCACCAGGTAAGCCGATGAGCTCACCGTTTTGGCCCGGGGATGGTCGGTGCCTTCCAGGCGGTCGCGAGCCTCCAACATGAATCCGCCCACCACTTCGCGGTAGAGCCGGGCCAGCTCCTGTTTGATCTCGGGATCGCGCACCACGATCCACCGCCGGCTGGTCTGGTTTCCACCGGTGGGGGCCTGCTCGGCGATGTCGATGCAGTCGAGGATGATCTGGTCGTCCACCGGCCGATCCAAATCCATCCGCCGCCGCACCGCCCTCGTCGTGGTCAGCGCCAAATCCACCGCCGCTGTGTCTATCTTCATGTCTTCCTGGCCTCGTTGTAGATGCCGCGAGACATTAGTGACTGCTCATGTTCTCGCCGCTGCCGGTACACCTCGGCTCGCTGCTCGACCACCGCTGGGGCATCGGGAGCGGCTTTGGGGCGGCCCCGCGGGCGAGAGGGCAGGCGAGCCGCAGATCACCGGCTTCGCCTAGTTCAACGGATCGAGCAGCCAGCGCAGCGGCACCCCCAGCCAACCGGGCTACCTCGGCGGCCACCGCCCCATCGGGTGCGGGCTTGAGGTGGGCGGGGTTGCCGTCGTACCAGCCCCCGTAGAGGCGCCAGATGTTGCGAACCACGAACTCGGGCTCGTCGTAGTTGGGCCGCAGGTAGGGCTTGGCCAGCAGATCATCGGGCACCCGCACATGGTGGATGATGTCGTCGAGGCGAGCGCCGGCGTTCATCATCTCCAGGGTGTCGGCCACCAGCCCCTCCAGAGCGGTGGCCACATCGTCGAGCACCGCGGCGATTCGCCTCTCTCCCTCGATGGGCAGGCCATGAGCGGGCAGCAACAATGCAGGACGCAACTCGATCATCCGGCGCAAGGCGGCAGCCCATTCGGCGGGGTAGCGCTGCACTTTCTGGGGATTTCCCGCATTGGGGAAGAACCAAATGAACAGGTCGCCAGCAAACAGCGCCCGAGACTGGGGCACCCACACAAGAGTGTGGTCATCAGTCTCGCCTTGGGCATGGATCAGCTGCATCGATGTACTGCCCACCTCCACGTCGAGTGTGGTGGCATAAGTGGTCTGGGGTCGCACCCAGTCGCCATCGAACAGATCGGCGAAGGGGCCATCGCCGAATTGGCGGCGGTTGATCACCTGGTTGTATCCCGAAGTGAGGTCGTAGCGGTCGAATCGGCGCCCCACGTCCTCATGGGCCAACACTCGGGGAGCGGGTTGCCCCTGCTCCTGGGCGTCCTCGACGAAAGCTCTGGCACCGCCGACATGGTCCACATGGCCGTGCGTGTACACGATGGTGTGGACCGACTGGCCCCTCCACCGGCGGAGGTGGTCGAGAGCTATGGGTGCGAATCCCGGCAGCGAGGTGTCGATTGCCACCAGCCCCCCATCGGTGGATACCGACCAGACGTGGGAAAAGGCACATACCACCGCAATCTGGTCGGCTATCTCGTGGAATGAGCCGTCCATGGGCTGCACCGACTGCTGCCCCTCGAATATGCCCTCGTCGATGAACCGGGCCGACCGTTCCAGCAGCGTCATAGCACCATGCACCCTATCCCCTCTCCCACAATGAGAGATTTCCTGGTTGCGAAGCCGCTAGCCCTTGCGGGAGTGGAGGAGTTGGGTGACGGCCTTGCCGTCGGCTCGGCCTCGGGTGGCCTTCATTACCTGACCCACGAAGAAGCCGGTGAGCTTGGCGTCGCCGTCGCAGAAGCGAGACCACTCGTCAGGGTGATTGGAGATGAGGCCGTCCACCAGAGACTCCAGCTCCCCGGTGTCCATAGCCTCGAATCCCAGCGACTGGGCCGCGTCTTGGGGCGAACCCCCGCCGTCGACCAATACGGCGAGCACCCTCTTGGCCTGGGTGGCAGTTAGTTCGCCCTTATCCTCCATACCCACTAGGCCCGCCAGCGCGTCCGGGGTCAACTGCCCGGGGCCGTCGGCCAGGTTGTGGACGATGTGGGTCATCACCCGCTCGGGAGCCCCTCCCCCTTCGATGGCGGCCAGCGCCAGCTCATCCATTGAGCGCTCGACGGCCAAGGCAATGTGATCGGCATCAGTCGACGGGGCCACCTCAACCAACCGGAGCCGGCGGTCGCGGGGCAGCGAGGGCAATTCCTGGCGGATCTGCTCCACCCACTCGGGACTGGGGTCAAGCGGCAGCAGATCGGGCTCTGGGAAATAGCGGTAGTCGTAGTCTTCTTCTTTGGAGCGCAGGGCGTGGGTGCGGCCATCGTCCTCGTTCCAATGCCGGGTCTGTTGCTCAATGGCCTGGCCGCTGGTCAGTAGGTCGATCTGACGGCGGGACTCGTACTCGATTGCCCGGCCTAGCGAGCGCAGCGAGTTCACGTTCTTGATCTCGCACCGGGTCCCCAGCCGGTCGCTGCCCAACGGCCTCACCGATACGTTGCAGTCCACCCGCAACGACCCCTCCTCCATCTTGCCGTCCGACGCCCCCACCGCCACCAGGATCGACCGAACCTCAGCCACGTACAGCCGGGCTTCGGTGGCCGAGCGCAGCTCGGGATGGCCCACGATCTCGATAAGCGGCACTCCGGCCCGGTTGTAGTCCACCAGCGAGTAGCCGGCCTCGTGGATGCGCCCTCCCCCACCTATGTGGACGGTCTTTCCGGTGTCCTCCTCAAGGTGGGCCCGCTCGATGCCGATGCGCTTGCCCGTGGGCAGCTCCAACCATCCGTCGACGTTGATCGGCTGGTCGTACTGGCTGATCTGGTAGTCCTTGGGCATGTCGGGGTAGAAGTAGTTCTTCCGGGCGAAAACCGACGGCTGGATCCGGCAGTTGAGGGCCAGGCCCACTCGGATGGCCAGCTCCACCGCCTTCTCATTGAGCACGGGAAGAGAGCCGGGCAGACCGAGCGACACCGGGTCGATATGGGTGTTGGGGTCGCCGCCGAACCGGTTGGGGCTGGCGCTGAACAGCTTGGTCTCGGTGGCCAGCTCGGCATGGACCTCCAGGCCCACCACCGTCTCCCACTCGGTGTCAGCCGGGGCCCCGAGCCCGGGAATGGCCGCGGCTTCGGCGCTCATCACCGGCTCGCTTCCAGCACCGCGGCGGCCCGGAACATGACCGGCTCGCCCAACGCCGGGGCCAAGATCTGCACCCCCACCGGCAGCCCGTCGTCGCCCACGCCGAAAGGCACCGACATGGCCGCCTGCCCCGTGAGGTTCACCGGCACCGTGCACACGTCGCTCATGTACATGGCCATGGGGTCGGCGGTGCGCTCTCCCAGCGAGAACGCAGTGGTGGGCGACGTGGGGCTCACCAGCAGGTCGAACTCTTCCCACACCGAGGCGAAGTCGTTGATGATGAGGGTGCGCACCTTCTGGGCCTTGCCGTAGTAGGCGTCGTAGTACCCGGCCGACAGGGCGTAGGTGCCGATCATTATGCGGCGCTTCACCTCATCACCGAAGCCAGCCGAGCGGGTGGCGGTGTTCATGTCGGGGGTGCTGTCCCCGTCCACCCGCAGCCCGTACCGAACTCCGTCATAGCGGGCCAGGTTGCTGGACGCCTCGGCCGGAGCAATCAGGTAGTAGGCCGACAGGCCGTAAACCGCCGAAGGAGCGCTGGCTTTGGCCACCCGGGCGCCGGCCGATTCCAGCGCGCTGGCCGCGGCCTGCACGCGAGCGGCCACATCGGGGGCGATGCCGTCGCCGCTCAGCTCGGCCAGGACCCCTACCCGGAGCCCGTCCACCCCGTTGTCAAGGGTGGCTGATACCGAGGGCTGGGACTCGCCGATACTGGTGGAGTCCCGATGATCGGGTCCGCTGATCACGTCCAGAACCGTCGCCGAGTCGGCCACGGTGGTGGTGAACGGGCCAATCTGGTCCAAGGACGAGGCGAAAGCCACCAGCCCATAGCGGGAAACCAGGCCATAGGTGGGCTTGACACCGACCACCCCGCACAACGCCGCGGGCTGGCGGATCGACCCTCCCGTGTCACTGCCCAGCGCCACCGGGGCGAATCCTGCGGCCACCGCCGCCGCGCTGCCCCCCGAAGAGCCCCCCGGAACCCGGCTGGTGTCGCATGGGTTGCGGGTGGGGCCGAACGCCGAGTTCTCGGTGGAGCTGCCCATTGCGAACTCGTCCATATTGGTCTTTCCCACTATCACAGCCCCGGCAGCATGGAGCCGCTCGACCACGGTGGCGTCATACGGGGGAGCCCAGCCCTCCAGAATTCGCGAGGAACAGGTAGTGGGCACCCCCCGGGTGCACATGTTGTCCTTGAGGGCTACGGGCACGCCGGCCAGCGGACCGGGATCGCGGCCCGCGGCCACCGCTGAGTCGATCGCGTCGGCCCGGGCACGGGCTTGTCCTTCGGTCACCAGATTGAAGGCACGGATATCCGCATCGCCTTCGGCGACAGCCCCCAAGTACTCGTCAACCACCGTGCGGGCCGACTGCTGCCCAGACCGCACGGCTGCGGCAATCTCAACTGCGGTCACGGCGCCTCGCCAAGAACTGGAGGGACCCGGAACTGGCCGTCCTCGGCGAATGGCGCGTGAGCAAGAACCTCGTCACGGTCCAGCACATCGCCGGGAACATCCGGGCGGAGCAGGTTGGTGATGGGCAGGGCGTGCATCGTCGGGACCAAGTCATCAATTTCGAGTGCCTCCACCTCGGCCACATGGTCCAACAGCTCGTCAAGCTGGCCGGTAAACCGGTCCAGCTCCTCGTCGGTCAGCTCCAAGCGGGCCAAAGCAGCCACATGGGCGCACTCTGCCCGGGTGATGCGTTGCTGCCCCATACCGAAGCGACATCGTACCGCCCAACTTGTCGGTTTCCCGCGCCGGAGTCATCCGGTGGCCTACGTTGCCAGGATGGGGGTGCATCGGTTTCTGAGTCCGGGGTGGATCGAAGCGGCCATGGCGCTGCGCGAGGAACTGGCATCAACCGCGCCTGATCCTGTCCAAGCAGCCCGAGTCAACCTGGTGGTCACCGACACTCCCTTCGGCAGCGGCGAGTTCCGGGCCTATATCGACACCGTGGCTGGGGGACCGCTGCCTGTGCCCGGAGAGTTGGGCGAACCCGATGCCACTGTGATCCTCGACTACGAGTCGGCCCTGGCTGCTTTCGTCACTGACGACCCCGACATAGTCGCCCACGGATTTCTCACCGGCGCACTCCGGGTAGACGGCGACCTGGCCCTAGTGCTCATTTTGTTCGGCGAGGGAATGACCAAAGAACAAGCCGCCTTCGCCCGCCATGCTCAGACCCGGATGCAAGCCATCACCGACCTCGAAGGCAACTGAGGCTCAGCCGTCTTCTGGTTCCAGATCTGTTTCTCCCTCGGGCCGGGTGATCAGTCCGACACACGTCCCGTGATCCACCACGGCATCGGCAGGCGGGTTGGAAGTCAAGATCTCAGATCCGGTCGGACCCTCGATTCCGCCCAGGCAAAGACCGACCTCTTCGAGGGCGACGGATGCCTCACCCACCCCCAGGGAGGCCAAGAAGGGCACCCTCACCTGCTCAGGCCCGTCTGATATCACCACGGTGATCACAGAGTCGGCCGCCACCTCGGTTCCCGGTGGGGGATCCACCCTCACCACATGGTCTGCTTCCACCAAATTGTCGGCTTCTCGCCACTCGAGTACTCCTAGGCGGAGCTCTTCCAGTCTCTCCCGAGCCACAGCCAGCGAAGCTCCAGCGGCTATTTCAGGTACCACTCGTGGCGCCGGACCAAGGGAAACCACCAACCCCACGCTTCCCCCCGGATCGACCTCTGGAAACAACTCATCCACTTCGATTACCACCCCTTCTACCACCGCTTCATCGTGGCGCCCGGTGACCTCGCCCACCGACAGACCCGCCTCCCCCAACAGAACTTCGGCGTCCTCCACCGCAATGCCGACAAGGTTTCTGGGAATGGCCACCAGTTCGGGCCCCAAAGACACCCATACCGTGACCGTCTCCCCCTCCTCCAAACCGATTCCCGGCTGGGGGTCCTGACTGATGACCTGACCCGCCACGGTGCCGTCCTGGCGTCGGTCAAGTCGGTCGAGCTCCCAGCCGAATTCACTCACGATGCGGTTCAGATCGGCTCCGTCGGCCTCGGTCAGGTCCGGAACCTGCTGGACCTCGTTGCCGACCTGGTTTTCCCACAGGGCGAAGGCCCCAAAGCCCGCGGCCCCCAACAGCACGGTTGCCATCAGAGCCAACACCAGCCTCCGAAGCACCCCGCGGTCCACGCTCGCGGGCGGACCCGCTTCTATGCGACCATCGGGAATCCCGGCGTCCGTTCCCTTGTCCGGCAGGGGGATCTCCGGCTCTGCTCTTGCCAGCGGGAGCGGCGTCGGCCGGGGCAGTGACTCCGCCGCCGATAGCAGCCCAATGGCCAGATCTTCGGCGCTGGGACGGTCGTCCCTTTCCGGCTGTCCCGCCTGCTCCAGCACCCGGCCAAGGCGGGCGTATTGACCGGCGAAGTCCAGCTTCCGGCTCATCTTGGCCATCTGTGTGTACTCGGGGTCTTCAGATTCGAATGGCACCCGTCCCGACAATGCCTCGGTGAGGACGAGGACCAGGGAGTACACATCGCTCTTGTGGTCGGGCGTGAGTCCTTGGGCCTGTTCTGGGGATGCGTAGCGCACGGCGTCTATGGCCGAGAAGACCGACCTGGACATCAGCGCTCCCCCCGACTCGGAGGAGGTCAAGACCCATGACGTGCCCAGATCGGCCAAGCGCGCCCGACCGCGGCCGTCGAACAGAATGTTTGAGGGCCGAATATCCCGATGAATATGCCCTTGGCGGTGTATGTGCTCGAGCCCGCGAGTCACCTCCAGGCCGACCATCAGTGCCTGCGACGGCGACAGCAGATGCCCACTGTCGAGCATCCCCAGCAAGCTGCCACCCTCCAGGTAGTCGGTTACCACATAGAGGCCGAAATCGGAGTCTCCCCAGTCGCGCACCGCCACCAGATGGGGGTGAGTGATCAACGATGCCTGTTCTGCGGCCTCAGCAAAGCTGTTGGCAAAGGTCCCGCCTCGCGACCCGCCTGCGGACACGATGTCCTCGGAGAGCAGCTTCACCGCCACGCGGCGCGACTGCAACAGGTCATAAGCCAGGTAGGCGTTGGTGAACCGGCCCGCGCCGATGTGGTTCACGAGCCGGTAGCGCCCGCCCAGTACTCGGCCGATCACCCCGGCCTCGCCGCTGCCTTGGGACACGCCTTGAGGGTACAGGCAGTTCAGAGTGTTTCTGCGCCACCGAGGGTGTCTGACCACCCGGCCAGCAGGCACACTGTGGTGACGGTGAATCGCCTGCCCAATCATGCTTGGGGTCTTGCGCAGCCAACGGGCACACTGTGGGGGTGCTGGAATCCGTCTTATTGCGCCGAGTGCTGTTGGGCGCCGCAGCCCTGATGGGAGCGGGAGCAATCCTGCTGGCCTTGGTGCTCGCCGATACCGACGACAACGACGTAACCGTCACCGGCAACGCTGCGGTGGACGAGCTCATCCCCCCTCGAAACGCCGAGGTCCTATCACAAGAGACCGTCGGCATCGATCTGGCCCCTGGCTACGACGCCCTCTTGACCATCAATGGGGTGGACATTCCCCCCGGGCAGATTCGCCATCAGCCCAACCTCAACCGCTTTACCTTCCGACCCGATCAGGGAAATGTGATCGAGAGCCTCCGAGCAGAGCAGAACTGCGCACTGGTGACCTATTGGCGACAGGAGATCGGCCCCGGCGAGGCCGACGCCATCTCCTGGTGTTTCACGGCCTCTTAGGCGTCCAGGCCCTTCGCCCGCCCCTGACCGTCGAACGACCGAAGGGACGACTCAAGCTTGCGCAGGTAGCTGGCGAATTCCTCCGGCTCCCCGGCCTGCAACCACACCAGCCGGGCTCGCTCGCGTTCCAGGTGCTCGCCCATGAGCCGGTCAATCAGGTCTCTGCCCTTGGGGCTGAGCTGGGCCATCATGACCCTGCGGTCGTCGGGATCGGGCACCCTGAGCACCAGATCCAACTTCTCAAGCTGGTCCAGCCTTCCCGTCATGCCCCCTGAGGTCAGCATGGTCATGGCCGCCAAGTCGCTCGGCATGGCCTGGAAGGGCTCGCCGATTCGGCGCAGCGCAGCCAGCACGTCGAACAAGCCCAATGTGAGGCCGAATGGGCGGAGAAACTCAGCCATTGACTGCTCGAACAAGCGGTCGATGCGAGAGATCCTCCCGAAAATCCCGATGGGCGAGGCATCCAGATCGGGGCGCTCGCTGGCCCACTGTTCCAATATCGAGTCCACGCGGTCGTAGGTCATACCAATTCCTCAAGCACTGTCCGGGTGGTGTCGACCACTCTGACCACCTCTGTATCTGTGAATGTGAACGGCGGGTAGATGCCCAAGTGGTCGGCCTGCGCCCGCACCAGCACCCCGGCCGACTGGATGCGCCGCTGCGCCTCGGCCACTAGGGGCTCCGGGCTGTCTCCTACCAGCTCCACCGCGGCCAACATCCCCTCGCCCCGAACCTCGCCCACCAGCGGCAAAGATGCCAGGGTGCTGACCTGCTTCTGAAGGTGTATACCGGTCTGACGGCTGTGTTCCACCAGTCCCTCCCGTTCGATGATCTCGATCACCTTGAGCCCGGCGACGCAGGCCGCGGGATGCCCGCTATAGGTATAGCCATGCATCAGCTCAATCGAGCCCTCGGGGTCGACGAACGCTTCGTGGACCCTGCTGCTGGCGATCGCCGCTCCCATAGGGATGTAGGCCGAAGTCAGTCCCTTGGCCACAGTCATAATGTCGGGAACCACGCCGTAGCGGTGACCACCGAACCAGTGGCCCAGCCGTCCGAATCCGCACACCACCTCATCCAGCAAAAGGAGCACATCGTGGTGGTCGCACATCGCCCTGACCTGGCATAAGTAATCCTCGGGAGGCGGGTAAACGCCCCCGGCAGCCTGTACGGGCTCCATAACCACCGCGGCGACTGTGCTCGGATCGCGGTAGACCAATTCCGCCTCTAGGGCGTCGATGTCGTGGGCCGGGACCTGGGTGCAGCCCTCCAGCAGCGGGCCGAACCCCGCCCGGTTCTCTGTCAGGCCGCCCACGGAGATCCCGCCGAAGTTCATGCCATGGTAACCCCGGTGCAGCGACACGAACCCCGTCTTGGATGCCTGCCCAACCCGGCGCCAGTAGCCGCGGGCCATCTTCAGGGCGGTCTCCACCGCCTCTGAGCCGGAGTTCGTGAAGAAGACGTGGTTCAGGTCGCCCGGCGTGCGAGCAGCCACCTCCGCGGCCAACTCCTGGGCCCGAGGATGGCTGTACCCGAAGAGACAGTGATACTCCAGCGTGCGGAGCTGCTCGGCCACCGCGTCGGCGATCTCGGTTCGGCCATGCCCCAAGATCACACAGGCCACCCCGCCAGCCGTGGCATCGAGCAGTTGGGTCCCGTCGTCGGTCACCACATAGTTGCCTTCCCCGGCCACTACCACTGGTGGCCGGCTGCCGCCCGCCGAGGTGAAGGGCATCCACAATGCGCCGGTGGTGGCGCTTACCTTGCCGGTGCCCATTGCCGCCCCCGATCTAGGCCAGCCCAGCTCACGGTCCGCTCCGAGAATCCCGCCAAGCCAGGAGGGACTCCAGCTCATCGACCTGATATTCGGGGCCCGACCGAACCAGGATGAGATGCTCGGCCCCGGCGGCCGCGTAGTCGTCGTAGGTGGCATCGCTGGCGGTCTCGAACAGCGCCACCGTCCTCTCCACCTGAGTCGGATCGCGCTCGGCCCGCTCGCACCAGTTGTCCAGTATCCGGTTCAGGTGGGCGATCTCGTCGGGGGTCCCCCAGCCGTTCCAGGCATCACCCAGCCGGGCGCACACGTCCAGGGTCATCCGCTCCCCCAACCCGCCGATCAGGATGGGAAGCGGGCCTACTGGGCCGGGGCGAAGCTGGCCCAGCCGGCGGCGGATGCGGTGTATGGCTAATTCCATCTCGCGGATCCGATCGGCATCGCCGGTCATGGCGTACCCGTAGGAGTGGTAGTCCCGCTCCAACCAGCCCGACCCCAGTCCGAGCACCACCCGGCCCCCGGATGCGTGGTCGGTTGTACGGGCCATGTCGGCCAGCAGATCCGGATTGCGGAACCCGGCGCAGGTGACCAGCGGGCCGATTTGGGCGTTCCGGGTGACCGACGCCATGGCGGCCAGCGTCGTCCAGCACTCGAAGGCGGTGCCCTCGGGATCGCCATCGATGGGAAAGAAGTGGTCGAACGTCCAGATGCTGTCGGCCCCGGCTTCATCGGCGTACTGCCAGGCAGCCACCATGTCGTCCCAACTCACATGGTTGGGCCGTATCTGGACACCCACCCGCGGCGCCATCTCAAGCGCCTTCATGGCCATCTGTCCCGTCATGGGAAGCGGACAGGCCGGTTATGAGAGAAACCAGCTTCTGGGCGTCGGTGCGATGGGCGTCAAGCAACTCGATTAGCTGGCCCCGGCGCATCACCGCGATCCGGTCAGCGAGCCGGAACACCTGGTCGAGGTTGTGGCTGACAACAACGATGGTCAGCTCGCGCTCCCGCAATGTGGTGATGAGATCCTCCACACGAGCGGTCTCGGCGATCCCCAGAGCGGCGGTGGGCTCGTCCATGATGATCACCTCGTTGCCCCAGTTCATGGCCCGAGCGATGGCCACTCCCTGACGCTGGCCCCCGGAGAAATGTTGGACCGGAATGCGAACGGAGGGGATCTTGATGTTGAGCCTCTGGATGATCTCTTCGGTTTCGCGACGCATAGCCCGTTGGCGCAAGAAGGTGAACGGACCCAACCCCACCTTGATTTCCCGCCCCATGAACAGGTTCTGTGCGGCATCGAGATTGTCGGCCAGCGCTAGGTCTTGGTACACGGTTTCGATGCCGGCCCTCCGGGCGTCCAAAGGGGAACGGAATCGGCGAACCTCGCCATGCAGCACCACTGATCCCGCATCGGGCTGCTCCGCACCTGAAATAACCTTCAACAGGGTGCTCTTGCCGGCGCCGTTGTCGCCCACTATGGCGGTGAGCGTGCCAGTGGGGAAATTCAGCGACACATCCCGGAGAGCAACCACACCCCCGTAGCGCTTGTGGATCCCCGACACGCTCAGAGCGATGTCGGGCGATACTGAACCCTCGGTGCGGGGGGCATCGACGACTGTTCCGGAGTGGGTTTCGGTCATGATCTTGCTCCCTGCAATTGATCGAACAGATAGTCGGGCGTTACCGGCACCCGGTTCACTTCGATGCCCAGCCCAGCCAGGGCATCTTCGATGGCGTTGGCCACCGCGGCCGGTGGTGAAATCGCCCCGGCTTCCCCCACGCCCTTGATCCCCAGCGGGTTGAGCGGAGATGGAGTCTCGAGGTGGGTGACAGCCAATTCGGGCACCCTGGATGCGTCGGGCACCAGATAGTCGGCCAGGCTGGGGTTCTGGGGCTGCCCTTCGGCGTCATAGACCGCTTGCTCGAACAACGCGGCCCCGATCCCCTGAGCCACTCCCCCGGCGATCTGGCCGTCCACGATCATCGGCGAGAGCAGAGGCCCGCAGTCGTGGGCGACGGTGTAGTCGAGAATCTCAGCTGCGCCAGTCGACGGATCGACCGCAACCCGGGCCACGTGCACGCCGGCGGCAAAGGTGACCGTCGGGGGCTCAAAGCAGACCATCTCGTCCAAGCCAGCACTGCTGCCGTTGGCAAATACGCCTCCGGGGGCGAAACCAGCAGCAACCTCGGACAACTCCATGCGGCGGGTCGGCGTTCCCACCACTTCCACTGCGCCATTTCGTACGCAGAGGTCGGCGGGCGCCAGTTCCCACCGCTCAGCTACCGCGTCCACGATCCGTTTGCGCAGCACCGTGGCTGCCTGGTGGATGGCGCTGCCCGCCACCACCGCGCTCCGGCTGGCCAGCGTGCCCCACCCGTATTCGACAGCCGCGGTGTCGCCCCCGATCACTGTCACCTGTTCGGGGTCGGCTCCCAGCGCTTGAGCGCACACCTCGGCGAATACCGTTTCATGGCCCTGGCCCTGAGAGCAGGCACCGGTGGCCACCTCGACCCAGCCGGTCTCGTCCACCCGCACTCGGGCGCTTTCGAACGGTCCCACTCCGGTGCCCTCCACATAGGAGGACACCCCTACGCCCACTAGCCGGCCGAACTCATCTCGGGCCCCGCCTCGAAGGCCTCCGTCTATGCCGCTCATGGCCATGGCTGTCTCGAAGCAGCCAGAGAAATCGCCGCTGTCGTAGGTAACCGGGGTGCCGTCTCGATAATTGAGACCGACGGTATAGGGCATCTCCTCTGGGGAGATCAGGTTGCGGCGGCGAAGGTCCACCGGATCGATTCCCATCTCCCGGGCGGCCACATCGATGATGCGGTCCATGGCGAACACCGCCTCGGGCCGACCTGCGCCCCGGTAGGGCGAATTCGGGGCCTTGTTGGTGACTACCGCGGTGGCCTCCACATCCAGCGCCGGGACCCGGTAGCACCCGCACAGGTGGGCCAGCGTGTTGTAGGGCTGGACCACGCCCAAAGGGTTGGCCGCCCCGCTGTCCACCACGAAGCGGTCGCGCACTCCCAGGATGCGGGCGTCTCCGTCAAGGGCCAGCTCGATGTCGTGGATCTGGTCGCGGGACTGTACGGCAGCGAGGCCGTGCTCGCTCCGCTGCTCTACCCATTTGAGGGCGACTCCCATCTCCAAAGCGAGGAAGGCCAAGATCAGCTCTTCGGCGTAGGGCACAGCCTTGACCCCGAAACCGCCGCCCACATCGGGGGCTACTACCCGAATTCGGTGTGCCGGCCGCCCCAGGGCCTTGGCCAAAGCGGTGCGCAGCGGATGGGGGATCTGCGTGCTGCTCCACACCGTGAGCAGGTCGGTGCGGGGGTCGTGTTCGGCCACCACGCCCCGAGGCTCCATGGGGTGGCAGGCCAGCCTCCCGGAATGCAGCCGGCGGCGGCTCACATGGGCAGCTTCGGCAAATGCGGCGCCGATGTCGCCAAAGCCGGCAGCCACGAACAACGAGCGGTTGTCGGGCCAGTGGTCATACAGCCGGGGAGCGTCCGCGCCCAAAGCAGCGAAGGGATCGACCACCGGCGGTCGGGAGGCCAGATCCAGGCGCACCCGGTCTGCGGCATCAGCCGCGCCATAGGGGGTATCGGCGATGACCACCGCTATGGGATCGCCCACATGGCGCACCCGGCCCCCTGCCAACAGCGGCCGGCCCTCATGGCGGACGAACAGCCGGTCGTCACCCAGGGACTCAAGCAGTTTGTCCTGGTAGATACCGCCATCGGCTTCGTTGGGGGCCATCGTCTCAATCCGGCCGATCAGATCCTCGCCGGTCCAGCCCACTACATCGAAAGGCAGCTCAACCTCGACCACGTCAGCGTGGGCCACCGGGCTGCGCACAAACGCGGCATAGCACATGGAGGGAAGCTCGATATCTGCCACATAGCGTCCATCGCCCCGCAGAAGCCGGGGGTCTTCGCGACGAAGAGAGGAGGCCGAGGTCGCCATCAGCCAATCTCCATAGCCCAGTAATCCCACTGGGTGTGGGTGTATTCCTCCAGCGTCAGACCATCGGTGAGCATCTCTCCAGTCAGTTCGGCCCGGTCGATGGCCTCCACCGCCCCGAGGCCTCCAGCCATGATCTGGAGTCGGGCCGAGCGCTCGAGGTTCACCGCGCTGACGGTGGCCTCCTCAATAGACGTGCCCACCACGGTGAGGCCGTGGCCCTTGAGCAGCACACCCTTGCGGTCTCCCAAAGCCGCCGCCACCGATCGGCCGCGCTCGGGATTGTCTATCTGCACGGCGGAGTCATAAATCGGCACGCCGTCGGCAAACAGGGTGCACAAGTGCCAAACCGGGGCGAGGGGCACATCGGTGATTGAGAACGCGATGCAGTGCATGGGGTGGGCGTGGATCACCGCTCCCACATCGGGACGAGCCTTGTAGATCTCGGTATGCATGAACCGCTCGCCAGGGGCCTCCATCGTCCCCTCGACCACCTCGCCGTCCAGATCCATTACTACGACATCTTCCGTATCGGTTTCGGCCAGGTCTTTCACATCGTCGTGGGTGTGGCCCAGCACCGCTACTAAGTCGGTGCCGGGGATCCTGGTCGAGGGATGGCCGAAGGGCCCGATCAGCCGCTCACGGACCAGGATTCGGGTCGAGGTGGCGATCTTCTCCTTGATGCCGGCAATGGCCTCAGGGTGGTGGCTGCTCATGGTCGTGCTCCGATGTCGAGAACGTGGACGACTTTGGTCCTGGTGTAGCTGAGCAGCGACTCCATCGAGCCCTCTGCTCCGAGCCCGGAGTCCTTGTAGCCCCCGAAGGGGGTTTCCAGGAAGTGCTGCCCTCTCCCGTTGATCCACACACAACCGGCCTGCACTCGGCGGGCGGTGTCCAATGCCCAGTCCAAGTCGTTGGTGATGATGTTGGCGGTCAACCCGTAGCGGGTGGCGTTGGCCTGGGCGATGAGGTCCTCTCGATCACTCCACTCCAGCACCGACAGCACCGGCCCGAAAATCTCCTCGGTGGCGATGACATGGCCGGGGGCAACCCGGTCGAACAGCGTGGGCGCCAGGTAGTACCCGCCATCGGGCACGCCGTCGGGGGGACCTCCGCCCCTAACCAGCCGGGCGCCTTCCGACTTCCCAGCCTCCACGTAGCCTCGCACCCGGCTGAGCTGGGGATCGGAGACCAGCGGCCCCATGGTGGTTGCCTCATCGAGGGGGTCGCCCACCCTGATCTGGTCAAGTCGGGCGGCCACCGCGTCCACCACGTCGTCGTGCATTTCAGCCGGCACATACAGCCGAGAGGTCGAACCGCAAGACTGACCTTGGGAAGACTCGAAGTTCATGCCCCCCACGGCCTGCTCGGCCACATAGGAGGGGTCGGCGTCGGGCGCCACCAGAAGTGGATTCTTGCCGCCCAGTTCCACGGTCACGTTCTTCACATGGCCTGATGCCGCCGCTGCCTCCATGACCCGCAGACCGGTGGTCCCTCTTCCGGTGAACCCGATGCGGCCGACGCCCGGATGAGCCACCAGGGCCTCTCCGGTGGTGGGTCCGTCACCGGTAAGCACTGTGAGCACGCCGGGAGGCAGGATCTCCGCGGCCAGATAGGCCACTTCCAGTGGAGAGATCGGGGTTTGGTCGGGGGCCTTCACAATCACCGTGTTGCCGGCGGCCAGGGGGGCGGCCGCGTGGAAAAGGGTGAACATCAGCGGGTGGTTGAAGGGCAGGATACGGGCCACCACTCCATAGGGCTCCCGCAGGGTCAGATGGAGGCCGTTGGCCGAGGCCGGCAGGGTCTTGCCGTGCAGTTCCCGGGCAATGCCGGCGAAGTAGTCCAAGGCGTCGGCCCCGTAGACCACGTCGTTGCGCATGGCGGCCAATGGGTTGCCGCTGTCCATTGCGTCGATCCGGGCCAGCCGCTCGGTTTGGCCCCTTACCGCATCGGCCAGGTCGCGCATATACCGTCCCCGCTCGGCCGCCGACCGTGCGGACCATGCCGGTTGGGCATCGGCGGCCACCCCAACGGCCTGATCCACCACCTCGGCATCTGACAGGGGCACTTCGGCCATTGTCTCGCCGGTGCCCGGGGCCTTGGCCGCCATCTTTGCGCTTGCGGTGACCTCGCTATCCCCTACCAGTAGCGGATAGCGGTCTCGGATGGCAGCGTCAGCGGTCATGGGACGATCACCGGCTTCATCTCGGCCCCTGCCCGCATTGAGGCCAAGGCATCGGTAACTTGATCCAGCGCATAAGTCTTCGAGCACACCACCGACTCCAGATCCAGCGCATCGCCATGGCGGTCCAAGAACTGGAGGGCGTCGTGGAAATGGGAGATGTCGGCCGAAAGGGAGGTCCGCACCGTGAGCTGGCGCACCTTCATGGCCGTGGTGGCCACCGGCACCGTTTGGCCGTGGGCCTGGCCGATCACCATGAGCGCGCCGCCCGCCCGCACCATCTCCATTGCCTCGGTGAAGGCATCGGGGGGACCGGCGCACTCCAGAACCAGGTCGGCGCCCCGGCCTCCGGTAAGGCTGCGTACGGCCTCGATACGCTCGTCGGGCTCGGTTTCGTCGATGTCGATGCGAGCGGTGAGGCCCCATTGCTCGGTGGCCGCCAACCGGGAGGCGGGCGCGCCGATGAGGATCACCTGGTGGGCCCCGCTGTGCAGCGCAGCCGCCGCGCCCAAAACACCTACCGGGCCGGCGCCTAGTACGGCCACAGTGTCGCTGAAGCGGATGCGGGGCAGGCGGTCGAGGGCGTGCATAACCGTGCGGAGGGCGCAGGTGGCCGCTGATGCCAGCGGGCTGGAAACGCTGTCGGGCACCCGCAACACCCGAGAGTCGGGCGAGACGTGGAGGTGCTCTGAGAACGTCCCGTTGACGGTACCTGCCTCATAGGGGCCCCACCCGTATCCCATGGTGTTCTCGCACAGGGTGGGTTGCTTGGCCACCGCGCAGAAGTAGCACCGCCCGCACCAGTTGTGGGCCCATACGATGCGGTCGCCCGGTTGCAGGGGCTGGCCCCGTGCGTCGTGCCCTGCGCCGGCACCCAACTCCAGCACTGTGCCGGTGCCCTCGTGGCCCATCACCAG
>MPNQ01000023.1 GCA_002239105.1 marine group bacterium Sva0996 bin134 | reverse complement strand
TAGTCGAACACGAACTTCCGCAGTTCCAGGGCGTCCTCGGTCCACTCGATCTCGGGCACATGTTGGGGCATGGAGAGATGCTAGTGGTGATGATCGACGCCGCTATTCTGCCGGGCGTGAGCGACCGACCTGCCCCTATTCGCATTGAAGACCTCGTTGATCCGGTGCTGGCCCCCGAGATCGCGGAAATGATGGAGCAGATGGCTCCGATGGCCGATCAAATCGAGCTGAGTCCTGAAGCGATCCTGGGCACGGCCATCGCCCAGACCGGGCTCAGCGACTTCGGCCCCGACGAGTTTCGGGCCCCGCTCGAGGTGCTGTGCCACTCATTGGACACTGAGGCCGACCACTCCCCCATGGGCCGGGTGAGCAGCTTCAGCCAGCTCACCACGTTTGCCGCCAATCGACTGCGCATAGAGCAGTACATCAAGGACCACCCCGATGCCTTAGATGTGCCCATCGACCGGCCCATTGTGATCGCCGGGCTGCCCCGTACGGGCACCACCCACCTACACAACCTCATTTCTGCTGACCCTGCACTTCGCTCTCTGCCCTGGTGGGAGGCCATGGAGCCGGTTCCCCCTCCTGAGGAATCCGGAACCACCGAAGGCCGCATCGAGCGAGCCAAGAACGGGCTGGTGATCCACAACGCGGCCATGCCCCACTACGACCGCATGCACGAGATGACCTGGGATCACGTCCACGAGGAGATCCACCTACTGGGCATCGACTTCTCCACGATGCTGTTCGACTGCCTGGCGGTGCTGCCCACCTGGCGGTCTTACTACAAAGAGCACGACCAGACTCCCCATTACCAGTACCTCAAGCGGATACTCAAAGTGCTCACCCACCAGCGCCCACCCCGGGAGCGTTGGGTGCTCAAGTCGCCCCAGCACCTGGAGCAGATCGGGCCCCTTATGAACGTGTTCGGCGATGCCACCGTGGTGTTCACCCACCGCGATCCGGTGTCGATCACCGCCTCGTTCGCCACCATGATCTGCTACTCGGCCCGCATGAGCGCCACCCACCCGGTGGACGTCCACGGTATCGGCCAATGGTGGGCCCAGCTCATCGCCGACATGCTCCAGTCGTGCACCGACGACCGCGAATTGGTGCCCCCTGAGCAGTCCCTCGATGTGCTGTTCCACGAGTTCATGGCCGACGACGTGGCCATGGTGGAGCGCATCTACAAGCTGGCCGACCAGCCGTTCACCCCAGATGTCAGGGCCGCCATGGACGCTTACATGGACGATCACCCCCGCGGCAAGCACGGGCGAGTGATCTACGACCTGGCCGACTTCGGCATGACCGCCGAAGAGTGCCGCCGGGCTCTCAGCTTCTATACCGACCGCTTCGCGGTTGAACTAGAGCACTAGCCCAAGCTGGCCAGCTTCACCACCTCAGCGCTGATGGGGTCGGGGGTCCGCTCGGGCAGGAACCAGCGGAACCAGATGCGCCCGTGGGGCCGACCCTGGGTGGACACCCAGTTGGGCACGCCCGGATCGGCCGCGGACAAGACGATGGTCCACGACCCGTCGGGGTCCAACTCCACCTTTGAGCCGTTGGTGGTGACGTCGTCGTAGTCGTAGTTGAAGCAGTGCAGAAATTGGTTCCACAAGCACATGTTCCAGAAAACACACTCCGGCGAGTTCCCCTTCAACACCAGCGCCTCATCGTCGTCTAACTCGAACGCACCCATGGCGTATGAGGCATCTCCCGCGGCCCAGCCGAAAGTCACTGTGGGCACCGGGAACGGGTCGTCCATGTGGTTGAGCGTGCCCAGCGGGATCGGGACCATGGCCGCCTGCTCTTTTACCCAGGTAGTGGCGGCCTGGAAGCGCCGGGCCACCTCGGCATCGGTGTGTACGTCGCTCCACGGAGGCGCCGGATCCAGGCACTCAATGCGCCAACGGGCCTTCTCTCCATTGACAGGGTCATTCATGTAGTCACGAGTGCAGGCCACCACTGCATCGGGGGCCAGCTTCAAGAAGTTGCCGTCGTGGTCGTTCGGACTGACAATCATCTCGTAGGTGCCGTCGGGGTTGGGCGTCATCTCCGTGGTGTTGAGAGTGCCGACGATACGCTCGGAGTAGCGGCCGTCATCGGGGCCGCCGTACACCGTGAGCGACAGGTACACCGCGTCGCCGGGATCCACGGTCACCCGATAGGTCCGAGAAGGATCGATCCGGGTCATGAAGTAGAAGGCGTCGGAGTTGTCGCCGCCCCACTTCTTGTACGGACCCACGATCTCGGTGAACCGAGGGCGGTTGGTGTCGGCCCACACGTACACGTCCAACGCCACCTGGGTGATGGAGAAGATCCACCGGTAGCCCTCCAGCACAGCCTGGTCGTCGGCCAGCGCTTTGGGACCCGATAGGAACTCCTGATCCAGGCCCTTCATGGTGTCGAGGAGTTCGTGAACCGCGGCACTGGTATCAAAGCGGGTGTCGGTCATTGGTTCTCCAGTTGTCGTTAAGCCCTATAGATCGTCGATGAGTTGCCGGTTGGCCCGTATGAAAATTCCCTCAGCGGAGGCGGTCACCGTCCCATCGCAAACCATCTCGCCTGACACGTACAGCTTCCGTCCCTCGCTGCCTGAGGGCCACGCTCGCAGCTTGATCTCCCTGAGCAGCGGCGTGGGCCGCCGATACACCACCTTCAGCGTTCCGGTATAGCCCCCTTGGCCGTTGACCACGTTGACCACGCCCAACAGCTCGTCGAAGATCATGGCGATGATCCCCCCGTGGACCATCCCGGGCGGTCCGGCGTAAACCGCGGACAGGTTCATGCTTCCGTGGACTTCCTCTCCCTCAGCCCAGAATTCAGCGGGGGGTGAGGCCGGGTTCAGCCGTCCGATGATCGGGCTGTAGGGGAAGAACTGCATCGGGTCGCGAGATTCGAAACCGGCTTCCAGATCGCCCATCACCCCCTGGCGGTGGAGCCCCTGCATCTGCTCGGCTTCCAGGAGCTTCGTAGCTTGTTCCAGCAGATCGGTGGCGTCGGAAACCGCTTCGTCGCCGACCGCAGAAACTCTGACCGCGTTCAGCAGGCGGCGGGCCGCGCCAGCCAATGCCAGCCTCTCAACGCCAGCGCCGTAGTCGGGACTGGAAGCAGCGCTGGGGGCTTCCCAGAGGGGCTTTTGGCTCAATGTGAGTACAGGAAACCGAACGCGTCAGTCGGGGTTGTAGCCGTAGTCGACCACATGATCGGTGCCGGGAAGGCCGGGGGTGACCGCTCCGGCTCGCCAGCCGCCGTCCACATTCAGTTCGGCGCCGGTGACGTATGATGCCTCGTCGCTGGCCAAGAAGAGGGCAGCGTAGGCAATCTCAATGGGCTCGCCGACCCGGGGAATGGCCTGGAAGACGTAGGGCTCCTTCTCGGCCCGAGGATCATTCATGGGGTTGCCCATGGGAGTGTTCACCCCGCCCGGGTGGATGGAATTGACCCTGATGTCGAACCGGCCCCACTCGATAGCCGCGGTCTTGGTCATGCCCCGGATGGCGAATTTCGAGGCGGTGTAGCTGATGAGGCCGTTCTTGGACTGCTGGCCGTCGATGGAGCTGATGTTCACGATGGAGCCCCCGCCGGCCATTTTCATGGGCTCAAGCACGGCCTTCATGCCCAGGAACGTGCCCACTTGGTTGACATTGATGACCTCCATGTAGTCCTCCAGGGTGGTGGCCTCAATGGCTGCCGGCCTGAGGATGGCCGCGTTGTTGACCAGGACCGTCAGCGATCCCATGCTGGCGGCCGCTTCCACCGCCGCGGCCCAGTCGCCCTCTTGGGCCACGTCGAGGTGTACGTAGCGAGCGTTCTCACCGATGCTGGCCGCCACCTGCTTGCCGTCGTCGTCCAGGACATCACCCAACACCACTTTGGCCCCCTCAGAGGCGAACAGCCGGGCCTCGGCCTCACCCTGCCCCCGGGCTGCTCCAGTGATGATTGCTACTTTGCCGTCCAGCCGTCCCATCTCGGTGTCTCCTTCGCTGATCGGGCGGTGATTGCCGGCGCCACCCTACTTGCCATCCTCATGCAGCCCTAACCTGTGCGCATGGATCTTGGATATCGGGTGTTCGACGCCGACAATCACTACTACGAACCCCGCGACGCCTTCACCCGCTACATCGACCCGGCGTTCGCTGACCGAGCGGTGCGGCCCGTAATCGAACCAGGCGGCTCCGAAGAGGTGTACATCGGCGACCGGCTGTTCACCTTCTTGGAGCACCGCAGCTTCGACACCGCCCCGAGGCCAGGAATGTTGCGGGAAATGCTCGAGGCCATGAAGCAGGGCGAAGGTGGAGGCCAAGTGGTAAAGCGCAGCCAGGTGTCTGAGCCTCACCGCCCCGAGTACGTATCACGCGCTGCTCGAGTCGAGGTCCTCGACTCCCAGGGGGTGGAGGCCGCGGTGCTGTTCCCCACCCTGGCCGTATGTGTGGAGCACTTCATGGTGGACGACCACGACCTGCTCTACGCCAACCTGAGGGCCTTCAACCGCTGGCTGGACGACGAATGGGGCCTAAACCGGGATGGGCGCATTCATGCCCCTCCTCTGATGTCGTTGGTCAATCCCGACCGAGCGGTGGCCGAGTTGGAGTGGGCGTTGGACCGGGGGGCCCGAATCGTGTCCTTGCGGCCCGGACCCGCCGGGGGCCGCAACATCGCCGACCCGGTCTTCGATCCGTTCTGGGCTCGCATCAACGAAGCCCGAGCCGTGGTCGGCTTCCACATTGGCGAGTCGGGCTACAACCAGTCGATGTCAGTGCACTGGGGGGAGGATCCCAATCCCCCTTCGCACCGGCAATCGGCCTTGCAGTGGACCTGCTTCTACGGCGACCGGCCGATCATGGAGACGATCGCCGCCCTGATATACGCCAACCTCTTCACTGAATTCCCCAACGTGCGGGTGATGAGCGTGGAGAACGGCAGCCTGTGGGTGGACTACCTGATGGCCGCCATGAACAAGATGAACCGCATGGGCCGCAACGGGCCGTGGCTGCGAGGCCCCCTAACCGAAAAACCCAGCAACATATTCCGCCGCCATGTGTTCGTGTCCCCATACCACGAGGAACCGATCGCGGAGTTGGCCCACTCCATAGGGGCATCACAGGTGTTGTTCGGCTCTGACTGGCCACATGCCGAGGGCCTCGCCGAACCGCTGGCCTTCGCAGAGTCCCTGGCGGGCATGACCCAGGCCGAGGTCCGGATGATCATGCGCGACAACCTTTCAACCCTGGTGCGCCCCTAAGCGGCTTCTACTCGCTTGTCTTGAAAGAGCCGGGGATCGTAGGCCACATCACACCGCTCCAGTGCCGCCTGCCACGCTGGACTGTTCATCATCACCCTCCGGAGTCCGAGGGTCATGGCGGTGGCGGCCACTCGGGCTCCGGGTGGGGCCGCCAGGCCCAGCACTGTGGTCAACCGACGGGGAATCGTGGTGATTGCCCCATTCATCAATACTTGGTACCCCGCGCGCTGGGCCGCGGAGATCGGGGGCTTCTGAAGGAATCTAATGGCGTCGCGCATCCCCGGACTGGAGGCCAGCGCAGGATGGCCGGAGATCCAGGCCCTCAACTCGGCCGCCGTTGCCGGCAAGGGCGACGCACCCAGCATCTCCCCCACCTTCATCTGCTCGACCACGAACTGGTCGGCTTCGGCCACGGTCAAGCGGCCTCCGAACCGCTGGTAAGACTCCAAGAAGGAATCGGTGAGGGAGTTGTGGACCCATGCGGCCAACTCTGGGGTTGATGCGCTGTAGGCCTGTCCCCGATGCGAGGTCCCGCTCACGCCTTGATGGGCCGACTTCACCAGGTCGATGGCCTCGGCTACTTCAGGCATCGCACCGTAGGTGGCCGATGTGACATAGAACGATGTCCGGCTGAGCCGGCCAAGAGGATCGTCTCGATAGCGGCTGTGGTCGTCCACCCCGGCGACTACCTCTGGGTGGGCGGCCTGGATCAATAGTGCCCGGATTCCGCCTACAAATACGCTGACATCGCCGATCACCCGCCAGCTGATGGAATCTGGACCGCACAGTCCCGGATCTCCGGGAAAGTTGCCAGTGTTCTTCAACGGCATCTCGGCGTGGGCAAACAAGCCGCTTACTGAGTTGATTACTCGACTCTTTGCCCAGTGCAGCATGTCTAGTTCACCTTATCGCCACCATGAGCTTCTCAAAACGGCGGATGGAGGCGTAGGGAACCCACTCAGGCTCTTCGGCCAAATCGATTCGCGGGTAACGATCCAGCAGCATGGGAAAGGCCACTTGGCCCTCCAGACGAGCCAAGGCCGCGCCCAGGCAGTAGTGGATACCTTGGCCGAAGCTCATCAGCTTGCCTCCTGGCCGAGTGATGTCGAATCGGTCGGGATCGTCGAAAGCGGCCGGGTCGCGGTTGGCCGCCAAGGACATCGTGGTAACCGTTTCCCCCGCGTCAACCGGTACGCCGAACAGGTCCAATGGCTCGGCCGCGTCCCGCCCTGACCCCAGAACGGGCGCCTCGTAGCGGAGGATCTCATCGACAGCCTGTCCGGCCAGCGAGGCATCGCCCGTCAACTCAGCTCGCTGATCAGGATGGGACAAAAGCAGCGCCACCCCGATCATCAGCATCGAGCGAGTGGTGTCGTGTCCGGCGAAGAGCAGGTTCTCCACCATGGCCACCAACTCGGTCTCGCTGAGAACGTCGCCGTCGGCCTCGGCGGCAATGAGGCCGGTGAGCAGATCATCGCCTGGCTGAGCCCGACGGTCGGCAATCAACTCGGCCACATAGCCGTTGAGCCCATGGATGGCCCCTTCCAGGCGAGCCAGTAGTTCGGGGGTGTGAACCGAAGAGAAAACCAGGCCGAGGTCTGCCGTCCATGTCGCGAAGCGATGGTGGTCCCCATCGGGCACGCCCAGCATGGCCCCCATCACCCGAATGGGCAGTTCATGGGCGAACTCAGCGACTACGTCCACAGTGTCGCCAGAGAACCCGTCCAACAACTCAGCCGTTATCTCCACCACGCGAGGGCGAAGTCCTTCAACCGCCCGAGGGGTAAACGCCCGACTGACCAGTCGACGCAGCCGCGTATGAACCGGCGGGTTGGTCGAGAACATGACCTGGCCCCACCATTCAGCGATAGGTCCCTCGGTGATCCCTCGGGGGGCCAAGAGGTCGGTGGTCAGGAACCGGGGGTCCCTCAGCACCGACTCCACTGCGTCGAAGCTCAGGGCGATCAGGCTCCCATCGATTCCCCTGGCCAGCGGGTGACGGTCTCTGGCCTCGGCCAATGCCGGGTAAGGGTTCGACCAGAATGTCGGATCGGTGAGGTCTACAACAGCCAGTTCGTTCACAGTCGCTATTGTCCCCCGGCATGGAGATACTTCCCAGCCCTGAACCCTTCGTCGGCGGAATCGATTTTGGCGAGGGGCCTCGGTGGCATGACGGTCGGCTCTGGTACTCGGACTTTTACCAGTACGCCGTGAATGCCGCTTCGCTGGACGGCACCGTTGAGGTAATCGTTGAGGTTCCGGGGCAGCCTTCAGGCTTGGGATGGATGCCCAACGGCGACCTGCTAGTGGTGTCGATGAGAGACCGCCGAGTGATGCGCTACGACGGCGTGGCCCTCCATGAGCACGCCGACTTATCGGAGATTGCCACATCGCTCTGCAACGACATGACGGTGGATGCCGAGGGTCGGGCCTACGTGGGCAACTTCGGGTTTGACCTGCACGGCGGTGAGGATGTGGCCGCAGCCACTTTGGCATTGGTGCAGCCCGACGGTACGGCTGAAGCTGCGGCCGGCGACTTGCTCTTCCCCAACGGCGCGGTGATCACCCCCGATGGCGCCACTTACATCGTGGGCGAGAGCTTCGGAACCCAGTTCACTGCCTTCGACATCGGGCCGGAAGGCCGGCTGGAGAACCGGCGTCTGTGGGCTGCGGTTCCCGGCACCGTCCCCGATGGGTGCTGCTACGACGCTGAGGGAGGCATCTGGTACGCCGATGCGGTGGGCCGCGCCGCCCTGAGGGTTCTTGAGGGGGGCGAGATCACCCACCGGGTGGAGACGGAGCTCAATTGTTTCGCGGTCATGCTGGGGGGAGACGACCGGCGTACGCTCTTTCTGGTCACTGCACCGGGATCCCATCCTGATGAGGTGCAAGGCCTTGGCCAAGCCCGGATCGAAACCGTGCGAGTAGAGATTCCCGGGGCCGGGCTTCCCTAAACCGCAGACCGCGAGAAAGAGGACAAAATATGAGATTTTCCGGGAAGGTTGCTCTGGTTACCGGAGCAGGATCGGGAATCGGCCAGGCCATTGCGGTACGACTAGCCAGCGAAGGAGCTGTCGTTGTCGGCAGCGACATCAACGGGGTGGGGCTGGAGGAAACCGCAGAAATGATGGGCGAAGATGCCGCGTTCTATCCCCAAGTCTCCGATGTGCGCAGCAGAGACGCCTGCTATGAGCTGGTGGAGTCCACAGTGGCCGATCGCGGTCGCCTCGATGTGCTGTGCAATGTCGCCGGAGTGGCCCGGGGCCATCGTGTAGGCGACGTCGATCAGGAAGTCTGGGATCTGATCATGGGGGTGAATGTTGAGGGCGTGTTCTGGATGTCACAGGCCGCGCTCCCCCACCTGGAGTCTTCGAACGGCAGCATTGTGAACATTGCCTCCAATGCCGGGCTGATGGGACAGGCCTACACCGTGCCCTACTGCGCCAGCAAGGGAGCAGTGGTGCTGATGACCAAGGCCATGGCCATGGAGACGATGAAAACCGGCATGCGGATAAACGCCATCGCGCCCGGCGGGGTGGAAACCAATCTGGCCGCCGCATTTGGCTTTCCCGAGAATCCCGACATGGAGCTGATGGGTCGGTACATGGGGATGCGGGGCATGGCCCAGGCCGAAGACATCGCCTCTCTGGTGGCCTACGTCGCCTCCGATGACGCCCACCGAATCCATGGCTCAGTCCTGAGCATCGACGGCGGTATGACCGCAGGATGAGCTGGGTTCCGTCTGGCCAAAGGGTGCTGATTACCGGGGCCTCCTCGGGCATCGGGGCAGCGTTGGCGGTTGAACTGGCCCGGGGTGGGGCTTACGTGGGCCTGGCTGCCCGCCGAAGCGACCGCCTCGAACAGGTGTTAGGCGAAGTGCGAGATGCCGGCGGCGATGGCTGCTGGTGGAAGCTCGATCTGGCCGATTTGGACGGCGTGGCCCCGTTCGCCGATCGCGCCTGGGCTGAGATGGGCCCCATCGACGTACTGGTGAACAACGCCGGTGCCCCTCGGCGGCGGTCGATGAAACGGCTCACGCCAGAAGAGTTGGATGAGACGATGGCGGTGAACTTCACCGGTTCGGCTCGGCTCACCCTGGCTCTTCTGCCCTACATGCTGGAGCGGGACTCGGGGGCCATTGTGAATGTGTCGTCTATGGGGACGCAGTCGATGGCATTTCGAACCGGGGCCTACGCCGCGGCCAAAGCCGCGCTCAATCTGTTCACCGAAGGACTCTATTTCGATTTGGCCGGCACCGGTGTTCGAGCCCATCTGTTCACCCCCGGCTCTACCGCTACCGAGTTCTCAACACCAAAACCGGGGAACGACGACCCGTTTCCCCAACCGCCCGGCGCGTTCATGGACCCGGTGGATGTGGCCAAGGCGCTTATCGCCAAACTGGGCAACGACGACTTCGAGGGATTCGCCGCACCCGCCCTGTTGGAAACCGCCCAAGCCAAACGGGCCGATCCCAACGGCTATTTGGTGCAGGCGACAGAGATGATGATTCGGCGCTAGCTAGTCGATTCTGGAGAAGGTGCGGCCGGGGAACAGGTCCACCACCGGCTTCCAGAGATACTCCAAGCGCCAAGCCCGGCGGGCCAGATAGCGGAGGACATCTGCCTCGCTTCCTGCACTCTGGTCTTGAATGGCCTTATCCAGATCAAACAGCCCATCTTCGAGCGTGTCGGATCGGCGGCCAGTGAGGGCGGCAATCTCATCCCGTTCGATGTCTGCCAGCTGTGGACCGATCTGCTTCTGTCGGTCAAGGCACTCCACCAACAACGTGGCGTGATCCAGCCGGTGGCGGGGGTAGTCGCCCTCTACCGCCGGCAGCACCTCATCGCGCAGATTGGCAATGACAACCCCTTCTAGCGAGCTGGCCATCTCAAACTCCGGCAGCTCAGGGCGCTCCAACTCGATTCCCATGGCGTCGGCCAGCGCCTCGCACGTGGCCCGCTCACAGATGTAGCGGTAGGCCCAGTTCATGCCGTTGGGCATCTGGGGATCGTTGATCACAGTAATCCGGGCCAACGACACGATTGATCGCACGAACTGCTGCACCCGGTAGTAGCGCACCGAGTCGAGGTGCACCGGGAAACCGGACAGTTCCTCGTAACGGCGGATGATCGGGGCAAGACCCTCGTCGGGAGTCGAGGGACAGAAGAACTCCCGCGTGCAGATGTTGCCGAAGTCCTCCATGGGATCTCCAAAATGAGCCCATTCCCAGTCGACGATGGCGCTCACCTGACCGTCGTCGAACATGAAGTTGGCCGGTCCAGTGTCGCCCTGCAAGAGACTCACCCGGTCGAGGCGCTCCGGTACATGGTTCCGGATCCACTGGAGCGAATAGGTGTACAGCGGGTCGGTCACCATGCCGTCGAGAAAGCGCTCCACAAAATCCACCTCGCCCAACGCGCACTCTGCTGATGTCGTGGGCACTGGCATGTGGTCGAGACCTAGCGATTCGGGATCCAGTGAATGAAGCAGCGCCAGTTGCTGAATGAAGTCCTCGAGCACCGCGGCCTGCTCTGCGGGATCAGCGTTGTCCAAGTCGGCCCGTCCGGGCATCCGCTCGTGTAGGGCAGCCTGTAGATCTTCGCTCCACGCGCAGATAGCAGGCACCTTCATGCCGGTCTCGACCAGCGCAGTCTGCACCTTGGCCTCGCTCTTCACCGAATGGGTGCCGCTGCCGTCCCCTTCTCGGTCGAGGCGTAGGAAGTACTCCGCCACCGATCCGTCGGGGCGGGTCACATCCACCACCCACGCCTCCCGCCGGGCGATGTGGCGCTTCAGATGGGTGATGCGACCGCCTCCCGCCTCGGCAATCCAGTCGGTCATTCCATCGGGTAAGTCGTGTTTGAGCTCCTCAGCCATCCCGATGGCTTAGCACGCACCTACCCCACGGGTCTCTTTCCCCAGACAGCAACCCAGAGGTAATCGATGTAGCGGAAGGTGGGATCGTCAAAGCAGGCCAACAGTTCTTCATAGTCGGCTTCGTCGTAATCGTCGCGACGGGCGCTGAGCGGGCGGGCCACTTCCATGGTGAAGCGGCGGTAACGAGCCCGCAGTGATCCACCGCTCACGATGTCAGTCAGCCCTTCCGAGGACACATCTTCTAGACGGTCACCAAACACCTGGTGGACGCGGCGGCCAACGAATGCGTCCATACGGGTGCCAGCAGCCGATCGCTCTCGGAAGCGACGGAACACGTCGGCTCGGGGATGGTCGGGTTGGCACTCCATCATGGTTCCGTAATCAGGCTCAGCGACCATGACCCATCCCCCCGGTCGAGCCGAGCCCACCAAGCTGTCCACCGCCGCATCGAAGTCGGAGACATGGGCCAGCAGCGCCCGGCAATGGACAAGATCAAAAGCCGAATCCTCCACCGGGCCGTCGCATATGTCGTGCGTGCGAACATCGGGGCCGTTCAAGAACCGGGGCATGATGTCGGCGGAAACCACCTCAGCACCACGATCTCGCAGCCAATTCGACACCGACCCTCGACCAGCCCCAACATCGGCACACCGCCATCCGCTCCCCACTCCGATTCGCTCCAGCCGGGCGAAGGTGGGCTCATCGAGAATGGCTTCCAACAGAGCCAGACGCGGGCCTTCCCCTTCCTCGTCGATCTCCGACATGGCATAACGCACCCCTGAGGGCTCTGCACCTGGCATACGGTGAGCCTACGATGCGGGTATGAGCGAAGACCGAGTATTCGGCGATGTGGCCACCAAACTGCTGATGGAAAACGACCGAGTGAAGATTTGGGAGATGCGCCTTGATCCCGGCGAGCGGTCCGATCTTCACCGCCACGATCACGACTACGTGCTCGTGCAGGTATCGGGCGACAAGATTGCGGGAGACTTCGAGCCCGACACGGCCGGGGAGTTCTCCGGCCTAGTTGAGGGCGACGTGATCCCTGGCCAGCCCATGTTCATCTCCAAAGGCGGCATCGAGGCCGCGGTCAACACCGGCACCGAGCCCTACTACGAGATTCTGATCGAGCTTAAAGACTGAGCTCTCCAACAACTCATCAACAGCCGCACGATGCGGCGTACGCCTGGCGGCTGCTGGTAACCCTGCTTGCTGGCCAGGTGGTGTTCGGCTCCACCATGACCATCATCGGGGCCTCTCTGTCCGACATCTCGGAGAGTCTGGGCACCACCAACGCCACACTGTCGTGGGCGGTCTCCGCCCCATTCTTGGGTTTGGCCGCGGGGACCACGGTCTTCGGGACTTTGGGCGATTCGTGGGGCCACCGGCGGATGCTGATCCTCGGACTGGCGGTGTTCACGGTAGCGACCGGTGTGTGCGGGCTGGCCTGGGATGCCCTTAGCTTCATCGGCTTTCGAGCTCTGGTAGGGCTGGGCGGAGCCATGATGATTCCCAACGGTATGGCCATCATGATGGCCGCATTCCCGGTCAACCAACGTGCTCGGGCCATGGGTTGGTTCCAGTTTGCGGCCGTGGGGGGTCCGGCCATTGGCTTGGTCACCGGTGGGGCCTTGGTTGACGCGTTGGGCTGGCGGGCGATCTTCGCGGTCTACACCCCCATCGCCGCAATCGGATTGATCGCCGCAGTCCTAGTGGTTCGTCCCTCCCAAGCCGGCGAAGCCAAACCAGTTGACGTCGTGGGCGCGCTCAGTCTGGTGTCAGCGGTGGTCGTTTTGATGGTGGCTCTGGACCGGGGCGCCAACCTTGGCTTCGACCACCCTGTGGCGTTGGCGTTCTTGGCCCTCGTGCCGGCAACCATTTGGACGTTTGTGGCCATCGAGCGGCACACGGCTCACCCGATGGTCCCGCTTGAGTGGTTTCGCCGCCGGAACTACGCCGGGCCGGTTGTGGCCTCAGCCACGGCCAACGCGGCCTATATGGGAGGGTTCATCCTCGCCCCTCAGCTCCTGCAGGTGCGCTATGGGTACACCCTCACGGCGGCCACTGTGTTTCTGGTTGTTCGGCTGATCTCTTTCAGCCTCAGCTCCCCGGTGGGTGGCCGGCTGACCGCGACCCGGGGCGAGCGATGGACGTCCTGTCTGGGAAGTGTGCTGGTGGTGTTGGCCATGGTGTCGTTTGCCGCCGGAGCGCTGGTCGACGCGGTGGTGCTGGTGATTCTGGGCCTAGCGCTGGCCGGCGGAGGACTGGGAGTAGCAGGGCCTGCGTACCAGGTATCGGTTGTGGGGGCAGTTCCGATGGACCGTCTGGGGGCGGCAACCGGAATGTTTCAGACGATCACCAGCCTGGGCACAGCTGCCGGGGTCCAAGTTCTGGTGCTGGCCGTAGGCGAGAACGTCACGGGAACAGCATTTGCCAACGCTTTCTGGCTGGGCGCGGCAGTTGCCGCAGTCGGCGTCTTCGGGGCGTTGGCTATTACTTCAACCAACTCCGCTATCGCGAAGTAGCAGTCAGCTTCGCCCGGTCAATGCGGCCATGACCTTGGGGGCCATGATCTCGGCTAATTCCAGGCACTCCTCTTTCGACCAGATGGCGATGGGAACCCATGGATAGTCGACGGTGAGGAACTCGTAATCAGCACAGCCGCTCACCCGGGCGATGGCCTTGGCTGAGCCCCTCATCTCCTCATGGACGATGGCGACACTGGGAACCCCAGCCCACTCCAGCTCCACTGCGTCCCGCAAACTGCGGGCACTACAGCTGCCTCAACCGCCGAAGCCGGTTATGGCGACGGTGGCCTCCTCGGTAAGGCGGCTCCAGTCCCCCGGATCAGGCGGTATCGACACTGAGCTCTTCACCACCTTCAGCGGGGCTTGCGGATCACTTAGCTTGGACAACTCGTCGTACAGGGCATCCAGGAAGATCTCTCCTTCGCCGAGGCCGTTGGCCACCAAAGCGACCACCGCTCCGTCCAAGCTGGCTGGCCGGGGAGAGAAATCGTGGTCGTCGGTGCGATCGAAAGGACCGGACGTGGGGTCGAGGCCAATGAGGGCAGTCATATTGTCAGATTAGCTGATCCGAGCCCGCTAGGAGATGGGCTCGGTGATGGCGAGGGCTAGGTGGGGCAGCAAGAGCCAGCTTGCTCCCATACCCGCTCCCCCGGCGGCCACGATGAGGATGCCCTCGGGCTTGCCGATGCGAGCCATTCGGTCGGTAGCACTGGTGGCCGGCGCGTTGAGCCGAGGCCACAGATGCTGCTGGATATCGGCCTTCGACCACCCTTCATCAATGAAGAAGCGATGGTGCTCATGGCCGACCACGATCACAACGTTGCCGTCCTCTCCCAGCCATGAGTCACCGGCAATGCCATTGGCCCGGATGTTCGACACCAGGGTGTCGCACACGCCCTCGGCGTTTCGGCTGGTGAAGTCGGTGGCCTCGACCATCTTCATCAGCGAGTGGACGGTTGCCGCACTCTGGTCAGGAGCCAACCCCCGCTGGACGTGGAGCGGCTCCCAGTCAGAGGCCTCTTCCTTCTCTCCGAAGCAGAAAGAGTAGCGGGCCGGTGTGGAGTAGCTGGCCCGGTCCAAGAAGCCGGGAATGCCCCGGCACACGTTGCGGATCACCAGGCGAAGCGCCCGGCCGATGGTGGCGTTAGCCCGGAACCCCGGCCCGAAACATCCCGCCCCTGAAGCCACCCCGAGCTCGTTGCGAACGGGGCCGTTGATGATCACAGCCTGGGCCGCGCCCGACAGTGTGCCGGTAGTGGAATGGCAGTTTCCCTTGGGATGCAGGTGGGCTCGCACCGCGGCCACCACCACGGGGAAGTACTCCGGCAGGCAGCCGGCCATCACCGCGTTCACCGCGGCCTGCTCCGCAGTGCAGGTCACTTCCCGGGTAGGAACCGTGCCCAGCACCTCATCCCCGGAGAGCCCAGCACCCTCCAAGAACGCGGCCACCTTTTCGGGGGTGGGAGGCATGATGGGCAGCCCGTCGGTCCACCCCTTCTCGAAATAGTCCTCCACCAAGGCTTCATAGGTGTCGTAGGCGTGTTGCGCGGCCGCGGTCATGGCCCAAAGCTAGAGGTAATGGCGGGTGGTCTCCCATACAGAGCGGATGGCGAAGCTCGACCGCAGGCGGCCCATCCCGCTGAAACGCGACAAGTGTTGGTTGTGGATCCTCTCAAAGTCGCGCTGGTCGGCCACCGCAAGGTGGAGCAGATAGTCGGCATCGCCGGCCATCAGGTGGCACGACATGACTTCTGGGCACTCCACCACTTCCTTTTCGAACTGGCGCAATGATGCCTCGCTTTGGCTCACCAGCGAGATCTCAACAAAAACGTCGAGAGAGCGGTTGATGGCTTGGGGGTCGACGATCATCACGTAGCCCGCGATCACCCCGTCAGCCTCCAGCCGCCGAACCCGGCGATAGCAGGCCGAGGGCGACAAGCCCACCCGGTCGGCCAACTCGGCGTTGGAGATGCGAGCGTCCCCTTGAAGCTCATTGAGAATGGATCGGTCGATTGAATCCAGTTCCGTCACCGCTCTGACTCCTCTTTGATCCCAAAAGAACCGCTAATGCCGTGAACGATAATTTATTCGTATATTTGGATAATTGCGAAGAATATCATCACCTGATGGCATTTTGGCGACATCTTTTCAAGATCCTTTCCCCCCTTTTGCGGGTAAGATTTCAATGTAGCGACCGGTTAGCGGCGGAGGCATCAGATGCGCATCGGGGTTCCAAAAGAGATCAAGAACGAAGAGCGGAGAGTGGCATTGACACCCGGCGGTGCTACCGAGCTCACTGCCCGAGGCCACGAGGTTCTCGTTGAGCCCAATTGCGGAGCAGGGGCAGGTTTCACCGACGAGGAATACGCATCCCACGGCGCTCATATCGCGGACTCGGCTGAAGAGGTGTTCGACTGGGCCGAGATGATCGTCAAGGTCAAAGAGCCCCAAGCCGAGGAACGGGCCCAGATGAGAGAAGGCCAGATCCTGTTCACCTATCTGCACTTGGCAGCCGACGCGATCCAGACTGCGGATCTAGTCGACCAGGGTGTCACCGCCATCGCCTATGAATCAGTGGTCGGCCCCAACGGCGGTTTGCCCTTGCTAGCTCCCATGTCACAAGTGGCGGGTCGGATGTCGATCCAAGCCGGAGCCCATTGTCTTGAGTCCTCGGCAGGAGGTCGAGGGGTTCTCCTCGGCGGTGTGCCCGGCGTGGCGCCGGCCAAGGTTGCGATCATCGGCGGAGGTGTGGTCGGCCGCAACGCGGTGCAGATGGCTATCGGGCTTGGCGCCGACGTAACAGTGATCGACCGCGACGTCTCCGTGCTAGAAGATCTGAGCTCCCGATACGGCTCAGCCCTGCACACACTCCACTCCAGCGGAGGCGCCCTCGAGGAGGCAGTTCTCGGTGCCGACTTGGTAATCGGGGCAGTTCTCATTCGGGGTGCCCGAGCTCCGCGTCTGGTCACTGCCGAGATGGTCAAGTTGATGCGACCCCGATCGGCGGTAGTCGATGTCGCCATCGACCAGGGCGGCTGCATCGAGACCTCTCGGCCCACCACTCACGCCAACCCCACCTATTTGGCCTACGACGTGGTCCATTACTGCGTGGCCAACATGCCCGGCGCGGTCCCCCGAACGTCGACGTTCGCCTTGGAGAATGCCACCCTTCCCTACATGTCGAAGCTGGCCGATCTTGGGCCGACCGAGGCCATGCGAACAGATGCTGGGCTGCGGGCTGGCTTGTCGGTCTGCCAAGGGCGGGTCACTGAACCCGCGGTGGCTGAATCCCTCGGCCTCAACCACACCGCCCCCGAGGAGGTACTGGGTCTCAGCCAGTGTGCGGCCTAGATCAGCTCGGCCATCCGTTCGGCTACGGCGATGACATTCAGATTGGTGTTGGCTCGCGGCGTCTCAGGCATGATCGAGGCATCGCACACTCGCAGGCCTTCGGTCCCCCATACCTGCCCGTAAGGACCGACCACCGCAGCGGGGTCGTCGATTGGGCCCATCGCACAGGTGCCCGCACCGTGGTAGAAGGCCACGTGGTTGGCGAACACATGAGCCAACAGATCGTCGCGGGTCAGCTTCTTGGGCAGGAACACAGGCTCCTTGGCCACCTTCTGATAGGAGGGTGACAACAACAGCTCGATGCCCAGCTCAAAGGCTTCAACCAGCCGTTCCAGGTCAGGTTTGTGGGCCAAGAATGGGTAGGTGATCACGGGGGGATCGGCTGGGTCAGCAGATACCGGACGAACCGACCCCCGGATCTCCACCCGTTGCAAAGCGGCGTTGAAGGCGAAAACCGTATCCAACCCCCCCGCTTGGGCTCGGCGCCGGGGATTGTTGGACAGATCGATCACCCCAACGGGGAATAGTTGGAGGTCGTTGGCTGGCCCCGAGGAGCTGGTGAATCGCAGCAAGGTCTGGATATTGACATCGCCGGGATACACCATCTGCGGTCTGGGCAACGCGAACAGATAGACGGCCGGGTGATCGGAGAAGTTGGCCCCCACCCCGGGACTGTCGACAACAATGTCGAAGCCCAAACCGGCTAGCTCCGAAGCCGGGCCGATGCCGGAGCGCCATAGCAGCATCGGTGACTGAACCACGCCGGCGGCCACGACGACCTCGTCAGCGGCGACTGCTTCCGGTGGGCCATCGGCAACTACGTCAACACCGATAACCCGGTTGCCGCTCCAACGCAACGCCAGCACCAGACAGCTGCCTCGCACCTCCAGGTTGGGACGACTGCGGACTTCAGGGGTCAGGTAGGCGTCGGCGGCGGACACCCGCTGGAGGCCCCGGCGGTTGCGGGGCAGCGGTCCGGCGCCAAGGGAATTCGGGGCATTGTGATCTTCGATGTAGCCGTGGCCGGCTGCTTCGCAGGCCTCATAGAACACGGCATGCACCGGGTTGAGCTCGGCCTCAGGCGTGCGGGCAATGGGCAACGGGCCATCTCGGCCATGCCATCGATCGTCGCCGTCTGGATCGGACTCCAGCCGCCGAAAGCAGGCCAGCACCGCTTCCCAGCGCCATTCGTCAAATCCCCAGGAATCGAAATCAGCCGGCATGGCCCGAACGGCGATACCGCCGTTGACGGTTGAGCTGCCGCCGAGCACTCGCCCTCGGGGATACGGCTGTGTCCGCCCACCGGGCAGTCGCACCACATCACCCCAGTCGTGGTGGGGATGCGAAGACACGGTGATATCGACCAGTTCAGAGGGCAGTCGTGTGCCGTAGTCGGGACCGGCTTCCAGAAGAAGCACTTGTCGGGCGGGATCCTCCGATAGCCGGGCCGCCAGTACCGACCCCGCTGAGCCCCCGCCCACGATGACCGTGTCGAATGACCGTCCTGCTTGCACTGCTACACGACAGTAGTGACGAGCTCGTTAGTTTGGCGGCATGGGCAGATCATGTGAAGGGCGGGTGGCACTGGTTACCGGAGCCAGTCGGGGCATCGGCGAGGGGGCAGCGCTACGGCTGGCGGCTGAAGGGGCGGCCGTGGCTGCTGTGGCCCGCACCCGTTCAGACGGCGACCACCGATTGCCCGGATCACTCGAGCAGCTGGTGGCCGCTATTGAGAATGGTGGAGGTCAAGCCATCGGCATACCCGCTGATCTATCCGACCCCTCGCTCGACCGATCCGAGATAGTGGCTCAGGCCGAAGAGGAGTTGGGCGGCAAGGTCGACATCCTGGTCAACAATGCCGCCCGAGCCTTCTACCAGCCGTTCACCGAGTTGACGGAGAAGCGGTGGCGCATCGCCTACGAGCTCAACGTGTGGGCTCCATGGGACCTGGCCCGCCTGGTTCTGCCCGGGATGCGAGAACTCGGTCGGGGGGCCATCGTCAATATCTCCTCGGGAGTGGCCGAGCCTCCAGATCTGCCGCCGAACCGGGCTAGCGGCCCAACGATGACCGGGTGTCTTTACGGATCAACGAAAGCGGCTCTCAATCGCTGGACAACCGGTCTGGCCGCGGAGACCTGGGATGACAACATCACCGTCAACGCGATTTCGCCAGAAGCGGCGGTGATGACCCCCGGCGCCGGCGATTACGTGAACTTGCCGCCCGAGAGCCTGGAGCCCATGGAAACCATGTGCGAGGCCATCTTGGCCCTGTGCACTGCCGAACCCCAAGAACTCACTGGCAGGATCACTTACTCCCTGTCGCTGATCCGCGAGCTCAACCGCTCCGTCCACACTCTTGACGGCTCGGAGCTTCTCCCCGGCTGGCAGCCCGCCGACATCGACCCGGGTCGACTGCGTAGCTGAAACAGGACCTACTGGGCCGCCCTGTTGGATTCGCGTTCTCCTCGGACGAATGCCTCCCGAGCCTTCTCGCCTTCACCCATGAGGTTCAGCTCGTAAGTGAACCCCTGCTCGAAGCGGTAGCTGCGGTGCACGTCCACCGGGTCGATCCCGTTGATCGACCACTTGGCCTTGCGGATGACTCCGGGCGGCTTGGCCGCGATCACTCCGGCTATTCGGCGGGCCTCGTCCATCAACTGGTCGCCGGGCACCACCCTGAGCACGGTCCCCCATCGATGCAGATCCTCGACACCCACCGGCTCACAGCTGTACATCATCCAGCGCATAACCTTTTCTGGCACCAGCCGAGCGGTGTGGGTGGCAGCCCCTAGGGCCCCGTTGTCCACCTCGGGCATGGAGAACTTGACCCCTTCCGCGGCCACCACCAAGTCGCAGTTTCCGGCGAGGCCGATGCCTAGACCCAAGCAGAAGTCCTGCACGGCGGCGATCACCGGCACCGCGCAGTCGTAGACCGCGCCGAAGGCCTCATAGCAGGCGTCACCGGTGCCCAATACCCCTTCGAAGCCCTCCATGGCCTGCATTTCCTTGATGTCCACCCCGGCGTTGAACCCCCTGCCCACCGCGGTGAGGATGGCGGCCCGCACGTTGGAGTCGTGTTTGAAGCTCCCGAAGATCTCGGCCAGCCGGTAGGTGTCGGCGATATTGAGGGCGTTCACCGGTGGATTGTCCATAGTGACGACGGCGATACCCTGCTCATCAATCTCGGTGTGAATGGCCACAGTGCGCTCCTTTGCCTTTAGTGGTCGCCAGCGTAGGCCCCTCACGCCTCAGCTACTACGTTGAGTAGCCGTGGTGCAGCAAAACAGCCTCCCCCTCGATGGGATGCGAGTACTGGAGCTGTCCACCGAGGTTCCTGGGGGCTACTGCGGCAAACTCCTGTTGGATGCCGGGGCCGAAGTGCTCAAGGCTGAGCCCACGGGGGGCGATCCGCTCCGGCGCTACGCCCCGCTCGGCGCACCGGTGGTGGCCGGAAAGGGTATCGACGGCGACCACGGACTGCTGTTCGGCTATCTGGCCGCCGGTAAACGCAGCGTCGAGACCGAAGACCGAGATCATCTGCTGACCCTCGCAGCCGGGGCCGACATCATTATCCAAGACGCCCCACCTGGTCGATTGAGCTGGGAGCAGGTCCAGACGGCCAATCCGGCGGCCTCTTTGGTGAGCATCTCGCCATGGGGCACCGACGGACCGTGGGCCGACCGGCCAGCAACTGAGTTCATCGTGCATGCGGCTAGCGGCTCGCTCACCCATCGAGGCGATCCCGAAGGGGAGCCGATCATGATCGGCGGTAGGTTCGCGGAGTTTGTATTCGGGTCGTACGCCGCAGTTGGTGCGATGTCCGGCTGGCTGTGCGCCCGTAGTTCAGGGTGGGGCCAGCATGTGGACCTGTCTACGGTGGAGGCAGGCATCCTGTCGATGGGCGGCAACTACGAGTTGCTGGCCGGGCAATTCGGGGCGCCTCCCATGACCCGTATGGTGAGCGTGCCATCTGTGGAGCGCTGCGCCGACGGCTGGGTTGGGTTTTCCACCATCACTGGCCAGCAATGGCTGGATTTTTGCTCGATGATCGGCCGCCCCGACTGGCACGACGACGAGGAGCTGATGACCGCGCCGGGCAAAATCGCCCGAGCCGACGAGATATCCGAGGCCACCGTGGCCTGGACCGGGACCCGCACCGTGGCTGAAGCCGTTGAAGTCGCCTCGGCGCTGCGAATTCCGTGCGCTCCGATCGGAACCGGACGTACCGTGCCGACCACCGACCACTTCGCGGCCCGGGAATCCTTCGTCGACAATCCCGACGGCCATCCCCAACCTCGCCCGCCCTATCGAATCGGCGGGATGGAGTCCCCACCGCCCCGCCGAGCCCCCGTGCTCGATGCCCACGCCGACAGCCCAGCGTGGGAACCCCGACCCCGCAACAGGCCATTGGGAAACCCGAGTGATCTGCCCTTAGCCGGTTTGCGGGTGGCGGCATTCACCGCGTTCTGGGCCGGGCCGCTGGTCACCTCGTATCTCGCCTCGCTGGGCGCCGACGTAATCAAGGTCGAGTCGATTCAACGTCCCGACGGAATGCGATTCGCAGGATGGCCTCAAGAAAAACAGCGCTGGGAGTACTCCTACGTCACCCACGGGGCCAACGCCGGCGTGCGCAACGTCACGCTCGACTTAGAGCGGCCTGCCGGGATGGACCTGGCCAAGCGGCTGATCGCCGATGCCGACATCGTCGTTGAGAACTTCTCTGCCCGGGTTATGGATCACTTCGGGCTGGGCTGGCAGGAGGTCCACCGCCTCAACCCCCAAGCAGTCATGTTGCGGATGCCCGCCTTCGGCCTGGACGGGCCGTGGAAAGATCGGGTGGGATTCGCCATGACCATCGAGCAGGCCAGCGGCCTGGTGTGGGTCACCGGCTATGAAGACCTGCCCATGCTGCCCCGAGGAGCGTGCGATCCACTGGGCGCCATGCACGCCATATTCGCCGCCTTGCTCGCCCTGAGGAGGCGCGAGCAGACCGGTGAGGGCCAGTTCGTGGAGGTGGCCTTGGTTGATGCCGCCCTGGCGACAGCCGCGGAGCAGTTTTTGGAGTGGTCGGCCCATGGCGTGGAGCTGGGACGGTCGGTCAACGCTTCCTCGGTGTGCGATCCCCAAGGGGTGTTCCAGTGCGCCGGAGACGATGCCTGGGTGGCGCTGTCGTGTGCCACCGACGCCCAACGGGCCGCTCTAGCCGAGAAATTGAAGGCCGACGGCTTCGATCAAGACCTGGAAGGCTGGGCGGCAGCACGTTCTCCGGCTGAGGCCGAGGCGGCCCTGCTGGCTGCCGCGGTGCCGGCCTCGGTGCTGCCCGATCCCCGCAACCTGCTCCCCCACCCCCAGCTTGAGTATCGGGGATTCGTGGAGTGGATGGACCATCCGATCTGCGGTGAGCTGGGCTATCCGGGGTTCCCGTTCGTGTTTTCCGGCCTGGGCGGCCAACTCCTCCCCCGCCCCGCCCCTGCGTTGGGCCAGCACAACCGGGAGATCTTGCGCAACACCCTGGGTCTCGACGACGATGCCATCGCCGCCCTGGCCGACGAGGACATCATCGGCGACTGGCCAATAGGGTGGGACAAGTGACCGAACACCCCCACTACATCACCTGAAAGCGAGACCACTTTGCGCATCGGCTATCTGATCGACACCAACCACGGGTACTACGACCAGCCTCTGCCCGAGCCGGACAATGCCGCCGATGCCCTCGACGCCATGATCGAGGAAGGCATCTTGGCCGAGCAGTCAGGGTTCCACTCCATCCAGGTGCCTGACCGCCATGGCCGCACCGAGTCGTACTTCGGCTCGCCGTTGAACCTGCTGATGATCCTGGCCCGAGAGACCAGCCGGGTGGCCATCGGCTCCTACTGCCTGGTGAACACCCTCTACCACCCCATGGAGGTGGCCGAGCAGTGCGCCATAATCGACAACATCTCCAGGGGCCGGCTGTACATGACCTGGGGCCGGGGCTTTCACGCCGGCTACTGGGGCCAGTTCGGCGTTCCGTCTGAGCGGATGCTGGGCCGCTATCTGGAGAACGTGGCCATCATCGACAAGGCGCTGCAATCCAAGGGCGAGCGATTCAGCTGGGACGGCGACTTCTACCAGGTAAACGACGGATTGCTCTCCCCCAACTCATACCAGCAGCCCCGGTTCCCGTTCTGGGGCGGTGGCCAGCTGCCCGCGGCCATTGAGCGGTGCGGGGTCTACGCCGAGTCGTGGACCTGCGACGACTTCCCCATCCAAAAGGAGACTTGGGATCGCCAAGCCGGTGCCTACCGGACCAAAGCCATCGAGCACGGCAAGGAGCCATTCGTCGTCTTGATGCGCAAGGCATGGGTGGCCGACACCTTCGAGCAGGCCGCTGAGCAGTACGGCGCTCACTATGTGCCGGAGATGCGCTTCTATTGCGAGCAGGGCATCTTGGCCCACCACCCCGAATTCGACTCTCCCGAGAAGATCACCACCGAATCGGCTCGGGAGCACATCGTGGTGGGCTCTCCTGCCCAGTGCCGGGAGCGGTTAGAGCAGTACTACGAGGAGCTGGGCGTGCAGTATTTTACCGTGCAGTTCCGCATGGTCACCGGCCCCTCTTTCGAGGCCACCCGGGAGCAGATCCAGCGCTTTGGCGAGGAGGTGGTGCAGCCCCTGCATCGCAAGTACCCCGCCCCCGATCATCCGGCCATACCTGAGGCCTGCCGGTAGTGATGAGATGACTTCGGCGACACAGACTCCGACCATCGAGGAACTGGAATCCCTGGTGGGAAGGCAGTTCCCAGGCGGAACCTACGACTTGGAACCTTGGCGGGTTTGGCTGACCAACGATGTCATCGGGGCACCGCAGCGAACCGACGGCATCGCCCATCCCATGTTCTGCTACTACGCGGCCATGGCCGGCTTGGGCATCTCCATCGACGAGATGTTCACCCTTTGCTACGCGTCGGCCGACGACGGGCCGATGTTCGGCGAATGCGACATTCAGCAGCTGCGCCCCTTGGAGATCGGTGCCACCTACACCGTGCGGGGAGAGATCACCAGCGCAGTCCGCAAGCAAGGTGAACGCACGGGAACTTTCGACATCGTGGCCTTCCAACTCGAAGTCGTCGCCCCCGATGGCGAAGTGTCGTCCGTGGTTTCCAACTCCTTCATCTTTCCCAGGAGGCCCTAGTGAGTGCGATCCCAACTCCATCAGTGGGAGACGAGCTTCCCCGTCTGGTCATCCAAGCGGTAGACGCCGAGAAGATGAAGACGATGGCTGCCCTGTTGGCCGATTCCAACCCCATCCACTGGGATGTCGACACCGTGAGGGAACTGGGCATGGGCGACCAGCCGGTTAATCAAGGCCCCAACAATCTGGGCTATGTGATGAACATGCTGGGCCAGTGGGCCGGCGGTGCCGGGCGCATACGGCACATTCGGGTGCGCTTCCTGGACAATGTGTTCGCCGGCGATCGGTTGGAGGCGGGCGGCACGGTCACCGCGGTCGGCGACGACGGCACCGCCGACTGCGACGTCTGGCTGGCCCGCGACGGCACCCACCCCGTGCTAGCGGGGACCGCCACCTTGTCGTTGGTCTAAGAGCGGGCGCGGATAGGTGGCTGGTCTGGAGCTTCTGATTTGAGGTTATTGATTGATGTTGAAGCTGCTGAATTGAGGCAATTGGTTGGTTTTGGAGTTGTTGAATAGGGGTAATAAGAGGCAAGGATTGTTTAGTTATGAGTCCCATTACTAGTCCTATTACCAATGATAAAGAAAGGTTGATGACAGCTATTGATTGTGCCTAGGGTTTACCGAGAAACACTTTGTCCATTACCTAAGGAGTCCTCATGGCAGACCATGTTCACACTGATACGTGTTACGACCACCCGGAGCACACGCACGCCGACCACGCCGATCACTGCGACACGGCTGAGCACGGCCACGCCGACCATGCCGATCACTGCGACACGGCTGAGCACGGCCACGCCGACCACGCGGAACACTGCGACGATGCCAGCCACACCCACGCCGACCACGCCGATCACTGCGATACGGACGAGCACAGCCACGCCGACCACGAAGATCACTGCGACACCCCCGTTCACAGCCACGCCGACCACGAAGATCACTGCGATATCCCGGTACACGTCCACACCGACGAGTGCTGTAACGCGGCCTAGTGGACAAATCTGATCATGGTCATGGCCATGATCACGGCCATGACCATGATGATGATTGCGGGCACGACCATGCTCACGACCACGGGCATGACCACGACCACGGACACGATCACGACCACGGACACGATCACGACCACGGACACGATCACGACCACGGACACGATCACGACCACGGACACGATCATGACCACGGGCATGACCACGGACACGATCACGACCACGATCACCACCACCACGACCTAAGGGAAGCCAGCCGCAAGAGCCTGATCACCGCGGTCACCCTGACCACCACCTTCATGGTGATCGAGGTGATCGGCGGTTTCGCGTCGGGCAGTTTGGCGCTGATCTCCGACGCCGGGCACATGCTCACCGACAGCGCGGCCATCGGTTTAGCACTGTTCGCCATGTGGGCGGCCGACCGGCCGACATCGCACCGTCGGACTTTCGGCTTCTACCGAACCGAGATTCTGGCCGCCATGTTCAATGCGCTGTCTCTATGGGTGATCGTGGGATGGATCTTCTACGAGGCCATTCGAAGATTCGACGGAGACACCCATGTAGAGGGCGGGCTCATGCTCGGCGTCGGCGCAGCCGGCCTAGCAATCAATGTCTTGGTGGCCTTCGTACTGCACCGCCAGTCGGGACACAGCCTGAATGTGGAAGGCGCCTTCCAGCACGTTCTAGCCGACCTGCTGGGTTCGGTGGCCGTGGTGGTGTCGGGAATCTTCATCATCACCGTGGGCTGGGACATCGTCGACCCGATCCTCAGCATGTTCATCGGCGTGCTCATCCTCTTCAGCTCTTGGAACCTCGTATCCGAGGTGTTCCACGTACTGATCGACGGCACCCCTGAGAACGTGGACGTCTACAAACTGTGCCACGAGATCGAGGAAGTGGACGGAGTGACCATTGTCCACGATGTCCATGTGAGGACGATCTCATCGGGCTACCTATCGATGACCGCCCATGTGCTGGCCGATCCAGCTGTGGATGTTCTCGATTCAGACAACCAGCTGCGAAGCATCCGCGAAGTGGTGAAGCGCCACGGAATCCATCACACCACCATCCAGCTTGAGCACTCAGTGGAGGGCTGCGACCAGGAGAACCACCACGTTGACCATCTGATGGCGACGGAACGGGAGATCCGCAAGCGGTCCAAGCTTGCCAGCTTCCTCATGCATTCCCACTAAGGGGCGGCGGGGACAAGTGACCATCCACAGGTCACATACGTTGGGCGGTCAGATTTCGCGCAGGCTCTAAGCCGCCAGCCTGACTTTGTAGGAGCTGACGAGGCTCCTAATTGTCAGTGCCATCAAGAATAGGATCACCGTGCCCAGGGCCATGGTGGCCCCGGCCGCGGTGTCGTGGTGGTAGCTGATTAGCAGACCGACCACCACCGATACCGTGCCGAGGAGGACCGCGGTGGTCATGATGGCGGGAATCCGGCGTACCAACATGGCCGCAGTGGACGGGGGGGCCACCAAGAAGGCGAACACCAGCAGGTTTCCCACCGCCTGGAACGACGCCACGATGGAGATGGCCAACAGCGCCAACAGAGCGGCGTGGGTCAGGCGGGGTCGGAGTCCCATCAGCTGAGCCTGGGCTTCATCGAAGGTCATCACCAGGAACGCCCGGTGGAAGAACACCACTCCCAGCAACACGACTCCGGCGATGATCAACTGGCGAATGAGGTCACTGTTGGTTACCCCGGTTATGGAGCCGAACAAGAATCGGCCGAGATCGCCCGCGTAAGCGCCCGAGCTGCTGGACATGATCACTACTGCTAAGGCCAAGAAACCCACGTAAAGCAAACCGATGGAGCTGTCGTCGGGTAATGGGGAGTAGTTGCGGATTAGGTTGATGCCGGAAACCATGGCCAGCGCGGCAATCAGCGCCCCCAACGTCGTATCACCCCCGAGAATAAAGGCGATGGCCAACCCTGGTAGCACCCCATGGGCCAAAGCCTCACCGAAGAAGCTCATCCCCCGAAGTACCACCCATGTTCCAACCGTGGATGTGGCCAGCACCGCCAGCAGCCCCGACCACAGGGCATTGCGCATGAAGATGTTGTCGACGAAAGGCTCGATCCACCAGTCGATCGGACTGGTCAGAAACTCCATGGCGGGATCCCTAGTGGTGAACCTTCGACGGCAACGTCACCCGAGGGCGTCGGCAATCTTCTGCGCGTTGGAGCGCATGAAACCAAGGTAGGTGTCAGAACCGCTTCCCGATGGACCCAGAGATCCGGTATCCAGGACGACGACATCGACACCGGCCTGCCGGGCCAGCGCTTCGGCATCATCGGAGCTGTGTGAGGATTCGGCGAAGATTGCCGGCACACCAGTCTGACCGATCAGACCGACGAGCTCCTGTAGTTCTGCCGGGTTAGCCTCTCCTATGGACGTGCCGCCGGGAATTACCGTCCCGACCAACTCAAACTCATAACGGTTGGCGAAGTAGCCGAGGGCATCGTGGTTGGTAAGCATCAGGCGCTCATCGTGGGGAAGAGGCGCCAGGATACCAGCGACCTCGTCGTCGAGTGCGACCAACTCTCCCCGGTACTTGGTTACACAGGCGCTTAGCGCACCGGAGTCGAGACCTCCCTGTGCCGCCAGAGCCTCGCTGAGCGGAAGAAGCGCATCGGCAACCCGGATCGGATCGAACCACACGTGGGGATCGTCTCCACCATGGTGCTCTTCCTCGTCCTCTTCTTCGCCCTCGTGCTCCAATTCCATACCTGGGGCGAATCCAATGGTTTCGATGTGGTCAGCCATATGGAACACGGGTGTGCCGGCTTCCTCGACCGCTTCGAGGGTGTCTTCCAGTCCTTCTTCAAGTTCGAGACCATTGGCCACAATCATTACGGCGCTTTCCATGCGGCCCCGATCCTGCAGCGAGGGTTGGAATGCATGGGGGTCACCGCCTGGAGGAATGAGGGTGATCACCTCTGCCTGGCCATCGCAAGCCACGTTGGCCACTATGTCGGCCCAGATGGAGGTGGTTGCCATTATCGTCGGTGAACCATCGGAGGCAGCGTCGTCGTCATTCCCGCACCCCGAGACCAGCAAAGCCAGTGCAGCCACGACGGTTATGGCACGGACGCCGACACTTTTGGTATCAATAATCGTTCTCACTCCCGTTAACATATTTGGGAATGAGTGTCATTCGCAAGCATCTAGTGGAATACTGAACCCAGATGACTGCGGAATCGCTTCCCGTACCCGGCGATGAGGACTATCTGGCGGAAATGCACCTGCAAATTGGGGCCAGATTGGCACGACAGGAGCATCGCTACACCTCTGGCCGAAGACAACTGATTGAGGTGCTGGCCCTGGCCAACCAGCCGATGACGCTGCCAGACATCGTGGCCGCCGACCCAGACCTCGCCCAGAGTTCGGCGTACCGCAACCTTGACGTGTTGGTTCGGAGCGGAGTCATCAGAAGGCTCAGCGCCGGAGGCGACCACACGCACTTCGAATTGGCCGAGCCCCTACTGGGACATCACCACCATCAAATCTGCATCCGCTGCGGTTCTATCGAGGACATTCACCTTGGCAGCGACGTGGAACTCCTTGTGGACCAGAGTCTGTCTGACATTGCATCCCAATCCGGATTCACTCCCATCCATCACAGCCTCGACCTTCACGGCCACTGCGCCGACTGCTGACCCGGCATCCGGCCCCGGTTGGTAATGCGGCTAACTGAACTCCGACTAAGCCCAGAGTTGGCCCAGTGGCGCCGCGAGATCAGAGATTTCTTGGCTGCCGAAATGGCATCGGACAACGTGGCCGAGCACGTCGATCCCACCGATCTGACCGGCCTCGATCTGGACTTCGAGCGACGCCACCAGATGGAGGCTGCTAACCGGGACATGCTGGCCGTGTCATTGCCGGTGGCCGACGGCGGTGGAGGTCGGTCGCGAGCCTGGAAGCACGTGTACGACTTGGAGGCCGCCTTCCACGGGGCACCGTCCATCGACACCGGCGTGACACTGTGCGGGTCTGTGCTCACACGCTTCGGGAGCCAAGCCCAGAAGAACCAATGGCTAGCGCCAATGGTCTCGGGAGAGATCTTGGGCGCCATCGCTTATAGCGAGGCCGGTGCCGGCAACGACCTGGCGGCCATCTCCACCACCGGAGTGAGGGACTCTGGCGGTTGGGTGCTTGCGGGAACCAAATCGCACGTTACGGGAGCCCACAAGGCCGACGTGGCCGTGGTGTTGGCCGTGACTGATCCCAAGGGAAGTGCCCGCTCGTCGATGACCATGTTCTTGGTTCCCCTGGATGCGCCCGGGGTTGATGTAAAGCGAAGGCCCACCATCAATCACTGGACTCTCGGCGAAATCAACCTCCTCCAGGTGCGACTCGGTGACGACTGCGTGCTGGGCGAGGTTGGCGAGGGATGGTCGCAGGTGATGGCCGCTGTAGCCGCGGAACGAGGCTCTTTGGCCCACTACGGATGGATCGAGCAGTGGTTGCAGCGGCTCCCAGCAGGAGTTTCCCCGCCGGAGCGAGCCAGGCTGCACGCGGCCGCGGCTCGAGTCCGGGCCTTCTGTCAGAGGCTGATCGACTTCGAGGAGGCTGGCCGGCCCATTGGCTATGAGGCATCTGTGGTCAAGGTGGCATCTACTGAGCTTCTCCAGGACATTGCCCGCACGGCGCTATCAAGTGCGGGGCAGGACGAAGCCGAATGGACTCCGATGGCTGAGGACGGTCCTCCTTATGCCTATGACGCCCTTGAGGCCATTCACCCCTCCTTGTCGGTCGGAGCGAACGAGACCCACCGAGACATGATTGCGTCAGAACTGTTGAACCGCGACCTGTCGGCGGCCGCTCCCCCGGCTGCGACCCCCAATGACCCTGTTCTTTCCGCTTGCGCCGAACAGGCGGCGCAAGCCCGCCAAGTCTTGGCCTTGACCGCCCAGCATGCCCTCCGGCGGCCGTTGTACGGGAAGCAGGTGGGAGACTTTCAGGCGGCCCGCCATCGCTTCGTGGATATGGCCATCGCGGTTGAGGCCATGGAACTCACCGCGGCGGAGGCCGCCCTCTCCCCTGCCGGTGCCCAGCACGACTATCTGGTGTCGGCGGCCAAGGTGGCGGCCAACGAGGCCTTGCTAGATGTTCTGGCCGGCGCCCATCAGTTGCACGGCGCCGACGGTTACTACGACGACCACTATCTTGCGACGTTCACTCGCCGGGCCTGGGCAGCCCAGGCCCGGGGAGGCTCCACTGCCGAGCACCTGGATCGGTTGGCCCGTTTGACCGAGTGATGGGCTAGCTGGCGATGGTGACCCTATGGAGCACTCGCTCCTCACCGGTCACATCTCCAACGACGGCATGTTGGGTAGACCGATTGTCCCAGATCACCAGGTCGCCGTCGCGCCAGCGGTGTCGATAGGTGTTCTCGTAGCGCCCGATTGCACCGTAGAGATATTCCAACAAGGGTTGGCTCTCCTCTGGGGTCCACCCATCGATTCGGGTCACGTAGTTGTCGTTGACGAAAAGCGCTTCGGCACCGGTGTCGGGATGGGCCCTTACCACCGGATGGATTGCCACAACCGCATCGTGGTCCAACCCGGCGTCGGCGGCCAGGCTGGTGCCCTCGTGAACGGCGGAAAGGGTACGGAGCATCGCCTGTAATCCGGGTGACAACGACTCGAACGCCTTGACGGCGCTGGCAAACATCGTGTCACCGCCCACGGCGGGCAAGACACGGGCCAGCAGCAGGGTGTAGGCGTGCGGGTCGCTCATGTGGGTAGAGTCGGAATGCCAAGTCTGGGTGATGGGGTTTGGGTCGTAGATCTTCATGATCCCCGGGTATCCCTCGATGGACGGCACATAGGGATGGATTGAGATATCTCCCCACTCGGCGGCAAAGGCGAGCTGGTCTTCAGGGGTCATCGCTCCCTGACCGCGGATGCAGATGACCCCGCTTTCATGCAGCGCGTCGCGCACGTCGGCAAAGTCGCGGTCCGTGATCCCGATGGTCAGATCGAGCCCGAGCACCTCCACCCCCAATGCCCACGCCAGACGCCGAATCTCCATGGTCAAGGGACTCTAGCCAGTGGTTGTATGACCATATGCCCGGTCATTGAATTCGACGGGCAGGGTCTTGAGCCCGCTCAATCGGTTTGTGCGGGTCCATGTCGCCTCGCCGACGATCTCAACGTCAGCCCAGCGGTCCAAGATGGTGTTGAGCATCACGTCAATCTCCAACCGCGCCAGATTGGCACCCAAACAGAAGTGCGGCCCGTGGCCGAACCCCAAGTGATTGTTGGGACTTCGGTTGATGCGGAACTCAAACGGGCTGTCAAAAACTGCTCCATCCCGGTTTGCCGACATCTCCCACACCACCACCTTCTCGCCCGCTCGGATGGCTTGGCCGCCGAGCACCGTGTCTTGTGTTGCGGTGCGTCGCTTGTAAACCGATGGCGTCGTCCATCGGACGATCTCCTCGATGGCCGTTCCCATGAGCGAGCGGTCGACGGTCAGCCGGACCAGCTGCTCGGGTGACTTCACCAGCTGCCACAAGCCCCCGGCTATGGCTTTGCGGGTGGTCTCCGAACCTGCGGTGAACAGCAGCGACCAGAACATGGCCACCTCATCACTGTCAAGCCGAGAAGGATCCTGGTCGGGGAGTTCGCCGTGGATGACCACCGAGAGAAGATCGTCGCCCGGGTTCTCGATGCGCTCTTGGATGAGGCGCTGGCCGTACAAGAACATGTTGACGCCTGCTTCGCTGGGCTGGTCGGGCATTTCCTCCAAAGTGAAGGTCTCCGAGGTGATGTCCACCCACTCGCACAGCATGTGCCGATCCTCGTCGGGCACGTCCATGAGCAAGCAGATGGCCTGCAATGGCAGCTCAGCGGCCACGTCGAGCACGAGGTCGCATGCGCCCCTCTCACCTGAGGTGGGGGCCACGCTGTCGAGGATCTGGTGGGACCTGTTGACGAGATCGTCGCGAATTCGACCGATCATCTTGGGGGTGAATCCTTTGTTCACCAGTTGCCGGATCCGCTGGTGGCGCGGGTCGTCCATCATGTTGAGGAGCTTCCCGCTCATCTCCATGTCGTTGATGGTGGTGCCTCCGTAGGGGCGACTGCCCCCGGTGTGGCTGGAGTAGGTCTTGGGGTTGCGGAACACCTCCACCACCAACTCGTGGGTGCTCACACACCAGAAACCCTCGCCGTCTGGGGTGCGATCAGTCGGCTCGTGCCACCACACCGGAGCCTGCTCGCGCAGCTGGATGAACGCCTCGTGGGGGAACCCGTTCACAAAGGTCTGATAGCTGCTTAGGTCGGGGATATCGAGTGCAGCCATCAGTCCTCCTGGGACGGAACCGGGACGGAACCGGGACGGAACCGGGACGGAACCGGGACGGAACCGGGACGGTGAAGCCAGCCTCTGCTTCGAGAGACTCCAGTGCTCCGATGAAGAAATTCTCCCCCAACCCCATCTCCACCGATCGGGACAGGACGTCGTGGGCGGCGCGGGTGAGCGGCAGCGGCGTGCCGATCTCCTCGGCTGATTCGAGGGCGAGGCGCAGATCCTTCTCGGCTAACGCAAGATCGTAGGTTGAATCGTCCCACTGCCGATTGACGATGAGCTCGGAAAGCGGCATGTAGAAGGCGGCCGAGCTCGATCGGAGCACTTCCAAGAACTTCGGCAGGTCCAACCCTGCCTTGGCCGCCATGAGGTAACCCTCTCCGAAGCCTTGGGTTCCAACTAGGAACACTTGGTTGTTGATCAGCTTGATGAGCGTGCCGGTGCCCGACGGGCCGAGCCATTCGGTCTCTTCGTTGCCGAAGCACCCAAGCGCCTCTTTGACCCGGTTGAATGCTGCTTCGTCCCCCGAGGGCATCAGTGTGAGGTTGGCGGCATCGGCACCCATGCTCCCACCCGAGACCGGGCAGTCGATGAAGTCCACGCCGACGGCGGCACAAGCTTCAAGCAATCGCTTGGTGACCCCCGCGCTGTTGGTCGAAAGGTCTACCACCACTGAAGCCGGCGACCCAGCCGAAAGGATCCCGTCTGAGCCGGTCACTACCGCGAGCGACGCCTCAGGCGAGGGCAAAGACAGAAGAACTGCATCACATGCTTCGGCCAACTCCGCCGGATCGGAGGCTCCGCTCGCGCCCGCTTCCACTAGGCGCTGCCGGGCTTCGCGGTCGAGGTCGGCCACGACCAGGTCGTATCCTGCCTCCAGTATGTGACGGGCACATCGACCGCCGATGTTCCCCAGTCCAACAAAGCCGATTCTCATGAGCAGCTCGCCCCCGGCCAGCGTAACCGGCCCGTACCGCTAGCGGATCAGCTTGCCGATGGAATCCTCGAGGCCGCCAGGTTGGCTGGAAAGCAGCCACGCGCGGCGCTGGGCACTAGCCGCCTCATCGATCTCGCTGCCAGTGGGCGCCTCGACTTCGAGGCCGAATTCTGCCCCGAGCCGCCGCAGGCCAAGCTCGGCTAAGTGACAGGCCGCCTCCAGTTCGGCCGCCACCACCGTGCCTCGGAGACCGCCGATTGGCTGGGAAAACCATTCTCTGGCCTCAGCGAGCGTACCCAACCCGTCGGAGACTGCCTCTGGGTCGGGCTCTCCGACTCCTGGGAACCCGGTAGAGCACAGCGAAGTGAAGATGGGACTGGAATTCAGCGACACCATGCCCAGCCCCTCGCCGATCCTGCCCAGGCGGTCGATCAGAGCTCCCACTCCCGGTTCGCAGCCCAACAAGTCGTCGACCCGCCCGGCTACCGCGGCATCATCGCCTAGGGATTCGCCCATGGCGGCTGCGCCGCCCCTCACCATGGACGGGAGGGAGACCGGCAATGGCTGATGATGCCCATTGTCGCCCCAGTCGGTCAACAAGAATCCGGGCGCACCCCAGGCGGCGCCAACTGCCGCAGCGTCGGCGATGTTGGCGGCTGCATTGAGGTTGCGACCAATGAAGGTGTTCCAACTGCTCGTCCCAGGAGCCACCCAGAACGGCCTCCCGGTTTCGATGAACAGGCGAGCATGGGCTTCAAAGCCAAGATGAGGGTCATCGGGCAGCCCGAGACGGTCGGCAAGCTCTGGCGGGAGAAAGGACTGCCACCCGCCTTGAGAAGGGGCCTCGTAGTTCCAGACGACCGGGATCGCTCCTGCGGGAATCCTGGAAACTAGGGACCGATCTCGGCGGAATTGATCGGCCCAGAACATCACCTGGTAGCCGTCGTCCGCCAGCGGCTCGATGATCCGGGACAGGTGCTCGATGTAAACGGTTTCCCGACCACGCTCGGCGGTATCCGGTGCCGATGCGCCTTCTCCGAGCTCGAACGGCTCGTCGCCGCCGATGTGAATGCGGCGGCTGCGAAGAACACCGGCCAATTCCCGGGCCAGAGTAACGCCGAGCGCGGCATTCTCGGCTGTCGGAGCCAGACATCCCGGTCGCATGGTGCCCGAGCCGAACAGCGCCGGCGCGCCATTCGGACACTCCGCGAGACTGCGATACCGCTCATGAACCAGCCACCGCTCCATGTGGCCGAAGCAGTTCATATTGCCCACTAGTTCGACGCCGTTGGTCTCGCAGTAATAGTCCAGCCATCTCAGGTCACCAGAAGTGAAGGCTGAAGCCCCCTCCCACACTTCTTGATGCCCCGCGTAGGCGAAGGTGTGCTCTACGTAGAGTTGGAGTTCATTGAATCCGAGCGCGGCCAAAGCGCCCACCAACCACTCCAGAGTCTCCCTCGTCGGGACGCGGTCTCTGGAGACATCCAGCATGTAAGCCCGTCTTTCGAACATTCGCCCTCAGAAACACTTGTTAGTCGATGCATTAGCAGTTTGCATAATACCTATATGGTGTTTTTATAAGTAACTTATGGCAATACTCCGAGATCTCTTGCTTGGGGAACTGTTCATTCCAGATGCGACATCATGATCCTTGAGGTGTAAAGTTCCTGGAATGGCAGGCTCTAGCAAACTCAGAAGATATCGCTCTGATCACGAAGATTTGAATACGAATAGTCGTTCAGCAATCATCGAGGCGGGGCACGTCCTGTTCCTCAAGCAGGGAATCGCCTCCACAACGATGGGGGAAATTGCCGAACAAGCGGGAGTAAGCAGGGTCACTGTTTACCGCCACTTCCCTGAGTGCGGCGCAATCGCATTCGAAGTGTACAACCAAATGCTTGAGTCAATCCTCGAGGCCACAAGAGCAGAAGTGCCCCTTGGTGTCAGCGGACTCGATGCTGCTCGTCACTGTCTTAGTGCTCTCTTTGCGGCATATCCATCTCAGGAATCGGCATTCCGCTTCTGCGCAGTGTTCAGTTCCTTTTATGCGGTCGAAGAAAGATCCGAAGAATTGGCGGAGTGGTACGGCGCTCGGGAGTTCCGGAGCCTGGCGGATGCTTGCGCCTCATTCATTGGGTCCCAATTGGACCAGGAAACGTCGGACCGTTTGATGGCGCTCACCGACGCAGCCGCCAGCGGCCTGTGCGGTTTGGCGCTCGCCGGCTCACCGCTGAACAAGACCAACGTCGAAGCCCGGCGCCGCAACCTCCAGGACTTGATCCTGGGGCAACTCAACTCCCTCGTCGCCTAGACCGCAGCAGCCCTGAACTAGAGATTCTGTCTCGCGGTATCACGCCCGCTGCGCAGAAGAGTGCCCGGTCGGTCTCCGGTTAGCCGGCCGCCGCAGATTGCTACGTCGGCCATCTATCTCCCTCTGGGCCTTCGATGCCGTAGAGGGCGGCTGCGTTCTCCCACAGCAGCTTGCGCCTGACTTCTTCGGGATGACCGGCCAAAGAGGCTTCGATTCGCTCCCGAACGTTGCCGTAGAGGCAGGTCGGGTGGGGGAAGTCGGTCTCGAACAGCACGTTGTCGACGCCGATCTTGTCGAGCAGCCGCTGGGGCGCGGTCTCCTCAAACCAGTAGCAGGCATAGACCTGGCGGCGGAAGTACTCACTGGGCAGCATCTCGAAGTTGGGGGCGTGATCGAGACCGCCGCATTCATTGAAGGAGTGGTCGACCGCCTCAAGCACAAAGGGAATGAAGCCGATGCCGCTCTCCACCGACACGAACTTGAGGTCGGGGTACCGGGCCAGCACGCCAGATCCCAGCAGGTCGGTGAGCTGGATTCCGTTCTTCAGGAACATCTCCAGGGACGCGTAGGCGTAAGTCGAGGGCTTGCCGTGGGCCGCCATCCGCTCAGGAGTGAAGCCGGTGGTGGTGTCGCCGCTGCCGATATGGAAACTGATAGGGAGGCCAGCCTCCTGGGCCACCGACCACAGCGGGTCCCAGTGAGGGTCGCCGAGTAAGGGCAGACCGAACCGCTGTGGCTCTCCGGTGAACAAAACGGCGCGATGGCCGAGCTCGGCGCAGCGGGCGACCTCAGCCACGGTGTCATCGATGTCCCAAAAGGGTGTCGAGATTACGGCCACGAATCGCCGAGGGTCGGGCGAGATCCAGTCCAACTGGAAGTTGTTGTAGGCCTGCACGCAGGCCAGCATCAGTTCGCGATCCCCCAGCTTGAGAAAGTGCTGCGCGCCAAAGCCTCCGACATTCGGGTAGAGCACCTGGGCCCAGATCCCCTGCTCGTCCATGAGCTTTAGCCGTTCATTGGCGTCATAGGCCGCGGGATGGATCTCCTCGAATACCGAGGGACCCGCGGGAAAAGGCTCCGGCCAGCCGGCCACCGCGGTCATGCCCACTGACGAGAACACCTCGCCTCCCACGAACCAATGGTCCTTGCCCTCGTCGGTGCGCTCCACCCGGGGCACCCGGTCTTTCAACTTGGCGGGAACACGGGAGACAAACGTGTCTGGAGGTTCAGTCACATGGGTATCGACGTCGATAACGAGTTCTGTGGTGGACATCCCTCAAGTCTGCCTCACTCCTCTGCCAACCGTCAGGCTGGCTGCATTGATCCCTATTTGGTGATACGTGCCATGCCGCCGTCGATAACCACGGTCTGGCCGTTCATGAAACTCGATTCGTCTGAGCACAGGAACACCAGCAGCCCAACAAGGTCTTTGGGTTGGCCCGGTCGTCTCACGGTTTGGCGGGCCAGCAGCCTCTGCACCTGTTCTTCTGGGAGCTTGGCGGTCATCACGCCCGGGGCAATGCCATTGACCCTGATGTTGTCATTCGAAAACTCATCGGCGAGCACCTTGGTGACGCCGTTGAGGGCGAGCTTTGAAACTGTGTAGGCACCGGCATCGATCAACGCGCCGTTGGACGACTGGTTCACGATGACGCCCCCACCTCGGCTGCGCATGGTCTCATGACAGGCCTTTGCGCACATGATTGGGGCGACGGTGTTGACAGCCAGGATCTCCATCCACTCTTCGGCTGAGAGGATGAGCGCCTCGCTCCATTTCCCCCGAGCCAACCCGGCGTTGTTGACCAAGATGTCCACCCCGCCGAACGCTTCGGTGGCGGCGCGCACCATGTCGTCGAGGTCGTCACCGGAAGTGACGTCGCACCGAACCCCAATGGCATGAGTCCCATTGTCAGCGATCTCACCGGCAATCCGGCTAGCAGCGTCCCCATCGATGTCGGCCACCACCACCGCCGCACCCTCCGAAGCAAGGGCGTGGGCATACACAACTCCCAGCCCCCCAACACCGGCACCGCCCGCACCGGTAACGATCGCTACCTTGCCTTCTAATTTCATCCCATCATTAAGGAGCGAATCTGAGCGGTATTCGAATCGTGGCCTCGGGATCTTGAAGACCGGAGTCGTTTATGGCGATCACACAATCATCGACTGCGGCATCGCAGGTGCCGGTGCCCACCGGCCCGACAATGATCACCAGCTCTACTGAACCTTCGCCGGTGGGGCTCGGATACAGAATCTTGGCGTTGGTAAAGTCGCAGGCGCTTGAGCCTTCCAGTCCGCCCTGCGAACACTGGAGGATGTTGACGGTCTGGCCGGGGATGAACCCGCTCCAGCTCACCACCACTGTCTGGCCGTCCACCAAGCCGCTGGTCGGCTCGACAGAGGCTGAGCGGCTGGTCTCGACTGTCTCTATCTCGACAACCAGACCCGAATCTGCTTCGGGGGCGAATACCAGTTCGGCCTGGGGCGATGAACGGGGCTGTTCTAGGCGGGTCTCCGCGTCTGTGTCGCCGTCGAGGGCAAAGGCAAGGAAGTCGAGAACCGTGGCCGAAACATCGTCGAACAATTCACTGCTCGGACTCAGCCACGAACCGTGGTCTCCTCCTTCGATGGTCAACAGTCCCTTCGCCGCAGATACGTCGTTGAACAGAGCCGGTGATGTCTCATACAAGATCAAGTTGTCGTCGGTGCCGTGGACCAGCAATATCGGTGGGGTGGTCGTAAAGTCATACTCGCCATCGAACGGCGCCGGCGGTCCGGCCATGGCCACTACCGCAGCAATCCGCTCATCGCGACAACAGCTGTTAGCGCTGATGCCATGCACAGTGACCGCCCCGTTTGAATGCCCGACCGCGGCAATGCGGCTGGCGTCCACCAGCCCGGCGAGAGGCCATTTCGGGTCGGCCTCTCGTTCCAGCACCGTGTCGATCAGAAAGCTCAGATCGCCGGGCTGAGAACCAGTGTCCGCCGCGTCGGCCCCACCGGGATTGAACCGTGAAGTGCGGGGAAACTCCGGGGCGACAACGATGTTCCCGCCCGCGGCAAGCGCACCAAGGAACTCCAGTTGCCACTCGGGGTAGCCGCCAAACCCATGGGCGAACAGAACCAGCGGATAAGGGCCGCCCGCGGGAGGAGCACCCTCGACCGGGTCGGTTGCTTCGCTGTCTATAGCGGCTGGATAGAGGACAAGGGTCCGAAGCGTCCGAGTGTCACGGCGCGGCTCGTCACCGCTGCGTGGCGTCGACCGCTGGAGGTCAATATAGGTTTCTTCGAAATAGCCAACCCCAGAGGGCTGGGCCCCAGCCTCTTGTTCCGTTTGCTCCCGCTCCCCAGTGGGAGTGGGCGTACTCTCAGGGAACGATGTCGCTTTCGGATCCTCCTTGGCTGGACTGACAATCGGTGATTCCGCCAATGGCGTGGGTCCATCAGCTGGCTCACTCTCTTCGGTGCCTCTCGGAGATTCAACTGGTTGTTCGGCTGATGTCCCACAAGAAGTCAGCAGCGCCCAGCCCAAAGCCAAAGCCGCTGCTACAGCCGCAAACCTGTCCATCAAGTCGCACCCAATGTCCTAGAACACGACTACGCCGCGGGCGTTGTGGCCGTCTTCCATTTTCTCGACGGCGCCGTTGATCTCTTCCAGGTCGAACCGGTGGGTAATGAGCTTTTCGATCTCGAGCTGGCCTTGGCGGTACATCTCCACCAGCATCGGAATGTCTGTGGTGGGACGGGATGTGCCGTACACGCATCCCATGAGGGTTTTCTCTGTCATGCAGAATTCGAGGCCGGGAAGCTCGGTAAGCGCCCCGGCCGCTTGGACGCCTATAGCCACCACAGTGCCATCTTGGCGAAGGCAGTCCCAGGCCAGGCGAACCAGCGCAGGGATGCCGACTACTTCAAAGGAATAGTCGGCCCCCTCACCCCCAGTGAGTTCGAAGATCTGCGCCACGGTAGCTTCAGCACTCTCGTTCTTGACGAGATTGGTGGCGCCAAAGCCCTGGGCCATGGCCAACTTGTCTTCGTGCAGGTCAACCCCGATGATCACGCTGGCTCCGGCGAGCACAGCGCCTTGAATGACGTTGAGTCCCACGCCGCCGCAGCCGATCACAACTACCGAGGAGCCGGGTTGGACCTTTGCCCGGTTGAAGACCGCCGAGGTTCCGGTCAACACGCCGCAGCCGGTCATCGCCGCGATCTCCAGCGGTACATCCTCGGGAATGGGAATGGCGCGCCGCTCGTTGCAGATGAGCTCTTCAGACAGGGTGCCGATGGCTGAGAACTGGTAGAGGCGGCGACCGTTGGTATCGGCCATCCGCGGCGAGCCATCGGGTGCATCGGTGCCGGGGAAGGTCAAGTCCAAATTCGCAGAGCACAGATTGGGACGCCCCTTCAGGCAGTTTCGGCACACCCCACAGTGGATCAATGCCGACAACACCACGTGGTCGCCCACCTCGCAGGTGGTGACCGCGCTTCCCACTTCGGCCACGACGCCTGCTCCTTCGTGGCCGAGGATCATGGGCAGCGGGAATGGAAGATCCCCGGTCTGCACGGCGACGTCGGAGTGGCACAGCCCGCTGGCCCCTACTCTGACCCGGATGTCGTGGGGACCCACCGAGCCCGAGGTGAATTCGACAACGTCAATCGGCGCGCCCGCCTCATAAACCACCGCAGCTTTCATTTGGACCCTCCGGATTGATGTTGTCCGGGTCGGAGGTCGGGGGCGGCCACGTTGGGATTGCCCTCGGTCCACACCCGGCTGAGAATGCGCTGCTTGATGCGCCACCCGTCGGGGGTACGCACTAGCTGGTCTTCGTAGGTTCCCGCCACCAACCACAGGTCTCCGCCCTCAGTGCCCTTCAATACGTGCTGGGCCTGGAGGTAGCACCTGTGGGATGCCTGGTCGCCATCTACTTCGACCATATGGCTGCCCACCAAGTGGTGGCTGACGTCGAGCCGGGTGAGGGCGCTCGATATGCGCTTGATGATGGCGTCGATGCCATGGCACTCCGTGCCACCCAAAATCGCGAACGCGTCGGGGGTGAATACGTTGCGCAACTCCTCGAAGTTCTTGGCATCGAGCGACCAGCAGTATTGCGACACGAGGTTGATCACCGCTCGCTCGTCGGCCAGTGCTTGCACGTCAGGTTCCACGGCTGTTCACCCTAACCGTCCTAAGTGACCACGCCCTTCAACTTGAGTTCGACAACGTCGTCCCAGTCCATTCCCAGGTTCTCGGTGAGGATCTCGTCGCCGTGCTCGTTGAAACCCGGTGCCCTTCCCGGCGCGGCGGGTTCGCCGTTGAACTGGACGGGAACCGCTACCAGCTTGAACGGGATCCCTTCTTCGTTTACCGCATCCTGGACGTAGCCGTTGGCCAAAACCTGGGGGTCATCCATGATTTCCAGCGTGTCGAGCGCCGGTGTCCATTGACCGGAGAAGTTGGCGAACAGCTCCCGGATCTCGTCCAGGGACCGGCTGGTGACCACTTCGCTGACGATGTCTCGGGCCGGGCCAGCGTTGGCCATCAGCGCCTCATAGGTGGCGAATCGCTCGTCGTCAATCAGCTCAGTGCGGTCGATCACCCGGCAGAACTCCTGCCAGTACGGAAGAGGCTGAAGGCAGGTGATGTTTATGGTGTATCCATCGGCGGTGACGTAGTTGCCCAGCAGCGGCTGGGAGAGCCCGCTGAGATCGACCGGTCGCCATGGCGTGTTGTTCACATGCGACATGGCCACACCCGCCCCCATGGCCCACAAGCCGGTCCCGAGCAGCGACACCTCTAGGGCGATGGCCTCCCCAGTGCGCTCTCGGTGAAGCAGGGCAGTGGCGATTCCTCCGGCGATGGTCATCGCCCCGATTGAGTCGCCAAAAGCCGGCCCCGGTTGCGAGGGCATGCGCTCGTCGTCGGTGTACCAAGTGCCCAATGCGGCCCCCGACCTCACCCAGAACGACGTCATGTCGTAACCACCCCGATCTGCTTCTGGCCCCTTGTGGCCCCACGCCGTGCCCGCGGCGTACACGATGTTCTCGTTGTGGGGGCGCACCTCCTCCTCAGTGATGTGCAACCGCTGGCGCACATTGGGGGGCTTGTTGGTCAGGAAGACATCGGAGATGGCAATCAACCGGTGCAGAACCGCCATTCCCTCCTCCGTCTGGAGATCCAGGCCGAGGCTGCGCTTGCCACGGTTGGCATGCTCCATGATGGCGTGGACCTGTCCGGTTAGATCCAGCGCCCCGCTCGACGCCAGGCCCCGGGCGGCGTCGCCCCTCTGAGCGTGCTCGATCTTGATGACGTCGGCGCCCCAGTCGGCCAGCACCGCGGAGGCCGCAGGCACAAACGTGTGATCGGCCACATCCAGGATGCGTATGCCCTTCATCGGTTGAATCATGAGCTGCCTCTTCCTGCTACTACCCGGTGGCGGCGACGCTACCAATACAGTCTGAATATGAGCGAGATTGAATCTGCATGGGACCGCTACCCCGGCTATGCCATCGACCTGGTGTCTTGGTCGGGACGGGGGCGGGCGCAGTTCAACGGCACGGTGGTGGCTGAGAGCGGCGCCTGCTTGATTGTCAAGGAGTCGGATCACCAAGACCAGCTGTACTTTCCAATCGGTGATGTCGCCTGGGAGCACTTCACCGAGACCGATCTCCACACCGTGTGCCCATTCAAGGGCGAGGCCGAATACTGGTCGCTAACCGTCGGCGACGACGCTGAGGAAAACGTGGTGTGGGCCTATCGCGAGCCGTTCCCCGAGGTAGCTGGGCTCGCTGGCCATGTCGCTTTCTACACCGATCGGGTGCAGGTCGACCTCTTGGAGACAATCGAGGAGGACGACGGCGACGTGGTGGCCTATCGCTTCCCAGTCTGGGGCACCGCCGCCGACCTCGCCCGGCTGATCGACGTGGTTCCCGACGGCGACGGGCGGTTTACCAGCCCGTCGTTCCCCGATCCGCCGATGGGCACATTTCTGGACATTCCCGACCGCTTTCGACCCCGCCAGGTGATCGAGGGCGGTCAGCTCTTGGGCCAGGCCATTGTGGCGGCATCCAAGACAGTGCCCGACCAGCGAGTGGTTTCGGCTTCAATGGTCTTCACCCGTGCGGCCCGGTTTGACTCACCTTTGGCTGTCGAAGTGGACGTGCTGCGCCAGGGCCGGACCTACTCCACCGTGGAGACCCGTATCGTCCAGCACGACAAGCTGTGCTCCGTGGGCTTGGTCCTGCTCGACAGCGGAGCCGAAGACGTCTACCGGGTTACCGCGGATATGCCTGATGTCCCCGGTCCGCTGGAGTGTCCCCTGCGGGACTTCCAGGTGATCGGACGCGACATCCGGGTGGTGGACGGCGCCTACAACTTCGACCCCGATGATGTGGGCCCCCCGGAGCTGTTCGTATGGATGCGTTACCGCGACCGGCCCGAGTCCCCGGTCATGCAGGCTGCCTTGTTGGCCCAGGCCACCACCCACTACACCATCGGCGCGTCGATGCGGCCCTTCCAGGGCATCACCGAAGCGTTGGCCCACAAGACCTTGTCGACCGGTCCCATGACCGTGGAAATCTCCTTCCACGATGATGCCGATGCTGCTGACTGGCACCTCTACGAGAACCCGGCCATCTACGCCGGGCGAGGGCACGTGCAAGGCCAAGGGCGCATCTTTTCCCAGGACGGCCGGCTAGTGGCTTCCTACTCGCTTCACGCCATGGTGCGATCTTTCGACGCCGATCCCAAGCAGATGGGCGGCTTCACCTCGGCGATGTAAACGGCTGAAGCCCGCGAGTGGACCTGTGCCAAATCGCTGTCTGGCCGCAGCTAATCCAGTTCCGGTTCCACGATTTCGACCAGCAGTTCCATGGAGCGGATCCAAGCATCGGCATCGGTTCTCCATGGGGCCGACACCACGTGCTCCACGCCCGCTTCGCCATAGCGGTCTCTCTCATCGCGAATCAGTGCGGGATCCATGCCCTGGGGATCCCAACCGGTGCGATACGAGAAGGTGAACGGGGCATCGGGGTGGTCCGCAGACAGTTTCGCCCGGATACCGGTCATGATCCTCGCCAACTCCTCGGGTGGAGTGCTGAGCCCTTGGAATCCGTCGCCTACCGCAGCCGCCCGGTCATAGCCCGGTTGGCTGCTTCCGCCGATCCAAATCGGAATCCGGTGAGCTGGCTGGGGCAGTACCTTGATGTCTTCAAACCGGTAGTGATTCCCCTGGTAGGTGGCTGGCGACTCCGACCACACCAACCGCATAATCTCCAGCGCCTCATTCATACGAGCCCCCCTGGTGTGAAATTCTTGATCCAGGGCCGCGTACTCGGCAGCCGACCACCCCACGCCAGCGCCAACGGTAAGGCGCCCTCCGCTGAGTTGATCGAGGCTGGCCAGGCTGTTGGCCAGATGAAGAGGGTGGTACTGGGGCACCACCATCACGCTGGTTCCCAGCCCGATCCGCTCAGAGGCCGCCGCGGCCCATCCCAATGTGAGCAGCGGATCGAACAAATACGAAGCCGGGTATCCCTGGTCGGCTGGGAAGACGAGGTGATCGCTGACCCACACGTCGGACAGCCCGATCTCCTCAGCCCGCATTGCGATTTGGGCAATGGCATCTGGAGATGCCGCCCGACCGTACTGAGGAAGATGGATTCCCAACCGCAAGGTAGCTACTCCCCTGCCCCGTCGCTCACTGATTCCACCGTGCTCGAGGCAGCTGCTTCTCCTTGTCGATGAAGGGCAGCAACTCCACAGAGGCCTCGTGCAGATCGCCATCATGGTCTTGCAACTGGACCGTTTTGCCCACCCAATCGTCGTCGGGCAACGGCTGATCGAAGCGCACGTAGCCCACTCCCTCATCCCGAGTGGGCGACCATGTGCCGATGGTTATGTGCCCTGCCGGGGCGTTATCAAAGTGCACCGACATAAAGGTTTCTGGGGTGGCGGTCGGGCAAACCAGCCCAAGTAAGAGCTGGCTGCGATCGGCGGTCTCCAGCGCAGCTCGACCGATGAAGTCACCCTTGTCAAAGTTGACGAAATGCCCGAGACCGGCGCTGAACGGAGTCAGATCAGCCTCAATGTCGCTGCCGTTGTCCAAGATGCCAGCCTCGATACGGCGAATTCCCATCGATGAAGAGGTGCTGAACTCCATGCCGAACTGCTCACCGCTGGCGAACAAGTGGTCCCACAGGGCATCGTGATCGGTCGGTTCCGGACTGCTGTTGCTGTAGACCTCGATTCCCACTTCCCCCGTCCATCCGGTGCGAGAAACCCACAGTGTCTGACCGCCCAAGTCGAAGTACCCGGCTCGGAAGTACCGAAAGTCAGCCGAGAGTCCTCCGCCAATGGCGGCGTTCAGCACATCCAAAGACTTAGGACCCTGGATCTGGAGCACCTGAGACCCTGGGTCTGAGACCTCGGCATCAAGCCCGATGGCGGCGGCCTTGAGCCAGCTGATGAACTCTCCATTGGCCTTGACATACCAGTAGCGGTCCGCCTCTAGCCGCATGACCACGCCATCCATCACAATCGAGCCGTCCTCATAGCAGGCGAGCCCGTAACGGCATCGGCCTACACCTAGCGTCTCCGCCTGGCAGACAAGAACCTTCTCCAACACCCTTACGGCATCGGGTCCCACGATCTCAATCGGCTGTTCCGGAACGTCGTACAACAAAACGCCATTGCGCAATTTCCAATACCTAGGAATCGGATCCTCTTCGTGGGACGCCTTCAGCGGACACAGACGACCGCAGTACAAGCCGAAGATCGTCTGATCAGTGGCATACCGATCAGCAAACGGCGACAGATACTGCCGATAAGAACTGAACTCGACCGTCTCAAACGCCTCAATGTAGTAGTGCCTATCCCCCGCCATAAGGACCTCAACCTAGTGGGAAAATCGTCAGTCGCAAGCCCCTCCCAGTCGGTCAGGCAGCCACCCGAGCTCGTCCCTCAATCCGGCTAGCAAGGTCGGCGATTGCAGCTTCCACCGCATTGGACGGACCAGTGAGGTCGATGGCATAGGTGTGTAGCCGTTTTCCGGCATGCCTGACGGTCACCATCCCTTCAGGACGGCCGCCGCCAGCGAGGCAGTAGATCAAGAGGCCCTCAGAAAGGTCGAGTGCCGTGGTATAGGCAAGAAGCTGGTAATAGTCCGACGTTCGGGCTTGAGCGTCGCCAGTCAGCTTGTACTTGATGTCGGAGACTAAGACCTCTCTGCCCCGTTTCCGGAACACAAGATCAGGACGGATCGGCACTTGGCGCCCCTCGGCCAGATGAGTGCCGAACTGGCTCAGCACTTCGAGTCGACCACGAAGCTCCCGCCGCAGCCGTTGCGTGACAAAGTCCTCAAACAACTTGTTCATATCGACCAAGAACGACGAAGCAGAGTGGTCGCCGCGTTGATCGACCAGCGTCAGGTTCTCCAACAAGAGTCGAGCAAGGCGCAACGCTGGCTGATAGTGGGCATTCAAGCGAGTGACAGATATCTGATCGTATTCATCGGCCTTGACGGAGTGATCAGCAACATCTTCAAGGGCGACGACCTGTTGAAGGAGCCGACGCCGGTCCTCCGCAGCCACTCTTGGGACTCGTAGTGCCAGGCGCGCCGCGGCTTTCACATAGCGATTCTCGGCAATGTCCGGCGTGTACTCATCGAAGCGACAGGCCACAGGAAGCTGGATCCCCGCCTGGCGGAATTGGGCCGTCATATCGATCCGGCCCCGCAGGGTGATCAGCCGGTCTTCCTCATGCCGGTACGACCGGAGCACACCTCGGGCCAGCGTTGTCTCCAGAATCCGGGCATAGAACGCAACAATCGAGGGCAGGAGGTCAGAGCTGGTGGCATATTCGAATGCTTCTCGCCTCCATGCATCGGATGCGAGACCAACCTCAAGCAGAAGGAAGAGATTCTCAGGGCGGATCTTGGGGCGTATGAGGACTCGGAAATCGTCGACTACCAGCGTGCCCACCATGTTCTGGGCCGTGATCGAATAGTCGCCAGGGCTTTCTGCTAGCTGAAGGTCAAAGATCCCCTTCCCGGCAGAGGCCACGCGACGCGCCTGGTCAGGAGCGAGCCGAACTATTGTCGACTCGTATTCAGCGAGTTCGATGGACTGGCTCACGCCCCTTCAGCTGCGACGCCACCCTCGCCACCGCTTTCACCACTCTCCTCAGCGGTCGGAGGCTGCACAGATTGATCATTCTCCCCTGACCGTTCCTGATAGCGCTCGAGTGCGGCTTCGAATCGGAAACGCTCGATCTGCTGAGTGTCACCAAAGAACTGATCCTCAATGAACGGCTCAATGTTGAACTGCCAGATACGCCTTACCGCCGCTTCATCGAGGTTTTCCTTCATGAAATGACTTGGGCCAATTTGCAGATGAGGTCCGCCTAGAGCCGCTATGAGCTCGTCATTGACCTGGGCGACCAACTCCCACACCCAGCGTGCGCCTTCCCCATGATGTCTCTTGATCCATCGTTCGAGCAGCCCCTGCACAGCACCCTGGTTGGGAAAGAACGGGATGAAGTGGAATCGACGGCGTAGGGCAGCGTCAATCAGAGCAATCGAGCGGTCGGCAGTGTTCATGGTTCCGATGAACCAGAGATCTTGAGGGAGCTCGAATGCATCATCGGGCCGATAGAGCGTGCGCACACTCTCTCCTCGGTATTCGAGCAAGAACAGCATCTCCCCGAAGACCTTGGGCAGGTTGGCCCGATTGATCTCGTCGATGATCATCACGTGTCGCCGCCCCGGTGCTTCGGCGGCTCGTGCCGCCATCAGTGCAAGGGGGCCGGGAGTGAGCCGATAGGACATGTCTCCGTCAACGTCGGCTTCGGGGCGGTAACCCTCAAAAAAGTCCTCGTACGAACTCGAAGGATGAAACTGGACCAACGCTCGCCGCCTCGGGTCGGGAGCGAGGACTTCAGCCAGCTTGCGGGCTAGGTACGTCTTGCCCGTGCCTGGCGGGCCATAGAAGATTACTTGCCCCTTGTCCTCCAACAAGACAATCACATCGTCTAGGAAACTCCGGTCAATGAGTAGCTCGTCAGCAAGTTCGGCAACAAAGTCTCGACCACCCTCGATCTCGGACTCTTCATCCCGGTCGCGGAACCAGTACAGGAACCGTGACATGCCCCATGGATCACCTGGAAAGTACGGCTCAAGGCGGGTATAGAGCAGCCTGTTGGATTCAACCTGAATCTCGCCGCGGGTGCCAGCAGGTTCCTCAAACTTGAGGAGTTGAAGCTTGAGACGCTTTCCCGCTGGCCCGCTATAGGGGAAGATCGGCAGATAACTCTCGGGATGCGTGATCGCCAACAGCTTCATGATCACTGATTCACCAAGCCCAGGTATCCGCATATCCTCGTCGGTAAGGACCCGATCAATGCGCTTGGCATCAGTCTCTTTGTCCCAACATAGGTAACGCAGCGTGTCAATCATGCGGTCGTACTCCGCAGCGCTAGCGTCTCGAAATGAACGGTGCAAGCCAGACATAGGGCCAGGGTTGCCATACCGGCTCCCTGTGCAAATCCGACGAATCTCATCTATGTCGGCCAACGCAATTGCATCTGCGGCCAGAACTTCCGCAAGTCGCTGTCTATCCGCACGATGTTCTTCATCAGAAGGTGTTGGGTACTTGCGCTCGGCCAGAAACTCGTTGATCAGCGGTTCCAACGGGTCATCCTCTCGGATTGCCTGAGAGGTGGGCTTGCCTGTCGCGAGGCCTAGCAGCTCTTCAAACAATGGTCTCAATTTGGCCGACACGTCTGCGACAGTCACTCCAAGGTCGACGTTGGCTAGTGACTCCCGGTCAACCCACTTCCCGTAGACGAACTCTGCTCCATGCGCTCCTAAAAGGCCGACATCCTCTCCGATTTGGGAGTCGGACCCGCCCAGTACTTGACAGCCATCGAATTCGGCCTCGGAAAGAACTGGCACAACCTTGTCCCACCACCCCTTGGGAGTTGCCCCAGGGCGCAATGCCACTGCTGCGCCGCGATGGTTCACCCATACTCTGATGCCCAAACCGGAAGCTTCCTTGGCTCTCCAGTCCACCCATAAGTCACTTCTCGGGAATCCTTCAGCCCAGTGCAACTTAGGTCGGCCAATGGTCATGGTTCGGCCCATCGCCGACGAGACCACGTCGGCGAGTTGCTCTCCCCAATGGCTAGCAACTGCTATTAGTGACCGGGCATTGGCCATCCGATCTTCGACCACAGTTTGCGTCGAATCCCAGCCGAACTCGGCTCGCTCCGACAAGACCTTGTCCATGAACA
>MPNQ01000022.1 GCA_002239105.1 marine group bacterium Sva0996 bin134 | reverse complement strand
GGCCTGCCAAGAGAACATCGCCGGCCCCATCGAGATCCCCGATCACCTCCTGGTGCGCCAAACCCTCCACGACACCCTCCACGAAGCCCTAGACGTAGACGGCCTAAAACAACTCCTCACCGACATCCGCTCCGGCCAAGTGAGCACCCACTTCTGCGACACCACCGAGCCCTCCCCCCTAAGCCACGAAATAGTCAACGCCCGCCCCTACGCCTTCCTGGACGACGCCGAAATAGTCGACCGAAGAACCAACGCCGTAACCGTCCCCCGAGGACTCCGCCCCCGAACCCCCAACCAGCAACAACCCCAAACCCTCGACCAGAGCACCCTCTCCCAAATCACCCCCGACGCCATCACCCAAGTAATCGAAGAAATCACCCCCGCCCCCCGAACCCCCGACGAACTCCACGACCTCCTAACCACCCTGGTAATCACCCGCCCCACCCCCGCCTGGACCGATCTCTACCAAGAACTAGAGACCCGCGGCCGAGCCCAAATCATCCAATCCGAAGCCCAAACCCCCCTCTGGACCACCACAGAGTTGGCCGAAACCGCCCTAACCCCCCAAACAACCACAGAAAAGATCCGAGGCCACCTAGAAATAACCGGCCCCACCACCCCCGAAGAACTGGCAGATAAGACAGCCCTGCCTCTCCCCACCATCCACCAAGCATTGACCGCCCTCGAATCCGAAGGCACCGCCATGCGCGCCGACCACCTGGAGGGCGCAGCCCCCGAAACCTGGTGCTCCCGCCGCCTACTCCAACGAATGTCCTACCTGTCCCGAAGACAGAAGCGATCTTCAGTCCAAGCCGCCACCCCCCAAGACTTCATGCGCTTCCTCCTCGACTACCACCACCTAACCCCAGAGACAACAGTCCGCGGCCGCCCCGGCCTAACCAAAGTCCTAGAACAGCTCCAAGGCCTCGATCTCCCCGCCGGCGCCTGGGAAAACCAGATCATCAAGAAACGCCTCCCCGACTACGACCCCCTATGGCTCGACGAGCTCTGCTACCGCGGCGAGCTCGCCTGGCTCCGCCTCACGCCCCCAACCGCCCCCGCCAAGGCCAACACCATGGCCCCGAGAAAAGCCACCCCCATCACCCTCGTCTTTCGAGAAGACCTCCAATGGCTCCTAGCCGCCGCCCGCACAAACAGCCTAGAGCCCCCCGAAGCCGGCCCCGTCCAAGAGATCGCCGAGCTCCTAGAGTCCCAAGGCGCCAGCTTCTTGCCCGACCTGGCCCAAGCCACCAACCGCCTGCCCGACGACATCGAAAGAGCCCTCTGGAACGGCGTCGCCCTAGGCCTGTTCACCGCCGACGGCTTCGCCGCCGTGCGAGCCCTGCTCAACCGCACCAGCCGCCGCCCCACCCGCCACCGCCCCGGCCAAAACCTCGGCTCCCAAGCCCTCAGAACTCGGGCCATGCGTGCCAATCGCGCCTTAACAATGCGCTCTACCCCTCAAACCCACGCCGCCCCCGGCCGCTGGTCGCTCGTTTCCCACCCCGAGCAGTACCCAACCGAGGATCTCGCCGAAGCCGTCGCCCACCAACTCCTCGCCTGCTGGGGCGTCGTGTTCAGAGACCTCGCCCACCACCCCGCCACCCCCACCGCCACCCCCTGGCGAGACATCCTCAAGGCCCTGCGCCGCTTCGAAGACCGCGGCATCGTAAGAGGCGGCCGCTTCGTGTCCGGCCAAAGCGGCGAGCAGTTCGCCCTCCCCGCCGCCGCCGACCAGCTCCAACAAGCCCGCCGCCGCCCCCGCACCAACCAAGAAGTAACCATCGCCGCCTGCGACCCCCTCAACCTCACCGCCATCCTCTTCGAAGGCCCCAGAACCCCCGCCACCCCCAACAACACCCTCACCTACACCGACGGGGTTCCTGTCTCAACTTCTGACTAGAACCACACCAACAGGTCGACTGAGAATCTGTCACCACCCATCTTTAGAATGGCCGATATGCTTGAGATGTCCCGAAGATGGAGAAAGTTAGATGAGCACTCCAATTGATCTAGTCGTGCCTGAGGACGAGGCGGTCGTTTTTGTAACTGAAGAAGACCTGCGGCAAGGGACTGATCTGGCACTCGCGGAGTTGCAGATGACCTTCAAAGAACTGGAGGCCTGCGCTAGAGATGACGATTTTCCGTCACACAAGGCTCGGCTCACCTGGTTCATGATCGCTCCGGAAATTGAGAACTGCTGATCTTGCTCGGCTGGCCCGAGATTTTGCCGACCAAATTCAAGACCTGCTGAATCGAACGATAACAAGCGGTATCCCAATCACTCCTGTACTGCATCCCGGTGGAAGACAGGGTTGGGTCGGCTATAAAATCAACAAGCAGGCACCCCACGCGACAGAGCCCATCCCAGTCACGATCAGCCAAGCTGACCCCAAGTGCTTCTTGGTGATTCTCCACCGTCTGGAATTGGACCCTGAAAACGTCCACATCGCAACCACCAGCAGCCGTGTCGAGCTTCACCTGACCGCAGACCTACAGAACCCGATCGTCCGGTACGACTACAACCGCAATCCCGTATATGCGAGAAACGGCTTGCCATACCCGGCGGCTCATGTCCACATCCATGGTACAGATAGCCCTGTAAATCAACTTGCCGATGCCATGGGAGTGGAGCGCCGCCTACCGGATTTTCATTGGCCCACCGGAGGCAAGCGATTCCGCCCTACCTTGGAGGACCTCATCGAGTCCATGATCGTTGAGGAACTCGCAGACCCAAAGGACAGATGGAAGGCAGCCATCGAAGAACATCGTCAGCGGTGGTTCGAGCTTCAGCTGAGCGCCGCTGTCCGCCGCAACCCCCAAGTGGCCCGAGAAGCTCTAGCCAAGGCAGGCGAGTCCGAATAGTTCAACGACGGCCTCCCCGGTCCACCTTCCGCTGAAGTCATATGCCGCACAGTCGAGGCCTACGGCGAGCGCACCCATGATCGACCTCATCGCCAACGACGGCGGGTGGCGTCGCTTAGGGATACGCGGAGAGCTGTGGCGGTCGTTTGCATCGCATCTTGTAGTTGGCAATGCGATACTGGGATTGGTGAAGCCCTATGACTGAACAAGCAGTTGTCAAGTCCCTGAGATTGCCGTCGCTGTCGATTTCCGGCTTTCGAGGTCTGGACAATCTGGAGATCGACCGGCTTGGTCGGGTAACGCTCATTGCTGGCCGCAATGGAACGGGCAAGACGACGGTATTGGATGCTGTGCGCATATTTGCCGAACGGGGGCACGTGTCGTCGCTCTTGGCGGTGCTGACGCGAAACGAAGAGGTCGCCGAGCATGTAGGTGTGGACGACAAGCCGTTTGACATTGTTAGTTTTGAGGCGCTGTTTCACGGAAGAACACCTGTTTTGGGCTCGACGGTGGCCGTGGGTCCCAGCGGGTCAAGTAAATCGGGGCTTCGCTTAGAACTGGTGCCTGGCGATCCTCGCACAATGAAGCCGGGTGGTCGGCTTAGGAGGGATACGAATACGCGCCATCCTGACTTGAAGGTCTCGTTTGATGATTTTGAGGGGCACATCCCGATGCTCTTCGATCTTGAAAGGCAGATGTGGGGGGGCAACTCAAGGTGGTCTTCTCGAAGCAGGTTTGACGACAAAGACTGGCCGGACTCTCTGAACTATTGCTCCCTGGGGCCTGGATTGTTGGACAACTGGGAATTGGACAAGTTATGGGGCGAGATAACCCTTACGTCCAATGAGCCGCTGGCGATTCGCGCTCTGCGCTTCGCGTCAGATCTGGGAATCGAGGACCTGGCTGTTGTGCCAGGGGCCAACAGGCACTCAGACAGGCGCGTTGTAGTGAGGCTCAAGTCAGGACAGCGAGTTCCATTGCGGAGCCTCGGTGACGGTGCAGCGCGCCTGTTCAGCACAGCGATTGCATTGGGCAGCGCGAGCAACGGGTTCTTGCTGATCGATGAGGCAGAAAACGGTATCCACCATTCGCTACAGCAAGAGTATTGGGGTTTTGTCTTGAAGACCGCCGAGGCGAACAATGTTCAAGTAATCGCGACGACACATAGCTGGGACTGCATTTCTGGATTCGCTGCCGCTGCTCGCGAGCACCACAGTTCTGAGGCAGTCTTCTTCCGCTTGGAGCGTGACGACTGCGGCGTCAGCGTTGTGGACTATGGCGAAGAAGACCTCGACGTAGCAACTGCTCAAGGCACCGAGGTCAGGTAGAGCCCACGTGGTCTTGCCCGGCGGTGCCGCCGATCGTGTCTTGCTGGTTGAAGGCACTGATGAGATGCATGTCATCAGGAAGCTATGCGACCAGATTGGTTTCCCAATCGATTTCAAGATCGATCCCAAAGGAGGCAAAGACCCTCTGTTGGCGAGCATTGGAAACGAGATCAATGTCTCTGGCAGGGCAGTAGTTGGAGTCGTAATCGATGCGAACAACGACCTTGACGCCCGCTGGCAAGCAGTGCGTGGCCGGCTGCTTCGTGCGCACATCGACGCTCCGGTTGGTCTTGACCCAAGGGGGCTTGTTATCGAGTCCAGTCCACGCATAGGAGTTTGGCTGATGCCTGACAACAGACAAAGGGGTCAACTGGAGGACTTCGTAGCATCAATGATTCCCCAAGACGACCCCGTCTGGCCTCTAGCCCGCAGATATGTTGAGTCGATCCCCGAGCCGGGTCGGCCAAAGACAATCATCAAGGCCCAGGTGCATGCGTGGCTTGCTGCCCGTTCAGAACCACTTCCCATGGGCACCGCAATCAAGGCAGGTGAATTCGACACCAGCGTGCCTCAAGTTGATGACCTGATCCAGTGGCTGAGGAGGCTGTTCACCCAGTGACGCTGAGAAGGCCCAGCGCTGCCGGATCGTGGTGTTGTGGCTCTTGGGCCCGGACAGTGGGGTGTCTCACCGCCATGCCCATCTATATCCCCGCAACCCCACCAAAGTGGGTGGGCTGTCTCTCTCCATCCCAATAGGGGAGAGCCCCGAAAGGCCCCCAGAGATAAACTCAGCGGCATGTCTAGGCGTGACGAGGTCTTCACAACTCACAGGGAAGCCATCCGGGCCATGGAAACTCTGGATCTGTCGAGGAGCGAGCTCGCCGCTCTCATGGGTGTGAATCGTCAACTGATTGACGAATGGCTGCTCGACGGCATCTCCTCCAGAAATTTGGCGAAGCTCGGTGTGCTGGTCGAACTCGCCGACATCCTCCGCTACCGCCTCCTGCCCGGGCTGCCCGCTGAAGTCGTGCGCCGCCCAGCCGAGGCCTACGGCGGACGCACCATGCTGGAAGTGATCGCCGCCGACGAGCACGAGTGGCTGCTCCAAACCACCAGAGACAGCTTCAACTTCTCCCAGGTCGCCTAACTTCCCCCGCAGCACCCACCCCACGCAGACATCACTCCGCCACTTCGACCAGTGGTGGTAGCAGGGGCCCAAGAACCCCCGCCACCCCCAACAACACCCTCACCTACACCGACGGCCTCCCCACTTCGATGGGACAAGCCCCCATCGTCCGCACCGCCCCCGCCTGAGCGCCGCAGATAGCCCACGCCCCCAATAGCAACCAAAACCCTTCCCGCGCCTATATGAAAGGCAGCGCATAGGTATCCTTACCCTATGCCGCCCGCATCACTCGCCCCCTCCATCCCCAGGCGCGCCCTAAGCACCCTGTTGGCCGCCTCCCTCCTCATCACCCTTTTGGCCATTGCGCCGGCAGCCCAGGCCCAGTCCAACCAGCCCCCCGTGGCCGAAGCCGGCCGGGATTTCTCCGTCATCCCCGGCGTCGACCGCGAAGGCCGGCTCAACGGCAGCGCCAGCTTCGACTTAGACGGCAGCCCCAACCAGCTCACCTATGACTGGGACATCCTCACCGAGCAGTACGACTGGATCACGATCAGGCCCACCGGCTCCCCTAGGGGACGCGAAGCCAGGTTCGACGTGCCCCCGGTAAGCCTCGTCAACCGAAACGGTGTGTTCTACATCGACTTCCAACTCACAGTCAGAGATCGCGACGGCGCCACCGACCGCGACATCGTGCGGGTCACCCTCAGCCAGCGGCCTGGGGCCGTAATCAGCGTGTCGGCCAACCTGCTCAACCCCAATGCAACCGACCTCGACGGCGACGGCCGCATAGAAGACGACGAGAAGTACACCATCAACGCCGTGATCGACGGTCCCGGCCGAGGCGGCAACGAAGACGACGAGTGGGACGTGCGAGAAGGGGCCCGCCTGGTGCTCGACGCCTCCAACAGCACCGGGGCCGGCTCATCGAACCTCACCTACGAGTGGCGGAAGGTAACCGCCCGCCCCAACTTCCCCGAGTTCACCATCGACTCCGGCGATGTCTTCAGCGACTCGATCACCATCGACCTGCCCGACAACTTGGACAACGACCGCAACGCCATCGTCCACTATCGCGTCACCGTCACCAAAGACGACGGCGCCACCGATTTCGCCACCGTCAAAATCACCGTCCACGACCAGCCCGCCGCCCCCACCGTGGAGATAGCGCTGCGCGACAACAACCAGCCCGCCCAGGTCGCCTTCCAAGAAGACGAAGACCCCCGCTATGTGGTGGCCCCCGGCGACAGCGTGATCGTGACCGCCACCGCCGACGACAAAGACGGCACCCAGGCCCGCGGCCTCACCCACAGCTGGAGGGGCAACGTAACCCCCAGCACCTCCAACCGGGCCGGCACCACCTCCCAGGCCACCTTCACCGCCCCCAGCACCGACCCGGACGGCACCACCCACACCGTGAGCGTGACCGTCACCGATTCCACCCGCCGCACCGGCACCGCCACCGTCACCTTCGTGGTGGCCGACAACCGGGCCCCCTCGGCGGTGGCCCCCGACAACCTCGTCAGCGAGGACGGCAAGCAGGGAGGCTCCGACGGAACCGGCATCATGAGAGTCAACGGCGCCGGGTTCGACAACGACGGCGACGCCCTCACCTATGAGTGGATAGAGATCGACGACGACGGCGAACCGGTGGAAGAGCCCAACGTCACCCTCATCAACGCCGACCAGGCCGTCGTCTCCTTCGAGGTCCCCGAGCTGCGGGGCGGCCAGCTCGAGATCATCCTCCAGCTCACCGTCACCGACACCTGGGGCGTGTTCGACACCGACACCGTGACCATCACCGTTTTGGGCCGAAACGAAGATCCGGTGGCCAACGCCGGCCCCGATCAGCGGGTGTCGGCCCGCGATCAAGTCGAGCTCGACGGCAGCAAGAGCTCCGATCCCGACCCCGGCGATCTGTTCACCTTCTCGTGGGCGCTCACCGGCCTCTCCTTCACCCCGCCGGCCCGGGTCACCCCCCTCAGCGCCGCCGATCAGACCGCCCTCAATCGCTTCTGGCCCACCGCCGGCGTCTATCCCAGCGTGCTCACCGCCAGCCGCACCGCCCGCCCCCGCTTCCGAGCGCCCAATCTGGTCGACCTCACCAGCGCCCGGCTCACCTTCACCCTCACCGTCACCGACCGCGAGGGCCGCACCGATGAAGACGAGGTGACCATCACCGTGGTGGGCCGCTACTTCTCCGGCGTGGTCACCGGCCCCAACTTCTGCGTGAACCACAGCCTGGGCGGCCCGGTCACCTATCCATTGGACACCGATCGCGACGGCATAGCCGACATCTGCTCGCTGCCCTACACCCGCCGCGAGGCCGTGGCCCGCCAAAACGCCCTGGAGACGCTGGCCAACCTCGATCCCACCAAGTTCGGCCGAGAGGTGAGGGCCGCCTGCACAGAGATCGCCGGCGACGATTTCGGCGACGCCCAGGCCGCCCTCGACGCCGACGCCTGCGCCACCGGCCAGGTGTCGCCCCCGCCCCCTCCGGTCAATCTGGTGGCCTTCCCCGATTTCTTCTCCGGCCCGGTAGTCACCGGCCCCGGCTTCTGCTTGAACCACAGCCTGGGCGGCGCCGTCACCTATCCCTTCGACGTTCCCCCTCGTGACGGCGTGGCCGACATCTGCGTGCTGCCGTATACCCGCCGCGAGGCCGTGGCCCGCCAAGGTGCCCTCGACACCTTCGGCAGCGGAGCGCAGTTCAGAAACGCCCTGGCTGCGGCCTGTAGAGAGCTGGGCCATCAGGTGTTCCCCGGCGACGAGGCCGACGATTTGGACGGCGACGTCTGCGCAGACACCACTTCGACGCCCGCCCAGTCGGGGTCCGACGGCACCGGACAGGCCCTGCCCGAGTGACAGCCCTGGTTGGTCTTTTCAGGAGATGCGCCTCTTATGTTTGAAACTCCTTCTCAGACCTGCCAAAATTGCTCTGTGCTGGGCCAGGGTCAAGCTCAGCACGGTTGATACGGGGTCGCCCGGCCCCGTACCCCATCGGGGTGTCAGCCACCTGATATGGTTTTGGAATTCCAGGCCCGTCTGATAGAAAGTTGTCCATGATGATGCTTCACTCGGTTTGGTCCGGCGGTGGGAGTGCTGCTGCTCGTCGGAAAGTTATGGCTCTGCTCGCGCTCTTGGCGTTGGTGGCTAGTGTGTTGATCTGGGCGGCGCCCAGCTCGCAGGCGCAGGGCAACCAAGCGCCCTACATTGATGCGGGCGATGATGCCACAGCGAACCCAGGTGCTGGTGTCACCCTCAGCGGTGCAGGCACTGTCGACGTCGACGGTACGGTCGCCTCGTACGAGTGGGAAGTCGAGACCGGTCCGTACGACTGGATTCAGATCGGGGAGGACGACACCACAGCGAGGGACGACACTGCAACGGCTACTGCCTTCTTTGAAGTGCCCTCGGAGGCCTTTGTCGACAAGCTGGAAGACAGCGATCCTCAGAAGTATGAGATCGTGGTCCGGTTGACGGTCACCGATGACGACGGCGCCACGGACAGCGAGACCGTGAGCATCAACATCAACCAGCGCCCGGTTGCCGACATCCAGGTCTATGCCGGTCTGCGCGACAAGGACATTGTCGATGGCGACCTCGGTGCTCGAGGCCACTTCCCCGACAGCGCGGTGATTGACGGTCCGGGCGAGAACGGCAACCGCGACAACGAGTGGGACATCATGGAAGGGGCCTATCTCCAACTGAGCGGCGCCGGCAGCACCGATGAGAACCCCAGAACCGGTCGGCCATCTGCCTATCAGTGGACCCGGGTACGGCCAACAGCCGCTTTGGTAGGCTATGCCCCTAGCCAGACCGCTGCGTCTGCCAACCCGAGTCTCACTGTCTCAGTTGATAATGAGCAGACTGGCGCTGACTCCAACGTTGAGGTCATCAATTTCGGCGATCTGGACGGTGACGGCACTGAGAATGAGGCAGCAGATACCACTGCCAGCCCACCGCAAATTGCCGAGACCATATCCGTTGCCAAACTGCCCGATGTCGAGCCCGATGCGCCGCAAACGGTGTTCTACCAGCTGACCGTATGCGACGGCGCGGCCGATGGTGGGGCCGCGGTAACAGGAGATATTACGGACGCGGCGAACTGCACCAACGGCCGGACTGGCGCCACGCTGATCCGGATCGTGGTCCATGACACTTCGGCCACCCCCGAGGTGAGCATTGGTGCTGGTTTGACTACCGCGAGCAAATCCCGAGGCAGTGCCGCACCGCAGAGCACCGTGAGCCAGTTCACCGGCGTTGACAACCAGTTCATCGTTGATGCCGGCTCGACCGTGCTGTTGACCGCCATGGTGACCGACGACGATCAGCCAACCGGAACCCTCCATAACTTCCGGTGGAGCGGGGCTACTGGGATTCCCGCCACGAATACGGCAACGGTCAGGGTTCCCGCCGATGCTGATGATGGGGATACCATCGACGGCTCGGTCACGGTGACCGACGCCACCAGGATTTCGGTGACCACCACCTTCCAGCTGCTGGTCGGCGAGAACACGGCGCCGACCGCTGGCGGGGTTGACGCCAACCAGGGTTCAATTAATAATCCGGATCCATCCTCTGATTCGTTTGGCGATGCGGTCATTTGGGTCCACAGCGTCACCGACGGCTTCCAGAGCCAGAAGAACGGCTCGACCGTAACCCTGAGGGGCGTGGGCAACGATGCTGACGGCGACTCCATCATCACCGCCTGGGCCCTGCGCGAAGGCCCGATGCATGACGCCTTCAATACGGCAATCGGAACCTGGCTTGATGCGGCAAAGGGCGATGCTGCAGCCAAGGGAGCAGCAGATGGCGCAGCCCTCGGAGTTATCGGTGCGCAGCTGCTAGACATGCAGACCCCCGATGAGCCGCTGCTCGAGCTGAATGGCGCTCTGACCGACACCGTTTCGTTCGATGTACCGAATCTGGAGGAGGACGCAGGCACCATCTTGCTCTTCAGCGTGATCGACTCCAATGGCGTTGCGTCTGTTCAGCTCGTGTACATCTACATCAGCGCTGATGATGATCCTCCTGACGCCAAGGCCGGCGCCGACGACCAGGTCGAGCCGGGAGCCTTCGTGCGGCTGAACGGCTCCGCCAGCTCCGATCCCGATGTGGGCGACAAGATCACCTACAAGTGGGAGTACACCGGTGCGACCATGGTTCCGCTGCCGAACGACCGGTCGCCGCTGTCTGCCGACGAGATCGACGAGCTCAACGGCTGGATCCTGGAGAAGGACCCCACCGCTCCTGGCGGCTTCACCTACATCGTGAACGCCAAAGGCAACCTCATAGACGGTGTCACCACAAAAGAGGGAACTCCCCAGAACGCTGGCGGAAACCTCAAGAGCACAACCAGCACTTATCCGTGGTTCGATGCTCCCGATCTCACCGGGTTCAACGACATCAAGCTGACCTTCAGACTGCATGTGAAGGACATGCCCGGTACGGACCTAGACGATGATGGCGCAACCACCACCACAGATGTCAGTTCCCTTAGCGAAGTCACCCTTGACCGAGATTTGAATGGTGATGGCGACAAGACCGACACGGCTGTCGAAACTGTCAAAGAAGCCGACCTCGGTTTGGACCTGAACAACGATGGTGACGCCGAAGACACCGTTGACCTCAGCACTGATGCTGCTGACGAAGCGAATGTCGCTGCGGTCGACTCCGACGACGTGACCATCACGATTGTCAACCGGTTCTTCTCGGGCAACGTTCCCGGGCCTGACCACTGCACTGGTTTGAGCTTGGGCGGCCCGCAGACCTATCCGTTCGACAGCGATGAAGACGGCGTGGCCGACACCTGCTCGCTGAACACCACCCGCCGGGCGACGGTGGCCCGCCAGAACGCTCTGGAGACCCTGGCCAACCTGAACCCGGCAGAGTTCCGCACCGCCGTGCTGGCAGTGTGCGATGGGGCGGGCTTCAAGCAGCGGAACTACGGCGACGATCCCGCAGACCTCGACGACGATGTGTGCGAGACCGAGCGGGTGACCCCGCCGCCGGTAGAGGTCGATCCTGCTGATGCCGGCGTGTTCTACTCCGGCACCATCACCGGTCCGGACTACTGCACCAACCGCAGCCTGGGCGGCGCCCGCACCTACGCTTATGACAGTCCAGACGATAGCGACGGTGTCGCCGACGTGTGCTCACTGTCCACCACCACGCGCGAGGCCATCGCCCGCCAGAACGGCCTGAACAGCTTCATCGTGAGCTTCTCGGGTGCCGATGAGTTGGCTGGCCTCAAGCGGCTGGTCGAGCTTTCCGATGGCATTACCGATGGTTCTGTAGCCTCCGGCTCTGACGAAGAGACTGAATACGGCACCCTCTATAACACCCATGTGGATTCCGAGGTTGATGGTCGCACCACTGCGCTTACTGCTACTGAACAAGCGGCAGCAGAGACCAGCATCGAGGGTCTCGAGGATGTGCAGTCTCGTGCCAACCGCTACTCCAACGCTGTGGATGCAGCGTGTCGGGCACTTGGTACCCAGGACTTTGGCGATGACGCCAGCGACCTGGCCCGGGATGCCTGCGCTCCGAGGTCCGGCCCCACAGGGACGCCTCTGAGCTAACCCAAAATCTGGACCCACAATCTGGATAACTTCGGACCGGCCCGGCTCCCCAAGGGGGGCCGGGCCGGCCCGCGTCTGCGACCACCTAGCTCGAATCTGTTGAGGTCCGGGACTCGGCCCAGATAGCCTGTTACCAAGGTTCCCCCTCTTCAACCCTCTTTGAGGGAGAATGAAATGAGTACCACCATCACTGCCACCTTGATCAGTGTCTTGGGCGCAGGCCTCTTCGGAGGCCTCTACGGCATGCTGTTCCATATCATGCGGTCCACCGGTTCCAAGCTCGACCACCTAACCACTGCGGTACACGGCTTGGAGACCAAGTTCACTGGCGGGATCAAAGACCTTGAGATCAGATTCACCGACAAGTTCACCGGCGAGCTCAAGGCCTTGGAAACCAATTCCACCGGCGAGCTCAAGAATTTCGAGGTCAGGCTGACCGACAAGTTCACCGGCGAGCTCAAGGCCCAGGGAGAGCGGATCGACCGGATCCACGATGTGCTTCGGGGCCACGGCGAACGCCTGGCCCGCATCGAATTCAAACTCGACATCGACCCCCCCGCCGAAGCGGCCTAGCGGTACAATTCACAGTCCGTGGGCAAGTCATGGATCTTCGTACTATCGGCGCTGATTGCCGGACTATTGGTGTGGGCTGTGCCCGGCGCTGCCGACCATGTCCAAACCCGGGGGCCCATTCCCGGCCCCGACTTCTGCGCCAACCGCAGCCTGGGCGGCCCTCAGACCTACCCGTTCGACAGTAACGGCGACGGCGTGGCCGACACCTGTTCGCTCCGTGACACCCGCCGGGCCACCGTGGCCCGCCAGAACGCCTTGGAGACGCTGGCAAGCCTCAACCCCGAAGAGTTCCGGGCCGCGGTACTCACCGAGTGCGAAGACGAGGAGTTCCTCGAAACCGACTACGGCGACAGGGCCGACGACTTGGCGAACGACGTCTGCGAAACCGAGCGGGTGAGCCCGCCACCACCACCTGTCGACCCTGCCATTGCCCAGGAGTTCTTCTCCGGGGTCATCGACGGCCCCAACTACTGCACAAACCGAAGCCTGGGCGGCCCCCGCACCTACCCGTTCGACCAACCGCCTCGTGACGGCGTGGCCGACACCTGCTCGCTGCCCTACACCCGCCGGGAGGCCATCGCCCGCCAAAGAGCCCTCGAAGCCGCCTTTGCCGAGCACCCCCAGTTCAAAGACGCCCTGGCTTTCGCCTGCTCGGCCCTCGGCTCTCTTCACTTCGGCGACGATGAAGAAGACTTAGCGGTTGACGCCTGCAACCCTCCGCCTGATCCCTCAGACTTCGGCGAGCCCCTGCCCTAACATGGGTCGTGACTCAGATTTCCCCGTCATTTGGCACAATATGATCATAATTGCCGAATAGGCGAACTGCTGAATGAATGAGTTATAGGGAGTACGTCAACTACTGCGGCACAAGAAACATATTTCTCCTGGCTGCCCATGTTAGCGTCGGTGTGGCCAGCAAACCGAACATGCACTATCGGGGTAGGTGTGCGGAAAATATCAATTGTCTTGATAGGACTTCTGGTCGGTTCATTGACAGTGTTCTCATCCACTGGCCTTGCTCAGGCCGAAAATCACCTTCCCCCCATTGCCATCGCCTCTCTGGAAGTCACTACACCGGCTACCGACACAACCCCCGCGGTGGTCACCCTGGACGGCTCTGACAGCTTCGATCCCGATGTCGGCGGCACCATCGTGCGGTACCGCTGGGAAGTGATCACCGAGGCTTATAGCTGGCTCGAGCTCAACCAGGCCAACCCGCAGTCGCCCACTGCCACCTTCGAGGTCCCGGTGCAAAAGCTCATCGAGCGGTTCGGCTGGTCTATCGAGTTTCGATTGACGGTCACCGACAGCGGACGCCCCGCAGCCACCGACAGCGACGTGGTGAAGTTGCGCATAAACCAGCCCCCGGTGGTGGACATCGAGATTACGGCAAATTTGTACGACCGTGATGACGAGCCGGGAATTGACGATAATCGAAACGGCGCGGTGGACGAGAACGAGGAGCGCTACACCATCGAGGGCGTGGTCAGCCGTCCCGGTGAGCGGGGCAACGCCCCAAACGAGTGGCACATCAGAGCGTCGTCTTTGCTGGTGATTGATGCCTCCGGCAGCTTCGACCCCGACGGCGAGCTTACCGATCAGAGCTTCAGCTGGGAGCGCCTGCACACCAGAGGAGCGACCAGTGTTGCCGATTCCCTTCCCGGCGACACAGAGCATCAACAGTTCCTGAGCACCGATGAGGATCCCAACACTCCCGGCACCACCAGCTCAGAGACGGTGGCCCGACTGCCGTTCGTGCGCGGTGTAGGGACCGAACCATTCCAAGTGTACTACCGTCTCACGGTCACTGACGAGGGTGGCGCCATCACCAGGGAAACTGTGAAGATCGTGATCGACGACTTCCACGACCACCCAGAGGTGGAGATCCTCCGTCCTGAGGCCGATTCCGATGCAACCAGCTCCGACGACCGCTACGAGGGCGTGTTGGAGGCCGGTGAGGACCGCTACGTGATCTCGCCGGAGGTCGCCGAGCAGGGGGTGGCCCTGGTCGCTGAGGGCGAGGCCGACGGGACGACGCGCACCAACGCGCTTAGACACATTTGGTCGGGGGAGGGTGTGGAGCCCAGCGAAGACAACGAGCCGGGAAGCCGCTCTGAGGCGGAGTTCACCGCGCCCGCCGGCACGACCGAGGGCGAGTCGTTCACCGTCGCCGTCGAAGTGGTCGACCCCGACGGCCTCCGAACCAAGGCCTCCATCGAGCTGGTGGTGGCCGATACCGTCGCGCCGGTCGCCGTCGCCCCCGAAGATATCGACACGTTCGACGGCATCGACGGCGGCTTTCCCGTGTCGGATCCCCCCACCGGCATCGTGGAATTGCGGGGAGTTGCCTTCGACCCTGACGGCGACGAGTTGACCTACGAATGGGAGCAGGTGCGCAACGCCGCGGGCGACCCCCTGAGGGTGACCTTCCGGGGATCGAAGCTGCTGTTGGTGGGATCCACCAGCCTCAATGCCTCATTCAAGCTGCCCGAGGTGACCAGGGGCAACAGCGAAACGGTGTACGTGCAGTTCACCGTTGCCGACCGGTGGGGGGCGACCGCGACCGATGTAGTGCAGATCACCATTCGAGACGGCAACGACGACCTCAAGGCCATACCCGAGCCCGAACAGCGGGTGCCGCCCGGCACCCTTGTGAAGCTCACCGGCAGATTCCGTTCCGGGCTGGTCAGCGCCGACGCCCACGCCGATGTCGCCCACCAATGGGTGTACAGGGGAATCGAGACCGACCCCCCGATTGTGCTGCGCCCCTCGATCACCAGTCGGGAACAGGCCCAGGGGTTTGTGCCCGGCGAGTGGTTCCCCAACACCGACGGCACCTACCACCCCACCGCCGGCGGTCGTTTGAAGCAGGCCGACACGCCATTCGCCTACTTCGATGCCCCTGAGCTTGACGATTTCAACGGCGTGAAGCTCATTTTCGATCTCACCGTTCGCTACCGCGCCGACGAAGACGCCGCCACAGTGGCCATATCCGTGTTGAAGGACTCGGGCCTAAAGTACTACTCCGGGCCCATCGACGGCCTCGACTACTGCACCAACCGCAGTTTGGGTGGCCCCACCACCTACCCGTTCGACAGCGACGGCGACGGCGTGGCCGACGTATGCGCGCTCCAGGGAACCCGTCGGGAGGCCGTGGCCCGCCAGATCGCCTTGGAGCAGTTGGCCGATCTGAACCAAGACATGTTCAACGATGCCCTCCTATTCGGGCTCCCCGACGATCCCGACACCGAAGACGTTGACGAGTCCACCGCCGGCACCTGTAGCTCGGCCCCTGCCGATCTGGGCGACACCGAAGAGCAATTGGCCGACGACGTTTGCGGCCGTTACGCCATCGACCCCGACGAGAGCCCCACGGTGTCGCCCGTGCCCGGTCCAGTGGATGCCGTCTCGGCCCGGAAGTTCTACTCCGGGGTGATCGACAGCCCGACGTTCTGCCCCAACCACAGCCTCGGCGGCCCCACCACCTACCCGTTCGATCACGACGGCGACGCCGTGGCTGATGTATGCGCCCTGCCCTACACCCGCCGAGAGGCCGTGGCCCGCCACAACGCCCTCCAAGCCCCCTTCCCCCACCACCCCCCAACCCCCTCAACCCCCCCTTCGCCAACCCCCCCCAATCCCCCGCCGCCCTCGCCACCGCCTGCACCTCCCTGGGCACCCTCGACTTCGGCGACCTCCCCGCCGCCCTCGCCACCGACGCCTGCCACCCCCCAACCGACCCCCCCGAATTGGGCTCTCCCCTGCCCACACCCAGCGTCTGAGATCTTTTGTTGCAGCAACTAGTCGTGCTGCTATGGTGGGCTTATTCACTTCCCCCTCAGAACTCCTCTTCGTAGAGGGAGAACCGAATGAACACTGCCATCTTGAGTTCGGTAATCGGCGGCTCAGCCGTATTGATTGCTGCGCTGCTGAGCGTGCTCTTCAATCGAGTTTTTGAAGGCCAGAAGCAGACCAACAGCCAACTTGCAATACTGACCGGCACTGTGAGCCACCTAGAGGGCCGGTTCGACGGCTTGGAGGGCCGGTTCGACGGCTTGGAGGGCCGGTTCGACGGCTTGGAGGGCCGGTTCGACGGCTTGGAGAACAGATTCGATGCTCAAGGCAAGAGAATCGACGGCATTCTTCATGTGCTGCGGGAACACGGTGAGCGCCTGGCCCGCATCGAGGCCAAGCTCGACAACGACCCCCCCGCCGAAGCCGCCTAGCTGCTACCGGCTAGCTCAGGCGCCGCGGGCCATGTTGGCGAAGCGGGTGTGGTGTTTGATGAAGGCTAGGCGGGTCTTGCCGGTGGGGCCGGTGCGGTGCTTGGCCACCAGCACTTCGGCGGTGCCGGCGTCTTGGGTGTCGGGGTTGTAGATCTCGTCGCGATACAAGAACATCACGATGTCGGCGTCTTGTTCGATGGAGCCCGACTCTCGCAGGTCGGCGAGGATGGGCCGCTTGTCTTGGCGCTGTTCCAGGTTGCGGGAGAGCTGCGATAGCGCCACCACCGGGCATTCCAGCTCCCGGGCCAGGATCTTGAGGCCCCGGCTGATCTCTGACACCTCCACTTGGCGGTTCTCGGCGTTGTTGCGGCCGGTCATGAGCTGGAGGTAGTCGACGATCACCATGCCCAGCTCGCCGGTTTGGCTGCGCAGCCGGCGGGACTTGCCCCTGATCTCCATGATGGTGACCGCCGGGTTGTCGTCCACCCAGATGGGCGCCTCCGACAGCCGGCCGATGGCGGTTGAGAGGTCGGCCCAGTCTTGGTCGGTGAGCTTGCCGGTGCGCACCCGGGAGGCGTCCACCCGGGCCTCGGCGCACAGGATCCGCTGGCTGATCTCGAGCTGGCTCATCTCCAGCGAGAAGACGAGCACCGGTTTGTTGTCGCGCATGGCCGCATGGGCCGCCATGCCCAGGGCGAAGCTGGTTTTGCCCACCGACGGCCGGGCCCCGATCACCACCAGGGTGTTGGGTTGCAGCCCGCTGGTGATCTCGTCGAGGTCGTTGTAGCCGGTGGCCGTGCCGGTGACGATCTCGCCCTGGTCGTAGAGCTTCTCGATGCGCTCCAAGTTGGCCGGCAAAAGCTCGGAGATGCGGGCTGTGGTGTCGCCCATGCGATCGGCGGCCAGCCGGTACACCATCGCCTCGGCCGAGTCGACCGTTTTGACCACGTCGTCGCCGCCGTCGTAGCCCAGCTCGGCGATCTCCCCGCCCACCTCGATGAGCTTCCGCAGGGTGGCCGCCTCGTGGACGATGTTGGCGTACTTGGCCGCATTGGCCGACGCCGGGGTGCCGGTTTGGAGCTTCACCAGCGCGGCGTTGCCCCCCACCTTCTCGGACAGGCCCAGCCGGTTCAGCTCGGCGGCCACCGTGACCGCGTCGGCCGGCTCCCCCTTGGCGTACAGCGAGCACACCGCTTCGTACACATGGGCATGGGCTGGCCGGTAGAAGTGCTCGGGACGGATCAAATTCACCGCATCGGCGATGGCGTCGCGGCTCAACAACATCGCGCCGAGCAGCGCCTCCTCAGCATCCAGGTCGTGGGGCGGAACCCGCCCCAGGCGGCCCGGCGGTGACGAGTAGCCGCCTTCGTCGGAGTATTGGAAGGGATCGCTCACAGCTGCGCCCACACTACCGACGACCGGTGACAACTTGATCGGGCCCCTCCGCGTTCCACGGTTGTCTACTGTGGCAAAGACGCGATGTTTAACGCTAGGGGAAACCCGGTGGAAAACGCGGTATATCCTGGGGATTTACCAAAGACGGCTTCCCCGGGGTCACTCGGCGGCGATTACCTCGACGGTGATGGGGAATTCCACCTCGGGGTGGGGCTTGGCCGTCACCAGATGGCTGCCCAGTTCTTTGATTCCGTCGGACTGAATCGACCTGCGCTCCAACATAATGTTGGCCTGCTCGGCCACTGCCCGCACGATGTCGGCGCTGGTGACCGACCCGAACAGCTTGCCCTCGGTACCGGCCCGGGCCGCGATGTGGATGGGCGTGGACACCAGCCGGGAGGCCATTTCCTGGGCCTCGGCCAGCTCCTTGGCATCTTTCAGCTCGCGAGACTTGCGCATGCGCTCGGCTTGGCGCTCGGCCCCCGGCGACGACTTGAACGCCTTGCCCGCCGGGATCAGGTAATTGCGGGCGTAGCCGTCGGCCACCTCCACAACATCGCCTTTTTTGCCTAGGGCATCCACGTTGTCGCGCAACACCACCTTCATGACACCGATTCCTCCTCGGTGGCCTCGGGTGCCTCTGGGGTAGCCGCTTCCTCGACGTCAGCCTCGGGGGCAGAAGCTTCGGGAGCGGACGACTCCTCGGCGGAAAACTCCATAGGGGCGCCTTCGCCGGCCATTTCCACGGCCTCTTGCTCGTCGTCGTCGCCCTCACCGGGCCCCCTCATGCTGGGCGGCGGGGCCGTGGGCTGGGGGACCGGCCCGTCGATGCGGTTGTCGTCGCGCGATCGCGACGCGCTGCGCTGGGTGGTGATCCGGTTGTTGTAGGGCAATAGCGCCATCTCGCGGGCGTTCTTGATGGCTTGGGCGATTTCCTTCTGCTGCTGCTGGTTGTTGCCGGTCACCTGGCGGGCCCGGATCTTGGCCCGGTCGGACATGAACCGCCGCAGCAGGTTGATGTCTTTCCAGTCCACGTAGTCGATGCGCTCTTGGGTGAGCACGCTGACCTTCTTCTTGCGGCGCCGCCCGCCCTCTTTGGCCTTCGGCTTCTTCGGTCCCTTGCCCATTAGAACGGCTCCTCATCGACTTCGTAGTCGGGCGCCTGGTTGCCACGGGGAGGGCGCCCGCCCCCGCCGCCCTGGTGGCGGCCGCCGCCGCCCCCATCGCGTCCGCCGCCGCCCCCATCGCGTCCGCCGCCGCTGTCGCGACCACCGCCGCCGCCACCGCCGTCGCGCCGCTCGTTGCGGATCACCTCGACGGTGGCCCACCGCAGGCTGGGCGACACCTCATCGGCGATGATCTCGATCTTGGAGCGCCGATCGCCGTCTTGGGTCTCCCACGACCGCTGCTCCATCCGACCGCTGACGATCACCCGGTTGCCCTTCACCAGGCTCTCGCTCACGTTTTCGGCCAGGGTGTTCCAGCAGGTCACGTCGAAGAACGACACCTGCTCTTCGGTCTCGTTGGTCTGCCGGTTCTGCCAGCGCCGGTTCCAGGCGAGGCCGAAGGTGGCCACCGCGCTGCCGCCGGGGGTGAATCGAAGCTCCGGATCTCTGGTGATGTTCCCGGTGACGGTCACCGTATTGTCAAAAGCCATTTCTGTGTCTCCTTGAATTACCCGGCCGCAGCCAGGGGGGCACCGTCACCCAGCAGGCCGCGTCGGGCGGCCTCGTTGTCGGGCAGACGGATCAGCTTGTGGCGGACCACATCGTCCGCGAGTCGTAGGGGGCGTTCCATAGATCCCATCTCGCGCGCCCCGGACACGAATTCGAGGACCAGGTAATAGCCCTCTTGCTGATGGTTGATCTCGTAGGCGAAGCGTCGCTTGCCCCACCGGTCCTCGGTCTTCACCTCGCCGCCGTGGGCCACGATGTCCTCGGTGACCTGTTCGATGCGGGCGGCCACGTCGGACTCTTCGACACCCGCGTCCATGATGATCATCAATTCGTATGCCCGCATGGCGAGCTCACCTCCCTATGGACCCGGTACGAACCGGGGCCCCGATTAAGGGGCAGGGCCTCTGTTGCAACCGGAACTCTACCCGGTGTGGCCGTAGAGGCCCAACGCCATCTCCTCGTCGGGGTTCATCTCGTAGCACTCGGCGAGATCGGGGAACGCCCCAGAGCGCACATCGGCGGCAAATCGGCCCAAGGCGTCCACGCCGTCGTCGTGCAGGGTGGCGTAGCGGCGCACGAACCGGGGGAGCATCCTGGTTTCCAGGCCCAAAACGTCGTGGAACACCAGCACCTGGCCGTCGCAGTGGCCGCCGGCACCGATGCCGATGGTGGACACGTCCACCGCATCGGTGATCATCTGGCCCACCGCGGCCGGCATCCCCTCTAACACGATGGCGAAGCATCCGGCGTGGGCCAGCGCCTTGGCGTCGGCCACCAGGCCCAGCGCCGCCTCGCTGCTCTTGCCCTGCACCCGGTAGCCGCCTTGGGCCAGCATCGACTGCGGGGTGAGCCCCAGATGGCCCATAACCGGCACCTGGGCCGACACGATGGCCTCGATCATCGGCACCCGCTCCGAGCCGCCCTCCAGCTTCAGAGCCTGGGCGCCGGCTCGCACCAGCTTGGCCGCGTTGATCACCGTGTCGGCCACCGAGACGTGGTAGCTCATCCATGGCATGTCGGCCACCACCATCGCCTTGGGGCGGGTGCGGGCCACCGCGGCGGTGTGGTGGGCCATCTCGTCGACGGTCACGCTCATGGTGTCGTCGTGGCCCAGCACAACCATGGCCACCGAGTCGCCCACCAGAATGATGTCGGCGCCCGCTTCGTCGGCCATGCGAGCGCTGGGAGCGTCGTAGGCGGTGAGCATGACTAGGGGGTCGGCCCCTTGGCTTGTCTTTCGCCTAGAGATAGCCGGCGCGGAGAGCTTGGTGCCCATCGTTGTTCTCCTTCCCCGTCCAGCGCATTTATGCTGCCGGCGGTCGCCCCTTACTCTAGTCCACCGCCTTTGCCCCCGTGCCAACCCCTCGCCTGCATTGGCCCGCGGTTGGGCTACTAGGTTCGGGGCCATGGACGACTTGTTGGACCAGAGTGATGCGGTAGGGCTGGCCGATGCCATTCGGGTCGGCGAGGTGTCGGAGGCCGAGGTGCTGGAGGCCACTATGGCCCGCATCGACGAGCGCAACCCCGAGCTGAACGCCATCACCACCGCCGTTGAGCCCGAGCCGGCGGCCGACGGGCGGCTGCGGGGGGTGCCGTTTGCCATCAAAGACCTGCACTTCGCCATGCGGGGCACGGTCACCACCCACGGGTCGCGGTACTTCGCGGATGGTCCGGTGGACGACCACGACGCCGAGGTTGTGCGCCGCTACCGGGAGGCGGGGATGGTGCTTTTGGGCCGCACCAACTCGCCCGAGCTCGGCCTGTCGACCACCACCGAGCCCGCCCTGTTCGGCCCGTGCGCCAATCCACTCGACCCGTCCCGCAGCGCGGGCGGCTCCAGCGGCGGGGCCGCATCGGCGGTGGCTTCGGGGATGCTGACGGTGGCCCATGCCTCCGACGGGGGCGGGTCTATCCGCATCCCCTCTTCGGCCTGCGGGCTGTTCGGGCTCAAGCCCACCCGGGGCCGGGTGAGCTTCGGCCCTGACGCCGGCGAGGGGTGGAGCGGCTACTCCTGCACCCATGTGATCTCCCGTTCGGTGCGCGACAGCGCCGTGCTGTTGGACCTCACCTCCGGCCTAGCCCCCGGCGACCCCTATGTGGCCCCTGCCCCCGACGGTACGTTTGAGGCGGCCATCGCCGCCCCGCCGCCCTCTCTGCGGATCGCGGTGTGGGACGGCTCGGCCGACGGTATTGAGCTCGACGCCACCGCCCGGGGGGCGCTGGACGCCGCGGTGGCGCTGTGCGAGCAGCTCGGCCACCGGCTTGAAGAGGCCGACTTGCCGGTGCGCCGGGGAATGGGTGGCCCCCAGGGGGTTATCACCTCCTCCAACATCGCCGCGCTGATGGTGCGCCGGGAGGCCCAGTGCGGGCGGCCCCCCGGTGCCGACGACCTGGAGCCGGTGGCCGCTTCGCTGGCCGCCCAGGGCGCCAAACTCACCGGTCCCGACTACGCCCAGGCCGTGCTCGACAGCCACCTGATGGGCCGGCGCATGGGCGACTATCACGAATCGGGGATCGACCTGGTGCTCACCCCCACCTTGGCCCGGGTGCCGCCGCCGCTGGGCGAGCTGGTGGCCACCGAGGACAATGTGGCCGAGTGGGGCGCCCGCCAGGGGGCCTACAGCCCGTTTTGCGCCATGGCCAACGCCACCGGCCAGCCGGCCATGTCGGTGCCGCTGCACTGGGATGACCAGGGCTTGACTGTGGGCAGCCACTTCATCGCCCCCTTCGGCGCCGAGGCCCTGCTGTTGCAGCTAGCCGCCCAGCTTGAGCAGGCCCAGCCCTTCTGGCCCCAGCCCCGCTAGCAGCCTGCACTGCTGAGGGCCTTCAGCAGGGGCGATCAGCGCCCTTGGGGTCGGTTGGCGGCGATCAGCAGGGTTGCAGCACGTAGCTCCGCAGGAGGTGGTTCCAGCGGCAGTCGGGGCACACCTCCACCTCGTAGCAGGTGAACCGGCCCTTGCGCCGGGCCAGCTTGGAGATCTCCGCCGCGTAGCTGATGCAGCGGCCGTGGGCCGGTAGCCGGGGCCCGAACACATACGACACCAGGGCCAACTCCTCCCCCTGGCACACCGGGCACAGCTCCCCGGCCGGAGTGCCCACCTCCCGACCGGCCCGCAACAGCTCGGGATGGGCGTCGCACAGATCGTCGGCCATCCGGGTGCCGGCCAGCAGCCGTTGCAGCACATGGGCACGCACCAGCCGATAGTCCACCGTTGAGGCGGGCTCGGGCTGAACCCCTACTGCTGCGGCCATCGAGTCGGCCATGGCGAAAGAGTAGCCACATACGTCAAGCCTCATGCCGTTCTTTTGGCCGACCCGATCTGGCCGGATTCCGCTATAATCCGGCGGTTTTGGTCTTGCGGCGGGAGGGCGGGAGGCCGGCCCGGCGGCTCTGCGGCCCGCGGCCCTCCTACTCTGCGGCAGGGCCAACTGTCGTCCTCGCCCGCTACTGTGAGGCCATGGCTTTCACCCCCACTGCCGAGAAGCTGATCCCCGATCTGTCCACCGCCGAGGAGCTGGTGCTCTTGGCCCGGTGCCTGTGGAACGAGGGTTACAACGACCATTTGGCCGGCCACATCACCGTCAACATGGGCGACGGCACCTTGCTGTGCAACCCGTGGCTCATCACCTGGGACGAGTTGCACCCCAGCCAGGTGATCCGCATCGACCTCGACGGCAACGTGGTGGAGGGCGACTGGCCGGTGCCCCCCGGCATCCCGCTGCACCTGGAATTGCACAAGCTCCGCCCCGGGGTCGACTGGGCCATGCACAACCACCCCCTGTACGGCACCGTGTGGGCCGACATGGCCGAGGTGCCCCCGGCCATGGACCAGTCGTCTTCGCTGGGCGGCGGCGAGCTGGTGCTGGTGGACGAGTACGACGGGGCGGTCAACGACCCCGCCTCGGCCCGCAGCGCCTGTGTGAAGATGGGCGACGCCGAGCTGGCCTTGCTAGCCGGCCACGGCGTGTTCGTGCTGGGCAACTCGGCTAGGGCCGTACACCAGCGGGCGGTGGCCCTTGAGCAGCGCTGCCAGCGGGCCTGGCATATCCGGGCGGCCGGCGGCGAGCTGTCGCCCGTTTTGCCCGAGAGCTACGTGCAGATGATGAAGCGCAGCCAGGGCGACAACTTCATCGGCTTCTGGGAGGCCATGGTGCGAGCCGAGCTGCGCCGCGACCCCAACCTGCTGTCGGGCTGAGGCTCGGCGAGAACCGGAGGCGAGGCGATGAGCGGCGCCCTTGACGGCATCAGAGTGCTCGATCTGACCACCCGGATGGCCGAGGCCACCGGCAAGACCCTGGCCGATCTCGGGGCCGAGGTGATCAAAGTCGAGCCCCCCGGCGGGTGCGACGCCCGCACCACCCCGCCGTTCGCCCAAGACGGCCGCTCGCTGTTCTGGGAGGCGTGGGGCCTGGGCAAGCACAGCGTGGTGTGCGACATCGACACCTTCGTGGGCCAGGATCATCTCCGAACCCTGGTGGCGGATGCCGACATCCTGGTGGAGTCATACGCCCCCGGCTACATGACCAGCCGCAACGTCGGCCCCGACAACCTGGATATGGTGAACCCCGCGCTGATCTACGTGTCGGTGACCCCCTTCGGGGCCGGAACCCCCGACGCAACCGTGCCCATGACCGACCTCACCCTGTCGGCCGCTGGCGGTCTGCTGGCCATGCAGGGCGACCACGACCGGGTGCCCACCCCGGTGGGCTACCCCGAGACGTCGTTCTTGGGCGCTATGCAGGCCGCCGCCGACGCCATCATGGCGCTGTACGAGCGCGACCGCAGCGGCGTGGGCCAGCACCTCGACAGCTCCATGCAGGCCGCGGTGATGTGGTCGCTGATGTCGATCACCAGCTACGCCGCTTTGGGCCAAGACTTCCCCGGCCGGGGCGACGACCGGGCCGACGTCACCCACCCCGAGATCGTGCCCGGTGTGCGGATGCCGTTCATCGAGCCCTGCGCCGATGGCTATGTGGGCATGACGCTCGTGCTGGGCGAGCAGGGCAACCGGGGGATGAAGTCGCTCATGGCCTGGGTGATCGGGGAGGGCGCGCTCGACGACGACTTGGCCGAGGTTGACTGGGAGCGCTATCTCGAGATGCTGGGCGACGAGACGCTGTCGAAAGACGACGCCAACCGGGCCTTGGGCCAGATGCTGGAGTTCATCAAGACCAAGACGCAGGGCGAGATCCAAGAGCACGCGGTGGCCGGCAAGATGCTGGTGGCCCCCTGCTACACGTCGGCCCATCTGGCTGCCGACCCCCAGCTGGCCGCCCGGGACTTCTGGGTGGAGGTGGGAGGTGCCCTTCACGCCGGGCCGTTCGCCAAGATGTCGGCCACCCCCATCGCCTACCGCCACCCCGCCCCTGCGTTGGGCCAGCACCAGGAACTGCTCGACAGCCTCATCTCGGATCTCACGCGCCCCCCGCCCCCCCGAGTGCCGGCCGCTCCCCGGGGACCGCTGTTCGAGGGTTTGAAGGTGGCCGACCTGTCGTGGATCGCGGCCGGGCCGCTGATCTCCAAAGACCTGGCCAACCTGGGGGCCACCGTGATTCGGGTGGAGACCGAGGCCCGCCTCGACACCTTGCGCTGGATCCCGCCCCATCTGCCCCACGCCTCGCCCATGAGCGCCGGGCACCCCATGGCCAACATGAACCAGTCGAAGCTCGGCCTGGGGCTCAACTTCACCGTCCCCGAGGCCGCCGCGGTGATCGACCGGATGATCAAGTGGGCCGATGTGGTGGTGGAGAACTACACCCCCGGCACCGCCGCCCGCCTGGGCTTCGGCTACGAGCATGTGAGAGCCCTCAACCCCGGTGCGGTGATGCTGTCGAGCTGCATGCGGGGCCAGACCGGCCCCGAGGCCCGCCACACCGGCTTCGGCCTGCACGGGGCCTGCCTGGGCGGTTTCACCGCCATAACCGGCTGGCCCGACTGCCCGCCGCACCCGCCCTGGGGGGCCTACACCGACTTCATCTCCCCCCGCTACGCCCTCTCTGCCCTCGGCGCCGCCCTGCACCACCGCAACCGCACCGGGCAGGGCCAGTACATCGACCTGTCGCAGATCGAGGCCTCCATCCACTTCTTGGCCCCGCTGGTGCTGGAGTACCGCGACAGCGGCCGGGTGCGCACCCAGGCCGGGTTGGACTGCGACCGGGCCGCCCCCCAAGGCGTGTACCGCACTGCTGGCGTCGAGCGCTTTTGCGCGGTGGCGGTGGAGACCGACGAGCAGTGGGACGGGTTGACAATGGTGGTGCCTGATCTGCTCATAGTGGACGACCGATGGTGTGATCTCGACCAGGCCAACGCCGAAGATATTCTGTCGGCCTGGTTCAGCACCCGCGACGGCTTCGAGGCTGCCGAAGAGCTGCGGGAAGCGGGCGTTCCCGCCTATGTGGCCCTGCGGGCCAGCGACTTCTACGCCGACCCCAACCTGGAGGCCCGGGGGTTCTTCATCGAACTTGAGCACGGCGCCATCGGCAAGATGACCTTCGACGGCCCCGTCACCCTATTTTCTGCCACCCCCGCCCGCCCCTGGCGGGCCGGCCCGCTGGTGGGCGAGCACACCCAGCAGGTGATGTCGGAGATCCTCGGATTCTCCGACGACGAGATCACCGCCCTGGCCGCCACCGGAGCGCTCACCTAGTCCACCCCCGCGCCGTACCCGCCCGAAGGAGGCAGTAGATGACCACCAACAGCGAACCCGATCGGACCCCGGCCGACCGGTCGGTGTATGAGCGTCTGGCCTTGCATTTGCCCAACGACATCGGCATCGGCAGCGCGCTCATCACCATGGTGGAGCCCCACGAGGGCCAAGAGTACGACTACAACCGCTGGTACGAGGACGACCACTTCTACTCCGGGGCCATGCACGGGCCCTGGGTGTTCGCCGGACGCCGCTGGGTGGCACCCCGAGCGCTTCGCGACCTTCGCCCCGAGGTGGACGAGCCCGCCTTCGATCCTCCCGACGCTGGCTGCTACATCTCGCTGTACTGGAGCACGGCGGGCCACGAGGACGACACCGAGCGGTGGAGCTTTCTGGCCATGGCCGAGGCGCTCATGCCCCACGGCCGGGGCTTCACCAAGCGCACCCACACCTACACCGCCTTCCACCACTACCGCTTCGGGGTGGTGCGCCCCGGCAGCGGCCCCATGAAACCCCACCTGGCCCTCGACCACCCCTTCGCCGGGCTGGTGGTTGAGGTGGTCGACGCCGCCGATCCCGCAGACCAGGATGCCCTCGAGGAGTGGCTGGCCAACGACCACCTGCCCTCGGTGCTGCTGGGCTCGCCCGCGCAGATGTGTCTGGCCTTCGCCCCCCGCGAGTTCGCCCAGGGCCGCATCGAGCAGCCCGGCACCCCGCCGGTGGCCCCCACCGCCAAGGTGGGCCAGCGCCTGTGCCTGCTGTGGTTCTTGGACCAAGACCCCGCCGACGTGTTCCCCGACGCCTTCGCCACCCACCACCAAGCCCTGTCCGCCCACCCCAGCGCCAGCCTGGCCCTGTCAGCCCCCTTCATCCCCACCATCCCCGGCACCGACACCTACGTAGACCAACTTCGCTGACTTCGGGGGCCGCAGCCGGCCCTCGCTAAAATCCCCGGCGTGAGCGCCGAAACCCCAGCCCCCGAGTCGTCCAGCAACGGCAACCAGGTGAAAACCCATTTGAGGACCTGTCCGCTTTGTGAGGCCATGTGTGGGATGGTGATCAAGACCGAGGGCGAAAAAGTGCTGCCCCCCATCCGACCCGACCGAGACGATGTGTGGAGCAAGGGCTTCATCTGCCCCAAGGGCACCACGCTGGGGCACTTGCACGAGGATCCCGACCGGGTGCGGGTGCCGCTGGTCAAAGACGAGAACGGCACCTTCCAGGAGGCCACCTGGGAGGAGGCCTATGCCCGCTGCGAGGAACTGCTCCACGGCGTGCGCGATACCCACGGCACCGAGGCCATGACCTACTACATCGGCAATCCCGCGGCCCACAACTTCTCCATCAGCCGCTATGTGGGAGCGCTGGTGATGCTGTCGGGCGTGCAGATGGGCTACTCGGCGGGCACCGTCGACCAGTGGCCCAAAAACGTGTCGTCTGTGTGCATGTACGGCAACTCTTGGACGTTCCCCACCCCCGACATCATGCGCACCCAGTACCTGGTGGTGATGGGGGCCAACCCCCACGCTTCCCAGGGCAGCCTCTTGGCCTGCCCCGACGTGCTGGGCGAGATGGATAAGATCCGCGAGCGGGGCGGCAAGTGCGTGGTGATCGATCCCCGCCGCACCGGCACTTGCGACCACGCCGATGAGTGGGTGCCCATCACCCCCGGAACTGACGCCGCCTTCTTGTTGGCTCTGTGCCATGTGCTGTTCGACGAGGGCCTGGTGGATCTGGGCACCATGGCCGGCCATGTCAACGGCTTGGACGAGGTGCGGGCCCTGGTGGCCGACTGGACCCCGGAGATGGTGGAGGCCACCACCCAGGTGCCGGCCGAGACCACTCGCCGGCTGGCCCGGGAGATCGCCGCGGCCGACAGCGCCAGCGTGTACGGCCGAATCGGGCTGTGCAACCAGGAGTTCGGCACGCTGGCCTCGTGGCTCATCGACGTGGTGAACCTGCTCACCGCCAACTTCGACGTGCCCGGCGGCATGATGTTTGCCACTCCCATAGCTCCGGCCATGGCCACCCTCAACTTCGAGGAGCCCAAAGAGCCCGAGTTCGGCCGCTGGCACAGCCGGGTGCGGGGCGCCCCCGAGGTGCTGGGCCAGGTTCCGGTGTCGTGTCTCTCAGAGGAGATCATGACCCCCGGCGAGGGCCAGTTGAAGGCGCTGGTGGTGGTGGCCGGCAACCCGGTGATCAGCTCGCCCGAGGCCGGCCGCCTCGATGAGGCGCTGCCCATGCTCGACGCCATGATCTGCGTCGACAACTGGGTGAACGCCACCACCCGCCACGCCGACGTGATCCTGCCCGGGCTCTCGCCGCTGGAGCAGCCCCACTGGGACGAGATGATCTGGTCGTGGGCCGCCCGCACCGCGGGCAACTGGTCGGACCGCATCTTCGAGTACGGCGACCGCCCCGACGAGTGGGAGGTGCTCGTGCGGGTGGGCGCTTTGATGGGCGGCCAGGCAAACGACGAGATCGACGAGCGCGCCATCGACGACGGGTTCTTCTCGGGGATCTGCATGTTCTTCGGCCTCGATCCCGAGCACGTTCTGTCGCACTACGACACCGGCGGCCCCGAGCGGATGACCGACTTCATGATCCGGGTGGGCCACCGGGGCGACCGCTACGGCGAGAACCCCGACGGCCTCACCTTGCAGGATTTCAAGGACAACCCCCACGGCCTCGACTTCGGCCCGATGGTGCCCCGGATCCCGGAGATCCTCCACACCCCGTCGGGCCGAATCGAGATGGCCCCGCCCTACATCACCGCCGATGTGGGCCGGCTGCAACGGCGCTTGGGCCGCGACGACGGCATGGTGCTGGTCAGCCGCCGCCACGTGCGCTCCAACAACTCGTGGATGCACAACGTGAAGGTGCTGGTGAAGGGCAAGGACCGCTGCACGCTGATCGTGCACCCCGAAGACGCCGAGGGGATCGGCCTGGCCGACGGGTCGGTGGCCCGGGTCAGCACCGAGATCGGCAGCATTGAGGTGCCGGTTGAGGTGAGCGACGAGATGATGCCCGGCGTGGTGAGCCTGCCGCACGGCTGGGGCCACAACCTCGACGGGGTGCAGCTCTCGGTGGCCAAGGAGTTCGCCGGGGTCAACAACAACCTGCTGGCGCCGGGCGAGCTGGTGGACGAGATCTCCGGCAACGCCATCGTCAACGGGATCAAGGTGGAGGTTGTGCCCGTCCCCGCCTGATATTCGGCCCGCTTCGGTGGGTATTCTCAGGCTCCTATGGCTATTCCCCAAGACCGCGACATCGATGCCCTCAAGGCCTCCCTGTCCGACTGGATGAACACCCGCCCCGGCGTGTCCGACGCCGAGGTGACCTTTCTGGTGAACCCCGAGGCCTCCGGGTTCAGCAACGAGACCCTGGTGTGCGACGCCACTTACACCCGCGACGGCCAGACCCGGGATTCGGGCATCGTGGTGCGCAAGCGGCCCACCGACTACGCCATCTTCCCCACCTACGACATGAGCGTGCAGTACCGGAGCATGCAGAACATGGCCGCCTGCGGCAGTGTGCCAGTGCCCGAGATCTTGTGGGTGGAGGACACCGGCGACGTGCTGGGCGAGCCGTTCTTCATCATGGAGCGCCTGCACGGCCGGGTGCCCTCCGACAACCCGCCGTTCTTCTCGGAGGGCTGGGTGTTCGAGGCCACCCCCGAACAGCAGGCTGCGCTGTACAACTCGTCGGTGGACACGCTGGCCGCGGTGGCCAGAACCGACTGGAAGGCCAACGGCTTCGACTTCGTGGAGCGCCCCCAGTACGGCGGGCCGGGGTTCGTCCAGCAGCTCGGCTATCAGCGCTACTACGCCGGCTGGGCCGCCGAGGATCGGCCCAAGCCGCTGATCGACGCCGCGCTCGACTGGTTCGACGCCAACGACCCCACAGGCTCGATGCCCACCGAGCTGAACTGGGGCGACGCCCGGCCCAGCAACCTCATGTACGGCGACGACTTCAAGGTGATGGCCGTGTTCGACTGGGAGATGGCCGACCTGGGGCCCGGCGAGGTGGACCTGGGCTGGTTCTTGTACATGAACCGGTTCTTGAGCGAGGGCGCCGGCATCGATTGGCTGCCCGGCTTCGCCGACCGAGACGGCACCATCGCCCGCTGGGAGCAGGCCATGGGTCGCAAGGCCGAGCACGTGGACTACTTCGAGGCCTGGGGCTGCCTGCGCTTTTGCATCATCATGGTGGCCATCGTGAACATGCAGGTGAAGTACGGCACGTTCCCCGCCGATTTCGGCGCCCAGTACGAGAGGGTCAACCCCTCCACCGAAATGCTGGCCCAGTATCTGGGCCTGCCCGCCCCTGAGTGAGGAAGAGAGTCCCATGAGCAACGAAGCAGCCAACCGAGCGCTGGCCGAGGCCCTGTTCGCCGCCCTGGAGCGGATGGACTGGCCCGCGGTGGCCGAGCTGTTCACCGAGGACGGCACCTACCAGGACATGCCCTTCGAGACCGACTCCGGCGGCACCGTCGGCCACGCCGGCATCATCGGCAAGCTGGAAGTGGGCCTGTCGATGCTGGAGCGCTTCGAGATGGGTGTGACCGACATCTGGGTGAGCGGCGACAACGTACTTGTCGAGCGAGTCGAAGTCTGGCACCACCCCGACGGCACCGTCGCCAGCCTCCCCGTGCTGTGCCGCCTCCAGATTCGCGACAACAAGATCGCCCATTGGCGCGAATACTGGGACTACAACTACCTAATCGCCCAGCAACCCGACTCCTGGCTCCCCCAATCCCCCCGCCCCCGCTGGGACTGACCCCTACCAGTAGACCCTTCGCTTGCGGATCCAGTCGGCGGTGTGGAAGAGCAGCAGCCAGGTGGCGGTGAGTCCCATGGCCATGATTGCCAGGTAGATGAGCAGGCCCATTACCCCGACGAATAAGAGTGGGGGCAGGAAGAACAGCGACAGGTTGATGGACTCATTCAGCGACAAGCTCTGCGAGGGTGATGCCACGGTTTTGGCGGCGGCGATGCCAAGCGAAAGACCGGCTGAGGCGAGACCGCCCAGCAGGAGCGCACCCATCGCCATCCGCCTCGTCGGTTTGAGCCCAACTTTGGAGAGATAGCGGGCAGTCGACTCTGGCCTCACCTTGGATCCGGCCACACAGATCATCGTGACGAACAAGGCAACGACCCCGGGCCCGCTCAACAGACTCAGCCAGCCGTAGACGTTTATGTAGTCATCCTCGGTTATGCCCTTGGTGGCGTATCTTCCCCCCAACCCGGCATAGAGCCCCAGCATGCAGAGCGACCCCAGCATCATGAACCACCATTTGCGCCAATGCTCCAGCCAATACTCCACCGCCAGCCAAATGAGCGCGGCCACCACCACCAGCGAGATGACGAGCCCAATCGGATGGGCCAGCTCATTCAGCCACCCCGGCGCTCTCCAGATGAAGAACAGCCGAAGGGAATCATCCGAGTAATCCGTCTGGTCCCCAAACAGATGCCAAGTAGACACCGGCAACAAAACCACCAGCACCACTGCCGGAATCAAATGCCGATACGCCGGCCTCCGCCTAGTCGCCTCATTCGGTGGGGATTGAAGCCAGGTGGCCAAGGGAAGCTCCTCGTGTACTTCCCGCCAGTCTTACTCGAAGCGGGAGCCCATTTGCTTGAGGATTTGGGTGGTGTGGACTGAGGCCATGCGGCCTGGTTGGCCGGGGGTATAGGTGACGGAGTCGATTGCGTTGGTGTATGGGAAGGGGCCGTGGCGCTGGTAGATGTCCCATGACACGGGGGAGCGGCGGTCGATGCCCACGTCGATGCCTTCGAAGGGAGCCATGGTCCACATGCCGGTGAATTCCTCGCCGGAGGCTACTTCGACGCCGTCCACCAGCATCCGCAGATCCCAGGCGAAGCTGTCGGTGATGGTGAAGGCGAGCTGCACGCGGCGCCGACCCTCGGCCAGTGGGCCGCCGTTCAGGTGGCGCATGTGGCCGTAGCCGTTGTGGACGTAGACCACCTCGCCACCCTCGACGTAGCAGGCGTAGCCGCCGCCCTGATCGCCGTGGGCCATCAGCATTCCCTGGTCGCCGGAGGCGTAGTCGAACTCGATGTCGATGGTGAATGACCTGGCCGCGATCAGCTTCATGCTGCGGTAGCGCTCCAAGGTGTCGGTCCCGGGCACGATCCGCACCGGGGTCTCGTACACCGCTTCCGACTCAGGGCGCTGCACGAACTTGAGCATCGAGCCCTCATCGAGGGGGTACACCTGGTAGCGGTGGGCGGCCTCCTCCCAGGCGTCGATCAGCTCTTGGCGCCGCTCGGGCTCGGCTTCCGACAGATCCACCGTCTCGGTGGGGTCGTCTTTGAGGTTGTACACCTCCCACTCGTGGTCGCCGAACGGGGTCATCGGCAGGTGCAGGGTGACCGCCTCCCAGCCGTCGCGGTAGAACCCCCGGTGGCCGATCTGCTCGTAGTACTGCTCGGTGTGGCGCTCGGGGGCGTCGCCGTCGGCGAAGGTGGGGGCGAAGCTGGCCCCGGCCAGTGGCCCCTTGAGCGGCTGGCCGTTGCGCTCGGTGGGAGCGCTGAGACCCACGATGTCGAGCACGGTGGGCAGCACGTCGGTTATGTGCAGGTACTGGCGGCGGAACCCGCCGGGGTCGGGAATCCGGCCGGGCCACGACGAGATCATGGCCACCTGGTGCCCGCCGGCGTGGGTGTTGATCTTGTAGAGCCGGAAGGGGGTGTTGCCGGCCATGGCCCAGCCCCGGGGATAGTGGGCCAGGGTCTGGGGCCCGCCCAGCAGGTCGAGCCGGGCGTGGTCGTCTTCGACGTCGCCCTGGGTGGGCGACAGCACCTCGAAGTACTGGGAGCAGCCGGTGTCCTCGCCCTCCCGAGACGCCCCGTTGTCGGACGTGAACAGAACCAGCGTGTTGTCCCACTCGTCCAGCTCCTCCAATGCGGCCCGCAGCCGCCCGAGGTTCTGGTCGACGTTGTCCACCATGGCGGCGAACACCTCCATGTAGCGGGCGAACACCTCCTGCTGCGTGGTGGAGAGCTCGTCCCACGGGGCGACGTCGTTGCGCTCCTCGGAGTTGCGGGGCGGCAGAGTGGTGCCTTCGTCGATGACGCCCAACTCGATCTGGCGGGCGAAGCGGCGCTGCCTGATCTCATCCCAGCCGGCGTCGTAGGCCCCCCGGTACTTCTCGATGTCGGCCTTTTTGGCCTGGAGCGGGGCGTGGACCGCCCCGTGCGACAGGTACAAGAAGAACGGCTGGTCGGGCCGGGCCGCTTTCTGCCCGCGCACCATGGAGATGGCCTCGTCGGTGATGTCGTCGGTGAAGTAGTAGTCGTCGGGGTATTGGTCGGTGCGCACCACGCTGTTGTCGCGGATCAGCCGGTGGGGGTGGTGGAAGTTGGTGAACCCGTCGAGGAAGCCGTAGTAGTGGTCGAACCCCCGCTGGAGCGGCCACGAGTGGCGGGGGCCCACCAGGTTGGAGTCTTTGCACAGGTGCCACTTGCCCACCATCAAGGTGGCGTAGCCCGCGGCCCGCAGGATCTCGGCCATCGTGGCGCAGTGCTCGGTGAGCTCGGAGGTGTAGCCGGGATAGCCGGGGTCGGAGTGGCACACGTGGCCCACGCCCACATCGTGATGGTTGAGCCCGGTGAGCAGCGACGCCCGGGTGGGCGAGCACATGGGGTTGACGTGGAAGTTGAGGTAGCGCAGCCCCTCGTCGGCCATCCGGTCGATGTGAGGGGTGTCAATCTCTGAGCCGTAGCAGCCCAGATCGGCAAAGCCCAGGTCGTCTACCAGCACCACCACGATGTTGGGCGCCCCCTGCGGCGCCCGCACCGCCTCGGGCCACCACGGATCGGAGCCAGCCACGGTGCGGCCCGCCCGCCCCTCCCATCCCTCATACGGCTCATGCCTGTTCGCCGTCTCGTCGGTCATCGGACCCTCCCTGTCGGTGTCGGTACTAGGGGTGCCTATTGTCTGAGACGTTTGCGGTCCTTGGCAATCATTGCCACGCAAACCGCCTGAAGCTGGTCTTTGCTGGTCTTGCGTGCTGACTCCAGATTGATCAACCCTTGCCTGGCCGCACTGATGGCGTCGAGTGCGTCACGCTTGGCGGGCTTGTAGTTGTGGTCGTAGTCAGCGATCATGCGGCTCTTCTGCAAGTCAACGAACTGCTCTGCAAAGTCAAGCAGACTCGGGTCACAGGCCGGGGTGCCGCTAAGCCAAGGTACTTTGCGCTGGTCCAGTAGCTCCTTACACACGCTCCTTGCTGCACCATGCTCAACCAGGCGTTTCGCCATGTTCTTGGCTTCCCCTTGATAAGGATCTGAGATCACGTTGGTTAGCGCAGTAAATAGGGAGTAGTACGCCGTGGAAATTGAACGGCGTAGCCTGGCTTGCAATGGTTGCCCTTTAATTGGACGAACCAAGTCCTCGGCCACTTTGAGCAGGCCCTTTGGGTCGATCCAAGCCATCAGGCAGCCAATTCCCGACTGCGTTTCCTAGGCGGGTATCAGTTGACCGCGTCGATGTGCGGCATCTTTGAGTTCGTCAGCTGTGCGGAAGAGAGCCGAAGCAGACAACCAAGGATTGTCTCTGAAGCAATCGTGCAGCATCCTTCGGTAGCCAGATGTCGTCTCAAGTGGCCACACTTCATCGCCGGGGTTGGGCTCGGGTAACTCCCAGACGGTATGGACCACCCATTCGTCTTCGAGGTACGGGTCGGGTTCGAACCGCGCATAGCGGACTCTGGCGGGATCCCCCTTCCCGTTTAGCTCAACGTTGAGTTTGATGAGGCGGTCAATAGCCTCATCCCAGAAATCCATGTCTTGAGTCTGCCAGTAGAGGGGTCGTTTTGCTAGAGATTTGGTGAAATCAGTCCATCGAGAAGTCGGGGTTGAGGGTGATGACCCAGAACATGGCGCCGGTGTCGTCCACAAGCTGCGCCATGCGCCCCGGTGGGGTGTCCATGGGCGGGACGACCACATGGCCGCCCAGCTCTTGGCACTGCTCGGCGGTGGCGTCGCAGTCGTCCACTGCGAAGTACACCGCCCAGTGGGGAGGTATGACCGGCGCGGGCAGGGGGCCTGCGCTGCCGATCATCTCGCCGTTGTGCGAGATGCCCACCGAACCATCCATGTCGAGGGGTATCGGAGTCCAGCCCAGCAGCTCAGAGTAGAACGACAGGGCCTTGTCGACATCGGAGGTGAGGAGTTGGTTCCAGCACAGGGTGCCGTGCTCGCTCTTCAGCGCGGCGCCGTCTTGGCCCAGCGCCTCCCACAGAATCGCCACTGCGCCGGTGGGGTCGGCCACCACCGCCATTCTGCCAGCGCCCGACGGCTCCATCACCGGCCCCATCGGGGTGCCCCCGGCGGGGGCCACCTTGGCCAGGGCCTCATCAGCGTTGTCCACCGAGATGTAGGTCTCCCACACGTTGGGGATCCCCATCTCGCACATCTGCTGAGGCTTCTCGAGCAGCCCCAGCACCGGCTTCTCGCCCTTGAGTCCCAGGGTGTAGACGACCTGTGACCCGTCGGTCTCATCACGAAAGGTCAGCCCGAACAGCGCCGAGTAGAACGCCTTGGCCTTGTCGGGCTCCTCGGTGCACAAATCGACCCAGCTGAAATCGCCGTGGCCGTAGCCGTCTATCTCGGGCATGGGTCTTCTCCTCTAGCCGTGGCTTGGGACCACGCCACTCTATTTCCGCTCGACCGCGCCCGGTTCACTCAACCGGGAAATACCTCCTGCCCCTTGTTTGCCCCTCAGCCCGGGCTCGGCCGGCTTGTACTAGGTCATTCAAAAGGCTGCGCGCGATCCGCGTATCTACACCCAAGTGGTCAGCCGCCTCTGCGGTAGATACGCTCCCTCGGCGATTGATTTCTTCGAGTAGCGACTGTTCCTGACGACTGCTGGTCAAAATGCCTTCGCTCCCGGCTCGGAGGATTACCTCAGGGGAGAGCACATATCGGGATCCGCCCCGAGTGCCTTCGCGCACCAAGAGCCCCTTCTTGGTCGCTCCAGCGATGAGAGTCGCGACATCGACATCAGGCATCAACTGGCGCAGACGCCGAGGCGTGATCCAACCCTCATGACGAATCGACACAAGAGCCCGGCGCTCCTCAAGCGTGAGTTGCTGGCTTGCAAAATGCCGAAGCCACACTTGGTCGTCCAAGCTGACCATAGAGTCGTTGTGCAATGTGACTGTCACTGATTCTGCGGACGCCTCGATCTTGGGGGCTCTGAGCAGCCGGGATTCCATCACCTGGATCATTCGATCGATGCCTTCGCCGAATTCTTCGACTACATCCATTGTCTTGAGCACCCGCATGATTCGACGGTTTCTGCTGAAGTGGTCTTCCCTTATGTTGTCGACCGTTATGTGACCGGGCAGACCTCCCGGACTCTTGATCTCGACTCGGTCATCCCAAATGGTCACATCGACAGTAGTTCCGACCAATCCATAATCCCGGTGAGCTAGTGCATTTACGAGCGCTTCGCGCAGGGCCTCATTGGGGTATTCGGGTATGGCCTCCCTGAAGATTCCAGTAACAGCCTCATGTTGCTGAGAATGGTCGTTGATGAACCCTAGACACTTATCGACAACTGTGAGCAGCGGGCCGGAGAAGTCGGCTCTGGCTTTGGAAGGACCCGGGCCGGGCCCAACCCCATTTCGCCTTACAAGCTGTATCCTCGCTCCTCCGATGTATTGAGTGGGATCCTTGGCGAACAACACCGCGGCGGCCTGCATTACCTCAATTTCTTGCGAGGAGGTATCTGGAAGGGCAACACCGAGGTCGATGAGCGCTCGACCCATGAGGGATAGACGGGTATTTCTCTTGCCATCGGCCCTCAGCGCTTCGTTGACCATATGCAGCTCAAAGTCGCTGGGGACGAAGTGGGCCAAAGTTGCTTCCTCGGAAGAATGGCCGATGTGGTCCATGACGAATCGGGCAAATGCATCATTTCGCAGGGGTTGCGAGTCACCTCCGATTCGTCGAAGGAGCCGCCCATCTGGAGTGGTGACGATCCGGCCGTTGACTTCGGGCACCTCTGTGACGGTGAGTTCTATGCCCTCCACACTGATTGCCTTCACCTCGACTTCAACATTGCATTCATTGGCGAATCTGGTGATTCGATCTTGGGTGTTCTGGCTGAGTGGGCAGCCGTGGATTACGCGGTCGTCGGTTATCCCGTGAATGATCAGCCCGCCGGAGGTCATGGCCATAGCAGGGATTGCATCGAGGACGCTATTGCCTACCCCACGCTTGAAATCCAGGCCAGCGTGCTCGTTCCTACCAAATAGACCCCAAAACTCGTCCTCGGACATCTCGTTGGGGATGTCGTCAAGACCTCGTGCCATTGGCATGGGGAAATAGATATCACAATCTTTCTTTTATAACAACACGATTATTGTAGTTTGTATGAAAGATTGTCAAAACAAGGAAAGCTGATGGGAAACTCCTGGTCAAAGACTTGTAGGAGTAGGCAATGACGTTCAAGTCACTTCAAAGCTCTTGACCAGGCCGTGTTGACAAGAAGGCATGTGATGTGTCGGAGGTGAGAGGGCCAATTAGTCGCGGCTTTCGCGCTCGCAGAGCATGGCGTCGGCTATGTCCCACAGGTGGGCGATGCCAACGAGCTGTTTGGTGTGAAGGGCGATCAGTACAAAATCATATGTGTCGAAGTAGTCGATGAGTTCCCGGTCTATAGGCTGGTCGCTGGTGCGGACCATGCCTTGAAAGGCATACGGGTCCCTCATGTAGCTTCCTACGGTGATGTCACTTGCTGAGATGTCGATGTCGCGTGGACTGAGGTTTCGCATGGTAATGATGCCCACGAGCCGGTCATTGCGGAGGACGGGGAGTTGGTCGAAGCGCCTGTCGCGCATGATTCCGGTGGCCTCCTCGAGCGGGGTGTCGGGGCCGACAACAATGATCCTGTTGCAGGGGGTCATGGATTCGTAGAGGGTCGGCAGCGGGCGGTCACAGGTCACTGGCGGCTCCGATCCTGGGATTCCTATGGCGGGGACGAGTGTTGCGCTGCCTCTAAGGTTAATCGAACTCGTCCCCAGCCGTCACCTCATGCCAACACCCCCACCCCACGATTCCGCGAAGGCTCTGAAAATCTTGCTGCAAGAGAGATTGTTTGCTCAAATGCCGTCGCTCTGAGGGGACGGGGTTCAGCAGTAACCAGTTTCCCAGGGTGGACGATCAGCCTTTCCCTCAAGCCACCTCTCCAACTGGTACCTGGGGTAGCTCAGCTTGTCTTTGAACCTGGCCCGGCTCTTCAGCAGTCGCCTTGGCTCCCGCCAGCGGTCGAACGCTCGCTCATAGAAGTGGTCGTGAGTGGCGGCTAGCCCCATTAGCTCATCGGACAGCTCAACGTCGCCCGCGCCCGAGGTCGTTACTGCCAGCTCGACGTAGTAGGCCGCGAGCATTGCGTGTTCGGCTGCCGAGTGGACTGGAAGTCCGTTGCCGGTTGGATTCTTGCGCGCCCTCTCCTTGAGTAGGTCCAGCCGCTGATGGAACGCCTCGGCTATGGATGTGGCAGCAGGGCCAACAGCCGCGGCGAGCATCGCGCACTTCCAGCAGTCCAAGTTGTCGCCAGCGGGCTGGTTGCACTCTGAACAAGGAGCTGGCATGCGCTGGAGCCTAGCTGTCCGCGCCCTTGGCGAGTGCGGCTAGAAGCACCGCAATGCGGCGGTTTGACTCTCAGATGGCGTCGCCGACGTTAGTGCGGCGGGCGCCGATGGCCCAGACCAAAAGAGCCAGGATGATCAGGGGATCGAGGACGTTCCATGCGCCCTCATCCCCAGTGAAGTAGGCATTGACGAACACCGCAACGGCCATCCCGGAGGCGATCACGGCTGCGAGCATGACGAACGGATTAGCCGGCTCCAACCCCTGTCTCTGGGCAATCACTCGCCGCCACCCAGTGCAGATGGCCACGGTGGCGCAGGCGATGAACAACGGGTTGATGGTGTTCCAGATGTTGCCGCTGTGGTTGAAGATGTCGGTGTAGTTGTTGAGCAAGTACGCCGTGGCCAAAGCCGACAGACACACCGTGCGCACCCATGGCACCTTGCTGGTGTTGCGCCACAGCAGCCAGACGCCGATGATGGAGAAGGCTACGGCGCCCATCTGCCAGAGCTGCCACTTCCAGTTGTCAGATCCCTCGCCGTTGGTGTCGACAACCGCCGAACGCTCGGTCCAGGCAAACACGGTGACGACCAGGATGCCCGCCCCGATCAGGGAGTCGATCACGCCTAGATCCCGCCGGCGGAAGATGTGCTCAATCATGCTCATGCCATATTGAACACCCGCAGGGCGTTGTCCCGCAGGAATTTGGGCCAGATGTGGTCGCGAAATCCCACATCGCGCATCTCAGTCATGATCCGTTCCAGCGACAGCCCCGAGGGGAAGTAGCCGGCGTACATCACCTTTTCGGCGCCCCGGGTGTTGGCGTAGTCGATGATGGCGGTGGGGTAGTGCTTGGGGGCGAACGCTGAAGTCGAATAGTGCAGCCCCGGCCACTTCAGCATGAGCTTGACCATGAGGTCTTCCCACGGCTCGGCGCCGTGACGGGTGACCAGCACCAGCTCGGGGAAGTCGTAGCACACCCGGTCGAGGTGCTCGACGTGCTGGGGGCCCATCGGGAACCTCGGTCCCGGCACCCCGGCGTTGATGCACATGGGGATCTCCAGCTCGCAGCACGCCGCGTACAGCGGGTACATGAGCGGATCGCTGATGTTGACCTGGGGGTGAAGCCCGGTGGGGAAGCAGGAAGCGGCGATCACCCCGAGCTCGTTCACTGCCCGGCGCAGGTCTCGCACTGCTTGGACTCCGAGGTTGGGGTCCACCAAGTAGCTGCCGTACAGGCGGTCGGGATGCTCGGTGACCCCCCGGGTGCCATAGGTGTCGCCGAAGTTCACCGGCAGCAGCCCCTTGTCGATGCCCCATCGGTCCATCTCGGCCAGCAGATAGGCGATGAAGTCCACCGTGCCGTCCACTTGGGGCAGGTCTTTGAACATGTAGGCCGCGCCGTGGCCGAAGGAGCGGCTCTCTTCGTCCTTCAGCAGCCCCTGGAAGTTGGCGTACCAGGCATCGCGGTCAGACGGGACTCCCAACATGAGATCGACGGCCCCGATGCCGTCAATGGGGTGAGGGGCCATCGGGTGGGCCTCCGGCCCGGCAACGGTGTCATCCATAGGGTGAGGGGCCATCTAGCGGGCCAGGGTTTCGAACAGGTCGGCGTCGGTGCGGCGCAGGCGGCGGTAGTTGGCCTCCCACATCATGGGGATGAAGTACTTGTGGTACGCCTTTTTTGCCCGGGCCGCCTCGGCTTCGGGCATCTCGTGGCCGCCCACCACCTTGGCCTCGTAGTGGGCCCGGGCCGAGGACTCATAGGCGATGGCCTTGATGGTGGCCTCCTCCAGGGAGCCGCACACGAAGCACGCCCCGTGGTTGCCGATGAGCACCACCGACCGGTCGCCCAGCGCATCGGCCATCCGGGGGCCGTCCACCGGGTTGTCGATGCCGTTGTCGGCGTAGTGGGCCTGCTCCTCGTGGAACAAGCAGGCGTCGGCCGAGTACAGGCCCACGTCCTTGCCGGTGGTGGACAGCACCTCCACGTAGTGGGAGTGGGTGTGGATCACCGAGTTTGCGTCGGGGCGGGCTTCGTAGAACCCGGCATGGAACCGCACCGCAGGCGAGGCCGGGGTGTCGCCGTCGAGCAGGTTGAGCTCCATGTCGTAGCAGTTCACGTCGCTGGGCAGCGTCTCGCTGAAGTAGCCGAACGGCGACACCCAAAAGGCGTCGGCCCGCTGGGAGTCGCGCACCGACACGTGGCCCGCCACCCGGCTCTCGCACCCCTCCCGGGCCAGAATGCGCCGGGAGGCGGCCACCTGGAAGGCGGGGTGGTCTTCGGTCCAGGTCTTGGTCATCGCTTCTCCTTGGTCTAGTCCTCAGAATATTTCCGGGTCGGCGGCCACCGCGTCGGGAACCGGCCAGCGGAACAGCTCGGCGGCGTTGCGCCAGCAGATCTTCTCAGTCTCGTCGGCCTCGAACCCCTCTAGCTGGCGGCGTGCCACCTCTTGGGTGTCGGGCCAGGTGGTGTCCACGTGGGGATAGTCCGACTCCATCATTATGTGGCTAACCCCGATGTGGTCGCGCAGCGACAGGCACGAGGTGTCGTCAATCACACAGAACCAGAAGTTGCGCCGGAACACCTCGCTGGGCTTCATGTCGATGTTGGTCCAGGTGCCGTACATGTCGTGGTAGCGGGTGATGTGGTCGAGCCGGTCGATCAGCCCCGGTACCCAGGCGATGCCCCCCTCCGACATGGCGATGCGCAGGTTGGGAAACCGCACCGGGATCAGCGAGTAGAGCCAGTCGACCGCGGCGAACATGGCGTAGCCGAAGAACAGCACCCCGATGGTGTCGGGCGGGGCGTCGGGCGCGGTGGAAGGAGCCTGCGACGACGACCCCACGTGCAGGCAAACCACGGTTTCGGTGTCTTCGCAGGCCCGGATGAACGGGTCCCAGTGGCCGGTGTGCAACGACGGCAGCTTCAGCTTCTCGGGAGCCTCGCTGAACGACACCGCCCGAAAACCCCGCTCGGCGTTGCGGCATATCTCTTCGGCGGCCACCTCAGGGTCGTACAGCCAGGGGATCTGGCAGGGGATGATCCGGTCGGGGTAGCGGCCGTGCCAGCCGTCCAGGATCCAGTCGTTCCAGGCCCGCACGCAGGCCAGGCCCAGCTCCGCGTCGTCGGTCATCCGCATGAAGTTCTGGCCGGCGAACCCGGGCAGCGCGGAGGGGAAGTTCAGCGACGCATAGATCCCGTTGAGGTCCATGTCGGCGATTCGGGCGTCGATGTCCCACGCACCTTTGCGCATGTGGTCGAACCGCACCGGGTCGAAGCCGTACTCCGACACCGGGCGCCCGGCCACCGCGTTCATCCCCACAGTGGGGAAGCGGCGCCCATCCACCTCCCAGGCGTGCATGCCGTCGTCGTCGGTCACCACCTTGGGGCCCCGGTCGCCGAACCGGGCCGGGATGCGGCCCTCGAAGGCGTCAGGGGCCTCCACCACGTGGTCGTCCACCGAGATGAGCAGGTTGTGGCGCACCCGGCGCTCGGGTTCGGGCAAAAAAGTCACCGGGTGGGCGTCGCCCTGGGTGTCGCGCACCGTAAACCCGATGCGCCCCATGTCGGAGAGCTTGACCACGGCGCCTGCCCAACCGATCCAGCCCAGCCCTGGGCTGCCTACACCTGGATGTCGTAGAGCTGGCGGACGTTGCCCGACACGATGGCGTGGCGCACATCGTCGGTGGTGTCGGCGAAGTGCTCGGCGATCACCGCCTGGCTGTGGGGCCAGGTGGACACATGGTGGGGGAAGTCGTTGCCCCACATCATGGTCTCGGTGCCGATCACATCTCGGGCGGCCACCCCGGTGAGGTCGCGCATGAAGGTGACCCGGAAGTTATTGCGCCAGTAGTGCGACGGCTCCTCCTGGCAGTTCATGTCGGGGAGGAGCTGAGCGTTGCGGTGGAACCAGTAGTCGGCCCGCTCCAGCAGATTTCCGGCCCAGCCCACGTCGTTCTCGGCGGAGACGATCATCAGGTCGGGGAAGCGGTCGAACACGCCGCCGAAGATGAGGTCGAGCACCACCTCTTGGATGTCCACCGTTTGCAGCACCGATCGGGTGGACGTGCCCTTGTCCCAGGACTTGTCGGGGTCGCGAGTGGTGGCGGCGTGGAGGTTCACCGGCATGGAGTGCTCCACCGCCGCGGCCCACAGCGGGTCGAACGACGGGTCTTGGTAGGGGTTATCCTCGCCGTTGATCACCGGGATCATCACCCCTTTGAGGCCGATGTCGCGGCAGCGCTTGATCTCCTTGGCCGCCCGGTCGAGATCAACCGGCGACAGCAGCCCGATGCCCACGAACGTGTCGGGGATCTGGATCACAAACTCTCCGACCCAGGTGTTGTAGGCCTCGAACAGGGCCCACTGGAACTCCACGTCTTGGATCGGATACATCTGCATGGCGATGGTGGGATAGAGCACCTCGCCGGTCACGCCGTCGGTTCGCAGCGCCTCCATGCGGACCTCGGGATCCCAGCCCACGTCGGGCACGTCCTCGTCCCAGCGGCCCTTGGCCCGCACGTTGTCGTCGGTGCGCATGCACCCGGCCAAGAGCCCCACCGGGGGGAGCCGGGCCTGGTCGCACACCAGGCGGTCGGTGGTGGGCTCGTGCACCAGCCGGGGGGCCCGGTCCCGGTAGGCCTCCACGGTGTAGATCTGCCACAGGTCGTGGGGCTCGATCACGTGAGAGTCTGCGGAAAAGACGTCGAATCCGTTGTCGCTCATCGCCACCGATGTTATGGGAACGAGTGCAGAAGCCGCCCATCGCCGGGGGTGCTGGGAAATGGGACGGGTATCGTGGCCGACGTGAGCGTGTGTGCATTTGTAGGACTGGGCAACATGGGCTTCCCCATGGCTGGGCATCTGGCGGCCGCCGGCCACGAGGTGCGGGTGTTCAACCGGACCGCCGCGGTGGCCGAGCGCTGGGGGGAGACCCACGACGGCGTGGTGGCCGCCACCCCGGCGGAGGCGGCCGATGGGGCCGAGTTCGTGTTCACCTGCGTGGGCGCCGATGACGACCTGCGGGCGGTGGTGCTGGGCGACGACGGCGCGCTGAGCACCATGGCCGCGGGTTCGGTGCTGGTGGACCACACCACGGCGTCGGCCGACGTGGCCCGGGAGCTGGCCGAGGTGTGTGCCGAGCGGGGGATCGGCTGGCTGGACGCCCCCATCTCCGGGGGTCAGGCCGGGGCCGAGAACGGCGTGCTGACGGTGATGTGCGGCGGCCAGCCTGAGCACTTCGAGGCCGCCCGCCCGGTGATGGACGCCTATTCGTCGGCGGTCACCCTCCTGGGACCGGCCGGCAGCGGGCAGCTCACCAAGATGGTCAACCAGATTCTGTGCGCCGGCGCCGTGCAGGGGGCGGCTGAGGCGCTGGCCTTTGGCGAGCGGGCCGGGCTTGACATGGAGAAAGTGCTGGCCGCGGTCACCAAGGGGGCGGCGGGCTCGTGGTATCTCCAGAACCGGGGCCACACCATGGTGGCCGACGAGTTCGACTTCGGCTTCGCCATCGACTGGATGAACAAAGACCTCGGCCTGGTAGCCGACGCCGCCGCCGAACTAGGCGCCCCCATCCCCCTGATCGAACTCTGCCGCCGCTACACCGAAGCCACCGCGGCCGCCGGCGAAAACCGCCTAGACACCACCGCCATAATCCGCCGCTACCGCTAGCGGGGTTTGAGGTCTGCTGCCCTGTCACGCGGGACATCACTGCTTGCTACAATTGCCGGTATGAGCCGCAAGTCCATGGTGCTCGCCAACAGCGACCGCATCCGCGAGATCGCCGCTGACTGCAATACTCCTGCCATTGCTCTCATCGGGTCGGTTGCACGCGGCGAGGATGATGACGACAGTGATTGCGATTTCCTCGCTGACTACTCCGACGACACCTCTTTCTTCGATGTGGCCTGTATGTCCGCCCGGCTCGAAGATCTGCTGGGTTGCCCCGTCGACATAGTCTCCCGCCGCGTTTTACCAGCCCACATGGCGCATGTCGCCGCCGAAGCCGTCGCTCTTTGACCCGTTCCGATAACGATAGGGTGGGCGATGTCCTGCGGGCATCACGCCGCCTCCAAGAAATCGGACATGTTGGACGCGCAGCGTTTGACGGGAGCTGGGTATTACAGGATGCCGCTGTCCGGGAACTGGAGATTGTGGGCGAGGCGCTAAATGGCCTCAGCGACCAATTCAAGGCGCGGGTCTCTGGACTGCCTGTGGATGCCGCCCGAGGTATGCGGAACCACGCTGCCCACCGATATTGGACACTGGACCTTGGCACCATATGGAAGACAATCGAGAACGACATCGGCCCGCTCATTGCTTTGTTGGAAGGTGAATCTGATCCGCCAGTGAGGGGGCAGTCCGCATTTGACGAAGAAGCAAACGAACTTGAATTGGGCGTCTTGGACACGCTCGTTCCTCAACCACCTCCCAAGCAATGTGGCAAGACCGTGAGAGCTGCTAACAAGCCATGTCTGCTGCGACCTGGGCACCGAGGGCGTTGCCGCAGTGTCCTCGGCTAATAAAGTATCTGCGTCGTCCGCCAACCGATGCTCGGTGGGCAGAAATCCGGTTGCACAGCGGGTTGTGCCTGGTAAATTGGTTGCGCCTGCTGGTGCTGTTCCAGTGGGAAGCCGCGAGACCCTGAGTGCCGTTCCGAGGTCTCTCTGGCCGATAGCCAAGGCAACGGACTTGAGAGGCGACTAGGAGCGGAGCCGACCCCCACCGCTACTAACCGGCCCGTTCGGCCGAAAGCCGAGATGTCCGGGTTGCCCGCAAGCGCCGCCGCCGGCGAGAACCGCCTAGACGCCACCGCCGTAATCCGCCGCTACCGCTAGCTGGCTTGAGGTGCAGTCCCGCGATTATCGGTGGGAAGCAGGGGAATCAGAACGCATACTTCGCGCGTAGCCGCTGTCTAAGATGCAGATGCGGTCTTGTCCCTGAATGACTAATACCTCCAATTGGGCTCCAAGTGCTGCGACATATTTCTCAAGCACGTCAATGGTCACGTTGCGGGAGCGTTCAATAGCGGCAACCCGTGGCTGGGAAATACCAATGAGCCCAGCCAACTCACGCTGAGACAATCCCGCCTCTTCGCGAAGGGCAGTAAGACTGGTTGCAAGGCGAAGTTCGTCCTCGATTTCTTGAACACGATTTTCTGCATTTGAGGAATCTAGAACTTTCTTCTCCCAATCCTTCAGGCCCATAGGCTCTCCTTCTTGATCCGGCCCGTTGACCCTAGCTGTGGAAGCGCTCTGCCCAATCTCGCTGAGCGGTCAACCGGCGACACGGAGCAGCCCTAACTCCTCCTGGACGAAGTCGCTGGACAGGCGCTCCTTGGCAACCGCTGCGTACTCGGCATGCAGTTCGATCCCACCGGATTTGCGGCCATGACGGCGGGCAACGGTAACTGTGGTACCTGAACCAGCAAATGGGTCGATGACGATTCCATCGGGAGGGCAGACCGCCTGGACGAAGAATTCTGCCAAACCTTCGGGCATGACTGCGGTGTGCTGTCCGGCAGGGCCCTTGTGTTGGTTGTAGGTCTGGCCCACGTTGATCACATTCCCAGGGTCGGCACCGCCGCGGCCGTAGGTGCGGGTGCGGTCCCGGCCGAATCCGGCATCAGTGTTCCGACGGCCATTGGTGTCTTTGAGCCGCCGTTTGATCTCAGCTTCATCTGCTCGATACGGGACACGCACCGCATCCAAGTCGAAGTACGGATTTGGTCCCTTCGTGAAGTGGTACACGTACTCGAACGCGTCCTTGGTCCTTGGTCCGAACCGGCCAGGGATGGCGTTGGGCTTGCTCCAGATGTACGTCTCCGTCCACCGCCACCCCATGTCTTGCAGAGCGATCACCAGTTGGTATACGTACGGATGTCGCTGCCCACGCAGCGGCCCCGATTTGGCCACCCGGTTCTTGATGTTGAGCACGAACGAACCGGTGACCTTGGTGGCCTGGAGCATGGCCTCGGCAAAGGGCAGGAACCACTCCACGTAGCGGTCCGGGCTGATTTTGGAGTACGCCCGAGCATCCGCGTACGGCGGCGACATGAAGAACAGATCCACCGACCCCTGCGGCAATCTCGGGAGCCACTCGCTGGAATCCCCCCAAACCACGCCTTCATCAAGCAGCACAGCCAGTGCCTCATTCCCGTCCACTGAAGGCACTGGAGCCGTCTGACCAGCCATATTCAGAGAATACCCACCCCCAGTGACATCATTGTGGTTCCGGTCGTTTCTGCGTCGAGAGCCGCCGCTTCAGATTCTCTCTGGAGACCTGGCTGGTTCCGGTCACCCGGCGTATTTGAGGTGGGAGGGGGCGAAGTCGTCGACGAACAGCACGATCTCTCCGGGTGCCAGCGGCTGGTCTTTCGGCTCTAGGTCCAGGGGCTGTACGCCCTCCAGCACGGCCCCTAGCTTGGCGGCCCGGAGAGGTTCCGTGGGGAGCTCGAACGTGAAAAAGCCCTCCTCATCGGTGGTGGTCTTGCCCGCTGCCTCGTGTAGGAGCGGGCGCAGGTCGTCGGGGTTCCGGGTCGACCGCCGGGGCGTCGGCGATGGGCACGGCCTCGCGGTTTAGGGTGAGCGGCGTCGCCGGGTATGATTCACGCATGACCGTCACCCCCCCCCCCCCCCCGAATGTTCGTTCTAGTCTAGGTCTACGCCGGATCTCCGGGTTCTTGCTGTTGGCCGTCGCGCTGGTTGCGCTGGCGGTCTTTTCCGTTCACGAGTCCCGGCCCGCCTCCGCCGAGCACGGCGGGGTCACCATCTTGTCCGCCGACCTGACGGTGAGCATTCTTAATGGTTGCAACAACGTTTCTGAGGGAGGGGAATGCAGTTCGACGAGCGTGCTCACCGACGATGACTTCACGCATGGCGGCGTGACGTATGAGATAACCGTCCTTGCGGCCGCGAGCAACCAGCTTCTTTTGCGACTCAACAAGACGATCCCGGCGAACCTCAAGTCGGACCTGACCCTGTACATCGATGCCATACCGTTCGCCGCGGCTGACGCCGTCTCCAGCACACGCGCCAACACCAACGACACGCTGACGTGGAGCAACACCGGCGTGAGCTGGTCGGTGGGCCAGAAGGTCGACGTGTGGTTGAGGGCGCCTGCTTTTGCGGGTGTGGAGTTGTTCGGCGGCGATTTGGATGCCTCGGACTCGCACAGCGCTCCCACTTTGGTTGTGGCGGAGGGCGGTTCTGCTACCTTCCAGGTGAAGTTGACCCAGGCGCCCACTGCGAATGTGACCGTGTCGGTCGCGAGGGGCCAGATCCGCTGTGCGGGGTGCGGCGGGAACTGGCATGACGACGTCAACGCGGGCACGGTCTCGCCGGCGTCTTTGACGTTCACCGCGTCCAACTGGAGTTCGGGCCAGACCGTGACGGTGACAGGGGTTGCCGACGACGACGGGGTCCACGAGCATTTCCAGGCGCTGGTGCGGGTGTCGTCGGTCGCGTCCGGCGCGGACAGCGACGACCCGTTCCGGTCGCCCAAGGCTTCCCTCGGCGTGTACGTGACGGTCACCGACGGCGCCGACGACGGCTCCCAGCACGGGGGCCTCTAGGCGATGGGCTTGGCGGGAACCGCCGGCCCGGCGCGCCGGGCGGTCGCCGTTGCGGGGCTGTTCCTCGCCGCGGCCCTGCTGCTCGCCGCCTGCGGAAGCAGCGAACAGGGACTGACGCGCGCCGAGGTCGAGGAGATCGTGCGGGCCGAGTTGGCCGCCGGGTCCCCCGCCTCCGCGAACGAGACGGCCACCGCCGACGCGGCGGACGCGCCGCCTGCTGCGGCCGGGCTGTCGCGCTCCGAGGTGGAGGAGGTCGTGCGGGCCGCTATCGCCGCCGTTCCCTCTAGGGCCGACGCCGCCGAGTACACGAAGCACGTTGTGGACAGCGCGGTTGCGTTCTATGAGTCGCAGGGCCTCGACGCCGCGGTGGCCCGCTACAACAGCGCCGGGAGCGTCGACGGGCAGTGGTACGTGTTCATCATCGACGACAACGGCCTGGTGATCGCCCATCCCGACGCCGGGCGCCGCGGCCTTGATTTGAGGGGCTGGGTGGGCACCGACGCCAACGGATATGAGTTCGGCCCGCAGATGCTCTCCGCCACCGAGAGCGGCAAGTGGGTGTCCTATGTGTACCGCAACCCCGAAAGCGGCGGCATCGGATCCGGCGCAGGCGACTTCGAGCTGAAAAACGTGTGGG
>MPNQ01000073.1 GCA_002239105.1 marine group bacterium Sva0996 bin134 | reverse complement strand
ACCGGGACAGCCAGATCAACTGATCGGGCTGGATGCTCTAGCTCAGAGAGACTGGGGTGGACACCTCGGTGAAGAAGTCGTTGCCCTTGTCATCGGTGACGATGAAGGCGGGGAAGTCCTCCACCTCGATCTTGTACACCGCTTCCATTCCCAGCTCGGGGTACTCCAACACCTCAACCTTGCGGATCGAGTCCTTGGCCAGCCGAGCTGCCGGGCCGCCGATCGATCCCAGGTAGAACCCGCCGTGGCGGGCGCAGGCCTCGATCACCTGTCGAGACCGGTTGCCCTTGGCCAACATCACCAGGCTGCCTCCCGCCGCCTGAAACTGGTCCACGTAGGCATCCATGCGGCCCGCGGTGGTGGGTCCGAACGACCCGGAGGCGTAGCCCTCTGGGGTCTTGGCCGGACCGGCGTAGTACACCGGGTGGTCGCGCAGGTAAGCAGGCATGGACTCGCCAGCGTCGAGCCGCTCCTTTATTCGGGCATGAGCCAAGTCTCGGCCTACTACCAGGGTCCCGGTGAGCGAGAGCCTGGTCTTCACCGGATACTTGGACAGCTCGGCCCGAATGTCGGCCATGGGCTGGTCCAAATCGATGTGCACCACGTGGCCTCTGAGTTCGTCGTCGGTGATCTCCGGCAGAAATCGGGCCGGGTCGGTCTCGAGTTGTTCCAGGAATATCCCCTCTGAGGTGATCTTGCCCAAGGCCTGGCGGTCAGCCGAACACGACACCGCTACTCCCACCGGACAAGATGCGCCATGGCGGGGCAGCCGGATGACCCGGACGTCGTGGCAGAAGTACTTGCCGCCGAACTGGGCCCCGATCCCGAATTGTCGGGTCAGCTCCAGGATGCGGCCTTCCCACTCCAGGTCTCGATAGGCATGACCGGTTTCCGACCCCTCGGTGGGCAACGTGTCCAGGTAGCGGGCCGAGGCGTACTTGGCCACCTTCAGCGTGTGCTCCGCCGAGGTGCCACCAATGACCACGGCCAAGTGGTAGGGCGGGCAAGCGGCCGTGCCCAGGGTGCGCAGCTGCTCGTCCAAGAAGCGAGTGAGGGTTTCGGGGTTGAGCAGCGCCTTGGACTCCTGGAACAGGTACGACTTGTTGGCCGAGCCGCCGCCCTTGGCCATGAACAGAAACGAGTAGGTGTCCCCGGGAGTGGCATAAATCTCAATCTGAGCCGGCAGGTTGTTACCGGTATTTCGCTCCTCGAACATGGTCAGTGGAGCCAACTGGGAGTAGCGGAGGTTTGAGGTCTGGTAGGTGTCGAACACCCCTCGGGCGATGGCCCGCTCATCATCGGCGTCGGTGAGCACCCGCTCGCCCTTGTGGCCTACCACCACTGCGGTCCCAGTGTCCTGGCATCCGGGAAGCACCCCGCCGGCGGCGATGTTGGCGTTGCGGAGCAGCTCGGTGGCGACAAACCGGTCATTGGCCGAGGCCTCGGGATCGTCCAAGATGGCGGCCAGCTGGGCCAGGTGCCCGGACCTCAGCAGGTGGGCGATATCCCTCATGGCCTCGCTGGTGAGCAGGCGGATGCCCTCAGGATCAACCTCGAGGAACTGGCGGTCGCCAAGCGTCACCGTGGACACGAAGTCGGAAGTCAGCAGGCGGTATTCAGTAGAAGTGTCAGGCCCCTTGGGGAGCAACTCGGTATAGGCGAATTCGGCCATGCGTTCGCTTCATTCAACGTGGGTTGTGCTCAGCCTAACGCCGGGGTTCCGGCGAACGGCGATGGATCCCCGTCGTCGGGAATCACCGGGGGGTGCCAGCTCATCGCCTGACCTAGCTGAGCCGCGAAGTCCCTCCAGTCAGGAGGATTCCAGCCCTGGGCAGAGGCCCGCAGGTTGAGTTGGTGGTCGAGGTGAATGATGGCGGGCAGTGACTCCAGCTCCAAAGCCCGCACCACTGAGCGGTCCGCGTCGGCAAACGTGAGAATCTCATTGGTCCACGGCCCGAGAAATTCCTCGGTCTCCTGGGGTGAGGCGGTGACCAAGAACGCCACCCGGCAGTCGGCGCCGACAAAGTTGCGCAGAACGCGGCCGGCCGTGTCGATCATCCAAGAGCTCTCGTAGGTATACGGGTCGAGCACGACCATGACCAGATGGAAGACGGTGACCCAGTCGCCAATGGGGCGGGGCTCGCCGTTCAGGGGCGTCAGGTTCACATCGGCATCAAGCGTTGCGGCCATCGCATTCGAAGTTACCCCAGCATGGGGGCTGAACTCGGTGTCGTGGCTGATGATCAGATCGCGGTCGCGTACGCTTTGGGCCGTGCACCCGATCGAGCATCTGCGCTACGTAGCCCGGTCTTCCGGGGTGGGTCAGGAAGCGCTGGTCCGGGAGACGGCCGGGGCGCTGATGAGCTTCGGCCACGATCCGGCTGGACTGGTCACCACCTGTAGGCGGATGCTCGCCCGCCAGCCATCCTCGGGTCCGCTCATGTGGCTGGCCTCCCGGGTTCTCACCGCGGCCGACCCCCGGTCGGAAGTCCGGGCCTGCATGCAGGCGATAGCAGAGGACAGAACGGCCCGACTCTTATCGCGAGAGCTGCCCGTTGAAGCCACGGTGTGCGTGCTCGGCTGGCCGGACCTGATCGGCAGCGCTCTGCGTTTGAGGGGTGATCTCCGGGTGCTAGTGGTGGATGTACTGGGGGAGGGCTACCACTTGGTGCGCCGCTTGTCAGAGCAAGACAGCTGGGTTGACGAGGTGGCCGAGAGCGGACTGGGAGCAGCGGCGGCATCGGCAGAGGTGGTGCTCTTGGAAACCGCCGCAGTCGGCCCTGAGGGGTTCTTAGCCGTTGCCGGATCTCGGGCCGCAGCAGCAGTGGCCCGTGCCGCCCAAGTACCGGTGTGGCTGGTTGCAGGAAGGGGGACGGTCTTGCCCGGCCCAATGTGGAACTCACTGATCGAGAGGGCGCTGGGAATGGTGAATGCGTGGGAGGCTGACGAAGAAGTCGTGCCCCTCGCATTGGTAGATCGAGTAGCCGGGCCCGACGGGCCGGTCTCAGTACCCGAGGCAGTTTCCAGCACCGACTGCCCGGTCGTCCCCGAGTTGTTCTGCTCAGCAATTTGACCGGTCCACATCTAATTGAAAGGCAGGTGCCCCGCCCGACGCGGGGTAGCCAGAAGGCAGGCACTAGCCTTTTGGCTGACAAGGGCAAGGTCTGCCCCTTTCCGAGGAGTCCATGTGTCTGACAGTCCACCGTTCGACTCGGCCGTGTTCCGCCAAGTGCTCGGACAATTCCCCACCGGCGTGACCGTGGTCACCGCTGCGGGCCCAGACGGACCAGCTGGGCTGGCCATCGGCTCCTTTGGCTCGGTGTCGCTCGACCCGCCTCTGGTCATGTTCATGCCGGGCACTACATCCACCAGCTGGCCGGCAATCGAAGCCGCCGGATATTTCGGGGTGAACATCCTGGCTGAAGACCAGGTGGAGATGTCCAACCTGTTCGCCTCCAAGGCCGAGGACAAGTTCGCCGGCTTGGAGTGGACGACGAAGATCACCGGCGCTCCCATCTTCGGTTCCTCGTTGGCGTGGATCGACTGCGAGATCGACCAGGTGGTGGAAGGCGGCGACCACTGGATCGTCCTGGGCCGAGTGTTGGATCT
>MPNQ01000021.1 GCA_002239105.1 marine group bacterium Sva0996 bin134 | reverse complement strand
GTATTGCCAGGAGATGGTGAGGGGCTGGACCAACGAGCGGGTCCGGGCCACGGTCAAGGCCGGGGGAACGCCGGGGCCGGCCGCATCCATCGGCAAGGTGCAACAAAGCCAGCTCAACCAGGCGCTTCAGTTGGCCGCCGCCGATCTCATGGGCATGGCGTCGGTGGCGTGGGTGCCCGGAGAGCCCGCCCCCGGACAAGACTCCATCGAAGCCTGGGCCGCAGCTATGCCCTATGCCGCCAAGGGAATGCTGCGAAGCCGGGCCAACACCATCGAGGGGGGAACCACCGAAGTCAACAAGAACGTGATCGGCGAGAAGGTACTCGGCCTGCCCCGCGAGCCCGACCCCTATCACGACATGGCATGGCAAGAAGTTCCGAGATAGCCAAGGGCTAGGAGCGAAAGGAGCCTCACCCATGTTCGAGCTCAACCAGAAGACGGCGCTGGTAACTGGCGCGGGCCAAAACGTCGGCGCAGGTATCGCCCGCACGCTGGCGTCCCAGGGTGCCCATGTACTGGTCAACGACATCGTCACCGACCGGGCCAGTGAAGTGGCTGACCAGATTGCGGCCTCCGGCTGCTCCGCAGAAGCGCTGCCCTTCGACGTCACCGACGGCGACGATGTGCGGGCGGCCATCGCCGATCGGCCTATCGACATCCTGGTCAACAACGCCGGCAATGGCGGGGCCGAGATGATGCAGGTCAAGCCCTTCGCGGAGACTGAGCCAGCTGACTGGATCGGACCCCTGGCCGTCAACCTCGATGGGGTCATGAACTGCACCCACGCCGTTCTCCCCGGGATGATCGAGCGGGGCTGGGGCCGAGTCATCGGAGTGGTGTCGGGGGCCGGCACCGTGGGCGTGAACATCGGTGTGGCGGCCTACTCGGCTGGTAAAGGAGGTGCGGCTGGGCTGTTGCGCTCGGTGGCGCTTGAGGTGGCCAAAACGGGAGTCACAGTGAACTCCATCGCCCTCGGCCTGATGTCGAACACCGGCGACACCGGGGTTACCGATCAGCTGGCCAGGGCGATCCCGACCCGCCGTCTGGGCACCCCCGAAGACGTCGCCGCCCTGTGCGCCTACCTCGCCTCCGAAGAAGCCTCCTGGATGACCGCCCAAACCATCCCCCTAGCAGGCGGCTCCATCACCAGCTGAGTTTGTTGCCTTTGGGATCATCTGACATTACATTGATGTCAAACAACTCGATTGACATCCAGTCGACCAAGGAGTCCACATGAGCCAAATCACCGCCCGGGTCCCCAGCGAGCTTGTTGAGGCGCTGGATGCGGCCGCTGAGGATTTGAAGCGCAGTCGGGCTGACATAATTCGCCAGGCCTTGGAACGCTATTTAGAGGATTACGACGATCTCGAGGTCGCCCTTGAGCGCCTGCGAGATCCAGCCGATCCGGTGCTCGATTGGGACCAGGTCAGACATGATCTGCTCAATTCGGATTGAACGCAGCGCGTTCCGAGAATTAGTGATGGCGCAGAAGCCGTAGCCGGTGGCCGCATACTCCGTTCGGATCAAGCGCAGCGCGACCCGCGACTTGGAGCAGATTGCTCGCCAGGATCGTGAGCGCATTGTGTATGCCATCGATCGCCTTGGCGAGCAACCCCATGCGGGCTACCAGCTGAAAGGAGACTTGCGGGGCCTTCGCCGAATACGCGTCGGCGACTACAGGGTGGTGTACGAAGTGCTCGACGATGAACTGGTGGTCCTCGTGGTTCGAGTCGCCCATCGCCGGGAGGTCTATCGCCGCCGTTAGTACGGCCGCCAGGAAAGACCAGGGCCAACCATTAGCTGGCTGAGCCGCTGCCCTCGACCTGCACCGTCACGATGTCCACGCCGTGGTACTTCTGGTGGCGCACCGCGGAGGCGTGAAAGCGCAGCAGTCGCAGGGATAGATCATCTACTGAAGGCACGGCCACCTCTTCGGCCAAAAACGCCAACTGATCCTCGATGTTCTCCTGGCGTGTGGTGGCAACAAACTCCAGCTCCACCATTGCGCCCTGTGGTCGGGCCGTGATGTTCAGGCGCGGACTCACCGATTCATCGGCATCGTCTTCTTGCGCCAGCAGGCTGGCCAGAGTCTCTTCGCCGGCTGACCGCAGCCGCAGCGTAGATACCTCGTTCCACCTGAGCCGGGATGCCAGTTGAGCGAGGAACTCGTCGATCACCGGAATCGAGGCGGGGTCAAGCGTGACTTCGAGGCGAGAACGGCGCGTGCTCATCGCTTCGACCAGCAGCGTCATGGCGATGGCGGCGATGGCGCCGATCGTTACGCCGCTTCCCAGCAGCTCGCCATAGTCATCGCCAAAGAGGTCGCGCAGGAGGGGGTGCCCGTGCAATCCCAAACCCAACGCGCTGGCCAGCGCGACCACCAGCATGCGCCGGGAGTCGAGGCCGTCGCGCAGCACCGTTTGGCAGCCGCTGACAAAGAGCATGCCCATGGCGAGCATGAGGTAGGCGCCCAACACCGGCACGGGGATGGTCAGCAAAACCGCGGTGAACTTGGTGAATAAGGCCAGAAACACCGAGACGATGGCCACTCCGACGCCCACTCGGCGGGCGGCGACGCCGGTGAGGTTGATCAGCGAGAGGCTGTATGAGGAATTGGCCATCGTGGGCAGCGTGCCGGTGAAGCCGGCGAGCAGCATTCCGACGCCGTTGACGCTGACCATGCCCTGGATCTGACGGAACTCGATGGCCCGCGGCCGTCGACGGGAGCCCTGCTGAATCACCACACCGTCGCTGATCGTCTTGAGCCCGAGCACCAGGGTGAGAACGGCGAACGAAGGCAACAGCACCCAGAACTCCCTGCTCGGCGTGAGGTCGACGCTGAGGGACGGCACATCGGGGATGCCGAACCAGCCGGCATCGGCGATCCGGTCGCCGTCGAGCACCCCGAAAGCCGCCGCCACCGCGCATCCGACCAGGATGCTGCTGAACGGCGCGACCAGGCGCCAGCGTCCGCTGGCCTTTAGCGCCACGATCACCGAGGCCAGCAGCGTCGCTCCGGCGATCACGGGGCCGGCCGACGTTGGGGCGTCGGAGGGCAGGTCATCGACCGCGTCGAACGCGATGGGCAGCACGCTGACGGCGATCAACATCGTCACCGTGCCCGAGACAGTCGGCGTGACAATTCGCCTCAGCGCCGGCAGCCACCAGGCCAGCGCGACCTGCATCAAGCTGCAAACAATCATCAGGCTGGCAAAAGTCGCCAGCCCAGCCGCGGGGACCGTCGCCACCATGATGGCGATGAACATGGCTGCCGGCCAGGCCAGCACGACGTGGCCAGCGCCGAAACGCTGGAGGTGGGACGCTTGCAGCGCGGTGATGACGCCGCAGATCACCATGGCCGAGAACACGCTCCAGGTCAGATAGCTGTCGTCGAGTCCCGACGAGCGAACGGCGATCGCCACGTTCAGCACCGTCGGCGCCAAGACCAGCGCCGCCCCCTGAAACCCCACCAGGAGCGCGATTGGTGGAGGACAGGGCTCCTCAGGCTCAAATCGGATGGGCTGTTCGGCGCTATCGCCAGTCACTAGTTAGCCAACCTCCCCCAACGAGCCTATTCCCAGCCGTCCTAAGACTGATAGGGGTCGTCGAAAGTCGGGGTTTACCTTCCACCTACACGTGTGGGTTTGTGGAGCGAATGAAAGTCGCCAAGGCCCTGAGGTCGTGGGCCCAGAAGATAGTGAGGTGCTGGGCTTGGGCTTGTTCGAGGTTTCGGGTCTTGAAGATGCCAGATAGGACGGCGCTGGGAACGGTAGCACCGCTGCCGAATTCTTCGATCCAGGCTGAGGCCTTCGCGGCGGCATCGTTGTTGAGTCGTTTGACTGAGTTTGTCGACGAGTTCGACACCTTGCATTCAATGGGCATGCACCTGCCGTCGTGCAGCCTGACGATGAGATCTGCTTTGCGCTCCCCGAATGGAGCTTCTCCGCAGAACTCGCCTGGTGCCGGGGCATCCAGCAGACCAGGTGAAACAGTCCTGGGCTCGACTTCGACCATACCTGCTTCCCGTAAGCAGAACTTGACGGACTCTTCTTGCTCTTTGGACTGCATTCGTCGGGCAGTTTCCACCCGTCGCGTGGCCATGAGGGCCGCTGTTGCAATTGCGGCGGCTGTGAGTTCGTGATCATCGGCTCTGCGACTTTGGCCGATCCAAGGGAACCGCTTGGGGTCTAGACCCTGGGCGATAGTTCCCACCACCCGGACCGACGCGCCAGAGTCATCGAGCAGCACGCCAACAGCAAGCGAAGTATCGGCAAGTTCGGCCAGATCATCCGCCGATATAGGAGGGCCGACGACGTAGCGGAGTGCTTCCAACAATTGGGGGTTGGCGAGCACCTCCGAGAGTCCAGGATCGATTGCCAAAGTACCGGGCTCTCCCTGTAGCCGCGAAAGGTTGTCGGTCTTGTCGAAGAGCTCATTCACGTATTCGAGGCACTGGGCAAAGGTCTCGGAATAGACCCCTTGGGACTCGTTCAGCCGTTGAGAGCGGAAGATCTGTCTGGCGAGTTCTCCTTGCTCGTCGAATTCCTCGCTGGTCCAGCGAGGTGGGTCTGTGAGGCTCACGACGAAATCTCGGCGAGCAGAAGGGGACTGGGGACGGGGATGCGCTCCATCTCCGAAGGCTCGAACTTGGTGAGCCCACCGGCATAGGTGCGCCCCTGTGATACTGAGACGCCAGATCGAAGCGACGCAGCCAGGGAGTCCAATATGTCTTCGGACAGTGGGTCTCGGGGGTAGATCCCATGGGCAACGTTGACGTGGCGCGCCCCGGCAAGGTTGCGGACGAATGCCGGGGGGCGCCGGGCCATGTAGGTGGCCAGGATCGGCGCGGGGGATCGCAGTCCCACTGTCCACCAGGGATTTCGGTGGCGGGCGACGTACGACGAATGGGCGCCGTTTCGCTCTGCAAAGCGCAAGAAGCGTTTCACCAGCGCCCGGTCGTCGTCATCGAGTTCGCTGAGATCAGCGGGCAGGTCGATGACTGCCCGAAGGCTGCTAAGGCTCGATAGCAAGCCGTCGTCGGCGTCGAAGAGTTCCCGGGCCTTGGTAACCGTCGGGAAAAGCGCCCTTGCTGGCAGTTGAGGATCGTTGGCCGTGGTGATCCAGGTTGCGTTGGCCCCGGTGACCGCGCCCCTGTGTACTCGGCAGAGCTCCCCTAGCTCGACAAATCCCTCCGGTACCGGTGGGGTCTGAGTCAACAGCGGCGACCACCGCTTCTCTTGCTTGAGGCGCTGTTTGCTCACTCGGCGTCCCTTTGAGAGGTCGGCGAGGTCTCCGGCGTTTGCGACTCGGCGCATCTTGAGCGAGCGGGCCTCCGAACCGATCTGAAAGCAGGTCACCGACGCGGTGGTGGCCGCGTCCTCAAAGGCCAAGGTCTCGGGAGCGAGGACATGGACGGACTCACCGCCCAAACCGTCGGTAAGCATCCCGCGCAGCAATTTCCCGTAGTTGACGTCCAACCATTCCGCTGAGGTGACGAAGGCTCCGATGTCTCCCGGCTGTGCTGTGAGAAGCGTCGCCAAGAAGAAGTGGATGTGAAGCCCGGCAAGGGCGCTGACGGGCAGGTCACGGCTTGCCGCAGTGTTTGTCAGCCATTGCTTCCACCGAGACCCGATCTGGTGGTGGCGCACATAGGGGGGATTGCCCACAAACGCCGTCACCCCATCGCAACTGCCAAGATCGGCTTCTCGGTAGTCGTCCACCATCACGGTGGACCGATCATCAAACTCTGCTGCGGTCAGGTTGGCCCGACACAACAGCGCGGCCAAGGGATCCAGCTCGACAGCGACCAACGAAGCATCAGGAAAGATCCGTCCTGCTTGCAGCACAAATCGCCCCGACCCTCCGCCAGGATCGACGACCCGAGCGGGCCGCTCTTTGGCCGCGATCCAGCCCACCATCGCCTCCACGATCCCCGGAGGCGTATATACCGCCCCCAATGGGCGCCTCTGCTTCGGGGACCGCAACCGCACAAACGCATCCCCCAACGGGTCGCCCCCCTGTTGGATTTCCGAGACAAGCTCGCCAGTATCCGGTAGAGGAGTATCATCCGCGGCGTTGACAACCTCGGACTCTGCGGTGGTGAGATCGGCTAAAGCTCCACCGCTGACAATGGACCACGCCACAGCAGCCAGTTCCTGCTCCGACTCCAGCCGGGTCGCCGCTCCTGAAGCGTCGCCATGTTCGATCAGCAACATCTGTTTGAAGTTTGACATAGGACTTCTCCTGATCAGAGGCAATGGAAAACAGGCCTCTTCCTGCGAAGGGCACCTCAGACAACGAGAGGGTCGAATCGTTTCCCAGCGATGACGCTGACCCATTTGCGCCACCCGGCCGATCTCTCCTCGGGCGGCGGCTGTTCGACTTGCGCCTTCTGCTCATGTCCCCCTGACCGTACCGGCGGGCAGTGACAATTTCGGCGGGAAGCGCAGGGACAAAGCGGTTGGAGCACGGCCAGCCCCCCACATGACTCAACGGAGGAAATCCGGTTCCCAAGCCCTGCTTAGTTCCCGATGCAGGACCGCCTCCTTCTTCAGCTAGCGTGCCACCCGTGTCGCAGATGCTCAAGAGGTTGCTTGGCCGGTCAGGAGCGCAAGCAGAATCCTCGCCGCGAAACCACGGCACCCAAGGCACAACTAGGTCCGAAAAACAATGCCAAGAGTGCTACGGCGAGCACCCCCCGCTGCCCGACGAATTGGCACCCTATGATCCCCCCCATGAGTGGTGCGAAGCCATCAAGGAGCACAAGCGAAACGAGCAATACGACGCAGCGCTCGCCATTCTCGACAAGTGCATCATGGTCGAAGAATCCCACCGCGGCGGGGTCGCCCCCTGGTTCTACGAGCAGGCCGCAATCATCTACCGAAAAAACGGTGACCACGACGCTGAGATCGCCGTACTCCGCCGCTTCGCCGACCAACCCCATGCTCCCGGCGCTCTACCACCAAAACTGCTAGCACGGCTCTCCAAACTCGAAACAGGCGAGTGATCACCAACGACGGCTTCACTCTCCCAGGTCATCACTACCCTGAAACATCACCTAGACATGGGCAAGACTCCACGATTTCCTGGTATTGCGAGGCGCAGCCGCATTCTTCTCTAGCTTTTCTTTGTGGCTGGAATCGGGATGATCGCTGCCAGTTTCCTTTCCACAGTCAACGACTCGCATCTCGCCCGTGTCCTAGATCAGTCCCACACGGTGGGGTCTTAGACACCTCCCGTTTCCCTTGCCATCACAAGGGAAACAAATAGGGGTCTGAAGCTATACCCCAGTCAGAAGGCCGTCTATACCCCATCGAGTGATCCTAACTGCATTTTCAGCCTAGCTTGGTTCATGCCATGTCCTAAACGGTTGACTGCTCAACCAACCCCCTCACCGCCTAGCAGTTGTTGTCCCTGGTCAGGGGGCTGATGGGAAGTGGTTGTCTAATCAGATGCCGATGTGGGAACGTCGGGATGTGAGAACTCTTGGAACTGTAGGACTATTCCTCGATGTCATTGGTGTCTGCATCCTTTTTGTCTATACGTCGGGCAAGAGGATCATTAGCGCAGTGAACTACCACAATGCGCTCGTCTTAATGGAAGACCTTGCTAGAGATGGGAAGGCTGACAGAGTTATCCCAGGCAAGAGTGCCCAAGACATTTTCAGGGAGTTGGAAACTGAAGGAATTAGTGTGAAGAAGGACTTGTGGCGAGGTCGGTGGGGTCTGTTGCTAATTGGAGCGGGTTTTGTTCTTCAGGCGTTGCGATCTGGATATGAACGTGAATCAACCTGTCCAATGAAGAATAGCTTTAAGAATTCCCGATTTCATCGAGTTTGCGTTCCATCCTGTCGAGTCTAGGCCCATCTTCAGCGATCTTCAGGGGTCCGCGCGAAACGACTATCCCCTGGTAGCTGCCCCGTGTTGTCTGGAAGTGAGACGCGTTTTGACGAATTGCGAGACACATTTTGAATGGGCCACGTTTCCCCATGTCAGAGGGCTGGTCGAGAGCCTGATCTGTTGCGGTCAGGCGAGTTCCGCAGTCTGGTCTGGCTGCTGTTGTGTTGGTTCCTCATTTGAGGGTGAGGGAGTGCGATCTGCTTCATCTCTGCCGATCCGTCCTTTTCGTTCCATCTTGCACATACCGCAGTAATGATCCCCGGTGGCTTTCGGGAAGCATGACCCCTCGCCAGTTGAAACGTTGATCCACCCGCATTTCCACCCTCCTGAATCATGCACCCCGCCCCCACCGCTAAAGGCGTGGTCTTTGCGCTTCTTCCCATATTTCGTGCCGCAGCCACCTGCACAAACCACGCCCTTATGACGCTTCATGCAGTCCCTATCATTGGCTTTTCTGTCCTTGTGGTGGATGTACCCTGCAATCTCAACATATAGAGGATTGCTCTCAGGATGGGGAAAGTAGATGCCTGAAAACTTGTTTGCATCTAGCTCCTTCTCAACTTCCTCCCATAGCGAAGTCAGAGAGAGCCGATAGTGGAGTGGGACGAACTTTGCGATCAGGCTGTGTGCTTTCCGTTCATACCAAAGCACCAACCTCCTAGAACGCTTCACGCTGCTTGCTGGATACACAGGTATGTGCCTCCAAGCCTTGCTTGCCAGGTTGAAAACAAGGCGGCGGGTAGCGACAGCCTGCAATCTCGGCCAAGCAATGCTTAGCAGCGCGACGAATACACCCAACATCGTCACCGCTGATGAAACGACAAGAAATTTCTGCATTAGACCGCTGGCGAGTTGGATTGAGTGGCTGTGACAGAGGTCAGGGGAGATACAGGGTCGGACATCACGTCACCCAGTTGTGCAACGTCGGTTACTGCTGTCTCGGTGGGATCGACCACTGGTCACCCTTTGGGCGGGTGGGGGTCGTTGCCGTAGCTGTTCCGCTGGCTGATCTTGCCGTCCCTGTTTTGGATGATGTGCTCGGTGCGCTCCCGCTGTGCGGTCTTGCGGCCTGCCTCCTGAGCTTCCTGCTTCGTCTGGTACGTCCTACTCACCCTGTCCGACCCTGCGCGGCGGTTGGCCCAGCGGTCGCCGTGACGGACGGTGAAGACCTCTGGCTTCTTGCCCATCGCCTACTCCCTTCGCGCCTGCTGGCCCTTCCAGCGCGGCGCGAAACAACGTACCTGTAATTTCGCAGGCCATCAAAAAGACTTTTCGGGTGCCCCATCCCCCCACCGTCTCGCCCCCCTTTGCGCTGCGCTGACCGCCGCTGTTGTCGGGCAACGGCCTGTCCAAGCTGGGGGAGCGGTCGGGCAACCGGACTGTTATTGGGATCGGGTGATCCCCCCGTTATCCTCATCGCCCCTATCCAAAGGAGCGGTGTTGGGCGTCCGTATTTTCGGCAGGCAGGCACGGCGGGAAGTGGGCGGGGAAGAACGGAGGCTGTTCTTTCATCCGCGTGCTTGTGACATCCCCTCGTTGATCGCTGAGGGGGGGAAGGCGCGAGCACGTTCCCTACAGCTGTTTCGTGAACCATTGGGACTGGTGCCCTGCTGACCGGGAAGCGATGATCGCTGATCCCCCGGTCAGCGACAGCTATAAAGACCTGTGCCGGATAGCGGCTGTCATCCATGCTCTCTGCCATCGAGAGGCAATCCTGGTTCCCCACTGGGCGTTGCAGCACCGATCCGCAAGGCCACTCCTGCTGAGCCCCTCGATACAAGCACTGATCTCTCCCGGCGATCCGCTGTGGGAGAGGATCGCAGGCAACTCACCGCCAGCGTGCGAATACCACAACGTCTGGTTCGACCGGGCATCTATCACCCACGTCAAACAACTACCACCGCACATCGACAAGGGAAACGATTGCCAACACCTCTGCTAGCCAGTTTCGGTTCGCATCACAAAGTGACACTGCAACTAAGTCTTGTCAATGTCGAGTTCATGTTCAATGTCGTCAAATGCTATTGGTGACTCCGATGCAGAAATATGAAGCTGGCCTTCGTTGACTCCATCTGCACTTGTGGAAGTTGCAGTCATGTGTGCAGTAAGATCGTTATGTTGGGATTTGTTATTGATGATAATGTATATATCTTCCGAAACAACAGTTGCTCTTGGCCGTATGTCACCCGCATCCCACCGCACATGAGCCACGCCATCACCATTCTCGGCATAAATGGATTGCTGTGAAAAGTTCTGGTTAAGTTGAGAAAGAATTGCGCTGTAATCCAAGTGGGACGTGGGAACAAGAAGTGGCTTTGGCTCACCAAATTCTCTCGGTGGAGTTGGTAACGCAGACTTGAACTCATCGAGGTCGGTAAATACCATTGCCCCTCTAATGACTAGCTGTACTTCGACGTTGCCAAAATTTCGATCAGTTAGATTCTTCAACCTTAACGAATATAGGCCGTGACCACCCTCTAGGTACCTCAGCATCCAAGAAATATGTGCTTGCTCCACCCATCTGTCTTGCCAATAGTTAACTTGAACTTGATATTCCTCAAACGTCCGCTTGTCGGGCGATAAGAGACTTTGCTGAAAGGCCATTGGCAATTTCGATGTTGGGGAAGATCGGCCCGTTGCGAGTAAAGTATTTTTCGCCCTTTCCAACATAGAGTCGCTTTGTTTCAGTGCAATAGCATCAATGGAATCTCTAATGTCTGTGTCATAAAACCAAGGGATCGGCTCGGTGGTCGAGAGAGTGATCGCTAGGTCCAATCTAGTACCAAGCAACCGTTCTTGAAGGTTTATGACATCCCCAGGGTCAGCACGGGTTGTTTTTCCAGGTTTTCTAACAAAAATAGCACCGCTCTCGAAATTGTTGTACGCCTTCTTAAGAGTATGAAGTGGATCGCCGGATTTTGGAGGATAAACTATTATGCTGAGTATGTCCTCGTCATGCACTCTTAGATAGTGGTGCTTCCACACAGGGCCGTCAGACCCGACGTAGTTGTTGATTGCGTCATCAAGTTGAGCTGGGTCTAGTTTTTCTACTCCGGTCACAGACTGGGGTTCAATGCCGATAAACATATACGCAAATCCGTTGCAGTGGAGACTTGCGTTTTGTGGTGGCCTGTTGGCAAAACCAAGAATGTGTTTTGATAACTCGAATTGATATTGTTTGTCTGAGAGATCAAGTGTCCTTTTCCATTCAAGCCAATCAGATTCGTCTTCCGCGTCTGCTTGTAGGATTGCTTCAGCTAGCGATAACAAGTCATCAACTGTCTGCGGAGCAGAACCAGTATCGAAACGTAGTGCCATTGTTTAAGTGCCTCTGTTGGAGTGGGGGGGGACGTCAGGTTGCGTTGGCTTGGTGGTGGGACACTATACGAGGAAAGTGGGTATCAGATAGAAGCGGATTTCGTTGGTGCAGGGGGGCAACGGTGGCACGGTCAGGACGTGCAGCCCCTCCCGTTTCCGTCGCTATCTAGCCGGTACGGGGAAACCCCTGGATAGCCCTTCCATTCTCGACTAGTCAGACCGGCTCACTCTCCGTCGAGATAGTTGGGTTCCGCAGCCTGGGCAGTGGGCCGGTCGCCCGCCCCGCAGTTTCATCATCTCACGTTCAGGGAAGGGGCCGCTGCGCCCGCATCTACGGCAATGCAAAGCCCGCTCCCTGTTGAACTCCCACAGAGCCGCCACACCGATCAGCACAGTGACACCGGCTACAACGATCCAGATAATTGCATCAAGAGACATCGCATCCTCTCCGGTACGAGGTCGAGCGTGCCATCGGGTTTGTTCAGCCCGTCTTCTGAATGTGACAGGCGGCGGTCAGGCTATCCGCATTTCTGAGCGTTTCTTGTTGCGGTGTATCAACAGCCAGGAGAGAGCGACAAGAGTTCCTACTCCCCACCATGCGTTGAATCCGAACACAACTACCTCGACCATCACCACGATGGCGTGAAAGGCGGGATCGTAGACCGATTTGTAGAATCCGTCCAGGTTGGGCTTCCAGCTTTTTCGCGGTTTGAGAGATGCTTTGCCCCCGCCGAACCAATGTTTGATCTCGGCGCTCGTCTTGTCATGGGGCATCAGGTGTATACGGCAAGCTCGTAGTCCGGAGGCAGCCTCAAATACATTTCCGTGCCGTCCATGCAGGTGACCGGGACGGAAGCAAGCTTGGGGCGGATTATGCCGAGGGGGAACGGCTTGCCAGTGACCAGCAGCGTCTCATCGTAGAGAGGAACCCAGTCGTTTGCTTCGAGATTCTGTCTTGCTTCTCCGTCCAGGGGGACGATGAAGTCACCAGGCTGGACCTGGGCCATCTTCTTGTCGTCCAGTCTTGTCAGTTTTTCCATGTCCGCGCCGACAGGTGAGGCCATTGCCGATTCTCCCTGTTGCTGTTTCCGTTGCTCTGACAGCACGCTGAGGTGCTGCATCCACCCTAACCGATCTGAGCACCATGTTCATTTCGGAATCGCCAAGTCCAAGGTGCTCGCAAAGTCCTCCAAATTCGGCTGATCAGCAGCGAAACGGGGCACGCGCCAGTAGGAATCCTGCCTCCACACCATAGGAACGCGCCGAACCGCAAGACATTATCCCAGGTCACGGGTCGAAACGGAGTCGAAGCCCTGAGTTTCCAAAAGCCGACCCCAGACCTGCCGTCAGTTTTAGACAGTGCCCGGGGTGGGAGTCGAACCCACACGCCTCCTTTGGAGGCTGGGGGGTTTAAGCCCCCTGCGTCTGCCTATTCCGCCACCCGGGCCTGCTCCCACGGTACTGGGCGGGGCGGGGTGCAGCTTCGCAATTGCGGCCGCGGCTCTAGACGACGCGAAATACTCCTGAGCCGGTGGTGATGGTGCGGTCGTCGCGGCCCTCGTCAAACAGGGTGAGGTTGACGTTGATGCGGCCGCTGCGGCTGGTGATGGCCTCGCCCTCGCAGCGGAACGGGCCGATGAGGCCGGGTTTCACGAACATCACGTACCAGTTCTCCACCTGGATGCGATCGGTGCCGGCGGCCTGTTCGGCCAGTTCGTGGGCGGTGATGTCGAACACGATGTGGATGGGGCCGAGGTGCAGGGCGGCGTGGGGGGCGGAGAACTCCTTGGACAGCACGGGGAGCCGATACCAGCCGTCTTCGCCCTTGGTGACACCGAATACATCGTGCAGCCGGGGCATGTCGGGGGAGTCCTCTACCGGGATGAGCGGGTTTTCGACTGCCTCGTAGCCGTCTGGAACATCGCCCAGGCTCACCCCCATGCCGGCGGAGGTGGAGATCACCCGGTCGTGGTCGGCAGCATCAACCACCGTCGAGCGGGTGAACCCCATTTGCCGCCCGAAGTTGATGATCTCGCGAATCACCTCGATCCGGTCTACCCCTCGAGCGTCGTCGAGGATCTGGGTGAATGACACCACCGGGGCGGGTACCACCAGGTCGTCGTTCCAGCTGGGCTCGGGGCAGCCAATGGCCAGCGGGGCGGCCATGATGCCGCCGTGGGCGTTGCGCATGTCGTGGCGCAGCGGCATCGACTCCAGTTCGTCATTGTCGAAGCCGATGTCCAGCGCCGGCGTGGTCTTATTGAGATACCGGTAGGACATGAGCCCGGTCCAGATCTCTTCGAACGTCTCCCAATGCTCCTCGGAGCTCACATCTCGGATGTCCTTCACCATGGGCTGCAACTCTAGGACAGGTGAGTGCAGCGCGAAGTCACTGGCGGAGCCACTTTGGAAGTCTGCGACTAAGGTAACCACCAGTTGAAGAGCAACATTCGATTGAAGGGAAACGGAAGATGAGCGCTTACGTGGTGGTGATCGATTCTGAGGTTCTGGATGCAGAGGGCCTCGCTGGCCTGGCAGGTCCAATGGCCGAGGAAACCGAGGCTCATGGGGGCAGGTATCTGGTACGGGGCGGAGACGTAACTGTGCTCGGGGGAGACTTGGACCCTGCGAACGTAACGGTTATCCAGTTCGACAGCATCGCTCAGGCCCAGGCATTGCTCGATTCAGAGACATTTGCCGAACTTCGCGCCCAGCGCAGCCAGTGCGTCAGAGCCAACGCCATCCTCATTGAGGGTTAGTAAGTCCCGTTCCGCGAGCCGCTGACCCTTCCCCGCGGCGATTTCCCTGTTGCGTCGCCCCCGTGGCGGCGGAGGCCTACTTGCCCCAGAAGGCGGGAGAGGTGGCGTCTTTGGGGATTTCGTCGAGCGGCTCGGCAATCTCGGCCACGGTGGGGCCGTGCTCGGCGGCCAACGGGGCTAGGGCGTCGAGGTCGAAGCCGTACACATCGACGGCGTTGCCGGCCAGGATGCGGCGCATCGACTCCTCGTCCCGGTCGTGGAGGGCGTAGCGGATGCCCTCCCGGCTGTAGGGGTAGGTGCCCTCCACATGGGGGTAGTCGGAACCCCACATCACCTTGTGGTCGCCCACCTTGTCGAGCAGGCGCATCTCGTTGGGACCGGGGAAGCTGATGCCGATCCAGATGTTGCGGTCGAAGTAGAAGCTGGGCTTCTCGGGCAGCACCGAGTCGGCGGAAAAGCCCAGCTCGCCGGTGCGCCCGGTCATCGACATCTGGGCGTGGAGCCCGTCTAGACGGCGCAGGATGTCGGGGACCCAGCCGAAGCCCTGCTCGGTGAACACCGCTTTGAGGCCGGGATACCGCTCGAAAACCCCGCCCATGATGAGGTGCCACATGGAGCGGTTGGAGAAGAACGGCGTCTCGATCACGAACATCGGCCCGGCCGCGGGGGAGTCGCCATAGTTGGGCATCCCCGTGCCTCCGGAGTGAAGGGTCATCACCACGTCGTGCTCCTCGCACGCGGCCCATACGGGGTCGTAGCGGGAGTGGAACAGCGGGGGCAGGTCGGAGTTGGGGGCGATGCTGGGGATCAGTGCCCCGCCCCGCAGATTGTGTTCGGCGATCCACTTCACATCGGCCACGGCCTCGTCGATGTCGTTCAGAAAGATCTGGCCTATGCCGGCGCGGCGCTCGGGGTAGTCGGCGCAGAAGTCGGCCAGCCAGCGGTTGTGGGCTCGGATGCCAGCCAGGCGGCGGGGGAGGTCTTTATCGGTGGGCTGGGGGGCGATGAGCGTGCCGGTGGGGAAGAACGGGGGCACGGTGTTGGGGAAGGTGATCTCGGCCACCACGCCGTCGGTGTGCTGCTCGGAGATGCGGCGGTCGTTGTCCCAGTTGCGCGAGCGGCCGTCGTCTTGCAGGTCGCGGAACGGATTGCGGTATTTGCCCCGCCAGGCGTCGAACTCGTCGTGCCAGGATGACTCCAAGTACTCCCTATAAGTCTTGTGGTTGGCCCCGGCGTGGCAGTCGGAGGAAATGATGGTGTAGCGGTCAGCGGTGGCGGTCGTCATACGTTGATGATCCTACCGGCCTCTACCATCCCCCGGCAGGCTGGCGGGTCCTGTCCCGGCCCAGCCCGCCGTCCTCGTGACCTGCGGGCGGCGGGCGCCCTGAGCCGGGCCACCCCCCAGCCTGCCTACCCGGAATCCCCGACTGCCCTTGGGCTATGGGTTAGCAGTTCATCGCGTACTTGGCGTTTTAGGTATTTGCCGGAGGCGTTGCGCGGGAGGGGGGCCTTTTGGAACCAGATGTGGGTGGGGATCTTGTGGCTGGCTAGGCGGTCGCCGAGGTGGGTTCGCAGGCCTTCGGCGTCGAGCTCGCGGCCCGCAAGCAGCACCACTGCTGCGCCGGGCACCTCGCCGAGGCGCTCGTCGGGCACCGCGAACACGATGGCCTCGGCCACGGCGTCGTGCTGGTAGATGGCGTTTTCCACTTCGGCGCAGGCGATGTTCTCTCCGCCCCGGATCACCAGGTCTTTGGCTCGGTCCACGATGGCGATGAACCCGTCTTCGTCGATGGTGGCGATATCCCCGGTGTGCAGCCAGCCGTCAACGATGGCTTCGGCGGTGGCCTCAGGTTTGTTGATGTAGCCCCGGATGACGATGGGCGAGCGCACCAGCAGTTCTCCTGGCTGGCCAGATGCCAGCTCAGCGCCGTTGTCGTCCACCACCTTGGCCTCGACGGTGGGGAGCGGCTGACCCACGGTAGTGGGCTTGTCCACGTAGATCCTCCCCACGTTCATGGTGACCACCCCGCTGGTCTCGGTCAGGCCGTAGCCGGTTCCTGGGTTGCCGCTGGGAATCGAACGGGCGATCTTGTCCACCAGGTCGGGGTGTAGGGGCGAGCCTCCGCCCCCCAGCGAGCCCAGGCTGGAGGTGTCGTATCGGTCGAAGTCGGGGTGCAGCACTATCTCCCGGGACATGGCCGGCACCGCGGCAAGGGTGCTGGGCCGCTCAGCGTCGATCAGCTTCAGTGCCTCGGTGGCGTCCCAGCGGTACATGAGCACCAGCTTTCCGCCCACAGCGGTGGTTGGGAGCAGGTAGCAGTTGCACCCGGTGACGTGGAACAGCGGCACGCACACCAAACCGGCCGGCTGATCCCGCTGGTCGCGGGGGATGGGCGCCCTTTCGTTGATCAAGCCCAAGGCCGCCGAGTAGAAGCCCATGTTCATCACATTGTGTACTGCCGCCCGGTGGGTCATCACCGCTCCCTTGGGAAACCCGGTGGTGCCCGACGTGTAGAACACGCAAAGGTCGTCGTCGGGGCCGATGGTCACCTCGGGCAGCTGGGGCGGGTCGGGGTCGGCCACCGTATCGGCCCATCGGATCACGTCGCCGGGCAGTTCCTCCTCGCAGCGGGTCACGATCACCGGGACATCGGGTCGGGGGTCGAGGGATTGCAGGAGCTCCCAGCGCTCGCCGTCCACCACCAGCACCCTCGGGGCGCTGTCGTCCAAGCCGTAGGCCACTTCCGCTGCGGTCCACCAGGCGTTCATTCCCACCACCACTGCCCCCATCGACACCGTCGCCCAGTAGGCGATGATCCACTCGGGGTAGTTGCGCATGGAGATAGCCACCCGGTCGCCCTGGCCCACACCGTTGGCAGCCAGCCAGCCGACCAGGACCCTCACCTGACGATGGGCTTCGGCATACGACAGCCGTTCGTCGCGAAAAACCAGGTAATCGGCCTCGCCGTGAGCCGCGGTGCCGACAAAGAAGTCCCGCATTGAATCGGGCGCGTTGTCGAACATCCGCAGAGGGACGCCGTTTAACTCCTGCACCGACCAGGAGAAAAGCTGGCCCGGCGAGGTGACCTGCGCCGCGGCCTCGTTCCAGGCGGCGAGGGTCATCAGTTGGACAGCCCCCAGCTCTCCATCACAATCGGGAGCAGGACGTCCATCAATTCACCCATGTCGGGATCAGGAGGCAATACGTTGGCGTTGGCCGCCAGCGTCAGATCCAACTCGGGGATGTAGAGCGCCCTGGTGCGGAAAGCCGGCGTCCCGCCACCGTGGCTATAGCCGAGCAGACCGTCGATGTCGTCGATCCCCACACCGAGCCCGTAGCCGGGGTTGACCCCCGCAGAGGTCATCTCAGCCAGGGACTCATCGCCTATGAGCCCTCCGGTGAACAGCCCTCGGAACATCGTCGGAACGTCGCCGATCAGGGTCTCGATTCCCCCGCCCGTCCAGCCGGCCGTTTGCAAAAGCTCCTGGGAATAGCTGTTGGTGGAGATGTAGGTGTTGCCCAAGTAGTCGTGGCGGGCTTCGTCGGGAACTCTGGTCAGCGAACTGAAAGCGGTGTACAGAAGCCCGCCGTTGTAGCTGTTGACCACCGGCTCGGGAGGCAACTCGCCGGGGGGCAGATAGGTGTTCTCCAAGCCCAGGGGATCGAGGACTCGGGACCTGATCTCGACGTGGGCGGGATTGCCGGTGACCGCCTCGATGATCATCCCGGCGACCACATGTCCGGCAGTGCTGTAGTTGTACTCGGTTTCGAAGTCGGACACCGGTCCGTAAGTGGTGGTGAACCGCACTATCTCCTCAGGGGCGATGGGAACGTCCAACCGGGACGAGGCCAGGATGAAGAACCCCGGGTCGAAGGCGTACTCCACGAACCCGGCGGTGTGGCCCATGAGGTGCCGAAGGGTGATGTCGGGACCGTGTTCGTATGACCCGTACCAGTCGTCGCCCAGGTAGGCGGTGACCGGAGTGTCCAAGTCGAGGAGGCCCTCTTCCACCATCGACAGCACCGCCACGGTGGTGACCGGCTTGGTGACCGACCCGATGCGGACATAGTCGCCCGGCGTCATGGGTTCTTCGGTGGCGAGATCGCTCACGCCCCAGCCGAATGTCCACGGCTCCTCGTCGCCTTGGGCCACGGCCAATACCAGCCCGGGAATTCCAGCAGCTTCCATCCAGTCGGCCGCCGCCGCGTTGATGGCGGCAACGTCCAGCCCTGATGGGTGGGCCTCGGGTTCGGGAGCAGCCGTGGGTTCCGGAGTGGGCTCGGCGGTGGGCTCCGGTGCCGGGGTGGCCTCCGGGGTTGGGGCTTCGGTGGGTGCCGGGGTGGCCTCGGGGGTGGGCTCCGGTGCCGGGGTGGGTTCAGGAGCGGGAGCTTCAGTGGGTGCGGGAGCCTCGGTGGCCTCGGGGGTGGCCTCGGCAGTGGGGGCAGCCGTGGGCGCAGGCTCGGTGGTTCCCCCGTCGTCGTTTCCGCAGGCCCCGGCAACCAGGGCCATAACCAGCAGAAGGGCCCAGAACAGTTTGGAGGCAAAAGATCGCATCATCGCCTCAGGCTACGCTGCGGCATGGCCAAGATGCGCTTCAACCACATGGAGCTGACGCTTCCTCTGGGAACACTTACCGACGACTATCGAGCCAAGGTGCGCGAGTTCTACGGGGATGTGTTCGGATGGACCACCACCGACACCCAAATTCTCAAGCAGACCGCTCTGCTGTTGTCCACCGATCCCGCTACCAGTCAGTTCATCTTGTTGGCCGAGCACAAAGAGCCCATGGCTCCGCCGCCGTTCGACCACCTGGGCCTGCTCTTCGACTCCCGGGAAGAAGTCGATACCTGTTTGGCCAAGTGCGAGGCCTGGCAGGAGAAAGATCCCCAGGTGGAGATCAAGCGCTACAACGACTTGGTGATGCCCACGGTGACTGTGCACGCCTTCTACGTGCGTCACCTTCTGCCCATTCATTTGGATGTGCAGTGCATGGAGCGGCCCGAGGGAGTGCCGGCTCCGTCGGGCCGCTGGGTTTGGGTTGAAGACTGATGGCCGACGAACGGATTTCTGACCTGATTGGTGTGAGCGCGCCGGAGACCGCGGTGGAGGTGGCCGACCGGATCTGGATGGCAGTGGGCACGGCCAACGCCTACAAGGTGACCACTCCTGAGGGCAGCGTGATGATCGATGCCGGCCTGGCCGGCGACGCCCGTCGCTTCCACCACCAGCTTTCGGCCGTTCCCGGCAATCCGGTGCGATACGTCGTTTTGACCCACGCCCACGAGGACCATATCGGCGGTCACCGGCGCTGGTCGCGCGAGGGAGCCAAAGTGGTGGCCCACCGCCTTTGCCTCCAGCGCGATGAGCAATACCGCCAGCTCACCCAGTTCCGGGTGGACCGGGCCAAGATCTTGTGGGGGGCGGCCATGAACCTCCGCACCGACTCCGGCAGGGTGGAGCCCACCCCGCCCATCGAGGCCGACATAGTGGTCGACCGCTCCCACACCCTTGAGGTGGGCGATCTCACCTTCGAGGTGATGCACACCCCCGGAGCCGAAGGCCCCGACGGGCTCACGGTTTGGGTGCCCGAATTGCGGGCCGCCTTCGTGGGCGACCTGTGGGGCCCGATCATCGATGCCTTCCCCAATCTGTTCACCTTGCGGGGCGAGCCCTACCGAGATGCCCAGCAATACTTGGAGTCGCTGCGCGAGGTTCGCGACCTGGAGCCGGAAATCGCCCTGGCCGGACACTTTGAGCCGGTGGTGGGCAAAGAGGAGGTCCGAGAGGTGCTCACCCGGATGCACGACGGCGTGGAGTGGGTGTGGGACCGGGTGATCGCCGGCATGAATGAGGGCAAAGACCCCTACACCCTGATGAAGGAGATCAGCCTGCCCGACGACTCCCCCCTGCACGAGACGTACGGCCGGGTGGACTGGGGCGTGCGGGCCATCTGGGAGGGGTTGGCCGGTTGGTTCACCTACCGCTCTGTGCTGGACCTCTACGACACACCACCCCAAGCGGTCTACCCCGATGTGGTGGATTTGGCGGGGGCCGATGCCCTTTTGGCCCGGGCCGAAGAGCGCCTGGCCGCGGGTGACCGCCTGGAGGCCCTGCATCTTGTGGACATGGTTCTGGCCGTCGACGCCGGCCATGTCGGGGCGCTGGCCGCCAAGCTGGCCGCGCTCCAGTCGCTGTGCGAGGAGCACGGCCAGCGAAACTTCCAAGAGGCTGGGTGGTATCGGGCAGAGATAGCCCAAGTCGAAAGTGAGCTGGAGTCGGCCCGGCAATGACCGCCCAGGGCATAGACGGGGGAAGGGCCTGATGCGGGCCGCAGTGATCGCCGAGGACAGGACGCTGGAGGTGGCCGAGGTCGACGACCCCGCGCCCGGGCCGGGAGAGCTGGTTTTGGCGGTCAAGGGGTGCGGCATCTGCGGCTCCGATCTGAAGGTGGTGGAGCACCTGCCCATCGGTTACACCATGGGCCACGAGTTCTCCGGCGAAGTGGTGGCCGTGGGGGCCGACCCGGTGGGGAACTGGAAGACCGGCGATGCGGTGTGCGCCTTGCCGCTGGTGGGGTGCGGGAACTGCCAGCACTGCTGGGACACGCTGCCGGTCCACTGCCCTCATTCGGAGATGGTCGGCACCGGCACCCGGCCGGGGGCCTACGCCGAGTATGTGACCGTGTCCAGCGCCCAGACCTTCAGCCTGCCCGAGGGATGCGGCTACGACGTGGGTGCTCTGGTAGAGCCGTTGGCGGTCGGACTCCACGCGGCAGACACCGCGGGCATCGCCACCGGCGACGACGTGCTCATCGTGGGGGGCGGACCGGTGGGGCTGGCCGTTGCCCTGTGGTCTCGCCACATGGGGGCTCGAAATGTAGTGGTCAGCGATCCGGTGGTAGTGCGGCGGGAATCGGCGGCCGATTTCGGAGCTACTGGTGTCATCGATCCTGTATCCGAGGAGCTGGCGCAGGCCTTCGAGCGTCTAGCCGGATCTCCACCCAATGTGGTGGTGGAAGCGGTGGGTAAACCGGGCATCATCCAGACCTGCATCGAAGCGGCGGCCCATCGGGGCCGGGTTGCGGTGGTGGGCATCTGCTCTGGACCCGACCCCATCATCCCGGTGTTCGCATCGCTCAAAGAGCTGACCATGACCTTCCCCGTGTACTACCGCCATCAGGACTATGCCCACACCCTGGCCATGATTGAACAGGGCCGGATCGAACCAGCCCCCTTCATTACCCACACCGTGGACCTCGACGGACTTCCTGACGCATTCGAGGCCATCAAATCACCTACCGACCAGTGCAAAGTGCTGGTTCGCCCCTAATCGACTTAGCCTGTCCCCGTGGATTTCGGCGACACCCCCTCAGAAGCAGCATTTCGGGCTGAGGCCCGAGAGTGGCTGGCGGCCAACGCCCCGGCCAAGGGCTCGCCCGAGGCCTTTGATGAGATGTTCACTCCGAACGCTGATACACGCCAGGAGCAAGAAATGGCTGATCGAGCCCGCGCCTGGCAAGCGCGGCTGGCGGCCGACGGCTGGGCTTGTTTGCACTGGCCGACGGAGTACGGAGGGCGGGGTGCCTCAACCATAGAGAGCATCATTTTCGAGGAAGAGCAGGGTTCTTACGGCGTCGTGATGTCGATCTTCATGGCCGCGTTGGACATGGCTGCTCCAACCCTTGTGGCGTGGGGCACCGATGAGCAGAAGGATCGCTTCTTGGACCCGATCCGTCGGGGGGAGATGGTGTTCGCCCAGCTCTTCAGCGAGCCCAATGCCGGCTCCGACCTGGCCGGACTCCAGACCAGAGCAGTGCGCGACGGCGACGAGTTCGTGGTGAACGGCCAAAAGGTGTGGAACTCCTATGCCCACCTGGCCGATTGGGGCATTTTGTTGGCCCGCACCGACCTCGACGTTCCCAAGCACCAGGGTCTCACCTATTTCTTCGTGAGGATGGATACCGAGGGCTTGGACCCGCGGCCGCTGCGCCAGATAACCGGAGGGGCAGAGTTCAACGAGACCTTTCTGGACGATGTGCGAATCCCGATAGAGAACGTGATCGGCGGGGTCAACAACGGCTGGGCCGTGGCCCAGACCACCTTGAACAGCGAGCGCGCCGCGGTTGGCGCTCAATCGTCTCGCGTGGACGTTTCCGCTTTAGTCGATTTGGCTCGCCAGAAGGGCCAAGCTGGCGACCCGGCGGTTCGCCAGTCATTGGCTGAAGCGTGGATCAGATCAGAAGTGCTCCGCTATCTGGGAATGAGTGTGTACACCGCGCTTAGCAAGGGCACCGAGATCGGCCCGGAGGCTTCGATCATGAAGATCCTCTCTGGTGACCACATTCGTGACACCAGCCAAACGGCCATGGAGCTGTTGGGCCCGGAGGGGATGCTGAACGACGACAGCTGGGTATGGCAAATGGTCGGCCATTTCGCCCACAAGATCGGCGGGGGCACTCCGGAGATCCAGCGAAACGTGATCGGCGAGCGCATACTCGGCCTGCCCCGCGAGCCCCGAGCCGACAAGGGCATTCCCTTCCGCGAACTCAAGGTCTGATGAGTCTGCCCGGCATCCGGCCGCCATTGCTGGTGGCGTTGATGCTGGTCGTGTTGGTGCTGGTGGCCTGTACCGGGTGCGGCCTGTTCAGCGAAGGGACGGTGGTTAGCCCTGCCCCGCCCACCGACGATGAAGGACAGCCGATTGCCGAGAGCACCACGCGGCCCACGGCCACTCCCGACGGGGTCCCCCTGCCTGCTGATGCCATCGTGGTGGGAGCTTTGATGGCCACCTCCGGATTCCTGGCCGACTTCGACGAGCCCGCCCTCGAGGCCGCCCGAATTCGGATCGATGCTTTGAACGAGGCCGGGGGACTGCTGGGACGGCCGGTGGTGCTCCGCCACATCGATAGCCACACCGAGCTGTCCTCCATGCGCAACGGCGCCGAGCAGCTTCTGGTGGACGGCATTGACCTGCTGTTGATGACGTGCGATGCCGCCTATGCCGCACCGGCCCTAGATGTGCTGGAGAGTTTGGGGACCTTGGTCATAAGTCCCTGTGGAGCCGACGACGCCTGGGTTACCGAGGAGTTGGGAGACCGGGTCTTCTCTATGGGCACGCCGGTGAGCACTGAAGCCTCGCTCTTGGTCTCATTGGTGGCCAGTCGGGGATTCACCACCGCAGCGGTGATAATCGACCAGACCAGCACTGAAGCGGTGGCAGTCTGCGAGGCCTTCCGACGGAGCTTTGAGGAGCAGGGAGGCCGGGTGTCTGGCCTGTACCGCTACCAGCCGACCGATCCTGGCCTTCTCGAACCCATCCTGTCTGGGTTGGCGACCAACAATCCCGAGGCCATTGTCTTTTGCGGAACCCGGCTGGTGGCCCCCGAGATACTGGCCCCGGTTCGGGCTATGGGCATTCCCCAGCCAATCTTCGCTAACTCCACCATGGACGGCGACTCTTGGATCGGCAAGGTTCCTGGCGTCGGCGACTTCACCATGCTCTCGTACGCCTCAGTATTTACAGGGTCCACCGACCCCAGCCCTGAAGTTCGCCAGGTGCTGGCCGACTATCTCGAAGCCACCGGTCATCGTGCCAGCGACGGCCGCGTCGTCACCGGCCATGACGCCATCGAGGCCTACGTTCGGGCAGTAGAGCGGGCTGGCACCATTGAGCCCCGGGCGGTGGCCAGAGAATTGGAGCGATTCGAGAGCGAGGTGCTGGCTGCCGGCCCTGTCACCTTCGGCCCCGGTGTCCATGCCGCGGCGAGCCGCCCCATGAGGGTCATAGCCATCCAGGAGCCCTATGCCCAGTACGAACGCATCATCAGCCCCTAGCGGTTAGGCAGCGGCCCCGCGCCGATCAGTAGCCCAAGTCGACATCCACGGGGCCGAGCAGCTCCTCGCCGGCGATGTAACGGCGGATATTCTCGGTAACCCGGCGGGCAAGGAGTTTCAGCCCCATCTCAGGGGTGTTGCCCACATGGGGGGTGATGAGGCAGTTGTCCATGCCCCAGAGGGGGTGCCCGTCGGGGAGGGGCTCGGGGTCGGTCACATCAAGGGCCGCCCCGCCGATAGTCCCGGCGGCCAGCGATGCTACCAGGTCCTCGGTGATCACGTGTCTGCCCCGCCCCACGTTGATCAGCCAGGCGTGGGGTTGCATGGCGCTCAGCGCGTCGGCGTCGATGATGCCGGTGGTCTCTGGGGTGAGAGCCAAGGCCACCACCACCACATCGGCCCCGCTCAGCGCGTCGTGCAGGCTCTCCGGGCCTACCACCCGGTAGACGCCGGGCATTGGCTTGGGATGGCGGCGCAACACCGTGATCCGGCAGTCCCACGGGGCCAGGAGCCGGGCCAAAGACTCGGTGATCCCCCCGCCTCCCAGCACAGTCACCCGGCCGCCGAGCAGGTTGCGGCCCTCCGGCAGCGACCAGCTGCGGGCTTGGGCGAAGCTTGCCATTCCCCGTAGGCCGGCAAGGGCCAGCATCAGCACGTGCTCGGCCACCGGCTCGGCGTACACCCCCTTTCCGCAGGTCCAGAGGTGTTTGTTATCGAGCAAGTGGGTCAGGTTCTCGATTCCGGCGTAGGGGAGCTGCACCCACTCGATGCCCGGTGCTTTGGCTAGCACCTCCGGCAAAAGATCGGGGGCGGCGGGCTCGGCCCAGACCAAGGCCTCGGCTTCGGACGGGTCCACCACAAGTCCTCCACCGGCGGTGACGGCATCTACCAGCGCGGGTCGGCGCCAGCAGTCGGGCTCCACCGCGATGCTCGGCGGCGTGATGTTTGGTCGACCCATACCGCCGGGTAGTTTATGGGCGTGGAGGTCGCAGACTCGATCCTCGACCTCATTGGGAACACTCCGCTGGTGCGGATGAAGCGCATCGCCGATGGGGTGCCGTGTGAGGTTTTGGCCAAGCTGGAAATGCTGAACCCGGGCGGGAGCGTGAAGGACCGTCCCGCAGTGGCCATGATCGACGCGGCCGAGCAAGAGGGGCTGCTGAATCCGGGCGGGACCATTGTCGAGCCCACCTCGGGCAACACCGGCGTGGGCTTGGCCTTGGTCGCGGCCCAGAGGGACTACCGCTGCATCTTCGTCATGACCGACAAGGTGAGCCAGGAGAAGGTGCAGCTCTTGCGGGCCTATGGGGCCGAGGTGGTGGTGTGCCCGGTGGCGGTGGATCCCGAAGACCCCGAGTCGTACTACTCCACCGCCGAGAGGCTGGTGGCTGAGACTCCCGGCGCCTACCGGCCCAACCAGTACTTCAACCAGGTGAATCCCCTGTCGCACGAGCTGACCACCGGCCCCGAGCTGTGGAAGCAGACCGGTGGGCGCATCACGCACTTCGTGGCCGGAGCGGGCACCGGGGGCACGCTCAACGGTGTGGGCCGCTACCTGAAGCAGCAGAACCCCCAGATCCAGGTAGTCGCCGGCGACCCTGAGGGCTCGGTGTTCAGCGGCGGGGCGGGCCGGCCCTACTTGGTGGAGGGGATCGGCGAGGACTTCTGGCCTGAGACCTACGATCCCGACGTCGTCGACCAGGTGATCCCCATCTCTGACCAGGATTCCTTCGACATGGCCCGGCTGGTGACCCGGAGGGAGGGGCTGCTGATCGGGGGGTCGGGCGGTACCGCCGTGTGCGCCGGTTTGGAAGTGGCCCGAGACTGCGGGCCCGACGATGTAGTGGTTGTGCTGCTGCCCGACGCCGGGCGGGGCTATCTCTCAAAGGTATTCAACGACGACTGGATGGCGTCGTATGGCTTCTTGATCGGCGAGCACCCCTGTGTGAAGGATGTGCTCGATGCCAAGGAGGGGGCGCTTCCCCCGCTGGTGTATGTCAACCCCGAGGACCCTGTCAGCCTGGCCGTGACTCAGATGCGCGACCACGGGGTCAGCCAGCTTCCGGTGGCCAAAGGGGAGATGCCATTGGCTGCGGCCGAGGTAATGGGGTCGGTGCACGAGCTTCAGCTCATGGCCCTGGCCTTCGACGGCGATCTGTTGGGCCAGCCGGTGGAGAACGTGATGAGTCGTCCTTTGGAGCAGATCGGCATCGGGGAACCGGTGGCGTTGGCGGTGACCAAGCTGGAGCGGTCCCCGGCGCTTCTGGTGCTCGACGGCGGTCGTCCCCGAGCGGTGATGACCAGCACCGACGTGCTCAGCTTCCTGTCTTCGGGCGCTCCTGGCGCAGGGTCATGAGCGGCTCCGCCCCTAGCGAGTGGGGATTCGACACCAGGGCCATCCACGTCGGCCAGGAACCTGATGAAGCCACCGGCGCGATCACCGTCCCCATCCATCTGTCCACCACATTCATGCAGACCGCGCCCGGCCAGCACCGGGGCTTTGAGTACGCCCGCACCTCGAATCCCACCCGGGTGGCGCTGGAGCGTTGCCTGGCCGGACTGGAGGGGGCCGAGCATGGCATGGCGTTTGCCAGCGGCATGGCTGCGGAGGACGCGTTGGTCGCCATGTTGCGCCCCGGCGACCATGTGGTTGTGGGCACTGATGCCTACGGGGGGACGTTCCGGCTCATTGCCCGGATATACGGCGAGCGGGGCATCGAGTGGTCGGCGGTGGACATGACTGATATGGACGCGCTGAGCGCGGCCATTCGCCCCGAGACCCGCCAGGTGTGGGTGGAAACGCCCACCAACCCGATGCTGACGGTGGTGGACATCGCCGCGGTGGTCGATGTGGCCCACGCGTCGGGGGCCGACGTGGTGGTGGACAACACCTTTGCCACGCCATACCTCCAGAATCCGCTTGAGCTGGGAGCCGATGTGGTGGTGCATTCCACCACCAAGTATCTGGGTGGCCATTCCGACGTGGTGGGCGGGTTCATCGCGGTGAACCGGGAAGATCTGGCCGAGCGGCTGTCCTTCGTCCAGAACGCGGTGGGGGCGGTGCCCGGCCCGTTCGACTGCTATCTGCTGCTGCGGGGGATCAAAACACTGGGAGTGCGCATGGACCGCCACTGCAACAACGCCCAGGCCGTGGCGGAGTACTTGGACGGCCATCGGGCGGTGGAGCGAGTGATGTTTCCCGGCCTGCCCGGCCACCCCGGCTATGAGGTGGCGGCTGCTCAGATGCGCCGCCCGGGCGGGATGGTGTCGTTCATCCATGCGGGGGGCGAGGCGGCCGCGGTAGCCGCGGTGAGCTCCACCCAGGTGTTTCACCTGGCCGAGTCGCTGGGCGCCGTGGAGTCGCTCATAGAGCAGCCCTCCACGATGACCCATCTGTCGGTGGCCGACTCTCCTTTGGCGGTGGACCCTGGACTCGTGCGGCTGTCGGTCGGCATTGAGACGGTCGACGACTTGCTGGCCGATCTAAAGCAGGCTCTCGGTAAGACGTGAGGTTGTTACCAATAGTCGCTATCGTTAAAGTCCAAGGTGGAGGGAAGTGGGCCAATGACGCTCACGGACCAAAATGTTCAGGAAGTGGAAACCTCGCCGCTTACGCTGCTTGACGAGCTCGTTCTGACACTCCTGAACGAAGAGAGCGGCTACTTCCGCCAAGTACCCGGATGGAATCTGAACTGTGCTGTCGTTGGCGCTGCCCTTGCCGAACTGTCGCTCATCTATCGCATAGACACCGATATGGAGTCCCTGATCCTTCTAGACAAGACCAGAACGGGCGACCCCTGTCTCGACCCCCTCCTCTCTGAGATCGCGGGTGAGACGAATCAATACAACGCCCAGTACTGGATCGAGCGGCTCGTTCCCAGAGCAGAAGAGATGATCGACGCGACCTTGGACCGATTGGTCGACAGGAAGATCCTTCAGCATCACGAAGGCGATTTCTGGTCGCTGGCGCAAGGGGCCTGGATGTCGGGATTCCACACCAGCTCCGAAGTAGGCACTGCCGTCGAGTTCGTCAAGACTCGCATCAGCCGAGCGATCTTCACCGACGAGATTCCCAGCCCGAGAGAAATCATCATTATCTGTCTCATCAACACCTGTGATGTGTTGCGCTACATCTTCGAAATTGACGAGGAATCAGAAAAACGGGTGCAACAGATCCTCAAGATGGACTTGATCGGCCGCTCCATTTCCGAAGCGGTCAGCGAGAACATCACCGGGTCGATTTTCCGGCGGGCTGCCCTGTCCAAGGAGATCCCCCGGGTCAAGCTGCGGAAGCTCCTGGGGAGCAAAAACCTTCGCAGCGGCAACCTCCCCGCACTCTTTGCCGAGCTCCACCAAGAATACGGTCCAGTGTGCTATATCAAGCCGCCCTTCCAGGAACGCATGATCTTTCTGACCGGGCCCGAGACCAACCACTGGGTGCATAGAAACGGCCGCATGCACCTGAGGGCCAGGGATTACTTGGAGGATTTCGAAAAGGTCTATGGCGGGGCAGGACTGCTGCCCGCCCTTGACGGCGCCGATCATTTCCGGTACCGCAAGTCCATTCAGCCGGGTTATTCGCGCTCGAGGCTGGAAGAACAGCTGGAATTGGTGTTATCCAAGGCCCGGGAGAACTTGGCCACTTGGAACATTGGAGAGGCGCAGGGCGCGGTGACCATGTGCCGCACCCTGGTCAACGCGGAGTTGTCGCCGCTGACGTTGAGTATTGACTCGCAAGATGTCGCCAAAGACATGCACAAGTTCAAAGAGCGGGCGCTCTTGACCCACCTTGTCAAGATACTTCCCAAGTTCATGCTGAAGACCCCGCCCATGAGACGTCGGGCGAAGCTGGTGGGCGAGGTGGTGGATCGGGTGCTGCGCAGCCACACCCCGGCCCAGCGGGCGGGATGTCCTCGCGACCTCGCCGACGAGCTGCTGAACATGCACTCCAGCGATCGGCAATTCCTCCCCGAGTCGAACCTGCGATTTGTGCTCTCCGCGCCGCTGATCGCCAGCATGTACGTGGGCGACCAGCTCAGCTTCGTCGTCTACGCCATGCTCTCCCAACCCGAGTTCCACGAGAAGATCCGTGAAGAGGCCGATGCCTTGTTCGCCAAGGGCGATCCCGATAGCGACGCGCTTACCGGAGACGGCACCGACATCACCGGCCGATTCATCATGGAGTGCCTGCGGCTCTACCCGATCGCCCCGGTGTCGGTGCGAAACGTGATGAACGCCTGTGTGGTCGAGGGTTACGAGCTGCCGGAAGGGTCCCGGATATTCGCCGCCCAGACGGCGACGCACTATATGGGAGACCTCTTCCCCGACCCCTGGAAATTCGACATCGACCGGTATCAGGCCCCCCGCAAGGAACACGTGGGCACGCAATACGCCCCCTACGGGCTGGGTACCCATACGTGCCTCGGTACTCGGTGGACGGAAATGCAACTGGCCATCAACCTGCTGATGATGGTGCACTACTACGAGCTCGAGATCGCCCCCAAGAACTACAAGTTCAAGATCAGCGCGTTGCCTTCCATGTCGCCGAGCAAGAAATTCAAGATCCGCGTCGCCGGCCAGCGACACGACCTGCCCTTCTAACCCTCAGCGCCTGAGAAGTCCGGCTTTAGCGCTGGGCCTTCTTGAACCGCCAGCCGTACATGAGGCTCCCGTAGAAGTTGAAGGAGCGCCTTGCCGCGTCATCGTCGAACGGGTAGTCGGCACCCAACTGCCTTGCCGCAGCGAGCCCGGTGATGAAGCAGGTTTCCTGGCTGTTTATCAGCGTGTGGGCACCGCAGTGCCACGTTCGCCTTTTGCCTTGGATGAAGCGGAACAGGCTGACGAGCCAGGCAATGTGGCGCACATCGTGGACGATGTGCTGGAACCACCATTTCTTGACGATCTTCTCCTCATCGATCGGGCTGATGGCGTTGTAGGTGACCAGACAGGGCTTGTCCGACCGATTTACCCATGGCTGCTGGTTGTGCATGATGTAGGTGATCTCGTAGTTGTCCGGCCTCGCGCCGTACTGCTCGACGTGGTTGCTTCGCGTGGTCAACGGCTTCACCTCGTTGTCGGGAAGCACTGAGGAGTCGTAGTGGACAACCGTGTGGTTGTGGAGTTCGCTTTCGTAGCGTATCGACGAGAGCAGATAGCGCTCGAGGGCGGAGGGGTTGTCGAGCATCATCAAGGTCTGGTTGGCGTTGCAGGCGAAGATGACGTCGTCGAATGTCTCCCGCACCCCGTCTGCGTCCTCGACCACGACTTCGGACTTCGACCGGTACACCTTTTGAACCGGCCGACTCAGGTAGATCTTGTCTCCGAAATCGGCCGATAGATGTTCGTAGATGCGCTGCGACCCCTGGTCCCAAGTCTGCATGGGCGTAGCCGATTCGATATCGAAGAACTCCAGATACCGGGCAAAGAGAGATGCCGGCATGTCAAACACGTTCGTAGCCATGAGGAAGTTGACGAACATGGGCTTGAGAATCTTGTATCTGAAGTCACCAGAGAACCCGCCCAGATTCAAGAGCGTGCCCATGCTGACGTAGTTGAACGGGTTCAGGAAATTCAGCGCCTTCGACTGGGAACGGGTTAGCCAACCGAACTTGTGCAGACGTCGCAGGAGACGTTGGAACTTGGCGATCTCTTCTTGCAGTTGCTCTCTGATCTCGGAATCGAAATCGTGGGCATAGATCTGTCCGCCATACTTGACGCTGTAGCTGAACTTGGTATCGATCAGGTCAAGGCCGAACTGCTCCATCAACAGCACGATGTGGTCGTACACCGACGGGATGCAGGCGGTGACCGAGATGTCGAAGGGGATCGATCCGCCGTCGTCTTGGGGCATGTCGACGGTGATGGCATTGCCGCCGAGCTGTTCCTGAGCCTCGTAGAGTCGGAAATCGAAGCGATCCGGCTGATGATGCAGCGTCCATGCGGCCCCCAGCCCCGAAACACCGCCGCCGACGATGGCAACTCGCCGCGGCATCGCCTGCTTCTTGCCAGTTGCCATTGCCAGCTGTTCCCTGTCAGTCGTTGACTGCCGGTTGGTCGGCCACCCTCTTGATGTCTTCTACCACCGCTAGCAGATCGGGATAGAACTGAGCGCAGTAGGTGCGGTACTTCATGATCTCACCGTCGGAACGCGACAGTCGCGGGCGGGATCGGTACTGTTTGCGGCTCCAGATGGGCACATCCTGAAGTACGTCTCGCTTTTCGAAGTACGCCATGAATTTGTTGACGATGGGAGCGCGCATCCTCGGCGGGAGAAATGTCGCCCCCGCAATTCGGCGATTTGGATTGCGAATGGGTCCGACCTGCGACACCACCGCCAGGTCGATGTGAGTGCCGTCGACGGGCGTCGCCAGTATCCAAAGGCGCATGTCGAGGCCGATACTGCGTTCTCGCACCTCCACGTACGAGTAGCCCAGTCCGTAGATCAAGGTGTTGGCGGAGACGTTGAGTCGAAGGCGCCCCACTTTGGCGATCCTCCGGGTGGTGGCGAAGTCGAAGCGGCTGCGGAGGAAGTGACCGTCCACCTCCAGTGGCTCGACCCGGCTCACGTTGTCATAGCCGTGGACGTGGCGCAGGTGGGCTAGATCGACAGAGTTCTCCGTCGTGTCCTGAGGATGGCCGGGGAATCGGGAAGTCCAGAAGTTGAGGTTGCTCCAGCCGACTTGGTCCAGTGCCTCCTCGGGCAGGTTCCACTGCGGGGGTCGCCCTCCGATTCCCCACCAAGCAAAGATCAGGCCGGCGATTTCGGTTGTCTCGAACACTCGCAGGCGAGCCGCCTTGGGTGGCGGGTCAAAGGGGGTGGCCACGCACTGGCCACCAGCGTCGTACTCGAAGCCATGAAAGGGGCAGACGAGCCGACCGCCGCTCACACAGGCCCCTCCGTCGGGTCCTAGATCGGCCCCCAAGTGGGGGCAGTAGGCCTCGGAGACGCAGACCCTCCCGTTGTCGTCACACCAGACGATGATGTCCTCGCCCATCCAGGTCTGCTTGATGAGCTTGGCTTTTTTCAATGACCGGCGGCTTGCGACGTAGTACCAGCCCTCGGGAAAAGGGGAGGGCAGCGGGGCGTTGGCTGGCACCATGCGTCGGTCAGGCATTGTTCAACACCGCTGATCGCGATTGTCGATTTGATGAAGGACCATTAGGAGCGAACTCTAGACGGTTGGAGGATCACCTTGTCACTCTTGCATCGGCAGGAGATCGGCAGCCAGGGCTTCGATCTCGGCCTCCCAGTCGGTTGGCTCGCCAAGGGGCATAACCACGAACTTGGAGGCACCGGTCTCGATGAAGGCCTCGATCTTGGACCGCAACTCGTGGTGGTTGGTCGCCACCAGGTCGCCTGGTTTCTTGTCGGGCTGACGAAGCTTGATGAGCTCGATGAACCGGTCGGGAAGAGGGCCCTCGGTGTAGGTCAACAACGCCCCGTAGTGCTCAGGGTCGATTTCCCGGTCGGCCTCGTCAGCATGCTGTTTGATGGTGGCAATCCCCTCGCGCACGTCGTCGGGGGTGACGAAGGAGGGCAGCCAGCCGTCGCCCAGCCGGCCCACCCGGCGCAGCTCGGAAGGGGTGATCCCCCCCATCCACACGTCAAGGGGCTGTTGGACCGGTTTAATGTCCACTCGGGCGGCGTCGAGGTGGAAGCGGGGACCCTGGTGTTCGACAACATCCTCGGTCCACAGACGGCGCATGAGCGGCAGGGCCTCATTGAACCAGGCTGCCCGGTCCATGCGGGCCACTCCGAAGGCCTGATGCTCAGCGGTGTCGGCCACGCCGAGGCCGAAAGCGGGCAGCAGGCGCCCGTTGGAGATGCGGTCGAGGCTGGCCATGGCCTTGGCCAACAACACAGGGTTGCGGCCGGGTAGCACCATCACGCTGGGGCCGAACTTGAGCTGGGTGGTTCGAGCGGCCGCGAAGGTCATGGCCACCACCGGATCGAGCGCAGGACCGCTGGCCCTCTCGGCCACCCACAGCGAGTCGAACCCCAGCCGCTCCAGTCCGTCCACCACGGTGGCGAATGCCTCGGGATCTCCTGAGGCCACCCCGCCGCCCACGCCAAAGCCGATTCGGACTCGCATGTCAGTAGAGCTTGGCGATCTCGGGGGACTCGTCTGGGTCGGGCTCGGTGGCCAGGAAGGCGTCCAGCATCTCCGCGGCCACTTCGGAGGACACCAGGCGCAGGCTCAGGGCCAAGACGTTGGCGTCATTCCATCGCCGGGCGCCGCGGGCGGTCTCGGCATCGGTACACAAGGCGGCCCGCACTCCGGGGACTTTGTTGGCCGCGATCGACACTCCGGTGCCGGTCCAGCAGCACACCACGCCCACGTCAGCGGTGTCGTCGACCACCGCCTCGCCGACGGCCCGGCCCACGTCGGGCCACGGAGCCCCCTCTGCGGCGGCTGCCACCACGTCGTGGCCCCCTTCGACCAGATGCTGCTTGATCGCGTCGGTCAGGGGAGTGGGCTCGTCGGTCCCGAAGGCTATGCGCATCCTGTTATCCCGATAGATCGGCCTCAAGGAGGTCAAGGTCGAAGCCGTAGAGGGTGGCGCAGTTGTCCCGGAGGATCATCTGCTGCTCGTTGTCGGGCACGTCGGCCAGGGTCTCGGCCACCACCTCTCGGGAGCGGGGGAAGGTGGACTCGGTGTGGGGGTAGTCGGAGCCCCACATCAGCGTGTGGGTGCCGAAGGTATCCCGCACTCTCACTCCCACTGCGTCTTCCTGGAAGCTCACGAAGCAGTTGGAGCTGAAGTAGTGGCTGGGGCGGGCGTCGGGATCGGCGAAGCGGTGCCAGTCGCCCCGCAGCGGCCGGTCGGTGTAGCAGTAGTCCATCTGGAACAGCCAGAACGGGATCCAGCCCACCTCGTGCTCCACCGATCCCACCTTGAGGTTGGGATGGCGCTCGAGCACCCCGGAGAAGATCATCTCGCCCAGCGACTTCCGCACGAAGTGGTCTTGCAGGTAGAACGCGGCCTCTGTCACCGCCCGGATGTCGTTCTTGCCCTGGCCGCTGGCACTGGTCAGCGCCCGGCCAGTGGCCACGTGCATGGACAGCGGAACGTCGAGGTCGACCGCGGCCGACCAGAAGGGCTCGTAGCGAGGGTGGTCGTAGCCCTGGCCGGCCGGGGGCATCACGCTGACCATCGCCCCGGCCAGGCCCATGTTGCGGCTCCGGGTCATCTCGGCAATGGCTTCGTCGATGTCGTCCACGTTGATGAGGGCGATGCCTTTGAGCCGCTCGGGGTCGTGGGCGCAGAACTCGGCGATGAAGTCGTTGTAGGCGGCCATGGTCGCCGAGCACAGCTCGGAGTCGGGGATGCTGTAGGCCAACAACGCCTCGCTGGGGTAGATAACCGAGGCGGCCACACCGTCGGTGCGGTTGTCGGCGATGAACTTCGCCGGGTCGTAGGCCCCGGGGCGGACCTCGTCGAACGACGCTTCGATGCGGAGCTTGGTGGGGTCTTGGTCGAAGCGGTTGCCGGCTTGGAAGCCAAGAAACGACATGGACCGCTGGCCGTCGATGTACCACCAGTCGCCGCCGGGCTCGCGGCGCACCTGCGGGACCCGCTCGGCCATCGGCCCGCTGGTCACCCGCTCGGTCCACAGGTCGGGCGGTTCGATGATGTGGGAGTCGGACGAGATCATCATGGCAGTGGGGCTCATGGCGCTCCTTCGGTCATGCTTCTATTGCAGCAGTTCTGCGGCCCGCTCGCCTAAAGCAATGCAGGTCAGGTTGGTGTTGGCCCGGGGAATCATCGGCAGGATGGAAGCGTCGAACACCGATAGGCGTTCGACGCCGTGAACTCGGCCGAAGTCGTCGACCACGTCTCCGGCGTCGGGGTCGGGCCCCATTCGGCAGGTCCCCGAGGCGTGGTACCAGGGAAAGCTGAACTGTTGGGCGTAGTCGGCTAGGTCTTCGTCGTCGCCGTCAGCGAAGGCTGATTGGTCGAGGACTGCCACCCGTTCGAACCTCTCAGACTGCGCCTCATGAGTGGCCAACTTGTAGCAGACCCGCAGCCCGGCGGTGAGCTGGGCTAGGTCTTCGGGGCTGTCCAGCAGGTTCAGGTCGATCACCGGAGGGTGGCCGGGGTCGGGGGACAGCACCCGGAGGCGTCCTTTGGAGCGGGGGGATTGGATGCCGGCGCAGATGCCCCAGATCAACTCGGCACCGCACATTTCGGCCAAAGCCGGGTTCTGGCTGAGGTCCCAGTGGTTCATCATGCCGATCTGCATGTTGTTGGTCACCGGGCCGTCGGGGGAGCTGTAGCGGATCAGCAGCTGGTGCTGGACCATGTCGGTGGTCACTTTTCCTTCCGGGGGGACGACGAAAACGAATGCCCCTACGTGCTCCATCAGGTTGGCGCCCACGCCGGGGAGGTCGGCCACCGAGCGGATGCCGATGGCCTCGAGGTCTCGCACCGGCCCGATTCCCGAGCGCATCAACAGCGCCGGTGAGTTGAGGGCGCCGGCGCACACCACGATGCGTCGGCCCCGGACCTGTTCCACGCTGGAGCCTGCGCCAGTGGAGTAGGCCACCGCGGTGGCCCGGTCCCGTTCGATCACGATGTGGTGGGCGTAGGCGCCGCCAACGATCTCCAGGTTCTTCCGGCCGTCGGCCGGTCGCAGGTAGCCCATGGCGGTGGACACTCGTATGCCGTCCACCACGTTCTGGGGCGACGGGCCGATGCCCTCTGACACGCCGTCGTTGTGGTCGTCCACCCATCCCAGACCATTGTCTTGGGCCGCGGCCAGCAGTTGTCGCTGGGGAGCGACCAGATCGTCTCTGGCCGCCCGACGGATGGGAATGGGGCCGCCGGTGCCGTGGAGCTCGCCTCCCAGGGGGTCGTCTTCCAGGCGGCGAAAGCACGGGGCCATGGCCTCCCAACTCCAGTTGGGGCTGGCCCAGGAGTCGTAGTCGCTGGGCATCCCCCGCAGCGCCACCCCGCCGTTCACCGCCGACCCGCCGCCAAGTGTCCGGCCCTGCGGGTAGGGGGCGGTGGCCTCGCCGGAGGTGCGGGCCTGAAAGCCCCAATCGCGCCCGGTGTGGGAGAAGTCCACCGCGCCCAGGCGGTCGGCGTCGGGATCAGCCTCGGTGGGCCCGGCCTCCAGCAGCAACACCGACGTGCCCGAGTTCTCCGACAGCCGGGCGGCCAGCACCGCTCCGGTGGAGCCCCCTCCGACGATCACGAAGTCGTAGATCATGCGCGGCGACCGGGGGCTATTGGTCAAAGGGCAGGTGCAACATCTTGATGGCGTTGCCCCGCATGATCTTGTAAATCACCTCGTCCGATAGCCCTTCGCACTGCTTCTCGGCCACTTCTTTGGTGTGGGGCCATGTGCTGTCGGAGTGGGGGTAGTCGGTCTCGAACGTAACGTTGTCCTCCCCGATGGCATCGAGGTTGGCCAAACCGAAGCGGTCGTCGAAGAAGCAGCCGTACACGTGGTCGGCGAAGTAGCTGCTGGGCGGCTCGGGGATCACCCCCCACACCCGGTTCCACCCCCGGTTGTGCTCCCACACCACGTCGGCCCGCTCCAAGATGTAGGGGATCCAGCCGATCTGACCCTCGCTGTAGGCGATCTTGATGTCGGGGTAGCGGATGAACGCCCCGGAGAACAGCCAGTCGGCCAGCGATCCCATGGCGTTGTTGAACGTGAGGGTAGAGGGCACCGCCGGCGGGGCATCGGGGGAGGTGGACGGCATGCGCGACCCCGAGCCGATGTGCATGCACAAAACGGTGGCTGTCTCCTCACAAGCGGCGAACAGCGGCTCCCAGTGCCCGTCAGAGTCGTGGATGGACGCCAGGCCGAGGTTGGTGGGCAGCTCGGTGAACGCCACCGCGTGGGCGCCTCGGGCGGCGTTGCGGCGCACTTCGGCGGCGGCCAGATGCGGATCCCACAGGGGCATCAGGGGCAGAGGAATCAGGCGGCTGTCGGTGCCGGCACACCACTCCTCGATCATCCAGTCGTTGTAGGCCTGCACGCACAGCAGGGCCAGTTCCTTGTCAGCCGCCTCCATGAACGTCTGACCGCAAAAGCGGGGGAACATCGGGAAGCACATGGAGGCTTCGACGTGGTTGATATCCATGTCGTCGAGGCGGGCTTGCTGTTGCCAGCAGCCGGGGCGCATCTCCTCGTAGTTGATGGGCCGGGCGTCGACCTCCTCTTTGGGATAGCCGGAGGCTGCGCTCAGCCGGATAAGGGGGCGCTTGAGTTCTTCGTACATCCAGAAGTCCACCGACCGCTTCACGTCGCTATCCACCCACACAGGCTCATGGTCGACAACCACCATGTCCTTGCGGACAGTCTCCCGCACTACCCGGGGTCCCACATCGGAGTATTTGCGGGGCAATCGGTCGGTCCAGAGGGTGGGCGGCTCTACTATGTGATCATCCACCGAGATGATCTTGGGGATCTCTGGCATGGGCCGAGCGTACTCGGCGGCATAAGGGCCACGGCCTGCTGGGGAGCTTGTCAGCGCGCTGGCCTATCCTGTGCCCATGCTTGATCTGATCATCAAAGGCGGCACCGTGGTGGACGGCACCGGATCGCCGGGGTTCGTCGCCGATGTGGGCATCAGCGACGGGAGAATCACCACCATCGGGTCGGTTGAGGAGGCTGCGGCCCAGGTCATCGACGCCGATGGGCTAGTGGTGGCGCCGGGATTCATAGACGCCCACACCCACTACGACGCGCAACTGTTCTGGGATCCGCTGGCCTCTCCCTCCAACGAGCACGGGGTGACCACTGTGCTGGGCGGCAACTGCGGGTTCACGCTGGCCCCTTTGAAGGCCGACGACGCCGACTACATCCGCCGGATGATGGCCAAGGTGGAGGGAATGCCCCTGCCCGCGCTGGAGCAGGGCCTGCCGTGGAGCTGGTCGAGCTTTGCCGAGTACCTGGATGCGCTGGAGGGGCGCATAGGGGTGAACGCCGGGTTCCTGGTGGGGCACTCAGCCCTGCGCCGCTTTGTGATGGGGGCCGATGGCACCGGCAATGCGGCTTCTGGCGAGCAGGTGGCCGAGATGGTACGGGTGCTGCACGGGGCGCTGGAGGCCGGCGGGTTGGGGTTCTCGTCATCACAGTCCACCACCCACTCCGACGGCAACAACGACCCGGTGCCTTCGTATTTCGCCGACCGAGAAGAGATGCTGGCCCTGTGCGGGGCGGTGTCTGAGCATCCCGGTACCTGGCTGGAGTTCATCATCACCGGCTGCAATGCGTTCTTCAGCGACGAAGAGATCGACTTGATGACCCAGATGTCGGTGCGGGCCCAGCGTCCGCTCAACTGGAATGTGCTATCCCACGCCTCCACCATGATGGACCGCACCCGCCACCAGCTCCGGGCGTCGGATGCGGCTGCTGAGGCCGGGGGGCGCATCGTGGCCCTTTCGATGCCGACCATCGGCGGGCTGAAGATGAGCTTCGGCAGCTACTGCGCCCTGTATCTGCTGCCCAACTGGGGCGATGTGCTGTACCTGGACCACGACGAGAAGAAGGCCAAGCTGGCCGACCCCGCGGTGCGCCAGTGGCTGGATGAACAGGCCCGTAGCTCCGAAGGCCCGTTCCAGTTCATCTCCACCTGGGCCAACATGGAGATCGGCGACACCTATGCCCCGGAGAACGCCGGGCTCACCGGGCGCAAGGTGGGCGACATCGCTGCCGAGCGGGGGGTGGACCCGTTCGACGCCCTGCTCGACATCGTGGTGGCCGACGACCTGCGGACCGCGCTGTGGCCCCAGTCGTCTGACGACATCGACCTGGCCTGGCAGCAGAGGGCCGATCTGTGGCGGGACCAGCGAGTGCTGGTGGGCGGCTCCGACGCCGGCGCTCACCTCGACCGTATGTGCGGCGCCCGGTTCCCCACCGAGATGCTGGCCACCGCCGTGCGCGACCGGGGCCTGCTGTCGATAGAGGAGTGCGTGCAGCTCCTGACCGATGAGCCCGCCCGCCTGTTCGGGCTCAAAGGACGAGGCCGGGTGGCCGAGAACTACTGCGCCGACCTGGTGGTGTTCAACCCGGACACCGTGGCATCAGAGCCCATCGTGGAGCGCACCGACCTCCCCGGCCGCTGCGAACGCCTCTACGCCGGCGCGGTGGGCGTAGAGCACGTGCTGGTCAACGGCACCGAGATCATCACCGCCGGCGACCCCACAGGAGCCACCCCCGGCACCCTCCTCCGCTCCGGCCGCGACACCGAAACCGTGCTGCCGTAGATACCCTTAGAAGCAGCCCGCACTTCGGCCTCAGTCTGCATTGGAGTTCGGATCGTGAGGAGGGGTGTGGAGCGTTCCTGCGCTCGTTGCAGGGCGTTGAGGCGATAAGAATGAAAATATTGGAAAATCATTGAGAACCGGATAAGGTCGGAGCGGTGAGTAGCCACGCGGTAGAGTCGGATGTGATTCTCGGTCCCCAAGATGCCCAAGGCGCAGTGAGTGAATTGCTCGCACCCTTGACTGCCTTGGAGGAAAACTGGGATGGGTACGGGGCGCTGGCTCCGAGCGCGGGAGCATTGAAGGCTGCTGAGGATGTCCTCGTGGAGTGGGGGAGGAGCGTCCCACCGCCTCAGGTGATGGCGTCAGTAGAGGGTGGCGTGCTGCTGGAGTGGGAGAGTCGCGATGTCGATCTGGTGGTGGACGTCGGGGCGGAAGGTGGCGTAAGCGTCTATGTGCGGGCCTGCGATGTTGAGAACGAGGGACCGCTCGACGATCACCGGCAGGAGGCCGAGCGAGCGCTGACCCTGCTGTCCTCGACGCGCTGAGCCCTTCTACTCGTTGTGACCCCATACCCGGGCGAGGTCTACGTCGATGATGCAACCATTGCCGACGATGAGTTGCTATTTCGCATGGTCACAGCAGCCAACACCAAGCTCGAAGCCGTTGCCGAAGCGGTCGATGAGCTAGACGAGCCATCGGGTGGTGTCGGAGCCAGAGGGCCGGGCAGTTCGTGGCGCAAAAAAAGGGACCCCGTGCGTTCCGGGGTCCCGTTGCCGCGGTATGTCGGCTGCATTCGGCTTACGCTTACTAACCGGACCGCAGGCAACGGAAACTATACCGATGCTGCTGCGGGGATGTCAACGGTTTTTCAAATGCAAATGCTGCCCGTGTAGACGGTGCAGTCGAACTGGCCCAGAATGCGCTTGACCTCAGCCAGGAACCGGCGGTTCTTGTGCTCCCGTTAGCCTATTTCTGCTAGTGGACTAGAGCGGGGTGGGATCATGCTGGGGTCCAGAGGGCGTCGAGGGGCAGGAGGGTGAGGCGGTCGCCGAGGCTGATTCTGGTGGGTCCGGTGTGGAGGACGAAGCCGTGGGCGAAGTCGCTGCCGAAGCGGTCGAGGCGGTCTCGGAGCCAGATGAGCCATCGGGTGGCGTCGGGGCCGGGGGAGATAGCGGCCTTTACTTCGATGGCCACGATGCGCCCATCTGGGGCTTCCAGGATGAGGTCTATCTCCGCACCGCTTCGGTCTCGGTAGTAGTGGAGCCGAGTTCCGCTGTCGTCCCACGTCAGTTGCTTTGCGATCTCGTTGGCTGCAAATGTCTCCACCAGCCCGCCGACCGACGTGTCTGCTGGCCGTCCCAGCGCAGCGGGATCTTTGCCAGCGAGGGCGGCCGCAAGACCGCTGTCAGTGATGAAGAGCTTGGCGGCCTTGGCTGCTTTGGTCGAGAGGTTGCGCGACCACATGGGCACTCTGTGGATCAAGAACACATTGTTCAGCCATGCCAGGTAGTTGGCCGTGGTTCGAGCGTCAAGACCGACCCCACGGGCCAGTCGGGCCACATTCAAGTTCTGGCCTGACAGTGCCGCGGCAGTTTCCAGCAGCGGGAGGATTGCATCGGCACGGCGGATATCGCCCATCTCGACGATGTCGCGCTGGGCAACGGTTTGCAGATAGTCCCGAAACCACCGGCGCTGCTGGGCCAGGGTGAAGCCGGCAGTGGCGGGGTAGCCCCCGGCGCAAACCAGTTCTAGGTATTGGTCGCGCGTGCAGGTGCCCGGTGGTCCAGACCGAAGTGCCTCCGGAGTGTCGAACGCCTGGCGGATGAACGTCTCCGGGGGGTTGCGGGCCAGTTCGCCCTGGGAGAACGGCCATAGCTCGACAATGCCCATGCGACCCGCCAACGACTCCGACAAAGTGGGCACGGTCAAGAAGTTCGCCGATCCGGTGATGAGAAACCGGCCCGGTGTCGGGTCGAGGTCTGCCGCCAGCTTGATCGCAGTCACCAGTGGGTCCCCGGCCCGCTGTATCTCGTCGATGACTAGTGGCTCTGGCTGGGCGATGAAGCCCATGGGGTCGCTGCGGGCTGCGTTCAAGAGGGCGGGGTTGTCGAGGGTGGTGTAGGTCCCGCCGAAGCGATCGCAGACCAATCGGGCCAGGGTGGTCTTGCCCGCCTGCCGGGGGCCGTGTATCAACGCGACCCTGGCAGTCTCTAGCGTCTCAGTGACGAGGCCCAAGGCATGCCTTGGAATCAGAGGCAGTGGCACCGCATCTATGCTAATGCACTTTTTGTCCAAGCAGTAATGCTATTTTTGTCTGCCACCTGATGTGTGTTTTGTCCCAGTGCCGTTGGGTTAGAATGAAGCCAACCCCGCCGGGGTGAGCAGCCCCGGCCCGGCGGCCCCGACTTCGGTCGGGGCTGTTTTTCGTTGGGAAGATTGCCAATCAGAGGTCTTCGATGATGGCGAAGAAAGCGTCCTCTTCCTCGAGGCTCAAGTCCTCGATGGCGAACTGGATCGGATCGCCCATCGGCTCCAAATCGCCGAAGACAGTGGCCCGTGGTCGGGCAACGGCGGATTCGAGCAGTCCGATGTCCCTGATTGGAAGGTTGTCACCCAACAGTTTTCGACCTATTGCCAGCAGGTCGTCCAGCGTGGGGAAATATGTCTCGGCGGTCACTCTCCGAGACGGCGAAGAGTTTCCGCGTGCACTGCCATGTTCCTCTCGGCCTCTGCAAGCCACATGGCGCTGTTCTGCTGCTCGACGAAGGCCTGGACGGCGAGGTTCACGGTTTCGTCCACGGTGCGGCCGGCTTGTTGGGCAGCGGACCGCAACGCCGCTTCACAGTCAGGGCTGAGGTCTAGTTCCACGACCATGCGACAACTCTACTGGTAGACCCTTTGTTTCGGCAGGCCCATTTCGCCAGGGGATTTGTCACGGGGCGCGCCTACTGTGGGGGGCATGTTTGATCTGGTGATTCGGGGCGGCACAGTGGTGGATGGGACTGGGGCGGCTCCTGTTGCGGCTGATGTGGCCATTTCTGGGGGGCGGATCGCGGAGATCGGACAGGTGGTTGGTGAGGCGGCCCGGACGGTGGATGCCGAAGGGCTGGTGGTGGCTCCGGGGTTCATCGATCCCCATACCCACTACGACGCCCAATTGTTCTGGGACCCGGCGGCCACACCGTCGCCGATGCACGGAGTGACCACCGTGCTGGGGGGCAACTGCGGGTTCTCGCTCGCTCCGGTGAATCCCGACGACGCCCGCTACCTGCAAGAGATGATGGCCATGGTGGAGGGGATGCCCTTGCCGGCGCTGGAGCAGGGGTTGCCGTGGGACTGGGAGACGTTCGGAGAGTTCCTCGACCGCCTCGACGGCCGCACTGCGGTCAACGCGGGATTCCTGGTGGGCCACTCGGCCCTGCGCCGCTACGTGATGGGGTCCGACGCCGATCAGCCCGCTAGCTCTGGTCAGCTCGACCAGATGGTGCAAGCCCTCCACGACGGGCTGAACGCCGGCGGCATGGGGTTCTCCACTTCGCTGGCCTACACCCATTGGGACGGCGACAACCAGCCGGTACCCAGTCGGTTCTCTTCCACCGAAGAAGTGCTGGCCCTGGCCGGGGCAGTGTCCGATCACCCCGGCACCTGGTTGGAGTTCATAACCTCGGGATGCCTCAGCATGTTCAGCGAGGAGGAGATCGAGCTGATGAGCCAGATGTCGGCTCAAGCTCAGCGGCCCTTGAATTGGAACGTGCTGACGGTGAGCGCGGATACCAAAGACCGGACCAACCACCAGCTCGGGGCGGCCGATGCCGCTGCCGAGGTGGGCGGACGCATCGTGGCGTTGTCGATGCCCACCATCGGCGGGTTGAAGCTGTGCTTTGCCACCTACTGCCCGCTGTACAACATGCCGGGGTGGAAGGACACCATGAACCTTCCCCACGAAGAGAAGATGGCCGCGTTGGCCGACCCGGAAAAGCGGAGGTGGTTGAACGAGCAGGCGCAATCGGGCAGCGGTGGCTTCTACCACATGGCCCAGTGGGAGAACATGGAGATCGGCACCACCTACTCCCCGGAGAACGACGGGCTCACCGGGCGGCAAGTGGGCGACATCGCTGCTGAGCGGGGCCAGGAACCGTTCGACACCCTTTGCGACATCGTGCTCGCTGACGACCTACGCACCGACCTGTGGCCCATTAACGCCGACGATTCCGCCGAGAGCTGGGCCCATCGGACCGAGCACTGGCGGGATCCACGGGTGATCGTGGGCGGCTCCGACGCTGGGGCCCATCTCGATCGCATGTGCGGCACCCGCTACTTCACCATCATCCTCGGCGACATCGTGCGCAATCGGGGCCTGCTTCCGCTGGAGGAGGCAGTACGGCTGATGACCGATGTGCCTGCCCGTCTGTTCGGGCTGAAGGACCGGGGTCGGGTATCTGAAGGCTGGCACGCCGATCTGGTGGTATTCGATCCGGCCACGGTGGCCTCCGATCCCATCGAGGCCCGCACCGACCTTCCTGGCGACTGCATGCGCCTGTTCGCCGGTGCCCAAGGCATTCACCGCGTGCTAGTTGGCGGTGTCGAGATCGTGGTCGACGGACAGGTGACCGGGGCCACCCCGGGAACCGTCCTCCGCTCTGGTCGGGACACCGAGACCGTATTGCCCTGAGCCCGCCTCCCCGCCCCCGACCGCGCGGGGGTGGGCGCAGCCGGGGGCGGAGGCTTGGGGTGGGGTCAGGCGGCGAAGTGTTCGTCGTGGTGGCGGTAGTGCTCGGCCAGGCCGGTCAGAGCGGGATGGCGCAGCTCTGATGGCCGAAATCGGACCGCCTCGCCGATGCGATAGGCAGGCACGACGCCATCGTTGACACCGCGCAGCAAGTCAGCTTGGTCGATACCTAGCATCTGGCAGGCCACCGCTGGGTCCACCAGGTGTTCCACAGTTTGATTCATGAGTTAGCTCCCTTCTCTAGTCCGCCTGAGCCGCAGTCTGCGGTACCGACGGGATTGGAGCGGGCATTGTCGCAATTCAAGTTGTCAAACAATTCCCACCTTGGGGGTTGGCAGGTGGGGTATTGCCGCATGTAATTTACCGATCCAATAAATCCAACCTGTGGATAACCCAATCCATGCCTGTGACCTGGGATTTTGAGGTTGGATCTGAACCGGGACAAGAACTCCTCGGCAGTTAATTAAGATGTTGAAATTTATAGAAATTTCGCGAAATAGATAGATTTAGCACAGAACGCGTCGCACCTTGTCCTCGCTGTGGGCCGTCCCGAAGCCCCTGATGCGCTGCCGATGAGATATAGCCCGAACTTCATCTCCCGTAGCCGGTCACGCTCCGAGCACCCCTAGCCTGGCAGCGCCATGCCTGCCCCGCCTGCCCTCGGTGACTTCATGCCCGATGTGGGCGATCCCGACGAGCTGTTGGGCGCCTTTTGCGATTGGGCGGAGGCGGCGGGGTTGGAGCTGTACCCCCATCAGGAGGAGGCGGTGCTGCGACTGCTGGCGGGCGACAATGTGGTGTTGGCCACGCCGACCGGGTCGGGCAAGTCGCTGGTGGCATTGGCCGGGGCGTTCGCGGCGCTGGCCCAGGGGCGCCGGGCGGTGTACACCGCGCCGATCAAGGCTCTGGTCAGCGAGAAGTTCTTTGAACTGGTGGCCGCGTTCGGCGCCGAGCGGGTGGGGATGGTCACCGGCGACGCCACCGTGAACGGGAATGCGCCGGTTATCGCCTGCACCGCCGAGATACTGGCCCAGCGGGCATTGCGGTCGGGGTGTGACACCGAAGCCGATCTGGTGGTGATGGACGAGTTCCACTACTACGGCGACCGGGACAGGGGCTGGGCCTGGCAGGTGCCGCTGCTGGAGCTGAGCCGCCCCCAGTTCCTGCTGATGTCGGCCACTCTGGGCGACACCACCGCCCTTCGCCGGGACCTCAGCGATCGCAATGGACGGCCCACCGCGCTGGTGGCCTCAGCCCAGCGGCCGGTGCCGCTGGATGTGGAGTACCGGGAGTCGGCGCTTCACGTGTCCATTGCCGAGTTGCTGGCCGCCGACAAGGCACCGGTGTACATCGTCCACTTCACCCAGCGGGAGGCCACCGCCCAGGCCCAGAGCCTCACCAGCCTTGACGTGTTGGATCCCCATGCCAAGGCGGACGTGAAGGAGGCGATCGGCGGGTTCCGATTCGACACCCCGTTCGGCAAGGACCTGCGCCGCTTCGTGTTGGCTGGGGTGGGGGTACACCACGCCGGGCTCTTGCCCAAGTATCGGCTGCTGGTGGAGAAGCTGGCCCAACAGGGCCATCTGAAGCTGATTTGCGGCACCGACACCCTGGGCGTGGGGGTGAACGTACCCATCCGCACTGTGCTGTTTACCCGCCTCTACAAGTACGACGGGCGCCGCACCCGGGTGCTGTCGGTGCGGGACTTCCAGCAGATTGCCGGCCGGGCCGGCCGCCGGGGGTTCGACGAGGAGGGCAGCGTGTGGGTGCAGGCCCCCGAGCACGTGATCGAGAACCGCCGGGCCGAGGCCAAGGCAGCTTCGGATCCGGTAAAGCGCCGCAAGCTGAAGAAGAAGAAGCCGCCCGAGCACAACTACGCCCACTACGACGGCGACACTCTCAACCGACTGTGGCACGGCCAACCCGAGACCCTGGAGTCGAGCTTCGCGGTGACCCACTCCATGATGCTCAACGTGCTCGACCGTCCCGGCGACGGTTGCGCGGCCATAAAGCGCCTTTTGACCGACAACCACGAGCCCCGCACCCGCCAGCGAGTCCACATCCGTCGGGCAGTGGGCGTGTTCCGGTCGCTGATCGACGCCGAGATCGTGGAAGTGCTGGATGCTCCCGATGTGAAGGGTCGCCCGGTGCGGGTGAACCTTGACCTGCAAGACGAGTTCCGGCTCAATCAGCCGCTCGGGTTGTTCGCGGTGGAGGCGCTGGACGCGCTCGACATGGAGGCACCCGACTATCACTTCCAGGCCCTCAGCGTTGTCGAGTCAGTGCTCGAAGATCCCACAGTCGTGCTGCTCGCCCAGCGGGACAAGGCCCGCGACGACCTGATGGCCCAGCTCAAGGCCGAGCGGGTGCCCTATGAAGAGCGCCTGGAGCGGCTGTCAGAGGTCACCTGGCCCCGCCCCGAGGCCGAGTTCATCGATCCCGCTTTCGCCGTTTTCGCCCGCTACCACCCCTGGGTGGGCCGCGACCGTCCAAGCCCCAAGTCGGTTGCCCGCGACCTCATGGAGGTCGGCGACCCCTTCAACCAGTACGTCTCCCGCTATGGGATCAAACGCTCCGAGGGCGCGCTATTGCGCTATCTGTCCGACTGCTACAAGGCCATGGTCCAAACCATCCCCACCGCTGCCGTCAACGATGCCCTCGACAGCCTCGCCGCCGAACTCCGCGACTTGGTGCGCTCCACCGACTCCAGCCTCCTCGACGAGTGGGAAAATCTGCGCGAAGAATGAGCTGGTGATGACGGGGTGGCACACTGGAGGCGGTGATCGCTGATCGGATTGTCTGTGTGGACTGTGGGGGGCAGTGCCACCGGATCACACATTGGCCCGAAGACGACCCGCCCGTTCCCGGTGACTCAGTGGCCTACCGCTGCGCCGACTGCGACGACCGCTGGGACATGGTGCTCGATGCAGAGGATTTCGACAACTGACCGAATGCACCGCTAGGGCATCTTCGAAGCGATCCAGGCGTTGAGGCGGGCGGTGTGGACTCTGGTCATCTCGCAGGGGAACAAAGTGAAACCGTGGGGGGAATCGGGGTATACAGCCAATTCCACCGGCGACTCTGCTGCGGCCAAGCGGGTGGCGAAGAACAGCGAATCGTCGAGCAAGTGGTCGTAGGTGCCCGCCGAAACCAGGCATGAAGGCAGGCCGGAGAGGTCGGCGAACAGGGGTGACACATCGGCGTTGCGCCGTTCTGCGTCGGACATGCTCGGTGTGAAACACTCGATCATGAACTGCAGATTCTGGGGATTCAGCATGTCGGGGTTTCCCCCATTGCCGTAGACCGACGGGGTGCCCCGAAGGTCGTAAATGCCGAATACCAGGTTGGTCCCCAGCACCCGATCGATGGCACCGAGGCGGTCCCGCACGCGCAACAGGGTGGCTGCGGCCAAGTGCCCGCCGGCTGACTCGCCTCCGATGAACATCTTGTCGGTACCCCAGCGCTCGGGGCCGTGTTCGAGCATCCAGGCCGCGGCCGCCTCGCAGTCGTCGGGCCCGGCGGGGTAGGGGTGCTCGGGGGCAAGCCTGTAGTCCACCGACAAGACGGCCAGACCGTGGCGCTTGGCTACATGCTCGTTATCCACGTCGGACATTTGGGGGTGCCCCACGATCCATCCGCCGCCGTGGATGTGCAGGAACATGGCCCTAGGGTTGTCCGGCACGAACATCCGCACTGGGATATCGCCGGCAGGTCCGGGGATGGTGTCCTCAACGGCCATCGGCGACGGCTCAGGCTCCATGACCCGCATGTTCTCTCGCATGAGCTGCACTCGGGCCACTGGGTCTTCAGGCAAGTCGGCCTCGGGTATGCCGGTAAAGGGAAGCTGTTCCAATAGAGCCTTCGCCTCAGCGCGATAACCCTCGATCGATTCATCCCAGAGCTTCATCGGCATCTCCTCTGTTCGTCTCGTGCCCTCTGGCGGGGCGGTACTACCTTGCAGTCTTCGTGGGTGATGATGCCATTTTCTACCTGGACGGCGACACCGTCGTCCCGACCATCAACGCGCAGGGACCGTGGGATCACGGCGTTCAGCACGGCGGCGCGGTGGCAGGGGTGTTAGCCCGGGCCGTAGAGCAGGTGCCCACCCCGGTACCCATGCGAGTGGCCCGCTTCACCCTGGACATGTTGCGACGGGTGCCGGTGAAGCCGCTGGCCGTCTCCACCGAGGTGCTCCGCACCGGCAAGCGGATCCAGACCACGCGAGCCAACCTCTACGACGGAGACCAGTTGGTAGCGTCCGCAGTGGCGGTTTCGGTGCGCACCGGTGCTGAGATCGAAGTCTTTCCCGATCGACAACCGAACGCTCCACAGCCCCCTCCGCCGGGCAGCGCCGAGAAGCCCCTGGCATTCAACCCCCAGGAGTCGATGCCCGAGGGCTTTCCCCATGTGGTGGAGTTCGACCGGGTGGACGGCAGTTTCCGCGGAGGCACCCCCAGCAAGACTTGGGTTCGCCTGTTGGTACCGTTCATGCGGGGCGAGGAGACATCGCCGCTGGTCAACCTGATGGCCATGTCCGATTTCACCAGCGGCTTGGGTTCTTTCCTGCCCTTCGACCAGTACGTGTCCATCAACACTGACCTGAGCATCCACGTACTTCGCTATCCCACAAGCAGTCGCATCTGCATCGACGCCGAGACTTGGGCCGACGCCGACGGTATTGGTCAATCGCGAGCCCGGCTCTACGACGAGACCGGCTTGTGCGCCCTCAGCAACGCCTCCCTGTTTATCGAGTCCCGCAGCCGCTACTAGCAGAAAGAGCGGGCAGGTTCAGGGGCCGCCCAAAGCAGCGATGTCGTCGAAGCCGACCACCTGGCCGCTCCAATCGTCGGGTTGGCGGATCATCCAGTCGGCGCACTCGGCGGTGTACTCGGGGGTCTTCAGAGTCTCCAGTCCGGCGCCGCCGGTGGCGATCTCCGAGCCCTGGGTGTTGTAGACGTGCCACCATCCTTCGGTGGACACGATGGTGTCCACCCGCAACACGTTGAACGCCACCCCCCGGCCCCCCAACTCCAAGTGCATGGAGGCGTTCCACCGCTCCATGGCCTGCTTGGATGTGGAGTACAGCGCCAGGTTGGGGCTGATGGCGGTGGCCGACCCCGAGCTCACGCTGAGTACCCGGCCCGAGCCCCGCTCCAGCATCCCGGGCACAAAGCCCTGGCAGAGTTGCATCGGCCCCACCACCTGCACTCGAAACGCCCGCTCCCAGCGCGACCAGGGCACCTCGATGATGGGGCCATTGGAGGTGTAGCCCGCGTTGTTCACCAAGATGTCGCAGCCCCCGTACCACTCCAGTGTCTGCTCCACGATGCGGGCGGTGTCGTCGGGCGAGGTCAGGTTGGCCTGCACGCTGCGGGCCTCAATCCCCTCGGCGCCCAGGGCGGTCACCACCTCGGGTAGCGACCCCGGCAACACGGCATCGGGGTCGTCGGTCCCGGTGCGGCCGACTACCACCAGTCGGGCTCCGGCCCGGCCCAGCAGGAAGGCGATTTGGCGGCCGATGCCCCGAGTGGCACCGGTGACTACGGCCACGGAGCCTTCGACAGAAAACGACATGCCTGGAGACTAGCGGTGGGATGCGGCTCCGCCGACCGACGCCATAGCCGCACCGACGATCCCAGCGTTGTTGCGCATCTGGGCGACGACGAACTCGGTGTCAATGTCCAACAACGGGCCCCATTTGTCGAAGTTCTTGCTGATGCCGCCACCAAGTATGAACAGGCCAGGCGAGATGATCTTCTCAAGATGTTCCAAGTACTCCTGCACTCGACCCACCCATGTTCGCCAGTCCAAGTCATCCCGCTGGCGGACCCTGGCCGCGGTGTACATCTCCACGTCGTCGACATGGCCAGCG
>MPNQ01000072.1 GCA_002239105.1 marine group bacterium Sva0996 bin134 | reverse complement strand
TCGATTCCGCGGCCTATGGCGGGCGGTATGGGCCAGCTGGTGTTCACCGGCAGGAGCCCGGTTTCGATCCCCGTTCTTACTGGCGGGGACCGGCCTGGCCTCAGCTCAGCTACCTGGTGTGGGTGGGGCTGCGCCGACACGGTCGCCGAGAAGCTGCGGAAGCGGTGGCGTCGTCCACGGTCAGGGGGGCAATGCGGAGCGGCTTTGCCGAGTACTGGGATCCCGACGATGGCACTGGCGGAGGTGCTGTCCCTCAGTCTTGGACGGCTTTGGCGGCGCTGATGGTGTGATCGGTGCCGGTCGGTTCAGAGGGCGATGCCCTCCATGGTGCCGATAATCAGCAGCCCCCGGCGGCTGTGCACGAAACAGGAGATGCGCCGTCGGGACTCCTCGCCTTCCCAGTCGGTCCTACTGGGGGTGATCATGCCGATGTCAAGCTCCGATTTCTCGTAGACGAGGCCGACGTAGGGCTCAAACTGCTCATAGCACTGGAGCAGGCCCCAGTTTCTGATCGACTCCTCACCTGGGTAGGGAGCCTCGCCGGGAGCGTCGTGGATCAAGATGGCGTACACCTGGGCGTTGTGAGGCCGAGTGCAGCCGATCGCGGTGGTCAGCTGGGCGGGAAGGTCGTTGCGGTCCAAATAGGTGTACTGGTTGAAGCATGTTCCCACCAAGAGGTCGTGAGGCTCGGTAACGGTCCCCTCGAATCGGTCGCGTAGGTCTTCTTCGGTAGCCAAGAGATCGGGTTCGGCCGTGGGATCGACAAACACCTCGTCGAGCGGGGTGTCCTCCGATTCATCACCGCCGCATCCGGCAACGGCCAGCGCCAGCACCAAAGCCAAAGAGAGAAAACCGCGGGTAAATCTCGGCATCGAATCCATGTCATCAATAGGAGGGGAGGATCCGGTCGATGTGCCAGAACGCCATGAACATAACAACCAAGAAGGGCAATGAGAACAAAGCGTAGGTCGGAAGCCTCCTCCACCGGTGTCCGGCGAAGATGGCGGAGAACCAAATGGCCAGCGCAGCCAATCCCCACAAGATTGCGGGGACCAAGGCGTCAGAGTCGCCGTCCAGGCCTTCGCCAAAGGAGTCAGCCGCCGGAGGGGGATCGTTGGCAGGAGATGCCGGGTCTGGGGGACCCGCACCCCCAGACTCAGAGTCGCGGGGGAGTCCGATCAGGCCGCTGGCCGTCTCATCGGTTTCATCGGCCGGGGTCGGTTCCGGCAAGGCCTCGTTAGGCGAAGGTCGAGGCGTCGGAGTCTGCTCATCATCAGTCGGCTCTGGGACTGTTGCCGCTTCATCAATGAGTTCTGTCTCTTCGGCAGGCACGGGAGCAGGAGTTGCGGTAACCGTCTGCTCGCTGACTTCCGCCTCGTCCAGTATCTCGTCGGCCAGCTGCGGTTCGGCCAGTTCCTCTAGTCGGGGTCGGGGGTAGGTGGGGGCGGGCTCGTTCAGCAGCTCGGCCACCACGATAATGCGTTGGCGGGCCGAGCCTTTGGGGTGGCAGGCGGTCAGGGTAAGGCGGTTGGGGTTGTCGCGGAAATTCTGGTCGAGTACCTCTACCGCGGTGGGGGGCACGATCAGGTGGCCGTGGCCTTCTCCCTGTTCCAATACCTGATAGGTGAACTGCCCTTGGATGGTGGTGACCACAATCTCGTCTCCGGGGAGGAGTTTGTCGATTTCGCCGAAGGGGGCGCCGTAGGTCGTGCGGTGCCCGGCTATGGCCGCGTTGCCTTCCTGGCCGGGAAAGGCGGTGGTGGGATAGTGGCCGGGGCCCTTGCGAAGATCGCTGACCCTGACTCCCTCAACGACGGTCTTGTCAATATTGATGCGGGGAATTTGGATCCGGGCTATGGCCGATCCCTGATCCCGGTAGAGCATGGCCAGCCACTCGGGATGGGGTTCGTCGGATAGCCGGGGGATTTCGGCGGGCTCGGGAGTTGCTGTTGGCGCGACCGTCGGGGTGGACTCCGAAACCGGGTTGGATTCTGCCGTCGTCGGCCCGGCCGTCGGCTCCGCAGTGGCTGGTGTTTCTGCCGTGGGTTCGGGGTCTATTGGAGCGGCAGGCACTATCGCGGCGTCCGGTGGCGGATCGAGGGCGGTGGAAGCCTCCAGCAAATCGCTGAACTCGTCGTCCAGTCCCTTCTGGGCTTGGGCCTCGAAAACACCGGTTCCCCACAGCTGGAAGATCCCGAACAGCAAGATGATGATCCCGATGGCGATGACGGTCTTGCCCAGTGTTCCCAGAACCCGCGCGACCGTCACGGCGAAATTGTACGGGTGCATCGGGTCATACCCACAGCAGGCGCTAAGTGCGGCGGTGTGGATACGGTGGAGATATGAAGGTAGCTCTGAGCGTCCGGGATTTTCTGGACCGGGCCGAGGCGGCATACGGCGACCGAGTGGGCATTGTGGATGAGCCCGAACAGCCTGCTGAGGGGTGGGGCGAGCTGACCTATTCCCGGATGGCCGAGTTGGCCCGGGCTCAAGCAGCCGCCTTAGACGAGCACGGAATCGGCTTCGGAGAGCGGGTGGCCATCGTCTCCCACAACGCCGCTCGGTTGATGGTCTCTCTGTTCGGGGTGAGCGGATACGGCCGGGCGTGCGTGCCGATTAACTTCCGGCTCAAGCAAGAAGAGATCAGCTACATAGTGGAGCACTGCGGGGCGACGATGCTGCTGATCGATCCGGAGCTGTCCGATGTGCTGGCCGGGGTGGACTGTCGCCACCGCTATGTGCTCGGCGCCGAGTCCGACGATGCCCTGTACCGGTTTGATGTCGAGCCTGAGCCGTGGACACCGAACGAGGACGCCACCGCCACCGTCAACTACACGTCGGGCACCACTGCCCGGCCCAAGGGCGTGCAGATGACCCACCGCTCTCTATGGCTCAACGCCACCACCTTCGGCTGGGCCGCCGGCGTGAGCGACCGGGACGTTTACCTCCACACCCTCCCCATGTTCCACTGCAATGGATGGGGCATGCCTTACGCCGTCAGCGGTGTCGGGGCTCGCCATATCGTGCTGCGCAAGGTGGACGGCGCGGAGATCTTGCGCAGGATTGAGCACCACGGGGTCACTTACTTGTGCGGGGCGCCGGCGGTGGTGGCCGCCGTGCTGGACGCAGCCCAGGATTGGGAGGGCGAGATTCCCGGTTCGGGTCGGGTGCGGATGACCGTGGCCGGAGCCCCTCCGCCCACTCGCACAATCGAGCGGATGGAGACCGAGCTGGGCTGGGAGTTCATGCAACTCTACGGCCTTACCGAGACCGCTCCGTATTTGACGATTAATCGCCGAAGGGCCGAGTGGGATGAACTAGGTCCGTCGGAGCGAGCGGTCAAGCTGTCCCGCCAGGGCGTTCCCGCCTTGGGAATCTCGCTGGGGGTGGATGAGTCTGGCGAAGTGCTGGCCCGAGGCAACCATGTGCTGGAGGGCTACTGGGAGCAGCCGGATACCTCGGCTGAGGCCCTGGCCGGAGGCTGGTTCCACACCGGTGACGGTGGGCACATCGACGATGAGGGGTACCTCACCCTGTCCGACCGCAAAAAGGACGTGATCATCTCCGGCGGCGAGAACGTCTCGTCCATCGAGGTGGAGGACGCCCTGTTCGCCCATGAGGCGGTGGCAGAGGTGGCGGTCATCGGGGTGCCGGATGAGAAGTGGGGTGAAACGGTTAAAGCCTTAGTGGTGCTGGCCCAGGGCGCTTCGGCCACTGAGGCCGAACTGATCCAGCACTGCCGCAGCCGCCTGGCTCACTACAAGTGCCCCACCTCAGTGGAGTTTCGCGACGAGTTGGCCCGCACCGCCACCGGGAAACTCCAGAAATACCGCCTACGCGAGCCCTACTGGGCCCACCGGGACAGCCAGATCAACTGATCGGGCTGGATGCTCTAGCTCAGAGAGACTGGGGTGGACACCTCGGTGAAGAAGTCGTTGCCCTTGTCATCGGTGACGATGAAGGCGGGGAAGTCCTCCACCTC
>MPNQ01000020.1 GCA_002239105.1 marine group bacterium Sva0996 bin134 | reverse complement strand
GGGGGGCAGTGGGCGGGGGGCGGGGGTGGGTGTGGGCCTGCCCGACGTGTTCATGTGTCGGGGGGTGTACCCGCTGGGACCGTCGGAGGGTTCGTTCACCCCCGGCCAAGAGGTGTGCGGAACGGTGGTGGAGGTGGGCGACGGAGTAGAGCTGGAGCCCGGCCAGCGAATAATGGCCGTCACCTCCTTCCAAACCGGAGACGGCGGGTTCGCCGAGCAGTGCCTCGGCCTGGGCACATCGGCGTTCTCCGTGCCGGACTCCATGGACGACGCTTCCGCCGCCGGTTTCCTGATCCCCTACCACACCGCCTGGATAGGCCTCGTCCGCCGGGGCCAGTTGGCCATCGCCGAGACCCTGTTGGTGCTGGGAGCGGCGGGCGGCACCGGGGCGGCGGCCTGCTCTCTGGGAGCCGCGCTGGGTGCCAAGGTCATCGGGGTGGCCGGCGGGCCGGAGCGCTGTGAGGTGGCGGCCTCGTTCGGCGCCCACCAGACCGTCGACCACCGGGCCGGCGATATAGCCGCCGCGGTCATGGAACTCACCGACGGTCGGGGAGTGGACGTGGTGTACGACCCGGTGGGGGGCGACGCCTACACCGCCGCCTCCCGATGCGTGGCCCGCGACGCCCGCATCGTGCTCATCGGGTTCGCCAGTGGCGAGTGGGCCCCAGTGAACGTCCGCCACGTGGTGCAGCGCAACTACTCGGTGGTGGGAGCCATCCCGTCCCGCTACAGCCGCCAGGAGCGTTTGGCCGACCACGCTGAGCTGAGCGCGCTGTGGAACGCGGGCAGCATTCGCTCGGTGGTCACCGCCACTTACCCGTTCAAGGCCCTGCCTGAGGCGATGAGAGCCCTGGAATCACGGGAGGTAATCGGCCGGGTGGTCATGGACATAGGGGCGTGAGTCAGCAGCCCAGTGCGGCTGAGCCTGCTGGGAAGCCGGCGAGTATTCTTCGGGCCGCAGCCATATAGGGAGGAACACCGTGGAGTTCGCAATTTTCTTGCAGGGATCGCCCCGACGGGGCGGGGCCCGCAGCCCCTACTGGGAGCATCAGTCATTCGAGAACGAACTGGAGATCGTGCGGGTCGCCGACCAGCACAACTGGAAGTACATCTGGGTGAGCGAGCACCACTTCTTGGAGGACTACTCCCACACTTCGGCCAGCGAGGTGTTCATGGCCTACTCCTTCGCCCAGACCTCCCAGATCCACATGGGGTCGGGCATCTTCAACCTGAACCCCATCGTGAACCACCCCATCAAACTGGCCGAGCGGGTGGCCATGCTCGACCACATGAGCAAGGGCCGGTTCGAGTTCGGCACCGGCCGGGGGGCGGGCAGCCACGAGATCGGCGGCTTCGGCCTCGACCCAGCGGATACCAAGGCCAACTGGGACGAGGTGATCTGGGAGTTCAAGAAGATCTGGGGCAGCACCGCCTACTCCCATCCCGACGGCGCCGCCTTCCAAACCCCCGAGACCGGTACCTGGGGCGCCTTCAACGTGCTGCCCAAGCCCTACTGCCACTCGCATCCGCCCATGTGGGTGGCCGCGGGCAACACCCCCACCTATGAGAAGGCCGCCCGCCACGGCCTCGGCGTGCTGGGGTTCAACGTGTCGGCCATCTACGACATGGCCCCCCACGTGGAGGCCTACAAGAACGCCATCCCCCATGCCGAGCCCGCCGGCGAATACGTGAACGACAACGTGATGATCGCCAATGGGCTGGTGTGCCTGGAAGACGGCCAGGAGGCCCGCCGGGTGGTGGTCGAGCAGATGCAGCTCAGCTACCTCCAGTCGCTGGTGTTCAAGTACCACGACACCTTCCCCAAGCCCGAGGGCCTGCCGGTGTACCCCGAGCTGGTGCCCGAGCCCACCATCGAGGACGTGGAGGAGCGCATCGAGGCCGGGTTCCTGCTGTGCGGCGACCCCGACGAGGTGCTGGAGCAGGTGAAGCGCTACGACGAGATCGGCTGCGATCAGGTGTCGTTCGGCCTCCCCATCCAGCTCGACCATGAGGTTTGCCTGGAGACCATCCGGCTGTTCGGCACCCATGTGATCCCCAAGCTGGACAAAGACCCGCTGCATCGCAGCACCCGCCAGCGGATTGAGCACGGCGGCCCCCTGGAGATGACGCCCGACCCGCTTTATGAGGTTCCCCGGGCCGAGGAATACAAATAGTCGAACTATGAGCGATTCCGGCCCCGACATCCTGGGAGCGAGGAGCGACCGGACCGAGCTGCGGGCGCCGCTGGCCGGGTGGCTGGCCGACCGGCTGGGTGCTTCCAGTGTGGACGTCGGCCCCTTCGAGGTTCCCTCGGGCGGCTATTCGGCGGAGACCCTGCTTTTCGACGCGGCCATTGACCGAGGAGCCAGCTCGACTGTCGAGCGGTTCGTGGTCCGCCGGGAGCTGCCCGAGCCGCCGGTATATCCCCAGCAAGCGCCGGGTGAGCTCGATGTCGAGGTGGACATCCAATACCGAGTCATGGCCGCGGTGGCCGCCCACAGCGACGCCCCCATCGCCCCTTTGGTGGGCTACGAAGACGACGACACCGTGCTCGGCGGTCCGTTCTTCGTGATGGGGTTCGTGGACGGCGACATCCCCCGGGAAGATCCCATCTACACCAGCGCTGGCTTTTTCTTCGACGCCCGACCGGAACAGCGCCGCCAGCTGGTGGACCGGGGATTGCGGACCATGGCCCAGATTCACGGCATCGACTGGGAGGCGGCCGGACTCCACTGGCTGGTGGCCACCAGTGACCGACCGGGCACCGACACCCAAGTGAGGATCTGGCGGGACTACTCCGACCGGGAGCTGAACGGCCGAGACCACCCGGTGCTGGAGGCCGGTTTCGCCTATCTCTACGAGAACATGCCCTCCGACGACGGCTTGTGTCTGAACTGGGGCGATGGTCGGCCCGGCAACATCATCTGGCAGGACTTCGAGCCGGCCTGCGTCACCGACTTCGAGGCGGCTTGCATCTCCTCGCCGCTGGTGGATCTGGGGTGGTGGCTCATGTTCGACCGGTGGTCGCACGAGCACATGGGCAACCAGCCCCGCTTGGAGGGCGAGCCCGCCCGGGCCGAGCAGGTCGAATTGTACGCCGCCCACTCGGGGCGAGATGTGGGAGACGCCACCTGGTATGAGGTATTCGCCGCGGCGCGCTACACCGCCATCGTGGTGAGGGTGATGAATCGCACCGTGCTGCGGGGAGAGATGCCCGCCGACAACCCCTTTTGGCTGGAAAACCCCTCCAGCGACTGCCTCAGAGCCCTGCTCGACGAGCTCTGAGCCCGGCGAGAGCTAGCTGCCGACCACCCGGTCGGTCTGCTCGCGGTATTCGTAGATGAGGCGCACCAGCCAATAGCGCATGAAGCGCTTGAACGAGCTGATCGCGATCATCACCAGGCCGATAAAGGTGAGGCTGAGGCCGAATATGGCGGAAACGACCAGGTCGATGTGGTTGGACTGATGGAGATTGCCACCCTCTGTGTCGTAGGGCTTGCCGGTCAAGAAGAAGGAGACCAAGGTAAAGGCCAGACCGACAATCGTGAGGATCAACCCGATACGGAACACCCATCGATCGGGATTGGCCCGGCCACCGGAGGCCCGGAGCTGGGCCACCTCTTGGTGGAACTCCTCCAGCCGGCCGCTGTCGCCCGCGGCGTCAGTTGCATCACTCATAGTCTTCTCCTCAGGACATGCCTAGGTAGGCGGCGGTCAATTCTTCGGCGATTTCTTCCGGCGGCCCAGTGCGCTGGATGCGACCGTGGAGCATGATGGCAGCCTCATTGGCCACTCCCAAAACTGCTTGGGCGAACTGCTCGACGATCAGGATGGAGAGTCCGGCTTCTGCCAGGGTGGCCACCTGTTCGTAGAGCTCTTCCACGATGATGGGCGCCAGCCCCATAGACAGTTCATCGAGCATCAAGATGGCCGGGTCGGTGGACAGCGCTCGGGACATGGCCAGCATCTGCTGCTCGCCTCCCGACAATGTGCCCGCCATCTGGGTGCGGCGTTCCTGCAAGCGGGGGAACTGGGCGAAGGCCCGCTCCTGCACCTGCTTGTAGGACACGCCGGCGTAGGTGGACATTCTCAGGTTCTCGGCCACGGTCAGGTTGGGGAAGATGCCTCGGCCCTCGGGGATAAGGCACACCCCGGCTCGGGCCAGGCGGTCGGGGGAGACCCCGTTCACTTCGTGGCCGTCGAGAAGCACCGAGCCAGCGTGGGGCTGGATCTGGCCGCTGGCCACCCCCAGCGTGGTGGTCTTGCCCGCCCCGTTGGGTCCCAACAGGGCGTACACCGTACCGGGCATGACCCGGAGGTCCACCCCGTGAAGCACGTCGATGGTGCCGTAGCCAGCCCGGATGCCGACCAACTCCAACAGCGGGGTTGCCCCCTCGGCGCTCATTCGTCGACTCCCGCGTAAGCCGCCCGAAATTCGTCACTCCCCAAGTAGGCGGCCCGAACCGCGGTATCGGCCTGCACCTCAATGGGAGTGCCCACCGCGATGATCTTGCCGAAGTCCAGCACATGGATGCGGGCGCACACCCCCATCACGAAGCTCATGTCGTGTTCCACCAGCAAGACCGCTAGCTCGTTGTCTTCGTCGGCCACCAAGTCCAGCAACATCTGGCCGATGGCCGAGGTCTCGTCCTCGTTGAGGCCCGAAGACGGCTCATCGAGAAGCAGCACCCGAGGACGACAGGCCAAAGCCCGGGCCAGCTCAACTAGCCGGGCGCTGCCGGTGGGCAGCGTGCCCACGGTCACATCGGCCACCTCGTCGAGGCCCACCTTGCCCAGCATCTCGTGGGCCACATCGCTGACCCGCCGGTGCTTCCACTTGGCGCGATGGTTCTTCTCCACCGCCACCCGCACGTTGTCGAATGCGCTCAGCGTGTTGAACGCCTCCAGCTTCTGAAAGGTGCGGGCGATACCCATCTGCGACCGCTTGGCCACGGTGGACCGGGTTATGTCGTGCCCGTCAAACTTCACCCTGCCGCTGGTGGGGGGCAACAAGCCGGTGACCACGTTGAACAAGGTGGTCTTGCCCGCGCCGTTGGGGCCGATAAGGCCAGTAACCTCACCGGGGTCGATGTCCACCGAGGCATTGTCGAGGGCCACCACGCCGCCGAAGCGCATGACCACTTGCTCAGCTTCGAGAAGTGCCATAACCCTCCTTCGGAACGACATCGTCCAAGATCTCCAGCCGCCGATCGATGGCGATCACCTCTTCGGGGGTGAACGGACGCTCGAGGCCCAGCTCGCCGATCTCCGGCTCGCGTTTCTGGGCGTTCTCGGCCGCGATCTCTGCTCGAGCGTCGCTGCGCCACGGCAGGATGGGCGAGAAGCCCCGTCCCATCTCGAAGATGGCCCCCCGGGGATTGAACACCATGCCGAGCACCAGCATCCCCGGCCCGTAGGTCGTCATGATGTCGAGCAGAGTGACCAGGAAGTCGACGTTGCCGGCGTCCTCCAATCGAAGCCCAAAACCCTTGAACAACGGGATGAAGATCAGGAATATCCCAGCCATGGGAATGGAAACCCCCGCGGCCGCCACCAACAGCACAATGTTGAATCCGATGAGTAAGTCGAATCCCTGGACGCTGTCCACGTTGCCCGACACGGTCGCCCAGAACACCCCGGCGATTCCTGCCATTGAGGCTGAGACGGCATACACCACTACTTTGGTCCACACCACCGGCACGCCAAGGGTGGCCGCAGCCGCTTGCGAGTCGTTGATAGCCATCCATCTTCGGCCGTAGCGGGACCTACGCAACAGCACCAACGCGTACACAAAGATGGCGAATACGCTCACCATCAGCATGAAAAAGCCCCGGCGGTCGTCGAAGGTGATACCGAAGAGGTCGATATGGGGGAACTGCCGACCGGTGCCGATGATGGGCATAACCCACGGATGGGGGAAGAAGATCAGCGACATGGCCTGGGCGAAGGCCATGGTCATAAGGGCCAGGTACAGGCCCCGCAGACGGGCGGCGGGTAGGGCCACAAGGGCGCCCAGCGGCGCGCATAGCAATCCCACCATAAGGATCCAATAGCCATTGCCGGTGTCCCCGGCCAGTTTGAGATAGACGAACGCGCCGAACCCGGCAAAGGCCAAGGGCGCGAAATTGATCTGGCCGGCCCAGCCGATCAAAGGAACCAAGGACAAGCCGATCAGGGCCAGTGCCATCGCCTCATTGGCCGAGTTCAGCTCTCGGCTCCCCCAGGCGCCGGGATCCCAGCCGCCGAAGTCCAGCCAACCGCCAGAGAACGCCGCGGCCAACAAGATGACCACGCCGCAGCCCAAAAGCCCCTCCCACCACTTGGTGTAGCGCTCGTGACGGCGAAGGTGATGGGCCAGCCGTCCCACTTCCAAACGAGCCTGGGGCAAGGCGATTACCACAAACAGCAACAGCAGCGGGGCGATGGACAGGTGGGCGAAGCGGAAATCAGGCCCAAAGTCGAGCCATGCCCCGGTGTGAGCTCGCAACAGCCCGATCAGCATCGCCCCGATCACCGCCATGGGCAGGTTCTTCAGCGCTCCAAAGGCCGCCGCCGCGAACGCGATGATCACCACGTTGTTCAGGGTGGCCGGATCAAGCCCCAGTTCGGGGGCGATGAGGATGCCTCCCAGCGCACCCATCATGGAGCCCAGCGCCCACGACGTAGACGACACCACGTTGGGGCGAGCCCCGTTGAGGGCGGCCAGCTCCCGGTTGTCCACAACCGCCCGCATTGCCGTGCCTATGCGGGTGCGTCGCAGCAAAAAACGCATGGACACGGCAATGGCAATAGCCACCAAGAACACGATGAGCCGGTGCCAGGGAAGCTGCGAAGGCCCGAGGTCAATCCCGTTGTTGATGCCGAACAAATACGGCACCCGGCGGGGCGTATCGGCCTCCCAAATGTCGCCCACCACCGACAGCAGCAACACCATGATGGCCACGGTCACCATGAGCTGCACCACCAGCGATGCCGTGCGCAGACGTCTCATGATCAAAACGTCCAGCACCACGCCCAGCGCGGGGGCGAACAGACCCACCACGACAAACAGGGCAAGAATTGAGTGCCAGCCCCGGTTCACATGGAGTTCCCAATACAGGAAGGCGGCAAAAACGCCGATGGCACCCTGGGCAAAGTTGAACACCCCGGTGGTGGTGTACACCACCACCAGTCCAGTGGCGTACATGGCCCACAGGGCCCCCAAGAAGAGCCCGATGTAAGTGGTGACCAGGAAGGTCTCGCTGGTGACCGGGGCACCCTTCCAGGAGAGAACAGCGATGATGACCGCCGCCAACGTCCCCAGCGAAGCGGCAACCGCCACCGAGCGACGTACCCCAAAGATCACAGAACTCAGCCCTTCCTGGCCTCCTCACTCGTGTCCTGGCTAGCCGCCGAACTCAGCGCCCCAGTCCCGGGTCAGGGGAACCACGTTGTCGGCGTTGCAGTCCAGTTCGCCCCGCTCTGCGGGATGCACCCGGACGAACTCGTTGTTCTGCACCTGCATCAGCATGAAGCAGGGCATGATGTTCTCGGTGGTGGAGTAGTCCGCTGGACTCCACCAGCCATTCACGTCGAAGGACGTCAGATTGCGGGCGCCGTCCAACACCGACTGGCGAGTCACGGCGTTGGGGCCGCCCTCGGCCACTATGCCGTTCACGACCTGCTCGAACAGCACGCCGTCGGCCCAGGAGCCCGCAGCCCACGCTGGCGGGAACGGGTTATCGATGGCCTCAATGAAGTCGGCCAGTTCTTGGTTGGTGTCGGTCTCATCGAACGGCAGGAACCAAATCCACATGTAGGTGTTCTCAACCACATCGCCAGCATCAAGGAAGCTGGGGGTGTAGCAGGCCAGCTGGCACATCCAGATCACACTGTCGGCGTCCAGGCCTTGGGCTTCGGCCTCACTGCGCCACTTGATCATGGACTGATCGTCAGAGCCGGAATAGGCGAAGTTGGAATTGTTGTCCCGCATGGTCTGGATGAAAGCGCCATACTCCGACTGGGTGGTGAAGCCGCTGATACCGGGCTCACCATCAATGACAACGCCGATCTCCTGGAAGGACCGCACCTGGGGCATAGACGTAGCGATGGTCGAGGGCAGGTCGGAGGGAATCAAATACACGCCATTGAGATTGGCTTCGATGTTCTCCTGGAGCCACTGGATGTGACCCACCTGGCTCTGCACGGCCCGGTTGCCGGTGCCGGCGTAGGGGCACTCGCTGTTGGGCCTGCTGGTGGCAAACGTCACGACCGAGCACTGGTGAGGGGGTTCAGTGGTGATGTAGGCGAAGTCGGGCACTCCGATGTTGTTGCCCTGGGCATCGGGGCAGGACTGCAAATCGGTGGTGTCGAGAGCGAACAGCGCCGTCGTGCCGACCAGGGCAAACGCGTCTTCGCAGGCCACCAGGAAACCGTTGGTGGTCTCGGTGGGGTTGATGGCCGAGTCGTGCTCGATCACCTCGACTTGGCGGCAAGCCAAGCCGCCTTCGGCGTTCACATGGTTGGCCCAGGCCTTGACACCATCGATGGAGCCCTGGAACAGGCCGGGCGCCAACGGGGAGCCGACATCGGCCATGACCAGCACGGTGATGGTGTCGGATGTGATCCCGATATCTGTGGCCTCGAGGTCCACGGCCTCGCACGGATCAACCTCGGGTACTTCGGTTGCCACCGGCTCGGCATCGGTCTCGTCCATGTCGTCGTCCATGGAATCATCGCCCATGTCGTCGTCCATGGAATCATCGCCCATGTCGTCGTCCATGGAATCATCACCCATGTCGTCGTCCATGGAATCATCGCCCATGTCGTCGTCCATGGAATCATCGCCCATGTCGTCGTCCATGGAATCATCACCCATGTCGTCGTCCATGGAATCATCACCCATGTCATCTGGCGCTTCGGTGGGAGCGGCAGTTGGTGCAGCTGCACCCGAATCGTCATCGTCGTTGCCGCCGCACGACGCGGCGACAAGAGCGAACACGGCCAACAGACAAATGAGCCAACGGAAGTGCTTCACGTTTCCCCCTTCAAAGGACCGGCGCGCTCCTCATAAAGCGACCGGCGATATGACGGGAGCCATTGTTACCCATCGCGCTGCTTGCTCGCCATCTACAGGGAGAATCCATACTCATGGCCTGGGGTGGGCGCGGAGGGACTTGAACCCCCGGCCTCTTCCTTGTAAGGGAAGCGCTCTTGCCATCTGAGCTACGCGCCCGGTGAGGGGGCCAGATTAGTCGTGGGCCGAGGCTTCTCCCGCACCGATAGCGGCGCGGTCGTCGGCGCCGAAAGTACGGCGCTGAGCCAAGACCTCGTCCAACAGCGGCGGGGTGGCGGCCACCACCGGGTAGCGCCGCTCGGCCAGGTCGTCGGGCAAAAGCCCCCGCCCCCAGGCCTCGCCCATGGCCACCCCGGCCTCGGCGCACACCAACGCAGCGCCCAGGTAGTCCCAGGTGGAATGGCCCTCATTGGTGCAGTCGATGTAGGCGTCGAGAACCCCCTCGGCCACCGCGCACATGTCCAGGGCGATAGATCCCAGCACCCGATACTGCCTCCAGCCCAGATGTCGGGGGGGAATGTAGGTCAGCCCCACCGTGGCCTCCCCCAAAGACTCCTGCCCCGATGGCCCAGAACCCCGACGGGCACCTTCTCCAGTCGGTGGGACCAGCGGGCGGCCGTCGACGGTGGCTCCATGGCCCCTTGCGGCTCGGTAGGACTTGCCGTTGACCAGGTTGAGCACCAAAGCGGCCGCCATCCCACCGGAGTCCACTGCACAGAAGCTGGTGGAGAACCACGGCAGGCCGCGGGCCGCATTGGTGGAGCCGTCCACCGGGTCGAGCACCGCTATGAGCTCCCGATCGGGGTTGTGCGATCCCGACTCCTCGCTGTACACCCCGAAGCCGGCCTCCAAGAGCACCTCGCAGGCTGCTTCATCAGCGGCCACGTCGAAGCTGTACTGGCCTTCTCGCGCGCCGGTGAGATGCCATCCGCCCATTCGGGCCACCACCTCGGCCACCCGGGCCGCGGCCCGGTCGAACACTGCCAGAATCCGGTCGCTGTCCACCGGGGTGAAGCTAACCGCTAACGGGTAGCCAGGACGGTTAATTGCGTGGCAATGTGGAGTTCTTGGCTGTCGTCGATATCGCCACCTTCATCGCCGATCTCAAAGACCATGCCGCTGACCACGGTTTCCACGTCCACGATGATCGACATTTCGTGGAGACCTACTCCATGCGCCAGGCATGGGAAGTGGACCTTCACCCCGCGGTTGCCTGCGGCGGGCCGCTGGATGTGCACATCACGCTGGAGGTCGATCCCCGGGTGATGCTGGGCTTCGAAGACCACTTGATGGAACTGCCCGAGGGGGTGGAGCCCACCGAGGACTTCAAGCTGCCCATGGTGGTGTCGTGGAGCCTGCCGCCACTGCCCGACGGCCCCGACCTGCTGCTGTTGGCCACCGACCTGGCCGGCATCGGCGGCATGGAACTGCCCCTCGACGTATCGGCCATCGACGCCTACGCCGCGGTCACCGACGCCCCGGAGCGGAGCGTCTCCATTACCGCCCGGGTGGAGGTGTCGATCACCGGTATGTTCACCGGCCAAGAGTGCCTGGGCGGCATATTGCCCAAGGTGGCCCAGATAAGCGAGTTCCTGCTGGACCGGGCCCCCGCCTGGCTGGGCGACATCTGAGAACTGCCTGATCGCCGGCAGCCACAAGGCGAACTCCTTGCGAAGAGCCGGTAATGATTCGGTAACATAGGTAACCCATGGTTCGTCGGCTCAAGATCATCGTTGCGCCGGAAATTGCCGGCAGCGCTCGGAGTTGGCGCAATTTCCCTGGTCAAGTGCTCATAGTGACGGTGGCCGCGCTGATCTACTTCGGCGTGCGCATGATCACCAAAGGGGCTGAGGTTGCCGCGTTCAAAAACGCCTACGACCTGCTGACCTTCGAGTCCACTCTGGGCTTGGACTTGGAGGCGTGGTCGCAGTCGGCGGTGCTCGACTACCACTGGATGGTCACAGCGGCCAACTGGGTGTACATCTGGCTGCACTGGCCGGTAGTGCTGGGCGCTTTGGTTCTGCTCTACCGCTACAACCGGCACCGCTACACGCTCATGCGCAACGCCATGATCGTCTCCGGTGCGCTGGGACTGGTGTTCTTCGCGTTCTTCCCGGTGGCCCCGCCCCGGTTCTTCGACGGATTCACCGACACGGTGGCCGAGCTGTCCACCTCCTACAAATACCTCCAGCCCCCATCGGTGGTGAACAAGTACGCCGCATTGCCCAGCTTCCACGTGGGATGGAACGTGCTGGCCGGGGTGGTGCTGTTCCGCAGCACCAAGTCGATCCCGGTGCGGGTGTTCGCGGTGGCCTCTCCACTGCTGATGGCAATGGCGGTGGTGCTCACCGGCAACCACTGGGTGATCGACGGCTTCGTGGGAGCGGCGCTGGCCATGATCGGCCTGTACGTGGCCCACCGCCTCGGCTGGCTCACCCGCCGCTGGCAGGAGACCTCAGAAGACTCGGGCGAATCCTCACCATCCCAGTCGGAAGCTGGTTCGACGGTTCCTGTTTAGAGCGTTGGCGGCAGCGTCGGCACGGGCGTGGCCACCGGCGTCGGCACCGGCGTCGGCACGGGCGTGGCCACCGGCGTCGGCACCGGCGTCGGCACGGGCGTGGCCACCGGCGTCGGCACCGGCGTCGGCACGGGCGTGGCCACCGGCGTCGGCACGGGCGTGGCCACCGGCGTCGGCACCGGCGTCGGCACGGGCGTGGCCACCGGCGTCGGCACGGGCGTGGCCACCGGCGTCGGCACGGGCGTGGCCACCGGCGTCGGCACGGGCGTCGGCGGCACCGGCACCCGCACGGGCGTGGCCACCGGCGTCGGCACGGGCGTCGGCGGCACCGGCACCCGCGGCGGCACCGTTGAGGAGCCGTCGTCGTCGGTGATGATTAGCGTCAGGCTGTTGGTCGCCCGCTCGCCGTAGAGTTCATCGGACGCCAAACCCGAAATCCGCAGCACGCGGTCGGGTTCGTCTACGTCGTTGTCATTGGCGATTATTGCCACCGCGTTCCTGCTTGTAGTCCTGCCTGGTGGGATGACCAGCGGCACATCGGGCATGCCAAAGATGCCGGACGACGCCGGTGGATCCACCATCACCGTTATCGCCGTCAGCACGTAGGCAGGTCGGTCTAGTTCGGCGTGCAGTGTGCTGCTTCCCTGGTTCTCGGAAATGGGGCTTTCCGAAAGAACCAGCATCACCTTGGGCGCCACCGCGTCGACGCCCGGCGCTGGGGGCCGCGGGTCGGCCTGACCGGCGTTGGCAATCAACCCGGCGCTGGTGGCTATCTGAATGCCTGCGGCAGAGGTGTCGGCGTCCGCCCCCCAGCAGGCGGCATAGCCCTCGATGGTGACGCCGCAGGAGTGATACTGAGCAGCAGCCACGGCGGCGAAACTGGCGTGCTTGTATTCCTCCGGCACCGTGGACTGACCGAGGTTCGACGCGCCCCAGCAGGCGACCCGGCCGGCCACGGTCGCGCCGCAGGAGTGGAAAACGGCGGCAGACACATCGGCGAAGGCATCGTCGGCCAGCTCGGCCGTCACGGTAGATTGCCCATAGCGATTCCAACCCCAGCAGTACACCGATCCCTCTGCTTGAGCATTCTGGCCGTCCAAGATGCCGCAATTGTGATAGTACCCGGCGTCGATTCTGACAAAAGTGCCGTCCGGCGCCACCGCTTGGCCCACATTCAGATTGCCGGGCAGATCCCCCCAGCACTTGACCGTGCCGGCGGCCTGGCCGTTCTGCCCGTCCAAGATGCCGCAGGTGTGTGCGAATCCGGCGGCGACGGACCCGAAAGTTGCCGAGGCCAGATCACCTGGCACCGTGGCCCGGTTGTAGGAGTTGCTCCCCCAGCACTTGACGGTGCCCGCGGCCTGGCCGTTCTGCCCGTCCAAGATGCCGCAGCCGTGGCTCCAACCTACGGAGATAGAACGGAAGGTCAGCCCTCGCGCCGAAGACGAGCTCTGCCCCCAGCACCGGAGTGTCCCGTCGGTCTTGAGGGCGCACGTAGCGGACTTGCCGGAGACCTGCGCAATGCCGGTCTCGATGGGCGGTGGCGCTACCCCCCAACAGGCGAGGCCACCGGCTTCGGTCAGGGCGCAACTGCTAAAGAGAGCGACTGACATGGCCCCGGCGCGGCTGGACAGCTTGGGCAGGAGGGGCCGCTCTTCGAAGGGCCGGGTCATGCCGTTGTCGTAGAGATCCCCGCCATCGGGATAGTTCACTTCAAAGTTCTCCGCACCCCAGCACTTCACCGCACCCTCGACCTGGCCGTTCTGCCCGTCTAAGAGGCCGCAGGTGTGCCGGTGGCTGAGGGCGATTGCGGAGAAGGTGGCGCTGGACAAGTTGCCCGGCGGCGCGACCTGCCCGTAATTCACCTGTGCATCCTGGTAGTCAATGCCGCTTCCCCAGCAGGTAACGGTCTTGTCGCTCTTCAGTCCGCAGGCGTGGGATAGGGCCAGTTTCACGGAGATGAAGGTCTGGTCGACCGGGGCGTCCGCAACATTCCCCGTGTTCCAGTCGATGCCCCAGCACCTGACCTTGCCGGCGTCATCACCGCCTCGGACCAAGGCACAAGCAGCCCAGCGTCCCACGGAAAGACTGCTCATGGGGGTGTCTTTGATGTCCTCCGGCATCTCGAATCGCTCCCGGAAGACATCGCTTTGCACGCCACTGTCCCAGCACTTGACTTTGCCGTCGTCATCGCCGCCTTCCACCAGGCCACAGGCCGTATCCCCGTAAGCGGAGACGGAGGAGAAGGTCACGGAGGCCAGTTCTGCTGGTACCGAGGTGTTTGTGCGATTGCCACGGGTCCAACACTTCACCAAACCCTCGGTCTGCCCGTTCTGGCCGTCTTGGATGCCGCAGAATTGTGACTGCTCGCCGTCAATGGCCTTGAAGGTGACCTCGGCCGGCGGCCTGGGCAGACTCCCGCTGGATGCGGCCCAGCAATCCACTGCCCCGTCGGTGCGAAGGCCGCAGGCAGCACTAACGGTGGCAGCTACGTCGGTGTAGCCCTCGGCCCGAAGAGGGTTGGATCCGGCGTTGCCCCAGCAGCGGATGACGTTGGTCGCGGTTACACCACAGGTGACCGACCGGCCGGCCTCGATGGAAACGAACGTGCGCTCCGCGTCAGACTCCGGCAGGGTTTGAAGCCACACGCCGGGAGAATGTCCAGGCTGCACGGCCACCAGCCCCACCCCCGCCAAGAGCAGGGCCGCAACACCCAGAGACCAAACCACTGCCCGGGACTTCATCATGGAAGACCACGGTCACGGGACATGTCGGACTCACCAGCGGTGCGTAATAGTTGACCCTTTTCCAACGGCGGCAAGAGGGGGGGGGACATGTCAGTGCGAATGAGCCTGGCCCATAATTGCCTAGAATTTATCGGGCTTGAGTTTGGGGTAATCGGAATTCACCTAAATCACCCTTAGCAACGGTGCTCGTAGCATTTGACAAGGTGGTGGGCCCGGCGGGGATCGAACCCGCGACCGAGCGATTATGAGTCGCCTGCTCTGACCACTGAGCTACGGGCCCGCTGACATCCTAAGTGCAGAACCTGCGGAGATGGCACTGGATTGGCTCCGGGGGTGAGACTCGAACTCACAACCTAGCGGTTAACAGCCGCTTGCTCTGCCGGTTGAGCTACCCCGGATCGACTGGCGATTCTACTCCCCTAGCTGACGGGCTCACTCATCCAAATCGCTGGCCACAGCCGAAATCCGTCCCCATCACTCATCCACTATGACGGCCAGCACCGAAAGCACCACCAGGGGGACGCCCAGCCACTGCAATCCGCCGAGCTGCTCGTCGAACAAGAACCAGGCCCACAGCACTGCCAACGCCGGAGCGACCATGTTCAAAAGGGTGATGGCCCGCAGCGACACGTACCGGTGGCTGTAGTTGACCAGCAGGTGGGCCAAACCGGCAGTCACCGCCATGGTGCCGGCCACCCCCCAGCTCCAGCCGTCGGCGATGACCAGGGGGTCGAATGATAAGAGCGCGATCGGCAGCATCAGCACTGTGGCGATGGTGGACCAGCCGGCCTGGTACTCCAGGGCGCTCAAATGGGTGCGGGCCACCCTGGAAGCCACCAGGTAGCCGGCGAAGGCGATAACGGCCACCACCGCCAGCACATCGCCGGTCAGCGATCCACCCCCAGAATCCTCCGACCGGCCCAACAGCACCAACACCATGCCCGCGATGGCGACCGGTGTGGCCACGATCACCCGGTAGCTGATCTGCTCTTTGAAGATTCGGCTGGCGGCCCACAGCAAGAATATGGGAGCGGTAGATCCGATGATCATGGTGTTGGCCACCGTGGTGGTCTTGATGGCGGTGAAGAACGTGGCCGCATTGACGGTGAACACCACCCCGCCGGCCAGGGAGTGGCGCAGCACCCGACGGTCGAGCCGGCCTCCCCGCAGGTACAGCGCAGCCACCGCCCACGCCGCGGCCCCGAACAACCGCCAAAACGCGAACGGCAGCGCGCCGAACTCGTTGTCGCGGACCAGGATCGGCCCCCAACTGAACAAGAAGATGCCGGTGGCCGCCGCCCACATCCCCACACCCCACCGGGTAGAAGGCGATGCGGCGCCGGGTGTCCCCGGCTCCGATGCCGGTGGCGACGAGCTAATGGTCGAACGCCGGCAATACGTGGCGGCCGAGCAGCTCTATGGATTCCATCACCTTGTCGTGGGGGATGTTGTAGGGCTGCACGGCGCAGAAAAGCAGGTCGGTGCCGATCTCCTCGTAGCCCTTGGCCAGGCGGATCACCTGGTCGGGGTCGCCGATGAGCGCGGTGCCCATCTCCACCAGCCCCTCCAGGTTCATGGCCTGCTCGGCTATGCCGCTGTCGAGCATCTCGGTAATGCCGCTGAGGTATTGGAAGTCGTTGAACTCAAGGTTGCGGTCGGCCTGCCAGGCGGGCATCGACGCGGAGAGCTGCAAACCGGCGATGGGGTACCACTCGAACGACTGCCGCCCCACCTCATAGGCCTCCTCGGTGGTAGGCGCGCAGTGGACCATGGTGAAGCTGGCCACTCGGTTGTTCATGCGACCGCCCACCGGATCGGCGCAGTCGGCGATGGCACTGCGGTAGATGTCGATCTTGTTCTTCAGGTCGGGCATGGGCACGAACACGCTGAACGACAAGAGCCCTAGTCCCATCGACCCCACGATGTGATGGGTCTCATCGCTGCCTGCCGCCGCCCACATGGGTGGGCACGGCTTTTGGAGCGGCTTGGGGATCACCCGGCGGCGAGGCATCGACCAATACTCGCCCTCGAAGCTGTATTCGTCGTTCATCCAACAGCCGGCGATGTGGTTCACGGCCTCGATCCACATGGACCGAGTCTCGTTGGGGTCGATGCCAAAGCCCTCTAGCTCGGCCCGGCTGTTAGACCGGCCAGTTCCGAACTCCACCCGACCGCCGCTGATCAGATCCAGGGTGGCGGCCGATTCGGCTGAGCGCACCGGGTGGTTGTAGGGCTGGGGGGCGAGGCGCACTCCGTAGCCGATGCGGATGTTCTCGGTGCGGGCTGCGATGGCCCCATAGAGCACCTCGGGGTTGGAGCAGTGCGAGTACTCCTCCAAGAAGTGGTGCTCCACCGTCCACACGCTGTCGAAGCCCAACTTATCGGCGAGTACGGCCTGCTCCAGCACTTCCTGGTAGGCCCGGCGTTCGCTGTCCTCGTCCCAGGGGCGAGGCACGGGGATCTCGTAGAACAGGGCAAACCTCATTTGTTTGTCACTCCTATGAGTTGGGGGACGAGGCGATCAGGCTGAGCACAGCGTTGGGGTCGAGCGGCTGGCGGTTGGGGTATACCCCGAAGGGGGCCAGGGCATCGGCCACCGCATTGAAGATGGCCGGGGGCGCCCCGATGGCACCGCCCTCCCCGGTTCCCTTGTGTCCGCCGGGAGTGTCGGAGGGCACCACCACATGGCCGCACTCCAAATCGGGCACCTCGGCCGCGGTGGGCAACAAGTAGTCGAGGAAGGTGGACGCCAGCGGATTGCCGCTCTCGTCGTACACCGCGTGCTCATAGAGCACGCCGCCGATGCCCTGCACCACTCCCCCGGCGATCTGGCCGTCCACCACCATGGGGTTGATGAGCACGCCGCAGTCCTCACTCACCACGTAGCGCAGCAGCGTGACCTTGCCGGTGCCCGGGTCGAGCTCGCAGGTGCAGATGTGACAGGCGTTGGAGTGGGTGGAGGGCGGGGCCTTGTAGCGGGCGGTGTGCTCTAGGCCGGCCTCGGTCCCCGGCGGCAGTGCGTCGGAGTTCTGGTAGGCGGTGGCCGCCACTTGGGCCATGGTCATCGAGGCCGCCGGTGTGCCCTTCACCGAGATCACCCCGTCGGCCACCTCCAGGTCGTCGGCGGAGGCCTCCATGAGGTGGGCGGCGATGGCCACCACCTTGTCCCGCACGCCCGATGCCGCCGCCCGGGCCGCGCTGCCGGCGATGACCGCCGAGCGGCTGCCGCCGGTTCCGAACCCGTAGCCGGAGCCGTGGCCCTGATGCAGGGTGACATCTTCGGGGCGCACCCCGAGTTCGTCGGCCACCAGCTGCGCGATGGTGGTCTCCAGGCTCTGGCCGTGCGAGCCGGTGCCCATGAACACGTTGACGTGGCCGTCGACCTCCACCCGGAGCATGGCCGACTCTGTTCCCAGCGGCCCCATGCCCATCGACGTGGGCTCTATGTAGAGAGCCATGCCCAGGCCCAGGTAGCGGCCCTGCTCTCGGGCCGCGGCCTGTTCGGCTCGGAAGTCGTCGTAGCCGATCATCTCGGCGGCCTGTTCCAGGGTCTGCTCAGGCGAGATGGTGGTCTCGAAGTGCAGCCCGGTGGACACCTGGTAGGGCAGGTCTTCGGGCCTCAGCACGTTGCGGCGGCGCAGCTCGAGGGGATCCATACCGATCTCTCGGGCCACCCGGTCGATCATCTGCTCGCGGGCCACGCTCTCCATCTGCCAAGGGCCCCGGTAGGCCCCCCGGCCGCAGGTGTTGGTGTACACGGTGCGGGCCCGCCAGCTCACCGGCCCCATCCGGTAGGGACCGGGGTACAGCATGGTGGCCATGGCTCCCGGCGTGGCCGGGCCGCCCAGCGGGTAGGCGCCATCGTCTTCGAGCTGGTCCAAGTCGGCGGCCAAGAAGCTGCCGTCCTCCCCCACCGCCATTTTCACGGTCATCTGCTCGATGCGGGCATGGTTGGAGGCCAGCAGGTTCTCCCGCCGGTCTTCGATCCACTTCACCGGGCTGCCCAGGAGCTTGGCCACCACCAGAACCGCCATGTCTTCGCGGCCCAAGAACATCTTCTGGCCGAAGCCGCCGCCCACGTCGCCGAAGTGGACCACCATCTTGTGCTCGCCGATGCCCAGCACCCGGGCCCCGACCAACTGCAACTCGTGGGGGCTCTGCGTGGAGGCCCACACCTCCATGACCCCGGCGTGGGGCTGCCAGGAGGCCACGATGCCCCGGGTTTCCATGGGCACGTTGGTCTGGCGGTGCTGGTGCCAGGTCTCGGTGATGGTGTGGGCGGCGTTTTCGAAGGCCTCGTCGGTGGCCGGGTTAGGCACGGGCAGGTCGTGGGCCAGGTTGCCGCCGAGCTCGGGGTGGACATGGTGTTCGGATTCCGCCGCGATCTCGTAGTCCACCACTGCCTCCAGCGGCTCGAATTCGACTTCGACCAAATCGAGGGCGTCCTCGGCGATGTAGCGGCTCTCGGCCACCACCATCACATAGGGGTCGCCCACGAAGCGCACGTCGCCTTCGGCCAGCATGTTGGCCGGGGGTGCGGGCGACTCGGGCGAATGCAGCGATGCCCGCAGCGAATCGTTGTAGGAGTTCAGATCGGCGCCGGTGTACACGGCGTAGACACCGTCGAGGGCTTCGGCCTCGACGGTGTCGAGGCGGGTGATGGTGGCCCGGGCCAAATCGCTGCGCCCAAAGGCGGCGTGGAGCATGCCGGGCAGCACGATGTCATCCACATACCGGCCGTGGCCGGTGACCAGGCGGGGATCTTCCAACCGCTTGACAGACTGGCCGACGTAGCGGGCGGCCGCGGCTGATTGGCTCATAAGTGCTCTCCCCTCAGGCGGGCGGAGCTGACGCCCAGGGCCGTCAGGTGAATCATGATTGCTCATTTCCCTTCATGACCGCGGCGGCTTGGCGGGTGGCGGCCACGATGCCCTGGTACCCGGTACAGCGGCACAGGTTGCCGGAGATGCCGTGGCGAATCTCCTCGTCGGAGGGGTCGGGATTGGCCTCAAGGAATGCCGCCACCGATATCACGAAGCCGGGAGTGCAAAAACCGCACTGGAGGCCGTGGCAGTCTCGGAACGCCTCCTGCACCGGGTGGAGCGTCTCCTCGTCGGGGGCGAGTCCCTCAACCGTGGTGATATCGGCGCCGTCGGCCTGCACTGCGAACAGCAAACAGGAGCGCACCGCCTGGCCGTCCATCATCACGGTGCACGAGCCGCACACGCCGTGCTCGCAGCCCAAATGCACGCCGGTGCACAGGGCCTGTTCCCGCAAGAAGTCGGCCAGCGTGAGCCGGGGCTCGCCCAGCCCTCGGCGGGTGCGGCCGTTGACCGTCATCGAGAGGGGGATCTGATCAGCCATTGCCGGCCTCCGTGCTCACCTGTGCCAGCGCTTCGGCCAGCACCCGTCCCACCAGGGTGGACCCGGCCTGGAGGCGGTAATCGACGCTGGCGTGGACATCGCCGATGGGGTCCATGTCGTCGGCCGCTAGGCGCCCGATCTCGGCGGGGTCGGCCTCGGACGCGGCCAGCCCGAGCAGTGCCGCTTCCACCGACGAGGCCCGCAGCGGGATGGGCCCGACGCCCAACATGCCCACCGCGGCGCGATTGATGCGCCCATCGGCGTCGGTGCCGATGCCCACCGCGGCGCCGGCCAGGGCGAAATCACCGCTGCGCCGGGCGATCTCGTCGAAGGCGAACCCGGCCGGCTGGTCCCAGGCCGAAAAGCGCAGGGCGACCAGCAGTTCATCGGGGGCCACCGCGGTCATGAACGTGGACTCGAAGAACTCGGCGGCCGGCACCTCCCGGGTGCCCGATGTCGACGCGATCTCGGCCACCCCGTCGAGGGCCAGCATCACCGCGGGGTATTCCGATGCCGGGTCGGCGTGGGCGATGGAGCCGCCGATGGTGCCCCGGTTGCGGATCTGGAAGTGGCCGATGTGGGGGGTGGCCAGGTGCAGCAGCGGCACCCGATCGGCCACCGCGGCGTCGGTTTCGACCGCGGCCTGGCGGGTCATGGCGCCGGTGCGGACGCCGCCGTTGTCGGCCGACACGCCGAACAGCTCATCCACTCTGTTCAAGTCCACGATGTGCTCGAAGCGGGTGAGGCGCATGGCCAGCAGGGGCACCAGACTCTGGCCGCCGGCCAGGGGCTTGGCGTCATCTCCGTGCTCGGCCAACAGCCCAACCACGTCGGCCACCGTCTCGGGAGCGTGGTATTCAAAAGGAGCAGGTTTCACCGCCGAGGACTGTAGCCCGACTAACCAAAGGTGTGGCAGGTGTAGCTGAATCGAGCGCCTGCAGGCCACATGCTTCTGGCAGACTTGAGCGATGGCCGACGTCGCCGAAGCACTCCGCAGCTATTGGAACGACCGGGGACCGGTGTGGGTCGAGTACCGGGAGAGGCTGGACGCCATGCTGGCCCCCCTGGGCGAGGCGGCCATAGCCCGGCTTCATCCTGATCCCGGCGAGCACGTGCTGGATATCGGCTGCGGAACCGGCACCACCAGCCTGGAGCTGGCCCGCTTGGTGGGCGCCAGCGGTCATGTGACCGGGGTGGATGTGTCGGCCCCCATGCTCGATGAGGCCCGCCACCGGGCCGCCGACGCCGGTTTGGACAACACCTCCTTTGTGGTGGCCGATGCGGGGGCCCACCAGTTCGAGCCTCGCCACTACGACGCTGCCTTCTCCCGGATGGGGATCATGTTCTTCGCCGAGCCGGTGGCCGGCTTCACCAACCTCCGGCGGGCGCTGCGGCCCGGTGGGCGGCTGACCTTCGTCTGCTGGCGCCCCCCCAGCGAAAACTCCTGGGTCACCGAACCGGGGCAGGCAGTGGCCGAAGTCCTGGGCCCGCCCGCACCTATGGATCCCGACGCCCCCGGCCCGTTTTCTCTGGCCTCCGCCGACCGGATCAGCTCGATCCTCACCGAGGCCGGGCTGCTGGACATCGACATCACTCCCCACGATCTGCCGGTGAACATCGGGGGAGGCACCACCGACGAGTTGGTCCGCTACTACATGGACCTTCTGCCCGGCACGGCCATTCCCGACAACGCCGAAGTACACGTGATCGACCGGGTGAAAGCCGCCCTCGGCGCCATGGTCGAACGTCGCCGCACCGCCGACGGAATCACTATGGGTGCCGCCGCCTGGCTGGTCAGCGCCCGGGCCTAGCTACTAGCCGCCTGAGCCTGGACTCGGGCCGCCTCAGTCTGGCGGCGGGCGCTGCGGCCGGCGATCACCGACCACACCACTACAAGCACGGTGGCTGCGGCCATGTACCCGTGCATCTCCCGAAGCCCGATCTGATCGGCCAGGGCACCGAGCGGGAACGCCACCAGGCTCTGGGCGCTGAACGCGATCATGACCAGGCTCTGCACCCGGCCGTGGTACACCGGCTCGGCCAAGATCAGCGACATCGACATGTTGGCGGTCTGGAATGTGGTGGCCGCGCCCCCCAAGAAGAAGAGCACCGGCAGCGCCACCAAGTGATTGGGAGTGACGGCCAAGATACCCACGCCAACCGCTACCGTCGCCAGGCTGAAGACCCGCAGCCGCCAAAGCAGGGAGTTGTCCCGCATCCGGGCCACTTGGAGGGCGGTGACGGTGCCGCCGAGGGCGTTGGCTCCCTGGAGAATGCCCAGCCACAGAGCTCCCACGCCGAACACGCTCTCGGTGAACTTGGGCAGAAACGCCATGTACGGCATGGCCACCAGCAGCATGAGCGCGGTGGAGATGACCACCACGCGCAGGTAGGGCTGACGGGCAACGTAGGCCACCCCCGCGGCGATCTCTTCGAAGGGGCTGTTGGCCTCGCGCTGCTTAGGCTGCGACTTCGGCAGCATCAGCACTGGGATCGTCCCCACTGCGGTGAGGCCCGCGCTCAGCAGGTAGACCCCGGCCAGCCCGAAGCCGGGAGTGTCGGCCAGCAGCCCGGCCAAAGCCGGCCCCACCGTCTGGGAGCTGGCCACGGTCAACTGAGTGAGCGAGATGGCGTTGGACAAGAGCTCGCGCTCGACCACCTCGCCGGTCATGGCGATTCGAGCCGGCCCCATGAACGCGAACGACGACCCCTGGATCAGTGCCGTCAGCAGCAGCATCCAGAACTGCTCCAGGCCCAACACCACCATGATCCCGAGCCAAGCAGCGCTGAGGGACAGCGAGACATGGGAGCCGACGATGAGCGCCCGACGGGGAAAGCGGTCGGCGGCCACCCCACCGAACGGGGTGACGGTGACCATGCCGATGCCGAAGGCCAAAAGCACCAAGGCGAAGCTGGAGTTGCTGTCGGTGAGCTGGATGGCCAGCCAGCCCCGGGCCAAGATCTGCATGCCCACCGCGAGAAAAGCCACCAGCCCCGACCACCACAACAGGGCGTATTCCCGGTTGGACAGCGACGCGAACATCCCGGTTGTCGAGGCGGGGGCGACGTCGCTCACGCTGCGACGGTACTGGCCTTCTGCCTCCGACGCGGCACTTGCCGCCCCGCTGCCGTAGCTTCAGGCCATGGCTGATGTAGGGACTGCTGAGGAAACCAAGGCTGTGCTGCGGCGGTGGTACGACGAGATGTGGGGGGCGCAGAACCCGGATCTGGTGCCGGAGTTGGCCGGACCGACATACGTGCGCCACGAGATGGGGGGCACCCGGTCGGTGACCGCTGAGGAGTACCAGCAACAGGTGGCCGCGCTGTGCAGCCAGGCCGAGTTCACCGATCTGCGCTACCGGCTCATTGCCGAAGATGACCACGTGGTGGCCATCGGCTCCTGGAAGGTGGACGGCAACCAGTGGGATTGGGTGCAAGCGTTCCGGGCCGAGAACAACAAGCTGGTGGAGACCTGGCTGTCCGGCATCGGCTTCGAGTCCAACTGGGCCCCCGAAGTGATCCGCCCCTGAATGTCCTGAGATGTTCACGGGGGGTCCGTACCCGCGTTGACATGTAGCAATCTCCGCGTGGCAGATTGTCGCAGGCGTCGACCCGACTAGGTGCCAACCGGCGAACGTCCCTTGGGAGTCCAACAAGTCAAAGGAGCCAGCTGGTGAGAATTCGACGGATCTTGTGGGCATTGATCACGTTAGGTCTAGTGACCGCTCTGTTGGGCGCAGTGACGGCCAACGCGCAAGATGAGGGCGATGGGGCCTCCGACAGCGGTGATCTGCAACTGGTGATCCTTCACCACAACGACGGCGAGTCGCAGCTGGTGCAGGCTTCGTCGGATCTGCCCGACTTCGGCGGCGTGGCCCGCTTCGCCTCTCTGGTTCACCAGCTTCGGTCCCAGGCTGCCGATAACGGCGCCGCGGTGATCACCATCTCCTCGGGCGACAACTTCCTGAGCGGCCCCGAGCTCTCGGTGAGCCTTGATGACGACAGCCCGTTTTACGACGCGCTGGCTCTCAACTCCATCGGCTATGACGCCCTGACCATCGGCAACCACGAGTTCGACCTGGGACCCGACCTGTTGGCCCGTTTCATCTCCGAAGCCACCACCGCCCCGTTCATCAGCGCCAACCTGGACTTTTCCGGCGAACCTGCCCTTGCTGCGCTCGTGGAACAGGGCCGCATCGCCCCGTCGACGGTGGTGGAGAAGCAGGGTCGGCGCATCGGCATCATCGGCGCCACCACGCCTGAGCTCACCTACATCTCCAGCCCCCGCAACGTGGCGGTGATGTCGAATGTGGCCGAGATCGTGCAAACCGAGATCGACCGGCTCACCGGCGACGGTGTGGACATCATCGTGTTGTCCACCCACTTGCAGGCCCTGAGCAGCGAGACCGACCTGGCCGCCCAGCTCACCGGCGTGGATGCCATCGTGGCCGGCGGCAGCGGTGCGCTGCTGGCCGACGACAGCACGGCGCTGTTGCCCGGCGACGGCGACCCCTACGGCCCCTACCCGCTCACCGCCACCCTGGTCGACGGGTCCAGCGTGCCTATCGTGACCACGCCGGGCGACTACACCTACGTGGGCCAGTTGATCCTGAGCATCGACGCCGACGGCAACGTGACCGCCATTGACGAGGCCAGCGGGCTTCGACGAGTAGCCGGTGGCGACGAGTCCGATGCAGTTGAACCCCACCCTGACGTTGTGGCCCAGGTGACCGAGCCGGTGGCTGCTGCACTCGAAGAGCTGGCTGCCTCCCCGGTGGGCACCACCGAGGTGCCCCTGGACGGCCGGCGCTCGCCGGGCATCCGCACTCACGAGACCAACCAGGGCAACCTGCTGGCCGACGCGCTGCTGTGGAACGCTGAGCGGCTGGCCGCCGACTTCGGCGTGCCCGAGCCCGCCGTGGCCATCCAAAACGGCGGCGGGATCCGCAACGACTCGGTGATCCCGGTCGGACCAGTGAGCGAGCTGGAAACGTTCAACATCTCCCCGTTCGGCAACTTCGTGACCGTGATCGAAGACGTGTCGCCCGCCCAGATGAAGGTGATCTTCGAGAACGCCGTGTCCCGGGTGGAGAGCTCCAGCGGCCGCTTCGCCCAGATCGCCGGCATGACTCTGGCGTACGACCCCGCGGGCACCCCCCAAGAGATCGGCGAAGACGACACCATCACCACCGAGGGCTCCCGGGTGCAGTCGATAACACTCGACGACGGCACCGCCATCGTGAGCGACGGAGCCGTGGTGGACGGAGCACCTTCAATCGCCCTGGTCACCCTCAACTTCCTGGCCAACGGCGGCGACCAGTACCTGTTCGGCGACGGCACCCGCACCAACCTGGGCCTCACCGACCAGCAGTCGCTGGCCGCCTACATCAAAGACGGCCTCAACGGCACCATCAGCGCCGCCCAATATCCCGAAGGCGGCGAAGGCCGAATCACGGTTGCCGTTGATGAGGTGGCCGACGAGACGGTCGATGACAAGGACGACGGCACGGATGAAGGCGTGAACGGCATGGACGAAGGCACGGCCGACGAGATGGACGCCGAAGAGCTCCCCGCCACCGGCATCGAGAGCCGCCTGCTCTTCATCATCGCCGCCGCCCTCGTCCTAGCCGGCCTCATGCTCGCCACCCTGACCCGCCACCACAACCCCACCCACCGCCGCAAGCGCCTGTCGATCTAACCAACCCCAACCTACAGAATCTGGGATTCTCAGCCTACAGAATCTGAACCGAACGCGAACTCACTGCATCCTGGCACTATTTGTCACCAATCATGACAAGTAGTGATAAGCCAACCGCAGACGAACGGCCGCTGCTTCCTAACTTGGAGCGGCAACGCGACATGGCCACCATTGCTGGCCTCCGGGTGCGGTCCATCACCATCTAGATTGGCACCATGGCTGATCACCTAACCGCCGAGGAACCCGACTGACGAGCGGGGGCCGTTCGGCAGGCCATCCCCCTCCTTTCCCAGAGGAACCTCCAGCGAGAAGCACTCCGCTCTCTCTTGGAAGAATGGACCGAAGAAGCAGGCCCGCCAGACCCTGTAGACGTCGCCGAGATGCGCCACCTCTACTTCCCCCAGTGACCCGCGACGCGACACTGAAACCCCCGACTTCTCCGACCTCACGCCCCACCTCTGCCCCAGAGCCCCACTCATCCATCACTGGCCATAGCCGGACACCCATCTCGGCGGACTGGCTTTGGAGGAATTGTCATAGGCACTTGCCATTATGTGAGGCCCCAGCGGGACTACCGTCAATAACACCGGTGTAGTTCCCCTTCAGCCCCTTAGGAGATGGCGTGCACGAGGTTTACCTCGATTACAACGGGTCGGCACCGCTCGACCCACGGGTGGTCGAAACCATGATTCCTGCATTGCAATCCGGAATTGGCAACGCCTCATCGGTTCACCGTTTCGGACAGCGCCAAGCAGCGGCCGTTGATGATGCCCGCGAACGCGTCGCTGCACTTGTAGAGGCCTCCCCATCAGGGGTGGTCTTCTGTGCAGGTGCCACCGAAGCAAACAACCTGGCATTGATCGGATTGGCTGAAGGCGCTCCAGCAGAGCGAAACAGAATCGTGATCTCGGCGGTAGAGCATGCCTCAGTGCGCGAGCCAGCCCAATGGCTGCATGAGCAAGGAAAGGCCAAGGTAGATGTGGTCGGGGTGACCCAAGGCGGATTCGTCGAACTCGATGAACTTGATTCGCTGTTGGGACCTGACGTCTTGGCCGTATCGGTAATGGCTGCCAATAGTGAGACCGGGGTGTTGAACCCACTAGATGAGGTAGCGGAACGGACAGCCAGCGTTGGTGCCGTGTTTCACTGCGATGCCACTCAGATGCTGGGACGACTGCCATTGTCGCTGGGTGATGTAGGGATCGACCTCTTGTCCATGAGTGGTCACAAGATCTGCGGCCCCGGAGGCGTGGGAGCGCTAGTAGCGACGCGCCATTCGCTAGCTCGCCTTCGGCCAGTCATCCACGGAGGAGGGCATGAACGAGGTCTGCGGTCAGGATCGCTGAACGTTGTCGGGATCGGCGGGCTTGGAATGGCCGCGGAGTTAGTAGCCGAGGAACGTGATGCCGAGTCTGCTCGGGTACGCGCATTGAGAGATCGGCTGTTGAATGGTCTCAGAGCCGAGCTAGCCGGGGTTCACGAAAACGGAGATCCGACTCAACGACTCCCCAACACGGCAAGTGTGCGTTTCGAGGGTGCTGATGCCGAGGCGGTGGTCTTCAACATGGATCCTGTAGCCGTATCCACAGGATCAGCATGTAGCTCGGGGGCAATCGAACCTTCCCACGTGCTCTTGGCCATGGGCCTTTCCCGCGACGAGGCATTCGAGTCGGTGCGTTTCAGCTTGGGACGGTTCACCACCGAAGCCGAGATCGACGCCGCCATTCGACAGGCCGTCAAGGCAGTGGACTATGTCCGCGCCATGACAGGAAGCGACGACTGATGCGGTTAGAAGACGCAGCTCGACCAACCTTCGCTCGCCATGAGACATTCCATCCCCGCTATGGATGGTTCCGGAAGGCGTTCGACGCGGCAACAGAGAATTCGGAGGCCTTCACCGATCCCGATGCCACCGTCGAGCTAGGCGTTGGAAAGAACATGGTCAGAGCCATCCGATTCTGGGGGTTAGCGGCCAAGCTGATCGAGGACGACCCCAATTCAGCCAACAAGCGAGCTCCTGGCGTGATCCCTACAGAATTCGGCCGAATGCTGTTCGACACAGACACTGGCTGGGACCCATATATGGAGGACCCGGGCACCCTCTGGCTTCTGCACTGGAAGCTCCTATCGCCCCGTTGTCTTCTGCCGGTGTGGTGGGTGGCGTTCAACGAATTCCACGCAGTTGAGTTCGATGTCGAGGAACTAGAACTGGCTTGCTCAGGTGGAATCGACGCGGCGTCTAGCTGGCAGAGTCCTCACCCTTCCTCATTGCGCAAGGACGTAACCGCTTTGATGCGCACTTTTGCGCCGGCCGAACGCACTTCTCGCACCAGCATCGACGACATTCTGGACTGCCCACTACGAGAATTGGGCCTGATCACTCGGTCACAGGCAACAGGGAGGCACCGATTCGCGATTGGGACCAAGCCCACTCTTCCATCAGCCATAGCTGCCTATTCGGTTCTTGACTACATCGCTTTCACCGATCCCGGGGCCAACACTGTTCTTTTGAGCCGCATGGCTGATGAGGCTGGAGCCCCGGGGCGAGCTTTCAGACTGACCGAATCCGAGTTGGCCGAGACATTGCGTCCCGCTGTGGAGTTCCTAGCCGACGGCGACTTGTCCCTTGCCTCGCCTGCTGGTGCCGCGCAACTGGCTTGGAACGGCGAACCCTCGAAACTGGCCGCTTCCATGCTCGACCGCTACTTCAAAGCAGACTTCGACACTGCACGGGCACAGATGACTGCAATCCCTTTGAGCGCTGGAGTTTCGTGATGACGGCATTGTCAGAATTCGTCAGAGTGAGCGAACGTTTCGCCCGCTCGTCCAACCTTGAGAGGGATACGGCCCGGGTGGAGCCCTTGGAGGGTTATGTCGTTACCGCTCGAGCACTCGATGTTGTCCAGAGAATTTCTTCCGCTGCTATCTCTGGGCCAGCCGGTGGCGCCTGGTCACTTACCGGCCCGTACGGATCGGGCAAGTCTTCGCTCGCTCTCCTACTCGACGCTGCGTTCGGTCCTGCTGGCCAAACCCGCGACGCCGCCTTGGCATTGCTCAACTCAGGGTCAGATGCAGGTCTCCAAGTCGGTGATGCCCACTCGCATCACCGGACCGAACAACGCGGTTTCCACCGGGGAATGGTGACCGCCTGCCGAGAGCCGCTGACCCTGACGGTGCTGAGGGCATTACAGACTGCGGTCTGTCGCAGCTACGGCAAGATTCCACCAATCCGCAGCTTCCCGGCCGCCAAAGTCCTTAGGCAAGCACTTGAAGACGCAGAAGCCTCTGTCCTCGACCCCCGCCGCACCGGCCCATCTCCGGCGGGGCTGTTAGAAGTCGCACAGTGCTTGGCCGCAGATGGGCCGCTGCTGCTCGTGTTCGATGAATTTGGCAAGAACCTCGAAGCCGTCGCAGACAGGGCCGCGACCACCAGCAGCGACACAGATCCTTACCTGCTACAACAGCTAGCCGAAGCCGGACAGGGCCACGGCTTGCCAATCTTCATCCTCACGCTTCAGCACCAGTCATTCGACGACTACCTGTCTGCAGTGGAGATACCCAAGCGGCGGGAGTGGGCCAAGGTACAAGGCAGGTTTGAAGACGTCGCCTATGTGGAGTCGCCCGCGCAGACCCGAGCACTCATCGGCTCTGTATTCACGGTGGACGACGAGAAGTTGCTCAGCCGCATTCAGAGGTGGGCCCGACCCCAATCCAAAGCAATGCAATCTCTAGGAGTAGCCGACCTCGCCGATCCAGCAGTCGCAGCATCCTGCTGGCCTTTGCATCCGGTAGCTGCTGTGGTGCTATCGGAGCTGTGCCGGAGGTATGGGCAACACGAGCGAACACTGTTCTCGTTCCTGACTGGTCAAGAAGTGGCTGGCAAGAACGGATTCCTCGCGACAACTGACCTTCCAAATCGAGGCACTCCCCCGGTGCTGGGCCTAGACGACGTTTACGACTATTTCGTCGGAAGCGGAGGGCTAACAGCTATGACCGCCGCGTCAAGCAGCCGGTGGATCGAGATCGCCACCAGGCTGCGTGACGCACACGGACTCTCGGATCGTCAGCTGCGGGTCGCCAAGACTGTGGCCATGCTGAATCTTGTGTCCACCTCAGGCACGATTCGAGCATCTGAGCACGTCATGGAGTTGATCGAACCGGGTACCGGTGAGATCTTGGACGAGCTATGCGAGAGCGGGATCGTGACCTACAGGTCATTCTCCGATGAGTACCGAATCTGGCAAGGAACAGACGTAGACATCAGGAGTCTTGTCGAGGAGGCTCGGCTTCAAGTTCAGCGGCGGGGAATCTTCGAAGTGATGTCATCGATGAGCGACCCTCAGCCGGTAGTGGCTGCTCGTCACAGCGCAAAGCACGACTGCCTTCGTGTTTTCTGCCAGCGTTTCGTGAGCTGCAATGACAAGGCCGACCCGTTGGATGCTTTTTCTCCCTACGATGGCCAGGTCTTACTCGTTGTAGACGGTGATCAGCCACCTCCTTTGGCCAACATCCCAGTGGGAGGCGCTAAGCCCACGGTTGCTGCCATTCCGAGGGTGGAAGACATGGTCAGTGTTGAAGCCGCCGCTCGGGAACTGGTCTCGCTGCAAAGAGTGCTTCAAGACTCGGTAGTGGAGTCTGACTGGGTAGCTCGCCACGAGATGAGCGAGCGACTGGCCGTGGCCCAGGTCGCCTTTGAACAGGCGGTCTTCATTGCCTTCTCCAGCGGGTCATGTCGATGGGTCCTGCTCGAGGGTGATGCTGAAGAAGATCTTCGAGCTGGGAGAGGCAGTTCAGTGCTTTCCGATGCCTCTGACCGTGCCTACCCGAGCACTCCTTCGATTCCAAACGAGATGATCAATCGCACTCACCTCACCTCTCAGGGTGCCAAGGCTCGGCGAATGCTGATCGAGGCGATGATTGAGCACGGATCAGAGCCTCTCTTGGGTTTCGAGGGGAATGGCCCCGAGGTGGCCATGTACAAGGCCGCCCTTTCTCACACTCGATTGCACCTTCGCGAAAAGGCCAGTGGACAAATGGCCTTCAAAGCCCCAAGTGGAGGAGAGGCAGCCAAGAAGTTGTTGCCGGCTTGGACAGTGCTGGCATCCGAGTTCGATCGGGCCAAGCGCCGGAGAGTGAACCTCAATGACATCATTGCCTCTTTGCAATCCCCACCAATAGGGATGAAGGCCGGGGTGGTTCCGGTGATGATCGTGGCCGGTCTGCTCACTCATCGAGACGTGATCGCCATTTATGAGCACGGCACATTCCGACCGCAGCTCACCTCCGACATGGCAGAGCGCATGGTCAAGAATCCTGCTTTCTTCGAGATCAAGCACTTCGCCAATGCAAGCGGCGCTCGAAAGCAGGTGGTAAACGCCCTGGCCGAGCGGCTCGGAATCCAGGACAAGGAACAAACCCAAGGGGCTGCACCCAACCTCTTGGTAGGCAACGTGCTTTCTGTGGTGAGCGATCTGGTTTCCAGGGTCCGGAGGCTTGACAACTTCACTCAGCGCACTCGCAACCTGCCTCCCTCCGTGTTGACTGTGCGCGAAGAGCTACTGAGGGCAGTTGAGCCTGACGATCTTCTCTTCGTGTCGTTGCCCGAGGCTTTCAATCTGCCCCCCGTGAAGACAACCGACGACAGCTACTCCAAGGCCAAGTATCTGGCAACAGAAGTCTCAAATGCGTTGGAGACTCTTGAGGTCACCAGCAACCAATTGCTTTCAGAAGCCTCCGAGTTGCTGATCGCATCGGGAGGAGGAACCAGCCGAGAGACTGTCGTTGAGCGAGCTGCTTCTCTTGATCCTGAAGTGTTGGACTCGACCATCCGACCGTTCGTCTTGGCCCTTGCCAACGATGGAACCGATGACGACCTGGCCTGGATCGCGACCATTGCCACCGTCGTGTCCCAGAAATCCCCCGCCGAGTGGACCGACGAGGATTCGGGCCGATTCCGGAGGACATTGCCCCAACAAATGGCAGCGTTCGAACGCTTGCTTGCTCTCTATGCCGAATCAATCGCTGGACGCGAGGGTAAGGACATCGATTGCGCCCGAGAAGCATGCGACCGCCAACAGCACGATGAATGCACTGCTACACCCACCGCGCTGAGTGTTACAGTAACCCGACCCGACGGACGAGAACACGCCCGATTTGTCAACATCCAGGCAGACCTGCGGGATGATCTAACCGAAGTGCTGGACGAAGCCATGGCAAAAGTCGAACTCATGGTCGGATCAGGCGAAAAAGCCCAGCAGGCCTTGTTGGCGCTGATTGGAGAACGGGTGCTGGAGGGATTCAAGGATGAGTGAACAGACACAGGCAGTTGACGACGTCCGACACATCTGTGGTATCTCCGGAGGCAAGGACTCCAGCGCACTGGCGGTGTACCTAAAGGACAGCGTGCCCCAAATGGAGTACTTCTTCTGCGACACCGGCGCCGAGCTACCCGAGACCTACGAATTTCTGGCCCGCCTCGAAGTGATCCTAGGTAAGCCAATAGCCAGATTGAACGCCGAGCGGGGATTCGACCACTGGTTCGAGATCTTCAGAGGTGCGCTACCCTCCCCCCAAATGCGCTGGTGCACCAAGAACATGAAGATCAAGCCACTAGAAAAGTGGATCGGAGACGACCCAGCAATCTCCTATGTGGCCATTCGAGCTGACGAGGCCAACCGCAAGGGCTACGTCTCGACCAAACCTAACATCGAAAGTCAATTCCCGTTCGTCGAAGACGACATCGACCACGCCGGCGTGATGCGCATCCTCGACGATGCCGGCATCGGCCTACCGGCTTATTACGAGTGGCGAACAAGGTCCGGCTGCTACTTCTGCTTCTACCAACGCAAAGCCGAATGGATCGGCCTCGCCGACCGCCATCCCGAACTCTTCGAACGTGCCGTGGCCATCGAGCAGAAAGTCCTCCAGGACGCCGGAGTGTCCGGTGACGCTGACTTCGGCGACCAGGCCATGAAGGGCCGCCAATACACATGGTCAGGTGGTGAAACGCTGGTCCAACTCAGAGCACGACGAGACGAAATCCTCGAACGAAACGAAGCTGCCCTTTCACATAGCTCTCGCTCCCTCAGCAATCTCCCTCTCATAGATGCCCTAGCCGACGCGTTCGACGAGGAAGACGACTCTGCTGCCTGTACAGTGTGTGCGCTCTAGCTGGCCCATCAGTATCTGTTGGTGATGACTTCGAAGTATGACAACCTCTTCGCAAGGCTCGACGAGGAGGACTTGGCAGAGCTTCTTGGTCGCAGCGCGGTCCGACTTGTCAGGACGCTAGACGACGATGCAGCCAGTGCGCGGGGTCTGAGCCAACTCGCGAGCGAGTTGTATCCCCCCAGCGTGATGCTGAGGAACAAGGAGAGGCGCAATCTCCTACTTGAGAGTCTCCCGAAAGAGGACGCGGAGGCCCTTGCATTGCGGATATGCGGTTCATTGGAAGACCCGTGGAGGCGCATTATCAACCGGGCCTTTCGGCCAGGCAGTAGCGACGAGCAGACGCTCTTTCAGTTCTTCGACCTTCAAGTCCCTCTCAACGACACGGGCGATTCTGCCCCCTTTCGCATCGAGGTGGATACTCAGTACGGACTCTTCCCTCACCAGCGGCGAGCTGTGAAGGATCTCATCAGGTACCTATCTGGTGATCCTTCACATCGGGTGATGCTCCACATGCCTACAGGAGCTGGAAAGACCCGCACAGCCATGCACGCTGCCTCCACCACTCTCAGGGCCGTTGAACCGTCCATAGTGATCTGGCTTGCATTCAGCGAAGAACTGTGTGAGCAAGCAGCGGAGGAATTTGAACGGGCTTGGGGGAACCTTGGCAATCGTCCGACGAGCATTTACCGATTTTGGGGTGGTAGGCGACTCGACATCGATGATGTCCAAGACGGCTTTCTTGTGATGGGCCTCCAGAAGGCCTTCTCGCGTTCTACCAGCGATGTCCAATTCCTAGCCAAGCTTGCTGACCGAGCGACTCTCGTCGTTCTAGACGAAGCCCACCAGGCTGTGGCACCTACCTATCGTCATGTCATTGATCGTTTGGTCGATCGCCACGAAGCCACTCAGTTGCTCGGCCTGTCCGCTACTCCCGGCCGCACTTGGAACGATCCCGAGAAGGATGCCGAACTGTCGGCGATATTTGCCCGCAACAAGGTCACCCTCTGTGTTGACGGCTACGAGAACCCAGTGGACTATTTAATCGATGAGGGGTACCTGGCTCAACCACACTTTGAGTCCCTAGAGCATGCTGGCATAGAGCTATCGCTGAAAGAGATCGAACAACTGAACGGCCATCTTGACATCCCTGCCGCGCTCCTTGACCGCCTAGCCACCGATGAGAAGCGCAACCTTCTCATCATTGATCGACTAGAACAGCTCGCCAAGAATCACAAGCGAATCATCGTCTTTGCAGCGACTGTGCAACACGCCTACCTCCTCGCGACCGTCCTACAGTCCCGAGACCTCGACGCTTCCGCAATTACAGGGACAACAGATTCTGCTGAGCGCCACCGCCTCATTCAGCGATTTAAGGCTGCTGATGAAGACACGAGAATTCTCTGCAACTACGGAGTGCTTACGACCGGGTTTGACGCGCCAGCCACAAGTGCCGCCCTGATCGCCCGCCCTACGAGTTCCTTGGTCCTTTACAGCCAGATGGTTGGGAGAGCCATCCGAGGACGGCTAGCGGGTGGAAACGATGAAGCGCATATCGTCACTGTCGTTGACACAAACCTTCCTGGCTTCGGCCAGATTCAAGACACGTTCACTAACTGGGAAGATGTCTGGACATGACAAATCAAGTCGATCTCGTACCAACCAAGCTCGCTGTTATGGCGATGCGCGACAACGGCTACCAGAACACCGCCTACGCCATAGCCGAACTCATTGACAACTCCCTTCAAGCTGGTGCTACAGCGGTGGAACTCCTCTGCCGCGAGCGGCGCGAGTTCAAGACGAAACGGGAGCGCTGGACAATAGAGAAGATTGCGGTACTAGACAACGGGGCTGGCATGGACGCCGAGACACTCCAGATGGCGCTTCAGTTTGGGAACGGCACTCGTCTCGACGACCGTTCGGGAATCGGGCGTTTCGGCATGGGCCTTCCGTCCGCATCGATTTCTCAGTGCAAGCGCGTAGACGTGTGGACTTGGCAGGAAGGCCCAGCACAAGCCCTACATAGCTACATCGACCTCGATGATGTCGCTGAGGGCCGTCAGACCGGAATTGCCGATCCAGAGGCAGACCCACTGCCTAAGGAGTGGCTCGCTGCGGGACAGGCGATCGGTGATACTGGCACGCTTGTCGTGTGGTCCAACCTAGATAGGTGCATGTGGCGGAACGGAACGACGATCATCAATCGGAGCGAGTCAATCATTGGCCGCATGTATCGGCAATTCATCCACGACGGCCGAGCTCAACTGCGCCTCGCAGCCTTCGAAGACCCCAAAGCACCTCGAGTAGACCGATTCGCCGAGGTCAACGATCCAGGGTATCTCATCGTGCCAAGTTCGACTCCGGCTCCTTTCGATGAAACCGCCATGTTCGAGCCAGATGGAGATCTCTGGGAAGAAACCATCCCGGTCGAGGTAGATGGCGAGGCTCATGAAGTCCGACTCAGGTTCAGCATCGCAAAGAGCGAGGCTCGGAACCGACCGGACGGGCGAGATGCAGGACGTATGGACTACGGGCGACATGCGAAGTCGAACATGGGTGTCTCTATCGTGCGCGCGACCAGAGAACTCGAACTTGACCTTACGTTGATCGATAAGTCAGACACTCGCGAACGGTGGTGGGGCGTCGAGATCCAGTTCCCGCCGGCACTCGATGAGGTGTTCGGTGTAACCAACAACAAGCAGTCGGCGAGGAATTTCACCTCTGTTGCAGCCCATCTGGACGACCTGCTCGACAGCGAAACTGAGACCGAACATGAGATCGAACAGCGTCTTGCTGAGGACGAGGACCCGACTGCACCGCTCATCGAGATTGTGAAGGCAGTCAATCGCCGCCTGCGCTACCTGCGGTCAACGATCCAGGTGCAGAGGGCGAATGCTCGATCAAATAAGCGAAAGACTCGCTATGACAGCGATAGCGCTGAGGCGCGAGCTAGCAGCGCAACGGAAGATCGCAAGGCTGAAGGCAAGGCGGGCAGTTCGGATCTGGAAGAGGATCTGCCGGACGAAGAACGAATCAAGGCGATCACCCAGGAGCTCGTAGAAGAGGAGGGTCTCAGCGAAGAAGAGGCCCTTGACATCGCCCAAGACGCGATCGAGTCCCACACAAAGTACATCTTCACGAGATACGAGGGAGAGGGATCGAGCTTCTTCTCAGTTAAGTCGAAAGCTGGCGAGATTCTCATCAGAGTCAACACCCTTCACCCTGCTTATGAGAACCTGATCGAGGTTCTTGATGAGATCCCCGAAGATGGTGAGCCCGCGGAAGAGCTTCTCGAACGACTCATTCGAGCGCGCCGAGGGATCATGCTGCTGCTCATGGCCTGGGCGAGATTTGAAGACGAGACACAGAACGCCGACGAGCGCCGCCGCCTCCAGGACGCGCGCAACTCATGGGGAACTGTTGCTCTGAAATTCCTTGAGAATAACTAGGCACGCGGTTTGCCATCCGGCATAGAGCTAGCTGTTGACTCCCCTGGAGACGCAATTCTTGGCGTGGCGCGTCGCGCTAGTTCCCGCCTCTTCTTGGTCGCTCCGTTCATCAAGACACACGCACTCCTGCGGATTCTCGAGGAAGCGTCGCCGACTGTGAGCACCACTGTTGTAACTCGTTGGCGTCTCATAGAGCTGATAGCAGGAGTTAACGATCTTGAGATCTGGCACATCCTTCGTGAGCGGAATGACCACCTTGTTCTACAACCTCGACTTCACGCGAAGATCGTATTGAGTGAGACCGAGGGGATCGCAGGATCAGCAAACATAACCAGTACCGCACTCGGCTGGACAGCAGCGCCGAACGACGAAGTCGTCCTTCCGGCGCACGGCAGCTACTTCGAGGCGCTCGAATCCCTGGTGAAGCGTCTCGTGGAAACGGGCGTCAGGGTGGACGATGCCATCCATGACGAATTCCGCTCACATCTCGACAAAGCAGGAGGGGTTGGCCAAAGCGAGTCAATGCTCCCAATTGACGACATGTCAGTAAACGCGATCTTGTGGACGCCGACAACACGCGACCCTGCTGACCTTGAGGCTCTCTATTTTGGTTACCACCACCGATTGACGGCGTCTGCCGCTCAAGCTGCCACCTTCGATCTCATCGCACTTGAAGTACCTCCGCTACTGACAAGCGATCTCTTCCATACGCACATATCTATGCAGCTCTTGCAGCATCCGCTAGTGCGTGAGCTAGAGCGCAAGCTCGAAAATCCCCGGCGTTTTGGCGAAATGCTGCAGATAGTGCGCAGGTGGTCAGGGGAGACCAGAGAACCAGCAGCCGAAAGGCTGCAGACATTGATGAGGTGGCTACTCCACTTCCAGGCAGATCGTTGGCAATATCAGAAGCCTCGGTACAGCGAAACTCTGATCTTTGTCGGCCAAGACGCTCCTAACGCTGCCTCATCAGGAAAGCAGCCCTAGCTGATTCCTACTCAAGGCCTGCCCAGAACCGGTGAACCACGCTGGTTCTCTGGAAGGTCTCGGGCTCCCTGACGTTCCCTGAGCTTGCGTCGCTCTAGCCCAGCAGTCGACCGAGCTCTTCGTAGATTGCTTGCTTGAGATGGTCATACCGCATACGGAGGACACGTTGGTAGTACTGGTCATCATCTTCAGTCGATTGCTTCTGGTAGTTGGCAGCGCCAGATGGAAGAAGGTGTGTCAACGGGGATGATGTCGGCACATGTTCCATGTAATTGTGAACTGGCCGGGCTCCGAGAAGGCGGTTGCTTCGTTTGAGGATAAAGGTCCTGTTGAGCGGGCTGTTCAGCACATGGCGCTGCTCAGCTCGGGACCGGAGCTTGTTCGTCGACTCACCGACAGAAGTTGCAGTCTGAAGTGGGATCACATGGTGTAGCTCAAGTTCCTGTTCGAAGTCCCAGGCTGCGAGCCTCGCACCTTCTAGAAAGTCCTGCGGGTTTCGGCTGAGCACATACTGCGCGATGTAGTCACCGACGTCGGACGTAACCTCGTCCTCTTCGTGCAAACGAAGCAATGTTGTGTCATCGCTGTATTTGGGTGCGGCCAGCACGTGGCTTTCTCGACCTGTGAATGGGTTCGGTTCACCCTCGATCAGCCACGCATTGAGCTGTTTGATGTCGTTGACGCAGTTATCGGTCTGTCGCTCCGTATACGTGCCCGCCAAAGTGGTACACCAATACCAGTATTCCAACTGATCTAGCGCCTTTGAGTAGCCCCATATCTCATCATCAGAGACAGCAAAGGCGATAGGGAGAAGGATGAGCTTGTTGCGAAGATCTGCGCTGTTGCGGATTCCACAGCGGAGGCTCAGGAATGCCCAGGCTCTGATGACAGCATTGGCGGCGTCCTTCCATAAATCTTCTATCTGAGCGGCGTCGAGCTTCAGGATCGCAGGGCGCTTGATGTGATCAGTATCGAGGTCAGCTACGGAAGAGCCCGCACTGTGGGCCTTTACTGAAAGGATATTGAGGAGTGCGTTCTTGAAGTTGTTTGATAGCGAGTCACGTTCCACAACGAAGTTGTATTCGTTGACCCTCCACAATTCCGGTCGTAGGGCGCTGTTGCCGTTCCAGCGCGCATCGGTAACCTCGACGGTGGAGTCTGAGGCATGTTGGATCAGCTGCTCAGCAAGGCTTCTCTCGGTAGTCTCCCGATCCACTGCCAGGCGCGCCATCTTGGCTACGACCAAGTCAAATGTTGTTAGTGGCGTACCCCCCTGGTTCATCACCTCGAAGATTGGGATTGCCCGGTCAATCTCTTCTCCAGGCAGGATTACTTGGGGGACCTCTCGATCGCCAAGTTCATCGAAGTGGTCCCGCATGGCCTTCACCCAAGTGGCGGACATGGATGTGATGACATCTGCGAGGTCTGTGTATGTCACGTCGTCGCGGGCCTGTACGAGGTCAGGGCGAACTTCTTGCGCTGCGGCAAGGATTGCTTCATCGGCAGGCCCCGACCGCGCCGCTAGCTCTTCCGCGCGGCGTTGGGCGATGATCTGAAGCGCCATCCCATGAAGCGAACTTGGATCGTCGGCTCTGGAGATCACCTCCCACAGAGGGACGAGGCCTTGAATAGCGAGATGGTGTGCGATCCGATACCTAAGCTCCCCTTCGTTGCTGGCCTCGTCGGCTAGCTCCCCTTCGAGCCACGCTGGGTGAGCAACGTCACCGTTGCTTCCTGCCAACCTCACCCTGCGGGTCTCGACAAAGTCGCCAAGGGCTTCTGGCTCCTCTCGGATTCCACGGAAGTGGAGGTGGAAGTATCCGAAGGGGTCTGGCTTTGCCTGGCCAGGCACCACTCGAACAAGCCATCGATACCGCAGGTTGTAGTATGTGTCCCTGGTAATCCGCTCCCACTCAGGCTCCTCTCCCAGCGGATCGCTCAGGAAGTGGTGAACACAGGAGAGCCTCTGCTGGCCATCAAGCAAGAAAGTACACTCATCAGTCGGCTCAGCCGCTGCCTGTCGCCCGAAGCGCCGCGCCGCGAAGTCAGACGACTTCCCGAGCAGCAGAAGTACAGCCCCAATGGGGATATCCGCTAGAAGTGATGTCAGTAGCTTCCGCTGGTCTTCGACTGACCATACAAATTCCCTTTGGAAGTTAGGCAATACGAGTTTGCCGCGAGTGTGCGAGTCAACAATTTCACGGAGGGTCGTTGTCTCGTAATGAATGCCCATCAGTCACTCCCTGTTTTCAGGAGGGCCTCTATCTGCTTACTATCGAACCGCACCAGTACCGGCGTATTCAATCAGTAAGCATCCCAGACCAAAATAGCCCGATCAAAGTCTTTAATATATTTTCAGTTTATCTCAGTCTTCTTCACTCGGCAGAGCGTCGAACTCGAGCTTCAGCGCGGCAAGAGCAGTGGAGGTCCTCGCCGAGGTTTTCGGACTCAGTTGAACTCTTGCTCGTTGCAAACACCGGGATTCGGTCAATTCGGCTGACGTAGTGAGAGATACTGTCACTGGCGTCGGTAGACTTGTGGCATGGATTTTGGGGCTGTGACCTGCGGAAATGGTGGGGGCGGGGTGTGTGTTGAGGCGGTGGATGTGGCCTCGTTGGACGATGCATCCTTGGATGCTCGGCTGCGGTTGATTGGGCAGGGGCGGAACCGGCTGGAGGGGTTCTTGGCTGAGGTTGTGGCTGAGAAGACTCGGCGCAGCAGTTCATTTGATGCTTTGAATTCACTCAAGGGCGAATTGCGGCAGTCGGGGCATCAGGCTCAGCGGACCATGCGCAGCGCGGATCAGCTTGAGAAGCTGGAAGCGACTCGGGACGCCCTGGTGGATAGCCGGATCAACTCGGAGCATGCCCGGATCTTGGGTTCGGCTGCCGAGAGCGGGCCGATGGACGAGGCCAAGATGCTGGCCGCGGCAGAGACGCAGTCGCCGGAACAGTTGCGCAAGACAGTGCGCGACCACCAGAACGAGTTGGCCGACGACGACGGGGCCAAGCGCCTGGAGCGCCAGAGGAAGAAGCGCACGGCCAGCTTCACCGAACGAGACGACGGCATGTGGCAGCTCTTTGCTCTATTTGACCCCTCGGCTGCGGCCGGCATCCGGGTGGCGCTGAACAAGGCGACCGACGACGACTGGCGGCAGGACAACCGCCGGGAGCACACCGCTGACCGGCACCGCCGGGCTGACGCCTTGGAGCGATTGATCACCCGCACGGTTTCCAATGGCGGCCACGAGCAGCCCCAGGGCACCACCTTGCTGCTGATGGCCAGCTACGACCTTGTGGACAACAAGCTGGGCAATCCCCGGCTGGCCGACGGCACTCCCCTACCGGCCCCCGAATTCCACCGGCTGGCCTGCGATGCCGACATCTTGACCGGTCTGTTCCGTGAGGCCGATAGCGAGCCGATCTGGATGGGCAGCACCAGCCGGCATCCCAACTTCGCCTTACGGGTCGCCCTGGAAGCCCGAGACCAGGGCTGCATCGGCTGCGCCAAAGCCCCCGAATGGTGCGTGTCCCATCACATAGTGGAATGGCAAGACGGCGGCCCCACCCAGCCCGACAACCTGGTGCTGGTGTGCCATGACTGCCATCAGAAGGTTCATTACCGGAACTGGGCCGTCGAAAAACACCCCGACACCGGCCGCCGCCACTTACGGCCCCCCTGGCAAGAGCCGCCCAAGCCTCAGTTCGAAGCCAACACTCCCCTACGGCTCTAACCCTGCTTCGAGTTGCCCAGAGATCGATCAACAATCGAGGACTCAAAGTTCCAGATCACGAGCCCATGGGCTGGAGTTCGTCTTCTAGGCCTTCTTCTTCTCGTACTAGGTTCCAGCCGAAGCGGGCGGCCAGGGCTTCGCGGCCTTCGTCGGGGCCGCTGGCGATTATCTCGTCGCCGGCGTACAGCACGGCGCTGCCCCGGGGGCGGTACATGTAGCGGCCGGCCCGGCGGACGGCCAGCACGGTGAAGCCGGGCTCGATGTTGAGGGCCAACTGCTTCAGCGAGGTGCCGTCGGCTCCGCTGCCCGACGCCACCGGCAGATCAACCACTACCTCGTCGGAATCGCCGAGGGCGATCTCCAAGATGGGGTGGACCTCCTCGCCCTGTTCCACCAGCGAGATCATCTGGCGGGCCTGATCGCCGATGTCCTCGGCGGCCTGGCCGAGATGGAGCAAGCCCCTCAGCGGGGAAGGGTCGATGTTGTCGGCCGCGGCCCGCAGCACCCACAGCTCAAGCTGGTGGTTCATCTCGTCCAGCCGGCCCTCCAGTTGGCGAACCTCCGCAGCCAAGCCCCGGTCATTGAGCACTAGCGCGGAGTAGGCCAGCCCCACCGCAGCCTCCGAGAGGTCCTTCATCTCCACCAGCACGTCCACCGCCCGATCCAGATCGGAGATCCAGGGATCTTCGGGGGCCATCGGCTCCTGCCGCATGGGTGCGGCGGCCAGTTGGTGCAGCCGCATGATCCCTGCCGGTGAGCCCCGCAAAAAGAGCACGTCGCCGGGCATAATCATCTGGTCGCCCCCCACGTCGGTGATCCAGCTGCGGTCCCGCCGGACGGCCATGACCCGCATCCCGGCCACCACCGGCAGCTCAAGATCGCCGAGCGGTCGGCGCACCATGTGCGAGCCCTCGTTCACCACCAGCCGGTGCGACACTTCTTCTGCCGAAGACATGTCGGCCACCAGCTCAGCGGGAATTCCTAGACGGCGGGTCACGATCCGGGAGATGTCCACCGCGTCGTTGGCGATCCGCTCAATGGCGCTGATCACCTGGAGCACCGACGACATGCCGTCGGCCTCCCGGGGATGGCGCACGGCCATGATGCACACCGCCCGCATGCCCTGCACCAACTCGGTCATCTTGATCTCGAGCTCATCGACCTCGGTGGCCATGTCCGGATCGCCGAAGTACAGGGCGGCATAGGCGAGATCCACCATAAGCTCGGAAAGGTCTTTGGCCTCAGCGAGCATGGCCCGAAGATTGCGGGGTTTATCGTCCATTGTGAACTCCCTCCAAACTAGCCATTAGCAATTCACCCTGCCCCTCACCCTGCCCCTATGGCCTCGATGGCGAACACCAGGGTGAGGGCCCCCACCAAATCGAGCACCGCGGTCACCGTCGGGATGCCCACCGAATCGGGGTCGACCCCGAATCGAACCGCGGCGATGGTCCCGTAGTAGGCCACGGCTACTACCACCACCAGGGCCAGGACTCCGCCGACCAGTGCGATCCCCACCAATCGGTCCAACCCCGGCCCGCCCAGGCCCACCAGCGATCCCGCCCCCTGAGAGACCAGGGCCAAGAAGGCGAACACCGGCAGGGCCAGCCCCGCGGTCACCCCCATATCGCTGCGGGCCCGCCGCTGGGGCACAACCGAGGGGCCGATCAAACCAAGATGCAGCTTGCTCGACAGCCGATTGGCCAAGATGCCCCCCAGCGCACCGGCGGTGGCCAAAAAGCCGGGTATCAGCACCAACAGCACCGGGCGGTCGGAGAACACGTCGAACCGGTTCTCCACCGTGACACCGGCCATGAGCGACAAGAACCCGGCCAGGACCAGCACGGGCATCGACTCCCGCAAAATGGTCCGCAGCTCCAGGGCCTGGGACCGCATGGCCGCCGCCAAAGACCCCAAGGTGGCTGCGGCCACCACCCCGGCCACCACTGGCGTCACCACGTCGTGGCGCACCAGATAGGACGCCAAGATGAGCGCGGGCAGGGCCAGCACGTCGCCCGCGGCGGTCACCATGGGAGCGGTCACGTTGTCGGGATCGAGGTCCCAGCGAACCGATGCGGTGGCCATGCCCAGCGTCACCAGCATCACGAAGACCGAGGCCAGCGTGCCTCCCACCACCGAGATGACCATGTAGTCGGCCACGCCGATGGCGTTCTCCACTCCGAGATTCGAAGCCACCGCCGAGGCCAGCAGGGCCAGCACCAGCGACATAACCAGGGTCAGCACCATCGAGGCCCACACGTTTTGGCCCACCACGCTGGACGACCGCAGCGACAGGCGGAACGTGCCGGTGTGGATGGCGGTGCCCAGCCGGCTGCCCAGCGCACCGAAGATCTTTCCCGGCAAAGCGATGGCCGCCGGCACCAAAAGCAACAGGCCGGGCAGCTCGGCCAGTCGCTCGTGGCTTCGGCCCAGTACCACTCCGGCAATAACACTGGTCACCGCCAGTATGCACAACGCCCCCAGCGACTGGCGCACGCCCCGGGGGTCGGGGCCGAGGAGCCACACCCGGGGCAGTCGGAGCTGCGTATGCCGAACGCCCGCGAAGCCGAAGAGCCTCATCGCTGATTCTTCATTGCATAGCCCGGCCCGGTGATAATCCTGTGACAGAAGGGGCACCGCGCCGCATGTTCCCGGTACCCCGCCCCGGCTAGCCCGCCGCGGCCTGGCCCAAGTCGCGCAGACGGTACTGGCAGTCTTCCCAGGCCTCCCCCAAGATGTCGGCCACCGGCCGCACCTCGTCGATGCGGCCCATCACCTGGCCCCCGAAGGGGACGGCCACGTCCATCTGACCACCGAAGTACTGGTCCATGAGCCGGTCGAGGCCCGGCATCTGCACCTGGTCGTGGTGCTCCATCTCGGCGGTCAGTTCAGTTCGCAGCGCCCGCATGCCGGGCCGGCCGAACCGGTTCAGCAAAACAGTGTCGGTCTCGGCGGCCGCCACCACCGCCTGCTTCCAGTTGTCGTGCACCGGCGACTCGGCGGCCGACAGCATCCGTGTGCCCATCTGCACCCCGTCGGCCCCCAGCGCCAGCGCCGCAGCCATGGACACGCCGTCGCAGATCCCGCCCGCCGCGATCACCGGCACGTCGACTTCGGCCACGACCAGCGGGGCGAGCACCATGGTGGACGACCCGTGGGGGTTCTTGAACCCGCCGCCCTCCACCCCTTCCACGATGAGGCCGTCGACCCCGGCGTCCACCGCCTTGAGGGCTCCCCGCAAGGTGGGCACCACGTGGAAAACAGTGATCCCGGCGTCTTTCAGCATGGCGGTGAACCGGTTGGGGTCGCCCGCCGAGGTGGTCACAAACCCCACTTCATGTTCGATCACGAAGTCGATAACAGTGGCGTCGGGCACCAGCAGCTGGGCGATGTTCACGCCCCACGGGCGGTCGGTGAGGTCGCGCATCTTGGCGATCTCCACCTTTATGTCGTCGAGCTGGCCCGATGAGGTCTCGACAATGCCCATGGCCCCGGCATTGGAAACGGCTGAGGCCAGCTGGGCTCGGGCGATATAGCCCATGGGGGCCTGCACCACGGGGATGTCGATGCCCAACAGCTCGGTGATCCGGGTTCTCATGACGCCAGCCTCACCGCTACGAGCACTGGCCGAGAAATCCAAGACCAAGCCGGCACCAGCTCAAGCCGCCATCGTGATGCGACCCGACAAGAACAAATCACTTCCGCCGCCCCGGGCCGAAACCCCGGCGCCGGAGATCGCGCAGCAGCGGGGGCAAGGGACGGCGAAGAGGGCGGTGGAAGAGCGGCAATCGTTGGTAGGGAGATGGCCGGTCGGTGCTCCACTTGCCCGGCGGCGCCGAAGTGATGGAAGCCAGCCCAACCAGGCAGTTGTCGTAGTTCACGCGCCATCCGGCGTAGTCCCGCCATGCCTGTTCGCGATCCTTCACCACGGGGACCCCGGCACTCTTGAGGGCCTCGTAAGCCTCGTTGAACTCGTGGCGGCGCACGGTGATCGGCGATGTTTGCGACGGGGCAGGGTCATAGTCGATGGGGAGGAAGTCGGCGATGTTGCGCAGCGCCACATAACCCGATCGGATCATGAACGGTGCCGCCGGCGAATGGGGCACTGCCACCGTCGACAACATGATGGCCGCAGTGTCCAAGATGCAGCCCGCGGCGGTCACCCACGACCGGTCGGAGCGCACCGACCGGAAGAAGGCCAGAGCCGGATAGGTCTGGTGGGATCCCTCGATGTGGATGAACCAGTGCTCCCACTCGGTCCAGGTTTCCCCCATGTCTTCGAGGCCGCCGGTCTCGTGGGCCAAGATGATCATGGCTTCTGGCGTTGGCGGGTTCCCGGCCCGAATCTCCAAGCGGGCCACCGTCGCCTCCCGGGCGCTGAACGCGCTGTGCATCAGGGGCAAGAAGCTGATCAATAGCGCCACGATGCCCAAGCCGACGAGCGCCTCGGCCACCACCAGAACCTGGGTGAACAGGTCGGTGGCCACCCAGTAGCCCAGGGTGGTGAGCGACCAGCCGCTCAGCACCAGAGCCTCCCGGTAGGGGCGCACATCGAGCGCCCAGAACATCAGCGAGAATCCGTAGATGACCCCGGTGGCCCACACCATGGGCAGCAACATGAGGGTGGTGGGGGCGTAGCGGGCCAGCAGCGCATCACGGGCCTCGTAGGTCTTGCGGCGCCGGGCGATCACCGAGAACAACACCCCCATGCCGACGTACACGAAGCGGATCAACAGGCTTTTCTCGGCTCGGGGAACCACCACCGTCTGAATGGCGACCAACAGGGTGCCCAGGGCGATCACCGCCCCGAACGCAAACACGATCCCTTCCGCTGGATTCATACGGGATAAAGACTACGGGACTGCTGAAGCCGCCTCGGTCAACCCGCCTACGCTTTAGCCAAGGCCATCTCCTAGAGAAGGTCAGATTCCATCCCAACTCTTCTTACACAGTGGAGACACAAGATATGGCGAAGATCCAGATCGGCCCTGAACTCACCAACGATGCCCCGGTGGGTACGGCCATCGGGGCGGTCCCGCCCCGGCGCACTCCGGTGGAGGTCCCCACCCATCGGTACATCTCTCCAGAGTGGTCCGAGTTGGAAATGGCCCACGTGTGGCCCAAGGCCTGGCAGCTGGCCGGCACGGTCGACCATGTGCCTCAGCCGGGCGACTGGTTCGAGTACTCGGTGGGCAATCTGTCGGTGCTCATCGTGCGGGGCGACGACGGGGTGCTGCGGGGGTTCCAGAACGTGTGCCGCCACCGGGGCAATGTGCTGTGCACCGGCTCGGGGTCGGGGCTGACCGAGCTGCGCTGCATCTACCACCGATGGAGCTGGACGCTGGACGGCAAACTGCGGGAGGTGCCGTCGCGTCGGGGCTTCGGAGCGCTGCGCAACGACGACTACCCGCTGTTCCCGGTGCAGGTGGGCACCTGGGGGCCGCTGGTGTTCGTGAACTTGGATCTCGACGCCGAGCCCCTCGACGAGTACCTGGAAGCAATTCCCGGCTTGCTGGAATGGGCCCGCATGGACGAGTACGCCTGCGCCTATGACCTCACTGTGCCGCTGCCGTGCAATTGGAAGACTCTCATCGAAGCATTCAGCGAGACCTACCACGTGCAGGGCATCCACCGGGAGATGCTGCCCAGCTGCGATGACGTCAACTCGGTGAACCGGCTCTACGGACGCCACGGGTCACTGCACCAGCCCTACGGTGTGCCCAGCCCCCGGCTGCGCAACGGGGCCACCGACCAGGAGATCTGGGACTCCATCATCGTCACCCAGGGGGCCCGCTACGGCCAGGACTCCGAGAACCCGGGTCCGTGCCCGCCGGTTCCCGAAGGGGGCAACGTGCGAGACGTTTTGGAGGAACTGGTGCGGGCCCAGACCGCCCAAAAGGGCCTCGATCTGGACAGCTTCGACCAGTCCCAGATGCTAGACCTGTTCCAGTTCAACCTGTTCCCCAACATCACGGTGATCGTGATGTGCGACAGCATCACCGTGCTGCGGTCTCGCCCCGGCGACACCCCCGACGACGCCTTCATGGATTTGCTGCACCTCGACCGACGCCCGCCAAACAGCGAGCGGACCCAACCGATGCAAGCGACGATCCCCGCCGAGGAAGCCGCCATGAACCTGGTGTTCGACCAAGACCTCTCCAACCTCCAGCGAGCCCAACGAGGCCTGCACCAGCCCGGCCTCGACCACATCGTGTTGAGCCGCGAAGAAATGCGGATCATCAACCTCCACTACAACCTCGAAGAGTTCATCGGTATCAACGAGCTCTCCGAAGAGGCCGTCGCCGAGATCGAAGCCCTCAGAGCCCAACCGGCAGCCATCGGCCCGATTGTCGGCTAAGCCACAAGAGCCGGATCAACCTCCAGAATCCGGCGATGGCCCCGACCGGCGCTGGCGGGCGATTTCGAAGCACAAGATGGCGGCGGCGGATGCGACATTGAGGGATTCCACCGACTCAGCCATGGGTATGGACACCCAGCGGTCGACCGCCGCGGTTTGATCTAGGCCGTGGGCCTCGTTGCCTACCACCAGGGTGAGGGGGCCGGTGAGGTCGACTTGGTCGCAGTGGTCGCCCTGATGGGGGTCGGTGCCGACGCGCTCCCCGACAGGGGCGGCAACAGCCAATGGCACTCGAAAGAGGGCGCCGGCTGATGCCCGCACGGTCTTGGGGTTCCAGGGGTCCACCGAGCCAGGGCTGAATACCACCGCTTGCGCGCCGGCGGCCACCGCGCTGCGCACTATGGTGCCAGCGTTGCCAGGATCGGCCACCCCGGCCAGCTCGACGATGAAGTTGCCATCGGGCAAGGGAACCGTCTCGGGAATGCGGGCGGTGGCCATGACTCCCTGGGGGGTGACCACCGAGCCGACATTGGCCAAAACGCCGTCGCCCACCGTCCAGGTGGGAGCGTCGACAGAGACTCCCATATCCGCCCACAAGTCGATTATGGGCTCAACGAACACCTCGACGATTTCCAAGCCGGCGGCCACCGCCTCGACCAGTAGCTGCGGGCCGTCGATTACGAACTTGCCGGTGTTAGCGCGCTCTCGGCGGTTGCGGACCAGTCGGCGAAGTTCCGCGACTCGGGGGTTTTTGGAGCTGAGGTTCAGCGCTACCCCACTGATGCGGTTTCTTGCTCCGCCCCGTCGTCGGCGGCTTCGTCGTCAGCAGCGGCCTCGTCTGCGGGCGCTTCGTCGGCAACGGCCTCGTCGGCAGCAGCATCAGCCGCGGCTTTGGCTACCTCTACCAGTGCAGTGAAAGCCGCAGGATCGTCGACGGCCAACTCGGCCAGGATCTTGCGGTCGACCTCCACCTCGGCCAGCTTAAGGCCGTTGATGAACCGGCTGTAGGTGGTGCCGTTTTGGCGGCAGGCGGCGTTGATGCGCTGAATCCACAGGCGGCGGAACTCGCCCTTGCGGGCCCGGCGGTCCCGATAGGCGTACTGGCCGCTGTGCAACAGCTGCTCGTTGGCACCCCGGAACGTGCGGCTCTTGTTGCCGTAGTACCCCTTGGCCCGCTTCACCACCGCCCTGCGGCGCTTGCGAGCAGTTACCGCGCGCTTGACTCTGGCCATCGTGCTCTACTCCTTGAAATCGATCTGAACTCGGACTGGTCGCTTCGGGCCCTACAAGCCCAACTGGCGCTTCACGGCGGGAGCGTCGGCCGACGACACCTGGGCCGGGCCGCGCAGCTGGCGCTTGCGTTTCGGGGCCTTCTTCTCGAGGATGTGGTTCTTGTAGGCGCTGCGCCGACGGAGTTTGCCAGTGCCAGTGGTCTTGAACCGCTTGGCCGCGCCTCGATGGGTTTTCATCTTGGGCATATCAGTTGTCTGCGCTTTGGGGAGCAGGTTCGGTTGGCTCGATCTCTTCGACCGGTGGACGAGCAGACCGGGCGGCCTGCTTGCGTGACTTCTTCTTCACCGGTCCAAGCACCATGACCATGTTGCGGCCATCCAGCCTCGGGTAGACCTCGACCTTGGCCACTTCTTCCACTTCAGAAGCAATGTTGTCGAGAATGCGCCGCCCCAACTCGGGATGCTGCACCTCGCGGCCGCGGAACATGATCGTGACCTTTACTTTGGAGCCTTCTTCTAGGAAACCCCGCACCTTGCGCGTCTTGGTCTCAAAATCACCAGGCCCAATCTTGGGCCGGTACTTCATTTCCTTGACGACGATGTTGGTGCTGTTTCGCCGGGACTCTTTGGCTCTTTGGGCGGCCTCGTACTTGTACTTGCCGTAGTCCATGATCCGGCACACCGGTGGGTTCGCCTTGTCAGCGACCTCCACCAGGTCTAAGCCGGCGTCACGGGCCATGTCCAATGCCTCAGGCAGCGGGCGAATGCCTACTTGCTGCCCATCTTGACCTACGAGCCGTACCTCTCGAGCTCTGATCCGGTCGTTGATCCGGGGCTCAGCATCTGCCGAAGCTATGGCCGATCACCGCTCTGCAATGCGCATGTTCCTCTCTCTTGACTTTCGGGGCCGGCGCACTGGAATCGGGTTTGATCCCGCTGGTGCGCCAAAGTTGCGGGGTAAGAGTATCAGTGTTGGGCGACAATCACGCCAGACGAGGCGAAAAGGAGCTGAGGAATACCATGAGCACACTGTGGACGCCAGGCGGCGAAGTACCGGTAGACGACGGCAGGGGAAGGTCTGCGGCCCCTCCACCACAAGACTCTCCCGATCAAACAGAAGACCCGCTGGCCGGGTTGAGCGACGAGGAGCGGGCTCACGCCGAGGAGTTGGCCCAGCAGCTGGCCGAGGCTCGAGAGCAGATCGCCAACACTCCAGCAGAGGTGGTGGTGGGAAACCATGCCATGGGCCTGTACGAGCTGGGGGCCATCCACCTAAGCCAGCAGCCGCCCAATCTGGACGCGTCCCGATTGGCCATCGACGCCCTCGGTGAGTTGGTAGAAGGGCTGGAGGGCCGTCTCGGCGAGCACGAGGCCACGCTGAACGAAGCACTCCATCAGATCCGCATGGCGTTCGTACAGGTGTCACGGGCGATGGAAGGGACTGATGAGGGGGCTACTGAGGGGGACGCTGAGGAGTAACCCCAGCGGCCTCCCACACGCCCCGGTGGCCGGGGGCCAGCCAGAAACTCACCCGGGTCCCTGCCTCGACGCTGCGGGTGCCGTCAGCGATCGCGGTGCAATGGAACGGGTATTCGGTGCCTCCGTCGGCGGCGATCTCTCCCCAGCCGGTGGCGTCGTCGAAGCTCGCCACACGGCCGGTGAGCGGAGTTCCGCGCCCAGTCAGCCTCAATGGACGATCTTGGCCAGCGGCAGTTCGATGATGTCGCTGGCCCCCGCATCGCGCAGGTCAGGGATCAAGACATTGATGTCGATCTTGGGCACCACCGTCTCCACTGCGTAGCCGTGGCCCCCGAACAGCTCATTCACCGTGGGGGCCTTCATGGACGGCAGCAGGTCGATCACCTTGTCCAGGCTGGCGGACGGCACGTTCATCTTCACCAGCACCTTGCCCCTGGCCTCCAGCACCCCGCCCAACAGGGTGTGGATCTGCTCCATGGCGTGGCGCCGCTCGGGGTCGGCGTAGCTGTCGGGATTGGCCACCAGCTCGGTGTAGGACGTGAGGATGGTGTGAATGATCTTCAGGCCGGCGGCTCTCAGCGCCCGGCCGGTCTCGGTGATCTCCACCACCGCATCCACGATGTCGGGGGCCTTGGCCTCGGTGGCCCCATACGACAGGGCGATGTCGGCCTCGATTCCCAATCCGTCGAAGAACTGCTTGGTCAACGAGGGGTACTCGCTGGAGATCTTCACCCCTTGGGGAAGGTCCTCGGCCGACTCCCACGGAGAGTCGCCGGGCACCGCCAACACCATCCGGATCGGCTGTGAGGTGTTCTTGGAGTATTGGAGCTTGCCCAGCGACACAACATCGCTGCCCGTCTCAGCCACCCAGTCGCGCCCGGTTATGCCCAGGTCGAACAGCCCATCGGCCACGTACCGGGGAATCTCCTGGGGTCGGAGAATGCGGACCTGGGCGATGCGGGGATCGTTGATCGTTCCCTTGTAGGCCACATCTGAGCCGCGGTGCACAGGGATGTCGGCGGCGTCGAAGAGCTCCATCGTCGCCTTCTCCAACGACCCCTTGGGCAGCACCAACGAGAGCATGCCCCAACGCTACCGGGCTGAATTCCAGGGACTGTGATCAATAACTCAATCAGCAGGGTTTCGGGGGCGAAGGTCTATTCGCAGATCTGAACCCAGTCGGCAGACGCCGGTGATCTCGCCTCTCCACACATCGGCGACCGTGGCCGCCCCGGGGCCGGCGAACATCGCCCGACCGTCGTCGCCGCCGAACAGGGCGGGGGCCAGATACACCGCATAGTGGTCCACCAGGCCGGCTTGATGGAACGCGGCCGCGGTGGCCGCGCCCCCTTCAACCAGGAGTTGGACCACGCCCTGTTCTCCCAGTTGCCGGAGCACTTCCTCAAGCGGGCCGTCCATCTCCTGAGCCGGGTGGACGCGGGCATCAGGCGGGGCGGAACCCAGCACCACACGCAGTGGCTGGCCGACGCGGGGGGTCACCCCCGATGGCGGCTGCCAGTCGCGCACCGTGAGGGCGGGATCGTCGGCTCGAACGGTGCCCGCCCCCACCAGCACCGCGTCGCTCTCGGCTCGCAGACGGTGGGCGTCAATCCGGGCCTCAGTCCCGGTGATCCATCGGCTGGTGGTATCGGGAGCCGCGATGCGGCCGTCCAGGGAAGCGGCCAGCTTCAGCACCACCCAGGGGAGCCCGGTGCGACGGTGCTTCAGATAGGGGGCCAGCAGCTCAGCAGCCTCATCGGCCCTCACTCCCACTTCTACCGCAATCCCGGCCCCTCGGAGCACAGCAATGCCCTGGCCGGAAACCGCCGGATCGGGATCTTCGATGGCCACGACCACCCGGGCGACCCCGGCGGCGATGATGGCGTCGGTACACGGCCCGGTGCGCCCTTGGTGGTTACAGGGTTCCAATGTGGTGTAGAGACAGGCACCGTCGGCTCGCTGACCAGCAGCTTCCAGGGCGTTTATCTCGGCGTGGTTGCCACCCGGCGGCGAGGTAGCCCCGAAGAACTGGCCGTCGCCGGTGTCAATCACGCACCCCACCCACGGGTTGGGGGAGGTCACCAGTCGACAAGAGCGGGCTACCTCCAAGGCCAGATCCATCATCTTGCCGACCGGCCTGGTCTGGATGTCAATGCTCGGTGGGCTGGTCGGCCAACAGGCGCAGCGCGTGGGGAATGACGTCGAGCACCGCCTCCAAGCACTCCACCGACCCTTTGGGCGAGCCCGGCAAGTTCACGATCAGGGCCGTGCCCCGGGTGCCGGCGATGGCTCGTGAAAGGCGGCCAAACGGGCTCACCAGCCGAGAGGCCTCGGCCAAGCCATCAGCCCGGCGTTCCAACACCTCGGCGGTTCCCTCCGGGGTGAGGTCGCGGGGGCCGAAGCCGGTTCCCCCGGTGGTGACGATGAGGCCGGCGAACCCGTCGGACATCTCCAACAGGGCGTCGCGCACCGACTCGACGCCGTCTTCTACCGCCCGGCGGTCGGCAATGTCATAGCCCTCGCCGGTGAGCAACTCCACCAGGGCATCACCTGAGCCGTCTTGGCGGGTTCCAGCGATCACCCCGTCGGACGCGGTCAGGATTTTTGCGGTCAAACCCGCGGTCTCATTGTCAGCCATTGCCGGTCACACTACCCACCGGGGGTTTTGTAGATGGCAACGAACATGCCATCAGTGTTGTGATCCTGGGGGAGTATGAGGGCGCCACGGCCCTGGGGGCGCCAGCGGGGGCCACCGATGGGGACGGGTGCTGCCCCAGGATGCTCTAGAGCCACCATTTCGTCGATTCCCGCAGTTTCGGCCTCGGCCATGGTGCAGACGCTGTAGACCACCACTCCCCCCGGTCGCACCAGGCCGAATGCCGCCCGAACCAGATCAGCCTGGAGACGGGCCAATTCGGCGATGTCGCCGGGGCGCACCCTCCAGCGGGCATCAGCTCGGCGCCCCAGCACGCCCAATCCGGAACAGGGGGCGTCCACCAGCACCCGGTCGAAGGCGCCGGGGCGAAACGGCGGGGGGCATCCGTCGGCGCCCCCCACGCCGACCAGCGCCGCGCCGGTTCGGGCCGCGTTGGCCGCCACCAGCGCGGCCCGATGTCGGCGGCGGTCAGCCGCCACCACTGCTGCCGAATCTCCAGCCAG
>MPNQ01000019.1 GCA_002239105.1 marine group bacterium Sva0996 bin134 | reverse complement strand
AGGCGCATGAGCCGGTCGCGCTGCACCGGGTTGAGGCCCGTGTCGCCGGCCCGTTTGAGCAGGCTGTCGATCCCCCCTCCCCCGATGCGGTCGACGCCTCCCGACCCCGCCCCGGCCACCATCTGGCGCTCGCCGGCCAAGGTGGACGCCGCCACCCGCCAACCGTCGCCCGCGGCGCCCACGCGGTGAAAGTCGGGAACACGTACTTCCTCGAGCCACACCTCGTTGAAGTCGATCTCGCCGCCGATGTGGCGCAAGGGGCGCACGTCCACGCCGGGCGAAGACAAGTCGACCAAGAAGTAGGTGATGCCTCGGCGCTTGGGGACGGTGGGGTCGGTGCGGGCCAGGCAGATGGCGAACTCCGACTCGTGGGCCCACGTGCTCCACACCTTCTGGCCGGTGAGGATCCACTCGTCGCCGTCGCGCTCGGCCCGCATGGCCAGCGAGGCCAGATCGGAGCCGGCGCCGGGTTCGCTGAACATCTGGCACCAGCGCTCTTGGTTGGCCACCATGGGGGGAAGAAAGCGCAGCCTCTGCTTCTCAGTGCCGTGGGCGAACAGTGCCGGAGCCGTGTTGTGCAGTCCGAGCGGGTTCAGCCGTCCCAGGTTGAGCGGGGCCAGCACCGTCTCGGCCACCCGGGCCTTGGCCGGCGGGAGGTCGAGGCCCCTGTACTGCACGGGCCAGGTGGCCACCGCCAGCCCGGAGGCGGCGAAGGCGGGATACCAGGTCTCGTAGTCCTTGCGGGGGCGCACCTCTCGGATGGCCCGCCGCCCTCGGGGTGCCGCGTCGCGCCACGCCTGAGGCACGTGTTCGGCTACCCATGCTGACACGGCAGCGCGGATTTCCTCATCGCTGCTGGTTGCGCTTATCGACAACCGCTCGGAGTTCATTCCGCCGTCATCTCGCCGAACCGCTCGACGAGGGCGTCGAGGGCGTCGGCGGCAGTGGTAGCTCCTCCGGGCGGGGTGGGCAGCCGTACCGGGCCGCGCTCTCGGCTGGGCAACAAGATTGTGGCGTGGCCAGGGCAGGTGACTTCGCCCCGCTGGTTCTCGCCATAGATGTCGAGGTCGACCGCCGGAGCGCCCTCGTCGTTGCGGTATTTGCGGGTCACCGTGCCCCGCATCCAGTGGGTGTCGCCCACATAGTTGAACCGCCGGAACTCCACGTCGAGAGCGGACAGCCAGGCGTCGTCTCCCATCCAGTCGGTACACAGATGCACCAGCCAGGTCTCACGCATCCGGCCGTAGTCATAAATCGCTGGGTTGCCGGCCCGCCGAGCCCACTCGGGATCCCAGTGGACCCGCTGTTGGACGTCGGGGATGTTGAGATCGTCGGGGCGGAAGAACCCCGGCACCCGCTGGCGCTGTTGCACTCCGAGCCGAAGCGCCTTGACCCCGTACAGGCCCATGCCCATACCGGTGTGCCACACCACCATGTCGGTCACCCGCATCGGCCCCTTGACCAGCGGGGGCAGCTCGTCGCCCTCCTCGACGTCCTCCCACCAGCGAGGCTCGGCCCCCCGGCGACGCTCCGCCTCGGTGCTCACCGCCTCGGTGATTTCGGCGATCTCCTCGTCGGTATAGGGCTCGATTTCGATGCCGTCGTACTTACCCCCACCCTCGTCGGCCTTGCGCTCCACCGCCCCGCGGTCGGTGCGGATCATCAACCGGTACTGGGCCGAAAGCACCGCGTCCTCGGCGGCGAACACCTCCCCGGTCCACTCGTGAACAGTGCGGGAGGCAAACTCGCTCTTCTTAACATGCACACCAACCAGGGCATTCCGCCGGGTCACCCGCATTCCCGGTCGCAACGGTGCCCACCACTCCCGATAGCTCCCCGAGTAGTAGGCGTGGGCCCCCTTGAGCGGATCGCCCTTGAGGAGCGCCTTGGTGTCGGGATCAAGCTTGTGGACCTCGTTCTCCCCGATGAGCGTGTCGCCCCCGTTCATGTTGGGCGACGCGATCGGCCCTCCCCACACCGTGCCCGCCCCATAGTCGGGATCGCACCACAGCGGATTGTCGTCGCCAAACGCCTCCGCCACCTGCCGAAACGCATCAGTGTTCGGATCCCGATACCACGGAGGCTGAGGATGCGGCTGAGCAATCCCGATTCGAGAACGCAGCCGACCAATGGCCTCGTCGGTGATCGCTCCAGCCTCAGGCACGACTCGGACTGTACCCAACGACCTGCCAAACCCGGTGATCCGGCACCGGAAGGAAAACCAGGCTGTCACGAGTTTGTACACGTTGTACGATCTGGCTTATGGACTCAGACTTTATTAGCGAGACTGAAACCTCGAAATTCATGATCGAGGTGCTCAGCGTCCCAGTGAGCAAGTTCCGGTCCAACATCTCCCAAATGCTCGACGACCTTGGGGAGGACTACAAGGAGATCACCCTCACCAAGAACGGCAAGGTCATAGCCCACATCCTCCCGCCGAAATACCTGTTTCCATCATTCGAAGGCTCTCTCAAGGACATCATTCGCATTCCCGACGATTTCGACATGGACAGCATGACCGCATGCGACCCCGACTGGGAGGAGCAGATGGACGCCAGTTGGGAACGCTCAGAGAACTACCGCAAGTACATGTCAGATAGCGGCAACCGACAAGCATGATCATCCTGGATACCAATGTGACCATGCGAGTCGGCACAGGGTGGGGTGTAGGGGAAATATCACAGAGCGCCAGGGACTTCGTGATCGATACCCAGCGACGGGGTGAGGCCGCTATCAGTGCAGCCACGATTTGGGAAATCGGGGAGCAAGCAGCGAAGGGAAAGCTCCAAGTCGATTATGCCGCATTCTTGGATGGACTGAAAGAAGATGGAATGATCACCGTTCCCATAGACGGAAACATCGCCGCCCGCGCCGTGCAACTCCGCAGCGAATGGGCCGACAAAGATCCCGCCGACCGCTTCATTATGGCCACCGCCCTGCTCACCAACAGCCAGCTGGTGACCATCGACGCCGAAATGATCGCCTGGAGCGGCCCCGCCCGAGTTGTCGACGCCCGGCGGTGAACCCGGGGGTCTAGCCGGTCCCCAAAATGGGTTCGAGGGCGTCGGCCATGTCGTGGACGGAGGTGGGGTCGACGGGTGAGAAGGGGTAGAGGATGGCTAGGTCGAGGCCGGCCGCTTGGTACTGCTCGGCTTGGACCACGACGTTGTCGATGGGGTCTTCGGCTCGGTAGATGAGGTGGGTTGAGGTGGTGATTTCGGCGGGGTCGCGGCCGATCTCCTCGCAGCACTCGTCTAGCCGGGCTTTGACCTCGGCGAATTTCTGCACCTCGCCGCCGGGGAAGTTCCAGTGGTCGGCCCACTTCGCCACCAAAGGCATGGTGCGGCGAGGACCGGCGCCGCCGATGACGACGGGCGGGGTGGGCTGCTGGGGGCCCTTGGGCTCATTGCGGGCGTTGGTAAGGGTGTAATGGCGGCCCTGGAAATCGGTGACCGGCTGGCTGAGCAGCGACACCACGCACTCCAGGTATTCGGCAAACCGGTCGAAGCGCTCGGCGAGGCTGATCCCGTAGGCCCCGGCCTCCACCTCGTTCCACCCGGCCCCGAGTCCCAGTTCGAGTCGGCCGTTCGACACGATGTCGAGCGACGAGGCCATGGCGGCGCACAGCGCGGGATGGCGATAGGGAGCGGCGTTGACCATCGACCCGATTCGGATGCGGTCGGTGGCCTGGGCCAGAGCACTCAGCGCCACCCACGCCTCCAGGCACGGCCCATCCTCGTCGCCGTAGATGGGGTAGAAGTGGTCGAAGACCCACGCCGACTCATACCGGGGATCGGCGTCGAGCTCCCGCCAAGTCTCCAGCATGACCGACCACTCGATGTTCTGGGGCATGGTCTTGAACGCGAGCTTCATGGATTGCCTCCGCTGCCTCTTGTTGGGGTACTCGACAAAATTAGAGTGACCGGGAGCTCTAGAAGGGATCATCCATGACAAACGACGCAGCAGCACGCGAGCGCTTGATGACCGGTGAGGCGTGGAACGACTTCTGCGACACGATGCGAGCGGCCGGGCAAGTGGTGATCGATCGCACTCCCAACGCCGATGAGCAAGACCGGGTGGAGGGGTTCCGCTACCTGACCCGCATGTCGTTGATGGCCTATATGCGCTGCATCGAGAACCTCCCCCCGATGGAGAAGACGTCGATTTGGGTGATCCCGCCGCCCATGAAGGGCGGCCAGGGGGTCCAGTCGCCCGACCAGGATCACATCGTGCAGCCCATTGACGCGGCCAAGCGGTACCGAGTCACCGGCCAAAGGGGCTCCGCCCCCTACATCCACATGTCGGCGTGGACCCCGAAAGTGCCCGATTGGGTGGGGGTCGACTCGGTGGGCGACCGGGCCGTCGCAGTACTGGAGGAGTTCAATCCGAGTTGGTCGCAGACCCCGTTCACCGCTCTGCTCGACGAGTTCACCGACGGCGCCGGCAACGTTGATTTCGTGCTCTCAGCGGACGATCCCGGCGTCGACAACTGGATGCAGGTCGCACCGGAAACCAGGGAGCTGATGATGCGAATCGTCTACGACGACCGTGACGCCCAGTCGTCGCCTCGACTGATGATCGAGCCACTCGAGCCCACCCCGGTGATTCACACCCCGGATGCGGCTGAAATGTCCAAGCGGCTGGCCATCGCGGCCCAGATGGTGCTGTCGGTGCAGTCCGACTACGCAGACTGGACCGACACGCTGGTGAAAGCCGAGAACCAGTTGCAGCTCACCCCCGAGCACTCCCTCCGAGTGGGGGGCTCCCCCGATGACCGCCACTTCGAGTTCGGCTACTGGCGCATCGGCGAGGGCGAGGCGCTGATGGTGGAGTTCAAGCCCCCGGTGTGCCGGCACTGGAACTTCCAGCTGTGCAACCACTGGATGGAGAATCTGGCCAACTACTTCACCGGCCAGGGCTACGCCTCGTCCCAAGACGTCGAGGCCGAAGCCGACGGAGTAGTGCGGCTAGTGGTGGCCGCTGAGAAACCGGCGTCGGGAACCTGGGTGGACACCGCGGGCCGCGACCACGGTGTGATGGGCCTGCGCTTCGTCGAACACGAGTCGATTCCGGAGATTGCCACGAAGTTGGTGCGCCTGGCCGACTTAGGCTGACGCGAAATCAGTGGCTGATCAGTAGTCGAAAACCGAGGGCAGCGCGTCGACGGGGCGGGCTTCGGGGTAGTGCTCGGCGATCTCGGCGGCGTGGTCAGAGTCGTCGATGCGGTGGGGATCGAAGCGAAGGTTGATCCCCCGCTCGTCGAGGTCGGCGTTGAACCGGGCGGCGATGTCGCCGCCGCTCAGGGGGTTGGAAGCCAATCGGTTCTTGTGATCGGCGTCGATGTACACGTCGGCCTTCCACAGCACGCTGATGCGGATCTCCGCCAGCGGCGTGCGGTACACCTCTTCGCCGTGGTCGGTGACCGCCCAATCCCCATCGGGACTGGCGGCAGGAGCCAACTGGGCCATCGGGGTGACCCGGGGCGTGCCGATGTCGAAGGGTCCGATGGCGTTGACCTGGTGAAACATGCCGTGGTTGTCGCCCATCAACGCAGTGTTGGCCATGTTGCCCACGTGCTCCTCGGGCGGCTGATCCGGCCCGTAGGGCCAGTAGCGGATGCCGCCGCCCTCCACATCGTTGAGCCACCAGATGGCAGTGGCCTGCGGGAACGACATGTCGTCGAACAAGCCCGACCACAGCATGGCCCGCAGCAGCCACATGGGGGTGTTGGTGCGGTCGCGGCCAGCAAAGCGGGGATTGTCGGTGTGGGCCGGCCCCGCCTCGGGAATGGCCATCATCTGGTTCACATACACGCTGTGGGGCTCGACAATCTCGGCGCCGTAGTAGTCCTTGGCCGATTCGATGTAGGCCGGATGGTGCAGGAATACCTCTGAGCCCGGAACGGCGATGGTCTCGTTCACCCAGTCGTCCCTGAACCACAGCGGACGGGTGCGGGCGTGAGGATCAGCGCCCGGGTTGTACCAGCCGCCCAGCGGCGCATAAGGCGCCTCTTGGGCCAATAGCTTGACGGCCGCTCCCACGTCGTCGAGCACATCGGTCAGCAGAATCGGCGGATCGGCAACATGCATCGACCCGACCGTACCAAAATCAAGGCCATGAATAGCCAGAGGAAGCCATGACCAACGAGCGCCCCAACATCTTGTGGGTGTCGTTCGAGGACTGCTCACCGCGCTTCGGCTGCTACGGCGACCCGGTGGCCCGCACCCCCTACCTCGACCGGCTGGCCTCCGAGGGTGGCCTGTGGACCAAGGCATTCACCACCGCGCCGGTGTGCGCCCCGTCGCGCAGCTCGGTGATCACCGGTATGCACCCGGTGACGCTGGGCACCCACCACATGCGCACCAACTGCGGTCCGCATCACGGCGGCAAGGGCATTCCCCGCTATGAGGCGGTGGTCCCCCACTACGTGCGCTGCTTCCCCGAATACCTGCGGGCGGCCGGCTACTTCTGCACCAACCGCAACAAGACCGACTACCAGTTCATCCCGCCCATCACCACTTGGGACTTGCCGGGGGGCCACTGGCGCGACCGGCCCGACCCCGACCAGCCGTTCTTCTCGGTGTTCAACCTGGATGAGACTCATGAAATTGCGGGATGGGAGGGAAGCTTCTTCGGCGACAACGACATCGACCTCGATTCCATCGAAGTGCCGCCCTACTTCCCCGACACCCCCAAGGTGCGGCAGTCGCTGGCCCAGGTGTACACCGCCATCGAGCACTGCGACCGGCTGCTGGGCAACCTGCTTGGCGAACTCGAAGAGGACGGGCTGGCCGACTCCACCGCGGTGTTCGTGTGGACCGACCACGGCCCCTTGCCCCGAGGCAAGCGGTGGCCCTACGACAGCGGCATCCACAGCCCCCTCATCGTCCGCTGGCCCGGGGTCATCGAGCCGGGAACAATCAGTGACGAGTTGGTGAGCACCATGGACCTAGGACCGACGGTGCTGTCGATCTGCGGAGTGGAGGTGCCCCGCAACCTCCAAGGGCGGCCATTCCTCGGCTCCGATGCCCACGGGGGGCGCGACTACGTCTTCATCTCCCGGGATCGCTACGACGAGATGTACGACACCGTGCGAGCCAGCCGGGACCAGCGGTTCAAGTACATCCGCCACTACGACCCCGCCCGGCCCTACATGATGTGGAACTCGTTTCGGAACAGCCACCCGATCATGCAGGAGATGTGGCGGCTGTATGCGGCCGGCGAGCTGGAAGGACCGCCCGCGCGGGCCATGGCTGACAAGCGACCGGCCGAGGAGCTGTACGACACCGAGGCCGACCCCCATGAGGTCGAGAACTTGGCCGGCGACCCGGCCTACCGAGAGGTGCTGGACCGCCACCGAGCTGCCCTGGAGCAATGGCAACTCGAAGTTGGTGATCTGGGCATGGTGCCCGAGGACGTGATGGTGGCCCAGATGTGGCCGGGAGGAGTGCAGCCCGTCACCGACGCTCCCAAGTTCATCGTGGTGGGCGGCGATCACCATGGCACTGAAGCCAGCCCCGAGGGCGGGACGTTCACAGGCCCGGTGGTCCTCCAGATGCAATGCAGCACCCAAGGGGCGTCCATTGGCTACACATTGGAAGACGACCCCCTGCCCGATGCGCCCGCCGATCTCGACGAGCAGTTTTCCGCCGCGCTGGGCCACAATCCCCAAGCTGGCGACCCCCCGCGCCGACTGCTGTACCACCAGCCGTTGCGGCTTCCTGTCGGCAAGACCCGCATCCGGGCCTTCGCCCACCGCATCGGCTACCAGCGAAGCCCAGAGTCGGTGGCCACGTTCATCGTTGAATCAGACGACTAGGCCGCCGAGCGCCCATACTGGAAGTGCCTTTGGAAAGGACGCTCCCGATGCGGATCCTCTATATCGATATCGACACCCTCCGGGCCGATCATCTGGGATGCGCCGGGTACCACCGCAACACCACTCCCAACATCGACACCCTGGCGGCCGAGGGCGTGCAGTTCTCCAACGTCTATGCGTCCGATGTTCCCTGCCTACCCAGCCGCACCGCACTGATTACCGGCATGTTCGGGATCCGCAACGGGGTGGCCAACCACGGGGGCATGGCCGCCGACCTTCGGCCCCAGGGTGCCGATCGCAGTTTCTTCTCCTCGATCGCGGCCAACTCTTGGGCGTCGCGCTTCTACTGGTCGGGCTACCACACCGCTTCGGTGTCCAGCTTCCCGTTCCGCCACTCAGCTTCCTGGTGGACCAGTGGATTCATGGAGAACATGAACCTCATGCGGGGATTCGGAGGCGAGAGGGCCGACCAAGTGCTGCCCGGAGCACTGCGCTGGCTGGACGACAACGCCGCTCAAGAAGACTGGTTCTTCCACGTCCACCTGTGGGATCCCCACACCCCCTACAACACACCGGACGACTTCGGGAATCCGTTCGAAAGCGATCCCGCGCCGGCCTGGCACACCGAGGAAGTGCGAGCCCACAACTGGACCCTGGCCGGCCCCCACTCGGCTCAAGAACCCTGGGGGTTCAAGCCTGATGAGTGGGGTCCTCCCCCGCCCCGCCAGCCGTGGAACCTGTCGACCATGGACGAGGTCAAGCAGACCTTCGACGGCTACGACACCGGCATCCGCTACGCCGACGACGCGGTGGGCACACTGATGAACAAACTTGCCGACCAAGGCGTGCTGGACGATACCGCCATCTTGGTCTCCTCCGACCATGGCGAGGCCTTCGGCGAACTGGGCGTGTACGCCGACCACCAGGGGGCCGACGAGAGCACCTGCCACATCCCCTCGGTACTGCGCTGGCCCGGGCTCGAGCCCCAGGTGCACGAGGGGCTGCTCTACCACCTGGATGTGGGCGCCACCATCGTGGATCTGGCCGGCATCGACGTACCCTTCTTGTGGGACGGCAAGTCGGTGGCCGACGACATTCGCACCGGCGACCACGGCGGGCGGGAGTTCCTCGTGCTGTCGCAGGGGGCGTGGTCGGTGCAGCGGGGCGTCCGCTGGGACGACCACCTCTACCTGCGGACGTGGCACGACGGCTACCACGCCGCCTGGAACAAGGAAATGCTTTTCGACATCGGCGCCGACCCCCACCAGACGACCGATCTGGCCGATCAGGCCACCTCGCTGCTGGAAGACGGCCGCGACCGTCTCCTTTCGTGGACCGACGACCAGATGAGCCGCAGCTACAGCCCCATAGACCCGTTGGAGATCGTCATGGAAGAAGGCGGCCCCTTCCACTGCCAAGGCCACCTGCCCGAGTATCTGGAGCGCCTCGATTCGACAGGTCGATCCGAAGCCGCGGCGGTACTTCGAGAGCGCCATTCGGGCGACCAGACTTCCACCGGCCTCTCGGGGATCCCCAAAGACGTGCTTGAGAGCCTCGGGGTCGACAATTGACGCCGGTAATGCCCGGTCGAACCATCACCGGGATGTCGGCCATCCTGTTGCCCCATCTCGACCCGACCACGGTGGACTGGTCCTCGCTGGATGCCCACATTGCCCGCACCTACCAAGCCGGGCTCACCCCGGCGGTGAACATGGACACCGGCTACGTCCAGCTGATCGATGCCGCCACCCGGGTGCAGGTGCTCGACCGGGCCGCGGCCATCACCGATGGCGATTTCGTGGCCGGGGCATTCACCGCCGACCAGCCGGGGGCGGCGTTCGACCTGGACGCCTGCCGGCGGGCCGCCTCCGAGATCACCGCCCGGGGCGGCATACCGGTGGTATTCCCGTCGCATGGGCTGAACGACCACGGAGACGCCGCCTGGCTCGATGCCCACGGTCGGCTGGCCAACCACATTGACCGGTTCATCGGGTTCGAGCTCGGACCCATGTTCGTGCCCTATGGCCGTATCGTGTCGCTGGACACTTACCGGGGGCTGCTGGACATCCCCCAGTGCATCGGCGCCAAGCACTCGTCGCTCGACCGGGGGCTGGAATGGGATCGGTTGGCGCTCCGCAACGAGGTGCGCCCCGATTTCATGGTACTGACCGGCAACGACCTGGCCATCGACATGGTGATGTACGGCTCCGACTACCTGCTGGGCCTCTCCACCTTCGCGCCCGACAAGTTCGCCGAGCGCGACCGCCTGTGGGCCGCAGGCGATCCCGGCTTCCACCAGCTCAACGACGTTCTCCAATACCTGGGCCACCTCACATTCCGCCCACCAGTGCCGGCCTACCGCCACAGCGCGGCCACGTTCTTGCAAATGCGGGGCTGGGCTGAGAGCCCGGCAGTGCCCATTGGCGCGCCCACTCGCCCCGACAGCGACCAAGCCATCCTGCGCGACGTCGGCGAACGGCTGGGAGTGCTGTAGCCGATGCCCCGGTTCAAGCAGGTGAAGAACGTGACCAGTGTGGCCGCGCTGGGCGACTACCTAGGGGATCTCGGTGTGGAGATCCCGCTCGACGACGAGGTGGACCCCGCCGGGGTACTGGCTCAGCCGATGGAGATTACCGACGGCTCAGCCGGGACCATGACCGCGCCCAACCGATGGGCCGTGCTCCCCATGGAGGGCTGGGACGGAGAGACCGGCGGGCGGCCGTCCGACCTGGTCCGGCGTCGGTGGGACCGATTCGCGGCCAGCGGAGCCGGGCTGGTATGGGGTGAGGCCACCGCGATTCGACCGGACGGCCGGGCCAACCCCAACCAGTTAGTGCTGGACGAGACCACCGTTGAAGACTTCGCCGCGCTGCGAAATCGACTAGACCCGGCACAGGTGACGGTGCTCCAGCTCACCCACTCTGGCCGCTATGCCCGACCCACCGCCGCCGGACCGGCCCCCAAGACGGCGTACGAACACCCGCTGCTGGATGCCAGGTCCGGTTCAGGGCCAGCCGAAGTGCTCTCCGACGACGAGCTGGAAGAGCTGGTAGAGCAGTTCGTCGAGCGGGCGGTGCTGGCTCGCCAGGCCGGGTTCGATTTCGTGGACATCAAGGCCTGCCACGGCTATCTGGGCCACGAGTTCCTTTCGGCGGTCGATCGCCCCGGCCCTTTCGGCGGAGATCTGGAAGGTCGGACCCTCTTTTTGAGGTCGATCATCGAGCGGATCCGCCAGCAGTCCCCAGAACTTGGGGTAGCAGTGCGACTGTCGCTGTTCGACTTCATTCCCCACACCGCCGGCGAAGGCGGCGTCGGAGTTCCCGAGGCCCCCGGCCCCTACCGCTTGGCCTTCGGGGGCGACGGGTCGGGAGTGGGCGTCGACCTCGCCGAAGCCCATCGGTTGCTGGAGATGCTGGGCGATCTGGGCGTCGGGCTGGTGTGCGCCACCGCAGGCAGCCCGTACTACGTGCCCCACATCCAACGACCCGCCTACTTCCCCCCCTCCGATGGCTACCAACCACCCGAAGACCCCCTGGTTGGAGTGGCCCGCCTGATCGCGGCCACCGACGAAATCTCCCAGCAGCACCCCGAGATGCGGGTGGTGGGTGCCGGCTTGTCGTATCTCCAAGAATGGCTGCCCAACGTGGGCCAAGCCTTGGTGGCCCGGGGCACAGCCGACGCTGTCGGGCTGGGCCGCATGGTCCTTTCGTATCCTCACATGCCCGCCGACGTGCTGGCCGGGAGGGAGCTCGACCGGCGCCTCATCTGCCGCACGTTCTCCGATTGCACTACCGCCCCCCGCAGCGGCTTGATCTCGGGTTGTTACCCGCTAGACGACTTCTACAACCAGCGAGAAGAACGAATCCAGCTCGCGGCGTTCAAGAAGGAGGCCAAAGCTCGACTGCGCTGAATGCTCTACTCAAGGGGCGGTCGGAGCGCGCCCAGGCAAAAGCGCCACAACCCATCAAACCGGGCGTGCGTTGAGCCGATTCGACCAATGGCGAAGAGATGGGCGGCCAGCGAGACGTCGAAGAAGAGATCGGCCAGTTCTTCCACTTCGATGTCCGATCGGATAGATCCGTCGGCCGCTCCATCGGCGATGATGCCGGAGATGAGCTGCCGCAATGGATCCCAGGCCAGTCGCAGGCCATCGGGCCTGCTGGCAGCCAATTGGTTGTGCAAAGCGGCCATGGAGCGGACAATCTTTGCCGGAGGCGCATCTTGGCCTCTAATAAAGTCCCACAATGTCCGCACGCAAATCTCCAGCCTGACCAGCGGAGGGGCTCCAGCGTCAACGGTGGCGGGAACGTGCTCCACAAGCTGGGTGATCAGCTCCTCGAATAGGGCCAAAACGAGGTCGTCCTTGGAGGAGAACAGCTGGTAGAAGCGCCGGAGCGAGCCTCCCGAGCGCTGCACCACATCTTGCACGGTGAACTCCACCGAACCTTCCTCTTCAAGCAAGGCCAACGCGGCGTGTACGAACTCACCGCTGCGAGCCAAGGCCTGGACTCGGGCGCTGTCCAGCGACCGCTCCAGCATGCGCTGCTCCCAGGAACTGAGCGCAGACAGCTCGGAATCTGCGTTCTCTACCTGGTTATCTGTGTTCTCAACTTCGGTTTCTTCGTTCTCAATGCTGATACCTGCGTTTTCAGTGTCGTCTTTCATATTCTCATAGTTGATATTTAAGTTCTCTTGTGCGAGAATTATATTCTCATCAAGGAGAAGCGGGTTATGTCGCCCCCCACATTAGCCACAAAGATCGACTTCACCGACATGGACATGTACGCGGTGGCCGAACCCTACGAGCTCTATGACCAGCTTCGGGCCCACGCTCCCATCTGGCTTCACCCCGAGACCGCCAATGAGGAGTCCTTCTGGCTCGTCACTTCTCACGAACTTGTAACCCAGGCCCACCGGATGGGCGCTCTGTTGTCCCATCAGACCGGGCCAGGCCGCGACGGCACCGGTGGGATCACTCTCCCCGACGTCGAATTGGGCCCCGGGATCATGATGATCATGACCGACCCCCCCGACCACACCCGCTACCGGAAGCTAGTCAGCAGGGGATTCACCCCCCGGATGGTGCGAAAGCTAGAGGAGAGCCTCCGCATCCGCAGCCACCACATCATCGATGCGTTGGACGGTCGCACCGAGGGCGACTTTGTGGTCGACTTGGCCGCTGAACTGCCCCTGATGGCCATTGCCGACATGGTTGGCGTCCCCTTGGAGGACCGCCACAAGTTGTATGACTGGACCAACTGCGCCATTGGTCGTTTCGATCCCGAATTCCAGGACCTCGACGATCCTCACTCGCCGCTAAACGGGCCGATGGACGCCTTCAACATGACCATCTACGCCCAGGAGCTCACCGAGGAGAAGCGGCGCTGTCCCCGCGACGACCTGATGACGGATCTCGCGGAGGCCAAGGTGACCATGGCCGACGGGACGGTGACCGAGCTCAACGACTTGGAGATCTCGCTGTTCTTCACCCTGCTCATCATCGCCGGCAACGAGACCACCCGAAACGCCATTACCCACGGCCTGTTGGCCTTCCACAACTTCCCCGACCAGTGGGAGCTGCTCCGCCGCCATCCCGAGCATCTCTCCACCGCAGTGGACGAGATCATCAGATTCAGCACCCCGGTGCGGTACTTCCGCCGCACCGCAGTTGAAGACCTCGAATTGGGCGGGGCGAAGATTCGAGCCGGAGACAAGGTGGCCCTGTGGTACGGGGCCGCCAACCGAGACCCCAAGGTGTTCGACGACCCCCACCGCTTCGACATCACCCGTTCCCCCAACCCCCATCTGGCCTTCGGCGGGGGCGGCGCCCACTATTGCCTGGGCTCGCACCTGGCCAAACTGGAGTTGAAGGTTCTGTTCGGGGCGCTTATGAATCGGCTGCCGGAGATTGAGGTGATCGGCCCGCCCGAACGGCTGCGCGACCTCCTTGTCAACGGCATCAAGCACCTCCCGGTGCGTTACGGCCCCGTGGCCAGCGCCGAAGCCGCCTAGCTCTCAGATTCCCTTTCCCCGATACTGTGGGGGCCGAATTCGGCAATGAAACTGGCGAGGGAGTTGATCAGTGCCCGACATCCACGTAGAAAAACGCGACCACGTCGTCACCGTCACCATCGACCGACCACCCGTCAATGCGGTAACCACCGCCACCATGGCCGAGATCCGAGACGTGTTCACCACGCTGGGCGACGACCGAGACGTGCGGGTTGCCATCTTCACCGGTGCGGGTGACAAGTCATTTGTCGCGGGCGTCGATCTGAAGACTTCAGGCGCTGAGCCCCGCGACCAGCGTCCCCCCACGGAGCTGACCGACCCAGGTCTGGTGGCTCGAGAGGCCATGTGGGCCATCATCGACTGCGCAGTCCCGGTAATCGGGGCCATCAACGGCTATGCCCTGGGCGCGGGTCTGGCCTATGCCGCCTGCTGCGACATGCTGGTGGCCTCCGAGAACGCCACCTTCAGCACGCCGGAGATCAACGTCGGGCTCCTGGGGGCCAGCGCGCACCTCTCGTCGATGATGGGTCGCCACAAGGCCCGGGAGATGTTCTTCACCGGCGAGCAGGTGTCGGCGCATGAGATGTACCGCATCGGCGCCGTTCGAGAGGTGACCGCACCTGAGAAACTCATGGACACCGCGCTGGACCTGGCCCGAGAGCTGGCCACCAAGAGCCCGATCGCCCTTCGCATGGCCAAGGAGTCGATGAACCGGATCGAGAACCTGCCGCTGCGGGAGGGCTACCGGACCGAGCAGGACTACACAACCCGCCTGATGCGCTACGACGACTCCCGAGAAGCCCGCCGCGCCTTTAGGGAGAAGCGCGACCCCGAGTACAAGTGGCAATAGGGGCCTAGAGCCTCAAAAGAGCTTGCTGTTGTCCCAGTTGAGCATCTTGCCCACCGGAGTGAGCTCGATGGTGGCGTTGAGGTTCTTCTCGTAGTAGTCCCGGGTCTGCTCGGGCATCACACCGCGGGCGGTTCGGAACGGGGCGTACTTCTCGTCGAGGGCCTGAGCGATCCGCTGGGCCAACTCCTCGGAGGGCTCGATAATCCGGCCGACGCACTCCACATGCACCGCCCGCAGCTCGGCCCACCGCTCTCCAGAATCCACTAGGAACGAACACCGCTGGTCGTTGCGCACCCGTACAACCTTCTTGCCCCGGGTGACCATGTAGATCTTCTGGTCCAGCATCACATACCAGACAGGAAGCGAGATCGGCTGGCCGTTGGCCCGCAGGGTGGTGAGGGTGCCGTTCACCGAGGTCTCCAGCATCTCCCAGCACTCCTCGGGCGACATCCGCACCGTGGGTTTGACCTTCTTGTCAGTCATCTTTCCCTTCCAGCGATGCCCGCAGCTCGCGGCGGAGAATCTTGCCCGAGGCCGACTTGGGGATCAATTCGGTGAACCGCACTTCGCCGAGCTGCTTATAGGTAGCCACCTGGTCGGCGACGAAGGCCTTTACTGCCTTTTCGTCGATGGCGGCATCGGGAGCGGCAACCACAAACGCCAACGGCACCTCACCGCTCTCGTCATCAGGCAAGCCGACCACGGCGGCGTCGGTGATCTGGGAGTGCTCAACCAGCATCGCCTCCAACTCGGCGGGGGCCACTTGGAATCCTTTGACCTTTATGAGCTCTTTCAGCCGGTCGACGATGTACACGTGGCCATCGCCGTCGATCCTGGCGATGTCGCCGGTGTGGAGCCAGCCGTCGCCATCAATGGTCTCGGCGGTGGCTTCGGGGTTGTTGAGGTAGCCCTTCATCACCTGGGGTCCGCGAATCCAGAGTTCGCCCTCGACATCGATGGGCTGGTCCTCCCCTGAGTCGGGGTCGACGATTCTGGCTTCGGTGTTGGCCGCCGTCAGCCCCACCGACCCCGGCTTGAAGTTCCCCGGCGGGGTGGCGTGGGTAATCGGGCTGAGCTCGGTCATTCCATAGCCCTGCACCACCTCACAACCGATCCGGGCCGACGCCTCTGCGGCCACTTCGGCACCCAAGGGAGCTGCTCCAGACAGAACCTGACGCAGCGACGAGAGGTCGAAGTCGGCCACCGCGGGGTGCTTGGCCAGCGCCAGCACGATGGGGGGCACGGCGAAGAATCGGGTCACTTGGTGACGCTCGATAAGCGAAAGGGCCTGGGCCAGGTCGAAACGGGTCATAGTCACCAGCGTGGCCCCGTGATGCAGCTGGTCGTTCATGAGCACCTGCATTCCGTAGATGTGGAAGAACGGCAGCACCGCCAACACCACATCGCTGGCTTGGGAGGCGACCGACGAGGCGCATTGCTCGATGTTGTTCACCAGGTTGGCGTGGGTGAGCATTACCCCTTTGGGCAGCCCGGTGGTGCCCGACGAGTAGGGCAGCACTACCACGTCGTCGTGAGGGTCGACCTCGACCTGGGCGATCGGCTCGCCCATCAGCGATTGCATGGACACGCCTTGCGATGGGTTGTCGGCGTCGATCACCACAACTTCGCCCGCTACCCCGGCCTGGTCCATGGCCTGTCGGGCTTGGGCGGCGAACCCATCGGCGGCAAACACCAGCTTCGCCCCCGAGTCGGTGAGCTGATAGACGATCTCCTCGGGCCCGTAGGAGGGGTTGACGGTGGTAACCGCGCCGCCGGCCACCGCCACCGCGTGGAACACCACCGGGTACCACGGCGAGTTGGGCGCAATCAGCGCGGCGACGTCGCCCCGCTGAAACCCCCCGGCGGCCAAGCCTCCGGCCAGGGAATGCACCGACTGCTTCAGTTGGCCGAACGTGAGCGACCACTCCCCCGGCCCGTCGATCACCGCTGGCTTATCGGCCAACTCCGCGGCCCGCTCAAGTACGAACCCCGTTACCGGCTGCGAGCTCAGGGGTTCGTCGGGCAGCGGGCTGGCGTGGACAATCACTGGGTCTTAGGGAGCAGGCGTGATGCCGTGGAACGGGCTGCCGGCCTCTTGATACTCCTCGAGCAGCTTGAAGAACTCCTCGCCGAAGGGGCTCTCACCCCGAAGCGGCATGGCCGCCCGGACGACGGTGAAGTCCAGCGGTGCCAACCGCGCGGCGGCGTCGAAGTGGCGAGCGGCGCCTGCCTCGTCTCCGGCGCGCCGCAGATGGGCGGCGAGGCGGAAGTGCAAGCGGGCGTCCAACTCGTCGTCGTCGAGGTCGGCGATCTCGCTGTCGGCGTCATTGGGAACGACACCCTCGCGGACCCAGGCGCGAATCTGGTCGAAATGGCCCTCGCGAGTGCGGCCGGTGAATTCGCTGAACATATCAGTGCCGAACTCGCTGGCGTTGGGGCGGGCGATGCGACCGTTCTCGTCGATCCACACTACCGCGGGCACGTTGCTGATGGCGTACAGCTCGGTGAGAAGGTGGTCGGGATCCATGAGCACCGGATAGGTGATGCCGTCGGCCAGAACCCGCACCTCGTCGGTGGCCTCGTCGATGGCAACTGCGATGACCATGAAGTCGTCATCGGCCAGCTCATCGTGCAATTCCTGCCACCCGGGCAGGTCGAAGGCGCATCCTCACCAACTGGAGAAGGCGACCAAGAGCCGCTTCTTGCCGGCGTAGTCCGACAGGCTCCGATCCGCTCCGTCGAGGTCGGCAAAGGTGAAATCCGGCGCTTGGCGGTCGCGCAGAGCCGCCTGGCGGGTGGCGTTGGGCTGGCCCAGCACCACGGCGCTGGTTTCGGGATCCAACAGGGTCGGCCGGTCCAAGGTATCAGCGGCCACCGCCAAGTCGATCTTGTCGCCCACCTCAATGGCCGAGCGGTCTCTCACCGGGACACACATGTCGTCACGGCAGAGCCCTTCGGGCTTGAGCGTCCACCCGATTGCGGCCGAAAGGCCATCTGGTTCGACTAGCGGGCGCCCATCAACCCACTCCCCGGCAGCGGTGGCAACCTCGTCGCCGAGGACGGTGATCGTTGTCATGGCAGGAACTCCTTTACTCGACTAACCGACATTCTCGGTCTGGATCGGCTCGCCCACCGGCAGCCAGCTATTTTCTTCGGGGAAGTACTCGTAGCGCCGCACTTGCGAGCCAGCCGAGTGCTGTTCTGGTGAAATGGTCGCCCCGGCCATGGCTGGGAGGTCGAACGTGCCCAGGCCCTCGGCAGCGGCCACGAACGTCTCCGGGGTAATGTTGCCGCCCGCAGCCTCCAGGATCCTTACGGTTAGTACGAAGGCCCGGCAGTGGTTGGTAGCGCTGCCGACCACCTCGGTGTCGGTCAGGTCAAGCGGCTCGCCGCCGAATCGCTCCTGGTAGGCGGCGATGCACTTCTGCACACCAGGATCGGCCAGAGACTCCTCTGGGCCGGGCTTGTCGGCCGTTACGGCAAAGGTGCGGGACAGCACTTCATCGCCCAGAGACAGGTCCTCGGAAATCGTCGAGCGGTCAGCTGCCTGACCATTGGTCAAGGCTATGCGCACGTCCCAGCCGAGGCGCTGCGCCCCCTGGATAATGCCGTGCACGTTGGAGAGGTTGAGGATCAGATCCACGCCATCGGCCCGCATGCGCTGGGCGATGCTGTCGGTCGCTTGTTCATTGGCCACCGTGTCGTTGGTGGGAGCGCCCCGAGGATAGACCCCTACAACGTTGATGCTCGCCTCCTCCAATAACGGCTCCACAGCATCCGCATACTCCTTGTCTGGAGGGGCCTCGTAGTAGATGCCGACGTTGTGCCCGTCAAGGTCACCGGCCCGGATCATCTCGACGACCCCTCCCACGCGCATACGAGTCTGGTTCATCTCGGTGGCGAAAAACAGGCCGTTGGACCGGGCCTGCCGCTCAGCGTTTTCCCCGAAGTGGCCTACATAGGGGTGACCATGCAGTTCGGTGATGCACAAGGCATAGTCCTCAAGAAACTGGCCGATAACCACGAACACTCTCTTGTCTTCCATCAACTCGGTGCACACCCGCTCGCTGTCTGCTGCGCCAATTGGCAGGAACAAGCTGACGTGGACGACGACGTTCCGCCCATGGATGCCGCCCCGCTCATTCAAGTCATCTGCTAGGGCGGAGTAGTAGTTCTCTAATGGGAACGGGCTGAGGTCGATACCGAAGGACACGAGCTGATCTAGGTCGATGACGGCAGCACCAATGGCGATCTCGGATTCGGTCACACCCTGATAGCTGGCTGACAGCACAATCGGTGTGGGGTCTGGCGTCGGCTCTGCGGGGGCCTCGTCTGGCTCTTCGGCCGGTTGTTCGGCGGGCTCCTCGGCCGGAGCCTCCAATGGTGCTTCGCCGGGTTCCTCGGCCGGCGCTTCGGAGGGTGCCTCGGCCGGTGCAGCCGTTTGCTCTTCGGCCGCGGCCGGCTCAGCGGTGTCGGCTGCTCCGTCATCGTCGTTGCCGCCGCAGGCCGCGGCCACCAACGCCAGAGCGACGAGCAGCCACCACCATCTCTTCACTTTTCTAGAACCCCTGTTCATACCGGTCATGTTCTTTCTCCAATGCTGTGGCCGGATAGGCGAAGGTACGTCATTTGAGCCCCAAACGGGCGAATTGGTCATCGGGCGCGTCCACCTCGTTGAGCGCGGTGCAAAGCAGGTCGAGCATCTCATCGGCTGATGACTCGCTGCTGCGGTTCTCCTGCTCGCTGGGGTCGACGTCGAGATCGAACAGGAAGTGGCGGTCGTTGCAGGCATTCGTCGTCGCCCACAGCGGCAGCGTGTCGCCCGGCTCATAGGGCTGGCGGATCACCGGCACCTCCGATCCCGGCATCCGGTCGAGCCAGGCTCGGTGGTCAGGCGGGGGAAGTCCGGGCATGCCGATGTCGCCGAACGGCATGGTGGACCACCGGTTGGACCACATCGACAGCGGAAAGTTCTCCCCGCTTGCCCCCCGGGCGTACTTTCGCTGGCCGTCGTTGATCTGCACCCAGCCGCCGAACACCCCACCCAGGGCCCATTCCCGAATGGAATCGGCCTCGCCCGCCAGCAGGGGCACCATGGAGCGGCCATGGGTGGTCTGCATCACCTCGGCATCGAAGATGTCGGCCACGGTGGCGAAGATGTCCACGTTGGTGGTCAGCGCATCGCAAACTTCTCCGCCGGGTTTGCCGGGCCACGACATCAGCAGCGGCGTATGGCCCAGCGGCTCATACTGGGGCACACCGGGCTTGCCCCAGATGTCGCGGCCCTCCCGCTCGTCGCCCAGGTAGTGGCCGTGGTCGGTGCACACGATCAGCGCGGTGTCGTCCCACAGGTTCTGCTCGTCGAACCGGTTCAGGATCTGCCCGAACCAGTGATCGATCATCGACAGCTTGGCCCCGTAGTTGCCTCGCAAATGGCGGGCCTCCCTCTCCGAGAAGTTCCCTGAGGCGATGCCCCCGTCGATGTAGGGGGGCCAGATGATCCACTCCTCATCCCACGGCTCGTCGTGATAGCGGCCGGCCCAAGGTGCCGGCGTGTCGAACGGCTCGTGGGGATCGAACTCGTCCACGAACATGAACCACCGGTCGTGGTGGGGGGTGTCCTCGGCCAAGAACCGGGCCGCCGAGCTCATCGTCATAGGCCCCGGATAGTCCTCCTCGGCCCGGAAGAAGGTGCGCGACCGGTCGTAGGCCCGATCCATCTCCTTGATCCCCCACATCTTCGACCACCACCAGCCGCCCTTTCGGGCCGGCATTGTCGGCGTGCCGGCCCAGGAGGGGTCGTAGTAGGTGCGCCACGGGTCGCCCTCGTGGCCCCGCAGGTAGTCCCAGCAGTGGAAATCGGTGTGGTAGTTCTCCCCGCCGGTCTCAAACAGATGGGGATGGTCGGTGAACAGTGCGGTGGTCACCCCCTGGCGGCGCAACACCCGGGTGATGGTCTCCTCCCACAGCTCGACCGATCCCCACGGCTTCCACAAGAAGTCCAGCGCCCCGCACAAGATGTCGTGGCGAGCCGGCATGCACGGCAGCGACCCCGTCACATGGCGGGTGAACCGAGTGGCCCGCTCTGAAGCGAACCGATCCAGGTTCGGCGTCTCAAACTCGGTGCCCCCATAGCTCCCCAACATGTGCCGATTCAGCGAATCCAACAGGACTACCGCGACATTGGAAGGTTCGCTCATCACATCTCCTGCCTAGCCTCAGGCATCTCTTCGAGCCACTCACGCTACTCTCATGGGCCAGCGCAGGCAGAATAAGCCACGGGCAAACGGGGGAACTTTGGACAACGAGCAGACCCAGAGCGAATCCATCGACGCTCTGGCGACAACGGTGCTCGAGGGCGAGGCCGCTCGGCGTGATGCCCAAAAGGCCGACGTACTGTTTCCCGACGATTTGCTACCCGGTGTCGGCGGCGCGCAAACCACCCTCAAGGAGGGCCTGCGCAAGGGCGGCTTCCAGACCTTCGTCGTTCTCCTGGCGTTGAACAGCCTCGACGAGTTGGAGAACAGCGCGGTGGCCATCTTGGGGCCCGACATCGGCGAGAGCTTCGGGGTGAGCGACGGGGCTATCACCGCCATCAGCACTGCGTCGCTCATGTTCTTCGTGCTCGGGGCCGGCCCCATGGGATGGCTGGCCGACCGCTTCCGCCGGGGCCCCATCGTGGGCATCGCCAGCGGGGCCTTCGCCGCCTTCAGCGCTCTGTCGGGGGCGGCGGTTAACGCCCTGATGTTCTTCTTCATGCGCTTCTTCGCCGGCATGTCCAAGGCCAACACCATCACCGTGCATCCCAGCATGCTGGCCGACACCTACCCTCTTCAGACCCGGGGCCGCATGTACGCCACCAACGCCGGCGTGGGGCGTGTCTTCGCCGCAGTCAGCCCAATCCTCGCCGGAGGCATCGCGGTGTGGATTGGAGGGGGCGACGGATGGCGGTGGGCGTTCTACCTCCTCGGACTGCCCACCGCGGCATTTGCATTCTTCGCCTTCTTCTTGCGGGAGCCGCCCCGGGGCCAGTGGGAGCAGAAGCACGTGCTGGGCTCCGGCCTCCAGCAGGACAACAAGATGCCCATCTCAGTGGAGGCTGCCTTCACTCGCATCTGGAACATCGACTCCATTCGCAACATGACCATCGCATTCGCGGCAATGGGCTTCGCCCTGTTCCCAGCCGGCTCGATTCAGTCGTTCTTCTTGGAGGAAGAGTTCGGTCTCGACGCCTTGGGGCGCGGCCTGGCGGTTGCCCCCGCAGGGTTCGGGCTGATCTTGTTCTTGCCGTTTGTCGGGCGACGGTTCGACGCCACCTTCCGCAAGGATCCCAATCGGGCGCTGCTGCTGATAGGCGTGCTGCTGGTCCCCATCGGGGTGCTGGTGCCCATCCAGTACGCCATGCCCAACCTGGCCTTGTTCATGGTGTTCTCCGCAATCAATTCCACGCTCTTGGGCGGGGCCTTCGCCATGGTGCAGCCAGCTAACCAAGCGGTGTTCCCCTACCGCCTGCGAGGCATGGGCACTGCCATCTTGACCTTCTTCATGGTCATGGTGGGCGGCGTGGGAGGCAGCATCATCGCCGGCTTCCTCCAGAATGAGATCGGCGAGCAAGCCGCCATCTCCATCATCACCGCAATCGCCATGCCTATTGGTGCCTACTTCGTGCTGCGGGGGGCCGGCCGGGTGCGGCGCGATCTCTCCCTGGTCGTTGGCGAGCTGAGAGAAGAACAGGACGAAGAGCGCCGCCAAGCCGAAAGCGATCCCGACGACATACCGGCCATCCAGATGGCCCACGTGGATTTCAGCTACGGGCAGGTACAGGTGCTGTTCGATCTCGGCTTCGAAGTGCGGAAACAGGAGACGCTGGCCCTGCTGGGAACCAACGGCGCGGGCAAGTCCACTGCGCTCAAGGCGATCACCGGCCTGGTAACTCCAGAACGGGGCGTGGTGCGCCTACACGGCCAAACCATCACCTTCGCCACTCCAGAGCAGCGGGCCGCCATGGGATTGCACATGCTGCCCGGCGGGGCCGGGGTGTGGAGCGACCTGACGATTGGCGACAACCTGCTCATGGGGGCCTACGCCTACCGCAAGGACCCCGACGACCGGGACCGGCGCATCGAGAAAGTGTTCGAAATGTTCCCCGAATTGGCCAAACGGCCCAAAGAGCGGGCCGGCAACCTCTCGGGGGGCCAGCAGCAGATGCTGGCGTTAGCCCGAGTGATGCTGCACGAGCCCGAGGTGCTGATGATCGACGAGCTATCGCTGGGCTTGGCCCCGGTAGTGGTTCAATCGCTGCTGGAGACCATCGAGGAACTCAAGGATCAGGGCCAGACCATGATCATCGTGGAGCAGTCGCTAAATGTGGCTTTGGCAATCTCCGACCGTGCCGTGTTCCTGGAAAAGGGGCAAGTGCGATTCGAGGGCCCGGCCCAAGAATTGGCTGAGCGCGATGACCTGGCCCGGGCGGTCTTCCTGGGTACAGAGGGCGGCTGATGAGCCCTGCCTCTGTCTCGGTGCTGGGAACATGGATCACCCAGCAACTGGCGTTCGACGGGGTGGTCAACGGCTTGGTGACCGGTCTGGTGGCCATGGGGATCGTGCTGATCTACCGATCCACCCGGGTCATCAACTTCGCGGTGGGCAACATGGGCATCATCGCGGCCTCGATGATGGCGCTGCTGATGCTGAACTACGGCTGGGGGTTCTGGCTGGCTCTGGTGCTCGCACTGGCATTGGGTGTTTTGTTCGCCGCCGCAGTGGAGCTGACGGTCATCCGCCGCCTGTTCACCTCTCCCCGGGTGATCGTGCTGGTGGCCACCGTGGGCATCGCCCAGTTGGCCCAACTTGTGGTCTCCCAGCTCCCCGATATCGAGGCGGCCGGCAAGAAATACCCCGTAGTCGTTGGTTCTATATGGGAGGACGTCTGGTTTACCGAGATCCGAGTGCGGGGCCCGCAGCTCACCATCCTCATTGCGGTTCCGCTGCTGGCCCTACTGCTGGGCTGGCTGATGAACCGGACCGCGTTCGGAAAGTCGGTGGCTGCGTCGGCCAACAACCGCGACCTCTCCCGACTCTCGGGGATCAACCCCAAGATCGTGTCCACCTTCGTGTGGGTGATGGCCGGGCTGTTGGCTTCCGTGTCGATGATCATGCTCTCGGGGTCCAGTGGACAGGTGGCCGGGTTGGCCAACCTGGGGCCGCAGACGCTGGGCAAGGCGATGGTGGCCGCGGTGTTGGCCGCCATGGTGTCCTTCCCGCGTGCCATGTTGGCCGGAGTGCTGATCGGCGTCCTTGACGCTCTGTTTAGATTCAACTTCTTCACCGAAACCGGGCTCATCGACTTCGTCATCTTCTTGGCCGTGCTGGTGGCCGTTTACTTCCAAAGCCGGAGTCAGGGCGAAACCGGGGTCTTCTCGTTCACCCCCAAGGTGCGGCCGATCCCCGAGCGGCTGCGACAAGTATGGTGGCTGCGGCATCTGTCGCGGATAGCGCTCGTAGCGCTGTTGGTTCTCGGCGCCATCTTGGTGCAACTCCCCGGCATCACCAATTTGCCCTCTCGCCAGCTTCTGTACGCCACCGTGTTGTGCTTTGCGGTTTGCGGCGTGTCGGTCACCATCATCACCGGCTGGGCCGGTCAGCTGTCTTTGGCCCAGATGACTTTTGCCGGCATGGGCGCCTTGTTCGCCGCTGGCCTCAAGCGGGGACTTTCCATGGACTTCACGGTGGGAACCGGATTTCTCCCTGGCGACGCCCTGTCGTACGACTTCTTTGATGTCCAGTTCGAGACCACCGGTATCCCGTTCCTGGTGGCCATACCGCTGGCCGCGCTGTTCTCGGCGCTGATAGCCGGAGTGATCGGAGTTGGGTCGCTTCGGGTCCGCGGCCTCTACTTGGCGGTTACCACGTTTGTGTTCGCCCTGGGGGCCCAGCAGTACCTCTACCGGCGGCCGTTCTTCACCGGAGGCAGCTCTTCGTCGGTGTCGTTTCGCCGAGGCGAGCTGTTCGGACTCGAGCTCAGGTCGCAGAAGGCCTACTACTACGTCTGCCTGGCCTTCTTGTTGATCGTGGTGATCATCGTGAGCCGACTGCGACGCTCGGGGGTCGGCCGCTCCATCATCGCAGTGCGCGACAACGCCGACTCCGCTTCGGGCTACACGGTGGGGCCGGTGCGCTCGAAGCTCTCGGCGTTCGCACTGGCGGGGGGCATCGCCGGACTGGGCGGAGCGCTGTTGGCCGGACTGGTGCAGAACGTCCCGATCAGCGAGCGGTTCTTCCAGGTGGGCGACTCATTGCAACTCATCGGCATGGTGGTTATCGGAGGACTCGGCTCCTCGGTGGGCGCCGTGCTGGGGGCAATCTGGGTATACGGCCTTCCCAACCTGTTCGACAGCGCCGAAACCGTGGCCCTGTTCTCCTCCAGCATCGGCTTGCTGCTGGTTCTGATGTACTTCCCCGGCGGGCTGGTGCAAATCGGCTATAGCGCCCGCAACGCCCTCATCGGCCTAGCCGAGCGACGACTCGGGCCCGACCCAGGCGGAAAGACCGTTCAGGCCGCGCCGGTCAGTCTGAGTCGGCCGGATGATCCCCGGCCCGCCACCGACCCCATTCTCGCCGGCCGCGACATCAGCGTGCGGTTCGGCGGCGTGGAGGCGGTATCTGGAGCCACCGTGCTTGTGCGCCCCGATGAGATCGTCGGCCTCATCGGCACCAACGGGGCGGGCAAGTCCACCTTCATGAACGCGGTGGGCGGCTATGTGCCGTCCACCGGCCAAGTGGAGTTGCTCGGCACCGACATCACCCGGCTTTCTGCACCCCGACGGGCCCGAGCCGGGATGGGCCGCACATTCCAGGCCGCCGCCCTGTTCCCCGAGCTTTCGGTGCGAGAAACCGTGCAGGTGGCCCTGGAGGCCCGGGGAAGAACGCCGATCATCAGCACCGCTCTGCACCTCCCCCACACGTTCTTCCTGGAGCGGCGGCGTCGGTCCGAGGCCGACGAGCTGATCGACTACCTCGGGTTGGGCCGCTACGCCGACTCCTACATCAGCGACCTGTCCACCGGCACACGGCGCATCGTGGAGATCACTGGCTTGTTGGCTCTGGGTGCCCGGGTGCTGTGCCTAGATGAACCGACCGCCGGGGTGGCCCAGCGGGAGACCGAGGCATTCGGCCCACTGATCGTCAATATCCGCCGGGAATTGGGGGCGGCCATGTTGATAATCGAGCACGACATGCCCCTCATCATGAGCATCAGCGACCGGGTGTACTGCCTGGAGGCCGGCAAAGTCATCGCCGAGGGCACACCCACTGAGGTCCGCAACGACCCCCTGGTGATCGCCAGCTATCTCGGCACCGACGAGCGGGCCATCGCCATCAGCGACGGCTGAGCTCCTTAGATAGAGCAGAAAGGGAAACATGAAGATCGATCCCACTCGCAGTTGGGCAGCCGTCGAAGAGCGCTTGGCGGCCACTGACAACCCCCGACACCGCCAGCTCCTGCAAGTGCTACTGGACCATCTGGAAGCGGAGGCCACCAAGGACTTCGACCGGCTGGTGTCCACCCTGTCGGACGATCCCCAGTACCACTTCTGGATTCCTGACGCCGGCTTCGATGCCGGTCCCAAGGGGTACGACGCGGTTACCGCCCACTACACCCAGCTCTATGAGGAGGGCCGCAACACCGTCCAGTTCGACATCGAGCGGATCGTGGTCGACGACTACTGCATCGTGACTGAGGGGGTATTCCACCAGGTGTACCCGGGGCGGGTGCTGGTCGACAGGGGCCTCGAGGTGGACGACCCGTCCAGCCCCTACGCCCTGACCATGCGGCTGGTGCTGTTCTGGCCCTACGACGACGACGGCAAGCTCACCGGAGAGGACAGCTACTCCGACGGGCTCATGTTCACCCCCGAGCGCATCACCAAACTGAGCCCTGAAGACCTGCCTGCCTCCTACGCAGACGCAGGGGCCTAGCCGTAAATCCGGCCAGGTCGCCCGCTCAGACTCAGTAGCGGGGATTGCGGGGACCGAAGAACAGGCGCTCAGCGTTGGCGTAGAGGTACTTATCGAGCACGCCGTCGCGCAGGTCCAGGTCCCAGGCCTCGGTGATGCAGCGGCGCATGTCGAGGGCCGGATGGTCGGAGGCGAAGATCACCTTGTCTTGGCCCCGGGTGTTCATGAAGTGGACGAACTCGGCTGGCAGCCGCTTAGGGCTATAGGCCGAGGTCATCAGGTGCAGGTTCTTGTACTTGATCATCAGCCGCATGGCTACCCCCCACCATGGGTCGGCCCCGTGGGCCATGCACAGCTTCAGGTCGGGAAAGCGCAGACAGATCCGGTCCAGAAGCATCGGGTCTTGGCCCTCGCCGGGCATGGGCGGGCCAGGAATGCCGGTGTTGATCGACAGGGGCAGATCCAGCTCGGTGCACTTGGCATAGAGGGGGTAGTACACCGGGTCGCTGGGCGGCACGTCCACCCCGAACGGCACCACCCGGGCCAACGCCACCGGGTACTGCTTGACCATGTCCTCCAGCTTCCACAGCACCGGCATCATTCCCCGGGGGTCGAGATGGACGGCCAACGCAAACCGCTCTGGGTACCGCTCCACGAAGTCGAAGGGCCGGGGATTGTCCTCGCCAACCGACACCTGAACCAAAGCCTTCTCCACCCCTAGCTCGTCCATGAGCGGCAACAGCTCCTCGGGGGTGAAGCTGCGGAAGAAGTCGACCCCACCGTGGAGATAGTCCTCCTTCACCCGGATCAAGTGCTCGGGGGGCTCGTAATCCCCCATGTTCACGTTCACCCAGCAGTCGATGGCTCTCGGCGGCATGGCCCGACGCTATCTCGGCTCGGTGCACCGTCGGGACTCGCTGGCAATTCTGCTAGTGGTGTGTCGTGGGTTTAGCGCCGTGGATTGCGTCGGCAGCGGCTTTAACACTTCTGGAGATGCTGCATACATTGGTATGATGACAGCATGCCGAAGCAGCGGGTCACCATCACCATTGAATTGGACCTCCTTGAAGAAGCCCAGGCCGCGGTCAGCAACGGACGGTGCCGATCATTGAGTCAATGGATTGGAGAGGCCGTTGCTGATCAACTGGACAAGGAACGGCGACTGGCTCTACTTGACGAACTCATATCCGAATACGAAGCCGAACACGGTGTCATCACCGCGGAGGCGATGGAAGAGCGAATCCGAAAGGACAAAGAGGCTGCGGCGGCCATCCGAGCTTCGGCTCAAGCTCGGATGGCCGCGCTGCAAGGCGAACGAGCATGATCCTCGACGCGGGCGCTCTCATAGCCCTGGAGGGCAATGACAGGCACATGTGGGAGCGGTTCAATGTGGCGTTGCAGTCGAGCACCCCGCCCATAACCCATGGCGGCGTGGTCGCCCAGGTGTGGCGAGGCGGAACCGGTCGCCAAGCCCGGCTCGCCCGGGCGCTCGATCTTGTGAAGGTCATTCCCCTCGACGAAGAACTAGGACGCCGTGCCGGAGTCTTGCTCTCCCAATCTGGACTAACCGACGCTATTGATGCTGCGCTGGCTGCGCTGGCCAATCCCGGCGATCAGATCATCACCTCTGACCCCGACGACCTCGCTCTTCTTGTCGAAGTCGGCAAGCTCCGAGTCGATATCGTCCCAGTCTGACTGGCGCTAGGGAATGGCCACTGCTCTAGATGGATTGCGGGTTCTTGAACTGGGCTCGGGAGCGGCTGCGGGTATTGCTGGGATGGTTCTGGCTGAGAACGGGGCTGAAGTGGTCAAGATCGAGCCGCCCGAGGGTGACCGGGGCCGGGGACGGCCGGGTTTTGCTGTATGGAACCGAGCAAAAAGAAGCGTGGTCCTGGATTTGAAAGAGTCTGGCGACCGAGAACGATTCCTCGATCTGGCCCAAGTGGCCGACGGCGTGATCGAGGCGTTCCGTCCGTCGACCGCCGAACGGCTTGGCGTCGGCTATGAAACCCTGCACCGCCTGAACGACCAACTTGTGTACGCCTCCATCACCGGGTTCGGCGAGACCGGGCCGTGGCGGGACCTGCCCGGCTACGAGCAGATCGTGGCGGCCAAGAGCGGACGCATGACCACCTACGAAGGGGTGCGCCCCGGACCGGTGTTCACCCCCGTGCCTATTGCCTCGTTCGGGGCAGGGATGCTGGCCGCAGTGGGCATGATGGCCGGAATTTTGGCCCGCGCCCGCCTAGGTCGGGGCCAGCGGGTCCACACCAGCCTGCTCCACGCCTTGAGCGTGTACGACATGACCAGCGGTCACGGGAACCGCACCAACATTCCGCCGGAGCCGGGAAGGGTCTACGGAATCATGCGGGTGCCGTTCATGACCGCGCCCACCAAAGACGGCCGCTTCATCCAAATGTGCAGCCGCCAAGCCCACCACTACCGCAGATGGCTGGCTGAGCTGGGCCTCGAAGCGCTCCTGGACGATCCCGAGTTGGCCAACGCCCCCGACCTGTGGCCCAGCGAAAAGCGGCTGGCCGCGGCCATCGAGGCCATCCAGGCCGGAATGGAGCAGCGCACGGCCGATGAGTGGATGGATGTATTCTCCGCCAAGGACATCGGCGGCGATCCGTTCCTGGCTCCTCAAGAATTCCTGGATCATCCCCAGTGCACCGATAACGATCGACGCCAAGAAGTGCTGGACACCGAGATGGGTCCGACGGTGCAGATCGGCCCGCTCGGGCTCTACTCCAACACGCCGTCGGTGGTCGGACCGCCCGCTCCACGCCTCGGCGAGCACACCAGCGAAGTGCTGGACAACTGGCCGTCTGCACCTTCCCCTGCCCGCGACATAGATCAAGCCGAACCCGTCAATGAGCTGCCGCTGGCCGATGTCACCGTCTTGGACGTCGGCTATTTCTACGCCTGCCCGTTCGCGGCCACGCTGTTGGCTGAGGCGGGGGCTCGGGTTATCAAAGTGGAGCCGCCCACCGGCGATCCCGGACGTCGCAACTGGACCACTGACTACGTGAAGTCGCAGGTGGGCAAGGAGTCCATCGTGTTGGACCTCAAGACCTCCGAGGGCCTCGACATCCTGTACCGGCTGGTGGACCAGGCTGATGTGTTCCTGCACAACTTCCGGCCGGGAACACCCGAGCGGCTGGGCATCGACGCCGACACCGTGCTGGCCCGCAACCCCCGCCTGCTCTATGTGTACGCCTCGTGCTTCGGCAGCCATGGGCCGTGGGCCCATAAGGCCGGATTCCACTCGTCGCCCAATGCCATCGCCGGCGCTGGCGTAGTGGAGTCGGGCGACCAGAATCCGCCCCGCAACCGCACCTACGGCGATCCCACCGCCGCCTTGGCCACCGCGGCGGCCATCATGGCCGGCGTATTGGCCTGTCGATGCACAGGACGGGGCCAGAAGCTGGAGACAACCATGCTCACCGCCACCTCCTACGCCGTGGCCGAATGGGGTATCCAGCATCCTGGGCCGGCAGCCCCGATTGTGGACTCCGGGCAATACGGCTTCCACGCCTACCAGCGGCTGTACGAGACCAGCGACGGGTGGCTGGTCCTGGATGTGCACACCGACGAAGAGCGCCGGGCGCTGGGCGCGGTACTGGAGAGGGAGCTTCCCGAGACGCCGACCTCAGAAACTGCGGCCCGTCTGGCCGAATTGTTCCGAGAGGACACAGCCGAGGATTGGGAGACTCGGTTGCTGGCCGCCGGAGTTTCCGCGGCCCAAGCCGACCGGGGAGACTTCTTGCACAACATGTTGAACGAAAACCACATGCGGTCAAGCGGCGTGGCAGTCGAAGCCGAACAGCACGGTCTGGGCTCGTATTGGAGGGCCGGGCCAACCATGCAATTCTCGTCTGCCCCCACCCCTTTGGCCCCTGCACTCCCCCTTGGTTGGGCCACGACGGAAATCTTGGGTGAACTTGGTATCAATGACGAGGAAATCACCCGACTGCACAATGCCGGGGTGACCAAGCCAATCGGACACGGCCTACCCAGCTAGAGGACCCATGAGCGAACCTTCTGAATTACTGACGTCGGTGTTGACCTGCATGGACCACCGCCTGGACCCCCTGGCCATTTTGCAGCTTGAGCCAGAACAAGCCCATGTGGTCCGCAATGCCGGGGGCTATGTCACCGACGACGCCATCCGGTCAATCTGCCTGTCGCAGCAGCTCGCCGGAACTCGTCGGGTGGTGGTGCTCCATCACACTGACTGCCGAGCCTCCGAAAAGACCGCCGAGGGTTACCGGGCCATGGTGGAATCCGGCACTGGGGTTTCACCGAATTGGGACGTCGCGCCGGTAGGCGACCCGCTTCAGCGGGTACAGGTCGCCATGGAGCAACTCAGGGCATCACCCCTGGTGGACACCTCCCGCTTGGAGGGTCACGTCTACGACGTCGACGACGGCACCCTGACTCCGGTTGAGTAGCCACTAACCTCGCCCCGTGGATTTAGGAATCAGCGGACGACGGGCGCTGGTGGCCGCCTCTTCGGCCGGGTTGGGGTTGGCTACCGCAGTATCGCTGGCCCAAGAGGGATGCCGAGTGGCGATGAACGGGCGCGACTCCGACCGCCTCAACGATGCGGCCCGCAGCGTGCCCGGCGCCATTCCCATTGTTGGTGACGTGTCCAATGCGTCTGGGGCGACCGCACTAGTTGAGTCGGCCAACGAGGCCTTGGGCGGCATTGACATCCTGGTCACCAACGCCGGAGGCCCGCCCGGAGGGAACTGGGCCGACACCGACACCGATCTCTATCCGGCCGCGCTCGACCTGAGCCTGATGTCGGTGGTGGCCATGACCAAGGCGGCCGTGCCGGCCATGCAAGCCCAGGGCTGGGGCCGGGTGCTGGCCATCACCTCAGTGTCGGTGCGCCAGCCACTCGACATGCTCATCTTGTCCAACACCGCTCGTGCCGGGGTTACCGGCTATCTCAAGACCATGGCCAACCAAGTGGCTGCCGATGGGGTGACCGTCAACTCCCTCCAACCCGGCTACCACGCCACCGACCGGCTTCGGCAGCTGTTTGGAGAACGCATGGCAGACCTGGAGTCGACCGCCGCCACCGGATCGGTAGGCGACCCCTCCGACTTCGGTCGGATTGCCGCCTTCTTGTGCTCTGAGCACTCCAGGTTCATTACTGGAGCAGCGCTGCCAGTGGATGGCGGTCTCTGCGCGGGACTGCAATAGGCGAAAGGAAACAGAGATGATCCGACATGTTGTGATGTTCAAGTTCCGAGACGACGCCGATGAGGCTCAGCGCCAGGCGGTGCACGACGCAATCGCCACCATGCCCGAGGCCACCGGCGTGACCGAGACCTACGCCATCGGGCCCGACCTGGGCCTGGCCGAGGGCAATTTCGACTTCGCGGTGGTCGGAGACTTCGCCGACCAGGATGCCTACTTGACCTATCGCGACAACCCTGAGCACCAGCGGATCGTCTTCGACATCATCCGCCCGGCCATCACCGACCGGGCCGCCATCCAATTCGAAATTCCCTAGATGGGCTAGAGGGGCTGAACCCCCGGCGAGGGGTAGCCGGCGGTGTACCCGCCGTCGGACACGAATTCCGACCCCGTGGAGTACGAGCTCTCATCGGAGGCCAAAAACAGCGCCAACCGGGAAATCTCCTCTGGTCCTCCGGCCCGGCCCATTGGGGCCATCCGAGCCGAGTACTCCTCAAGGTGCTCGTGCACCTCCTCGGGAGTCATCACTTCGCTCGAGCCCATATGGGTGCGGATGAAGCCGGGATGAATGGAGTTCACCCGGATGCCCACCGGGCCCAGTTCCATGGCCGCGGTCTTGGTCATACCCCGCACCGCCCATTTGCTAGCGATGTAAGAGGTGAGGTTGTTCATGCCGATCAACCCGTCGATGGAGGAGATATTGATGATCGACCCGCCGCCCGACGCGATCATCGGCCGTATGGCGGCCCGCATCCCCAAGAACACGCCGGTCTGGTTCACCTCGGTGACCTTGCGGTAGCTCTCCAGCGTCAGGTCGGCCAGTGGAGATGGCTCGGCGATCCCAGCGTTGTTCACCAGCACGTGCAGTCGCCCGAAAGTCTCCATCACCACCTCGATGGCCGCGGCCCAGTCGTCCTCGCTGGTCACATCCAAGTGCTGGTACACCGCATTGGCTCCAATGTCCGCGGCCACCGCCGCGCCCTCGTCGTCGAGTACGTCGGCCACCAAGACCTTGGCTCCCTCGGAGGCGAATAGCCGGCAATGGGATTGGCCCATTCCCCGAGCACCGCCGGAGACCAGCGCAACCTTGTCGTCTAGACGTCCCATGTTTCTCTCCGTTTCCTATAGCAGCGGCCACGAGGGTAGCGTTTTTCAAGCGATATGACGGCAACAGCGAACGTTCCCCTGCCCACACCGTTTCCAGAGGGCTGGTATTTCGTGGCAAGCCGTCAGTCTCTCGAGAAGGACAGGCTCATCAAGCGGACCTGGATGGGCCAGCAGATCATCGTCTGGTGCGACGAGAGCGGGAATGTCTGCGTGGCGGAGGCGTATTGCCCGCACTTGGGCGCCGATCTGGGCCCCGAGGCGGGGGGGTGCATACGCGACAACCGGCTGGTCTGTCCCTTCCACGGATTTGAGTACGACTCTGGCGGGCAATGTGTTGCCACCCCATTTGGCCCCCCGCCGAAGGCAGCGCGACTACAAGTATTCGAGACTAGGGACATTGCCGGCCTCGTCTTTGCTTGGTGGGGAATTGGGGGAAGGCCACCGCAGTGGCACCTGCCTGATGAGTCTCCGGACCAAACTGGCTGGAGCAACTTCCATATTTGGATCCCCCGCTTTCCCGGGCATCCCCAGGAGACGACGGAAAACTCTGTGGACCTGGCCCACCTGCGCCACGTTCACGGCTACGACAACGTGAGCCGCGTCGACCCCTTGGAGGTGGACGGACACTTCCTGCGAAGTCGCTTCGACTTCGCCACCGACCGCAGGATCGCAAAGGTGGGGCGCCTTCGCCTTAGCGTCTCCGCAAACGCACTGATCTACGGCCTGGGTTACTCCTACGTGGAGGTACGCGAGCACACCATCGGCCTCGATATGCGCCTATGGATCCTCGCCACGCCCCTCGACGGCGCTCACATCGACTTGGCAGTGGTGTCGCAAATGGGACCGATACGCAACCCGAAGCGCAAGATCGCGGGCTTGGCATTCCTACCGCTGAAGATGCGCGCCCCCATCGTGAACAAGTTCATGGCCTATTACGAGAAGCGAGATGTACTCCAGGACATACCCATCTGGAGTCGCAAGCAGTACCGTTCCCGCCCGCGCCTGTCACGCGCCGACGGCGAGATCATGAAGTACCGCTCCTACTGCGCCCAGTTCTATCCCGGTCCGCTGACGGTGGTAGAGAACGTCGACAAGATCACAGACCAACCGGCAGTCAACGACTGACAAGGGACTGAGTGCAGTGGCATCCAACAAGACACAAACACAGCCGCGCAATATCGCCATCGTCGGCGGGGGCATCTCTGGGCTCGGTGCCGCATGGGGGCTGCATCATCAGCCTGACCGCTTCGACTTTCGCCTGTACGAGGCCCAGGAACAGCTCGGCGGCAATGCCATCACCGCGCAGATGCCTCAAGAAGATGGCGGCTCCATCCCCTTCGATATCTCGGTCACCGCCTGCATCCCGTCGGTTTACGACCACATCGTGCTGCTGATGGAGGAGTTCGGCATCGAACTGCTGGATACGAAATTCAGCTACAGCGTGAAGTACGGCGGGCAGATCTATGCCCACGACTTCGATTCCGACATCAAAGAGCAGCTTCAGTCGGAGATTGCCAAGTTCCAACGGCTCCTACGACGCCTGCATCGCTTCGGATGGCTCACCAATTCCCAATCGAAGGCGTTGAGCCTGCTGAACCCGTACAACTACGTCAGCATGGGCACGCTCTTGAATCTGGGCGGGTTCTCCGGCGACTTCCGGTACAAGATTCTCAAGCCCATGTTCGTCAACTTCCTAATGGCGACCAACGTGTTCGACATGCCGGCATCGCTATTTGCCCGGTATTTGGAGTTCTTCGATATCGAGTCGGCTACGCCCATGCAGACGTGGGACCAGGGAACGCAGCGCATCTACCAACACCTGTCAGCCGGCTTCCAAGACAAGATCTACCTGAACCGGCCGGTTCAAAGGGTGTACCGGTCGAAGTCCGGCGTTGTGGTCGAAGACGCTGACGGAGTTCGGGAGGAATTCGACGAAGTCATCTTCGCGTGCAATGCGAACCAGACTTTGATGATGCTCGACAAGCCCTCGGCCCTAGAGCGCTATCTGCTCTCGTCGATCCGCTACGAGAGCGAGCTCCACAACCACACGGTGGTCCACTACGACTCCTCGGTGCTTCCCGACAACGAGGTGAAACCGCTGACCACCCGCAGCAACCACATCGAGCAGTACGGCGCGAGGCCGGACAACTACGAGATCACCTACATCATGCACAACCAGCAACCTTGGGCCAACCGGTCGGACAAGCCCTGCCTGGTGACCTACAACGCCATCACCCCCATCGACGAGGAAAAGATCGTCAAGAAGTGGTGGTTCCAGCACATCGTGCACGACGTGCGCCACGTTGCCTGGCTGGTCAACTTGTTCCGCTTCGTCCAGGGCAAACGACGAACATGGCACTGCGGCGCCCACACGCTGATCAACAGCCAAGAAACCTGCTTCATTACCGGACTCGCCGCGGCAAGACAGTTGGGTGCGGGTTACCCGTTCGAAGATCCCGCGGCGCGACGCTCCTTCAACTTCTACGGGAGCCTCATGTACGGCTGGCGATTCAAGAAGGCCAGGCGCTGAACGCCTGAGTCTGCTCAGCTTGACGGCGTTGCGTCAGACGGGCAGCTCGTGCCTCTGCTCGACAACGCGGACTTTGAACTTCTTGTTCGGAGACATGGACGGCAACGGGCTGATCTTGAACTTGTAGTTCTTGGGCGCGATCTCAAGCTCGTAGTAGTGCACCATCATCAGCAGGTTGATCGCCAGCTGCATCTCTGTCCATCGAGTACCGAGGCAAGTGTGCGTGCCGAGGCCATAGGGGGCGTACTGAGTACCCACATGTTCCTTGCGGGGTGCCTCATACCGGTCGATGTCGAACTTGAGGGGGTTGGGGAAGAGGTCGCCCATATAGTGCGTCGCCGTCTGGGCGATGAAGACTCGGGCCCCCTCCGGCAGTTCATAGCCCTCGACCACACAGGCATTCATCACGTTCCGCACCGAAATCGGGGCGATCGGGTAGAGCCGCAAGCACTCCATGATGAAGCGGCGAGTGATGTCGGTTCCATCTCCGGTGAGTGCCCCACGATCGGGATCACCGTTGGCAAACAGGGCATCGGCCTCGGCGCGGATCTGGTCGTGGAACTCCGGCTGAGCCAGCATGGCGTGGACGATGAAGCTGAGTTGGTCGCCCACGTACATGCTGGCGATCAACGGTGCCGAGAGCACGAACCGCAAGTTGGACTCCGGGAGGAACTGCCGGTCACTGGTGTGCATGCTCAGCAGCTCGTCGGCTAGGTCACGGGGACATCCCGCCCGCTGGGCGGGTGTGTGGGTGCGCAGGACCCGATCCACTACCTCGCCAACCAGCTTCGCCCGGCGCCGCATAGACGGGGTATACAGCATGAATTTCGGGAGCACCTTGACCAGGTGGGTCATGAGAGCCCGCTCCTTGAACTTGTGCATGTCGTCGGCGACGTCTTGCGAGTCAATGCTCAACAGCAGCGGCGACAACTCCGAGTTGACCAGGCTGCGGCACATGGTTACCGCGCCCTGCGCCTCCCCGATGTTCCAAGTCGCCAGGCTCTCCCGGGCCCTGGAGAACACCAAGTCCAGCCGTTCTTCCAGCCTCGTGCGCGAATAGCCCGGCTGAATGGACTTCCGATACCGGAAGTGATCGGCGCCGTCCAAAGCGGGCAACAGTCCAGTCCCGCCGTAGACCTCTTCGAAGTCCTCCAGATAGTCTCTCGTCCTCAGGTGCATGCGCCCGTTTCGATGCACCCAGTGGTTCATCTCGGGTCCGGCTAGGAAGATCATGCGATCCTGGAAGGGCGGCTTGAGATCGAATACCGGGCCGTATTCCTGGTGGAGCTCCGCAAAGAGTGCGGGGACGTTACCGATGCGAACGTTCTTGCTCGTCAGCAGCTTCCGCAGCTCGACCCGGGGAATCTCCTTTGTCAGAGCAGCCCGCCGTAACAGCGGACCGGCGATGTTCTCGCTGACCGCCTCGGCGATGGAACGGCCGATCAAGTCCATCTTCAGGACTTGCTCAACGCGCTGCTCCGACTCTTCATCGAGTTCGAAGACGTAGCGCAACACATCGCAGGTGTCGATGAGACAGATGATGATGATCTCTCTCGGACTGGGAATCTCGTCGGTGAAGATCGCCCTGCTGATGCGGGTCTTTACGAACTCGACGGCCGTGCCCACCTCGGAACTGGTGTGGAACCCCGACATCCAGGCACCCCGGGCCAACGACCAGAAATCGCCCTCGTGGTGTTGCAGGATCTTCATGTCGACCAAGCGGTCCAGCGTCGCATCGATGATCGCTTCCGCGTGGGGAGCAAGCCGCTCGATCCAGTACTGGGCGTTGTACCGACCTGGCTCTGCCGCAATCTCGGCGAGGATCGGATCGAGGCAGGGGTCGCCTGTTCTTGTCTGATCCAGAATGATCAGGGATTCCATATCAGTGTCAATGCGATAGGTGAGCGATAACTCTGCGAGCGCAGCACCCACGACGGCACAGTTCAGATTCCAGCCGGGTACTTGGCGAAAGTACCCGCTCTCCTCGTTCAAGAGCGTCAGGACAAGCTCGTCGAGCAGAGTCAACGGGGTGTCGACGGTGTCACGTTCGGCGAGCGTCATGAGTTCATTCCCTGTTTCCCACGCTGTGAACCCCAACATCTATCACTTTGGACGACAATCACAGAGCACGCTCTACTGGGTTGCCCTCCCTGAGGCAAGTGGCTATGAGATTAGCTCCCGCCGCTGCCCGGCGATGCGGAACTTCAGCTTCTTGTTCGGAGACATCGAGGCGAATGGGCTGATCTTCAACTTGTAGTTCTTCGGGGCGATCTCAAGGTCGAAATAGTGGGCCATCATCAGCAGGTCTATCAACATGTTGAGCTCCGCCATCCGAGAGCCCATGCACGTGTGGGTGCCTAGGCCATACGGGGCATAAGTGGAGCCGAGATGTTCCTTGCGCGGTGCCTTGTAGCGGTCGATGTCGAAGGTGAAGGGGTCGGGGAACACATCGCTCATGTAGTGGGTAGCGGTCGTGGCAATGAAGACCCGCGCCCCCTCCTCTAGCTCATATCCCTCGACCACGCACGCATTCATCACGTTTCTAACCGACATGGCCAAAGTCGGCCACATGCGGAGGCATTCCATGATGAAGCGGCGGGAGATATCGGTTCCCGGACCGGTGAGCGCCTCGACATCGGGATCGCCGTCGGCAAACAGGGCATCGGCCTCCGCCCGGATCTGTTCGTGGAATTCCGGCTTAGTCAGCATGGCGTAGACGATGAAGCTCAGCTCGTCACCCACGTACATGCTGGCCAGCAGCGGCGTGGAGAGCACGAACCGAAGATTCGACTCCGGTAGGAACTGCTTGTCGCTGGTGTGCATGCTCAGCACATCGTCGATAAGTTCCCGGGGGCAACCCGCCCGCTGGGCGGGGGTGTGGACCTTCTGGACCCGATCCACCACCTCGTCGATTATCTTCCCCCGGCGCCGCATGCCCGGGGTCTTCAGCATGAACTTGGGGAGAGACTTGGCAATATGCGTCTGGAGCGCACGCTCCTTGAATCGTTGCAGATCTTCGATGATGTCCTGCGAATCAATGCTGGCGAGAAGCGGCGACGTCTGGCCGTTGACGAAATTCCGGCACATCGTGACCGCAGGCAGGGTTTCTCCGATGTTCCAATTGGACATTTCCCGTCGCGCGTGGGAGTAGACCACGTCGAGTGACTCCTCCATCCTGGTGCGGGAATACGCCGGCTGAATGGACTTCCGATAGCGGAAGTGGTCGGCACCGTCGAGGGCGGGCAGCAACCCCGCACCACCGTAAACCTTCTCGAAATCCGCGAAATAGTCCCGGGCCCTCAGATACATGCGGCCGTTGCGGTGCACCCAGTGATTCGTCTCCGGCCCGGCTAGAAAAATACTGCGCTCCTGGAAGGGAATGCGGATCTCGAACACCGGTCCGTATTGTTCGTGAAGCTCTGCAAACATCGCTGGCATGTTCCCGGCACGGGCGTGCTTGCTGCGCAACAGCCTCCGCATCTTGACAACTGGGATCGGCTTAGTGAGGGTGGACCGCCGTAACAGCGGACCGGCGATGTTCTCGCTGACCGCCTCGGCGATGGAACGGCCGATCAAGTCCATCTTCAGGACTTGCTCAACGCGCTGCTCCGACTCTTCATCGAGCTCGAAGATGTAGCGCAAAACGTCGCAGGTGTCGATGAGGCAGACGATGACCACGTCTCTCGGGCTTGGAATCTCGTTGAAGAAGATCGCCTTGCTGATGCGGGTCTTTACGAACTCGACGGCGGTGCCCACCTCGGAACTGGTGTGGAACCCCGACATCCAGGCACCCCGGGCCAACGACCAGAAATCACCCTCGTGGTGCTGGAGGATATTCAGGTCGACCAGGCGATCCAAGGTCAAATCGACGATCGACTCCGCTTTGGGAGCGAGCCGCTCGATCCAATACTGGGCGTTGTATTGACCTGGCTCCATGGCAATCTCGGCCAGGATGGGGTCGAGGCAGGGGTCTCCCGTCTTCTTCGTGTCTAGAAGGATCAACGAGTCCATATCGGTGTCGATGCGATATAGGAAGGAAAGCTCGGCGAGCGCGGCGCCGACGACGGCGCAGTTCAGTGTCCACCCGGGTACCTGTCGGAAATAACCGCTCTCCTCATTCAAGAGCGTCAAGACGAGTTCGTCGAGCAGGCTAAGCGGCGTCGCGTTGGCCTCTACCTCGGTTTCGACGCGCGTCATTGGTGAACTCCCCCTGTGTTCCACGCTACGAACTCTAATCCCTAGCGCTCAGAACAACAATCACACTGTTGTTGTTGCAAAGGAATTTCAATATCTAAAGGTCTCTACGTTTTCTACCCGCAGCGGCAACGAGGGTAGCGTTTTCCGAGCCACTCGGAGGGGTAGACATGAGCACGCAGAAAGCAGAGGCAACCAGCGGTAACGGGGAGCGGGACCTGCGAATCGCCATCATCGGCGCCGGGCCGGGTGGGCTGTGCGCCGCCATCCGGTTGCGCCAGTCGGGGTTCGAGAACTTCACCGTGCTGGAGAAGAGCGGCGGCGTGGGCGGCACTTGGTATCACAACCGCTATCCCGGATGTGCCTGCGACATCCAGTCAGAGCTCTACTCGTTTTCCTTCGAGATAAACACCACATGGACCCGTCCCTATGCCCGCCAGCCCGAGATCCTGAGCTACATGGAGCGCTGCGCCGAGAAGTACGGCGTGCTTCCCCACTGCCGATTCAATGACGCAGTCAAGTCGGCCCGCTGGGATGAAGATTCCGCCACTTGGACGCTGACCACCGAGTCAGGCGCTGAAGTTGAGGCCGACGTGGTGATCAGCGCGCTGGGCATGTTCAACGACGTGCCCCTGCCCGACATAGAGGGCTTGGACTCCTTCGAGGGCAAGACCATCCACTCGGCTCGCTGGGACTGGGACCACGACCTTGCCGGTGAGACCGTGGGAGTGATCGGCTCGGCGGCCAGCGCAGTTCAGCTCGTGCCCGAGATCGCCCTCGAGGTGGGACATCTCCAGGTGTTCCAGCGCACCGCCAACTGGGTGCTGCCCAAAGAGGACGACCCCTACACCCCCGAGGAAATGGCCGCCCGCCAGACCGACCCCAGCATCGTGGTGGCCCGCCGCGATGAGCTGTTCGAACAGGTGGACACGGGCATGGCGTTCAAAGACCCCAACCGGCGAGCCGAGATGGAGGCATTGGGCGTTCGAGCTCTGGAGGAGGTGGACGACCCAGAGCTGCGGGCCAAGCTCACCCCCACCCACATGTGGGGCTGCAAGCGCCCGCTATTCCACAACGAGTACTACGCCACCTACAACCGCCCGAACGTGGAGCTGGTGACCGACGCCATCGAGCGGATCACTCCCAAGGGCGTGCTCACCGTCGATGGCACCGAGCGGGTGATGGACACCATGGTGCTGGCCACCGGGTTCTCCACCACCAAGTACCTTTCGGCCATCGAGGTGATCGGCCGAAACGGGTTGGACATCGAAGACGCCTGGAACGACGGGGCCACCGCGTACATGGGCATCACTACCACCGGGTTCCCCAACCTGTTCATGCTGTACGGCCCCAACACCAACAACGGCTCGATCATCACCATGATCGAGTACCAGGTGGAATACGCCTTGGCCCACATCCAGCGTCTGGCCGCCCAACGCCTGGCCTGGGTGGACGTGAAGGCCGAGCCCATGGCCCAGTACAACGAGTGGGTGCAGGAGGGCATCGCCGGCATCGAACCCTGGCACGCCAGCTGCAACGGCTACTACCGCAGCCCCAGCGGCCGTATCGTCACCCAGTGGCCCCACAACATGACCACCTTCAAGGACCAGACCGCCGCCATCGACGAGGACGCTTACGAGGCCGCGGCCCTGGCGGACTGAGCCTGGTCAGAGCAACAAAGAGCACCCAGACCCACAGGAGGCAAAGCAATGGGGGGACGACTGGATGGGAAGGTGGCGCTCATTACCGGCAGCGCCCGCGGACAGGGTGAGGCAGAGGCCCGCCGGTTCACAGCCGAGGGGGCCAAGGTGGCCATCACCGATCTGCGGGATGTGCAGGGCGAGCAGCTGGCCGCCGAACTGGGGCCCGACACCTTCTACCAGCAGCTTGACGTCACCCGGGAAGATGACTGGGACGCGGCGGTGGCCGCCACGGTGGAGCGGTTCGGAAAGCTGGACATCCTGGTGAACAACGCCGGGATCGGTGCGTTCGGCACGCTGGAAGGTCTCGACCTGAAGACCCACCACGAGATGATCGACATCAACCTCCACGGCGTGTATTTGGGAATGCGGGCGGCCAAGGCTGCACTGGTGGCCACCGGCAACGGGGCCATCGTGAACATCTCATCCATCGACGGCATCGTCGGCGTGCTGGGCATGACCAGCTACTCGGGCAGCAAGTTCGCGGTCACCGGAATGACCCGCTCGGCGGCCATCGAGCTAGGGCCTCTGGGGGTGCGGGTCAACTCCATCCATCCCGGCGTGATCAACAGCCCCATGGTGCAGGAGGCCCCGGCCGAGACACGGGCCCGCCTCGACCGGCTCATGGACATGCAGCCCATTAAGCGCATGGGCGAGCCCGACGAAATTGCCTCGCTGGCCCTGTTCCTGGCCAGCGACGAGGCCAGCTACATCACCGGCGCCCAGTTCGTGATCGACGGCGGGCACCTGGCCGGCCCGTGGCGGGACTCATTCGAGGAATAGCGGAAGACAGAGCCATGACCGACACCCTTCCCCCATTCGACCCCCACAATCCCGAGTACTTCGAAACGGGTCTTCCCTTCGACCTTTTGGCCGACCTGCGCCAGCAGGGGCCGGTGGCCAAGACACCTCTGGGCTATTACCTGACCCGTCGCCAAGAGGCCGACGAGCTGCTCTACGCAGTGGACACTTACGGCTCCGACATGACGCCGGGCACCGGGCTCAAAGGCGTGGAGGAAGTGCCCCAAGAGCAGCTGTTCTTGCCTGAGATCGACGAGCCGGTCCACGGGCAGATCCGCCGGCTGTACAACTCGGCCCTCGGTCCTCACCGCACCATGAGGATCCAGCCATTCGTGCGGGAGACCTGCGAGGTGCTGCTCGATGCCTTGGCCGGCGACGACCCCGTCGACCTGCACGCCGACTACGCCGTGCCCATTCCCTGCGAGGTGATCGCCCACATCATCGGGCTCCCCGAAGGCGGTGCCAACAAGCTGAAGGTGTGGTCGTCGGACGGCTCGGTCATGTTCCGGGCGGTGTGCCCTCAGTACTCCCCCGACGGCCCACCGATCACCGGTTACCTGAGAGACCTGGTGGCCCAAGAGCGCCTAGCCGACGAGCCCAGCTCGCACACCTACAAGGTTTTCTTGGACGCCGAGATCGAAGGCGAGCCCCTGAGCGACACGGTGATCGCCCACCAGCTCCAGACCATGGTTCTGGGCGGGGTACACACCACCCGGGGCCTTTTGGCCCACTCCATGCACCGGCTCATCGTCGAACCCGACACCTGGGCTGCCCTGAAAGCCGACCGGGAGCTAATCCCGGTGTTCGTCGAGGAATCGCTCCGCCACGACTCCCCTGCGCCCCGGGTAGCCCGCCGCTGCCTCAAAGACACCGCCCTGGGCGGCGTGGAGATGCACCAGGGCGACTGGGTAGAGGTAGGCCTGGCCTCAGCCAACCGCGATGAGTCCCAGTACGACGACCCCGAGAACTTCCGACTCGACCGCCCCGACCCCCTCAACCACGTGGCCTTCGGCGCCGGTTCCCACGTCTGCCCCGGCGCCAGCCTGGCCCGCCTAGAAGGAGTCACCGCCATCAATACCCTCCTCGATCGGGTGGCATCGCTCGCCCCAGTCGACGGCTTCAAATACCCACCCCTCCCCGCCAACCTCGCCTACAGCGACCTCCCCACCCACATCACCTGGCGTTAACGGCTCAATCCCAATCCGGGTTCCATTGGTTGTAGGCGGTTACTTCGGCTGCGGGGTGGCGGAGGGCGGGGCGGAAATCGGTGCCGAGGGTGTAGGCGATGGGGAAGAGGCCGGCTTGGATGTGGGTGTCGTAGGGGATGCCCAATAGTTCGGCCATCTCTTGCTCGCGGTGGAGGTGGATGGTGGTCCAGGCGCTGCCCATGCCCCGGCTGCGCAAGGCGAGCATAAAGCTCCACACCGAGGGGATGATCGAACCCCATTGGCTGGCGTGGTGGAAGGTTTGGGCATGGCCGGTGCGCAGCACGCCGAAGCGGTCACCCAATACCGGGATGAGCAGGGCCGGCACCCGGTGCATGTTGTCTCGCAGGTAGGCCACCGACTCCGACATCTGCTCGGCCCGCACCGTCTGGCGCTCGTAGTGCTCCCGCCCGGCGGCGATGTCGGCCGAGTATTGCGCCATAGCCGCCCGGTAGATCTCCGATGCCTGCCCGATGGTCTCGGGGTCGTCGAGCACGATCCACCGCCACCGCTGCTGGTTCGAACCGGTGGGTGCCTGAAGCGCCAGCTCCAGACACTCCTCGATCACAACTCGCTCCACCGGCCGCTCCAAGTCCAGCCGCTTGCGAACCGCCCGTGTCGTGGTCAGGACTTCGTCGATGGGCAGGTCGAGGATCGGCATCAGCTGATCCTATTGCGGGAGCGGTCGACTCAGCCGTCTACATCCTCTGGCTGGCGGGCCCCTTCGATGGAGATATTTGGCAGCAGGCGGTCGAGCCACGCTGGCAGCCACCAGTTGCGGGCGCCGAGCAGCTCCATGGTCGACGGCACGATGAGCATGCGCACGAAGGTGGCGTCGATGAACACCGCGGTGGCGAGGCCCAGACCGAAGACTTTGGGGACGCGATCGTCCTCCAGCACGAAGCTGAGGAACACTACAACCATGATGGCGGCCGCCGCGGTGATGACCCGCGCAGTGACGGCGAGGCCGTCAGCTACAGAGTTCACGGGGTCGCCCGTTCGGTCGTACTCCTCTTTGATTCGAGACAGCAGGAAGACCTCGTAGTCCATCGACAGCCCGAATACCACCGCGAACAGCATCATCGGGATGAACGGCTCGATCGGTCCGGAGTCCACACCGATCAGCCCGCCGCCCCAGCCCCACTGGAACACCATGACCATGACGCCATACGCCGCGCCTATCGACAGCATGTTCATGATCACCGCCTTGAGGGGGACGACCAAAGACCGGAAGACCATCATCAACAGGAGGAACGAAAGAGTCAGCACGGCCGAGAAGAACACGATGAGCCGCCCGCCCAGAAAGTCGGAAAAGTCGATGTCGGCTGCCACTGCTCCGGTCACCAATGGCCGGAGGGTCGAGCCGGCCACTGCGCTCGGCACGACGTCGTCTCGCAGGGCATTCACCAGATCTTCGGTCTCGGCATCCTGGGGTGCGGTGGTGGGCTGGACCCGCAACAATGCGGCCCCACCATCGCTACTTGGTTGAGGGGGCGATGCCACCGCAACGCCCGGGGTCTGGTTCAGGACTCCCGACAGCTTGTTGAGCACCTCCAGGTCGGCGGGTCCGTCCACCTCGGCCACGATGAGCACGGGACCATTGGCTCCGGGACCGAACCCCTCGGCGAGAAGGTCATAGGCCTGACGAGCCGTCCTGTCCTTGGTCAGGTTGCTCTCATCGGAGAAACCGAGGCGGAGATCGAGCACCGGCGACGCCAAGAGAAGAAGGAGCGCCGCGCCCCCGATGGCGTACGACCAAGGACGGTTCTGCACCGTCCGGCTGAGGCGGTACCACAGGGTCTGGCGCAGCGGTATAGGCGCTGGCGGCGCAAGCTGTCGCCGCAGAGGGTTGTGTCGAGAGCGGATAAACCCGAGCACGGCGACCACCAGTGCGAGGGGCAAGCCGACCAGCAAGGGGCGGAACCCGAACCCGACGCCCAACAACGAGATGGCCACCAGACCGGCGATGGCGATGCCCCGCCACCGGGTGACGTTGATCCGATCACCCAGAAGCGACAGCACGGCAGGCAGCAGGGTGATCGAGCTGATGACCACCATGGCCACGGTTACCGAGGCCGCCAGCCCGACCCCGGCTATGAACCTCACCCCGATGAAAGAGAGCCCGAGCAGCGAGATGACCACGGTCATGCCGGCAAAAACCACCGAGCGCCCCGCGGTGTCGAGCGCCACAACGGCGGCCGATTCGGCGTCGAGCCCTTGGCCGCGCGACTCGCGGTAGCGAGTGACGATGAACAACGCGTAGTCGATGCCGGCCCCGAGGCCGATCATCAAGCCCAGGGTCGGCGCCAGATCGGGGATCTGCACGACGTTGGTCAACAAAACCATCAGCCCGATCCCCGCGCCCACCCCCAGCACCGCCACAAAGACGGTGGTGCCCATGGCCACAACCGATCCGAGAGCCAGAATCAGCACGACAATGGCGAAGGCCAACCCGATGGTCTCAGCCTCGGGGGGGTCGAACTCGGAGAGGGCGTGTCCGCCGATCTCTACCCGCAGCCCGGGGATGTCGTTCAGCCCGGCGTCTTCGATCAGGGCTCGGATCTCGGCACCGATATCGCCCGATTCGACGTCGTCGACGCTGGGGTCGAGGGTGATCGGCGCGTAGGCGATGGTGCCAGGAGCACTGCCGGCAGATGAGATCAGGCGGAAGCCCTGGGGCTCATAGGGGGAGGCGAGGGTCACATCGTCGATGGCCCGCACATCCTCGAACAGCGCCGTCATGGCCGCTTCAACCTCGGGGTCGCGAGCTCCGGCCTCGGCCTCGAAGACGATTGATCCCGTTCGCCCGGATCCGAACTCCTCAAAGTGGGCTTCGAGGATGTCGAACCCGTCCCCGCTCTCGGTGGAAGGGATCTCTCGCTGGCTGTCGAACGACGAGCCAATGACCCCGATGGCGGCCAACATGGCGGCCAAAACGACCACGCAAACGAGCACGGCTCGCCACGGGTGGCGGAAGCTGGCGCGAGCATAGGAGGCGAGCACAATTGCCTTAGGAGTAGGGGGTGAAGGGATGCCGAAGGTCTGGCGGCGGGGCCAAACCTAGTGGTCAGGGCCATAGGTGTCCTACCCGCACCGTAGGATCACCGCCATGAGCGAAGCAGTGAGGGCCATGGTGCAGTTGGGGCCAGAGCAACTGGAAATACAGGAGTTCGCCCGGCCGCCGGTGGGTGAGGATGACGCTCTGCTGCGGATCGAGGCCTGCGGGATTTGCGGTACTGATGTTGAGACATATTCGGGCAGTTCGCTCATGAATTACCCGGTGATCCCCGGCCACGAGCCGGTGGGAGTCATCGAAGAGGTGGGCGAGCAGTACGCGGCCCGCTGGGGGCTGAAGCCCGGCGACCGGGTAGTAGCCGAAGCCGCCTACGGGTGCGGGCGTTGTCTAGCCTGCCTCGACCAGCAGATGTGCCGGGTGGCGCCCGGCAACCATGGCTTCACCCCCACCGGACGGAATCCGGCGCTGTGGGGCGGATACGCCGAGATGATGTACCTGGCACCGGGGTCGGTCCCCCACAAGATCGACAATTCGATACCGCCTCGCATCGCCGCGCTGTACAACCCACTGGGGGCAGGGTTCGCCTGGGCGGTGTCGGCCCCCGGCCTGCGTTACGGCGACACCGTCACCGTGCTCGGTCCCGGCCAGCGGGGCCTGGCCTGTGTGATCGCCGCCGCGGCCGCCGGGGCGTCGGCCATCTTCGTCACCGGGCTGGGGTCGCAGGACGCCCACAAACTGTCCTTGGCCGCCGATTTCGGGGCCGACGTGACCATCGACGTGGAGACCGAGGACCCAGTAGAGCGAGTGCTGGCCGAAACCGGCGGCCGGGGCACCGACATCGTGGTGGACACCACCCCCCACGCCACCCAGCCGGTGGTGGATGCCGTTTCCATGGCCCGTCTGGGCGGCACCATCGTGTTGGCCGGGCTTAAAGGCCACGGGGTAGACGGCTTCCCGTCCGACGACGTGGCCATGCGCTACCAGACCGTCATCGGAGTGCGCACCGTCGACTACCACAGCTACCGGCAAGCGGTGCGGCTGATCGAGTCGGGGTCGCTGCCGGTGGAGCGCCTCCATACCCATCACTTCCCACTGGAACAGGCGGCAAACGCAGTGCAGACCCTCGTCCAAGCAGGCACCCACAACGCCGTCTCCATTACCGTTGAACCCTAGAAAGTCCTAGGAATCACCTCAGAGGAACCCCCATGAACCCCGACGATCTCATCTTGATCAGCGTTGACGACCACATTGCCGAGCCGGCCGACATGTTCGAGGCCCATGTGCCCGACAGGTACAAGGAGCACGCCCCCAAGGTGGTCACCGACGAGAACGGGCGGGAGCAGTGGTACTACGGCAAGCTGCCCGGCCGGAATCTGGGGTTGAACGCGGTGGCCGGCAAGCCCCGGGAGCACTACAACATCGACGCCAGCCGCTACGACGAGATGCGCCCCGGCTGTTACAACGTGCACGAGCGGGTGAGGGACATGAACGCCGGCGGGCAGTTGGCCGGGCTGAACTTCCCCAACTGGACCGGATTCTCCGGCCAAGTGCTCAACGAGGGGCCCGATCCCGACCTCAACGAGATCATGATCAAGGCCTACAACGACTGGCATGTCGACGAGTGGGTCGGGGCCTATCCCGACCGGTTCATCCCCTGCGGCATCCTGCCCCTGTTCGACGTCGACCGGGCAGTTGCCGAGGTCAAGCGGCTGGCCAGCAAGGGCTGCCATGCAGTGACCTTCTCGGAGAACCCGGCAATGCTGGGCATGCCGTCGATCCACTCCGGGGCGTGGGATCCGCTTTTCGCCGCATGCAGCGACCTGGGCACCGTGCTGTGCTGCCACCTGGGTTCGTCGTCCCGATCGATGGGGGCTTCGCCGGACGCTCCTCCCAGCGTGCCGATGACCCTCTCCTCCGCGCTAACCATCTCCACCCTGGTAGAGCTGGTGTGGGCCGAGTTCTGGGACCGCTTCCCCGATCTCAAGTTCTCGCTCACCGAGGGCGACATCGGCTGGATCCCCTACTTCCTGTGGCGGGCCGAGCACGTGCAAGACCGCCACTCGGGCTGGACCAAGCATGAGTTCGGCATCGACGGCAGCCCCACCGGCGTGTTCCGCAACCACATTCTGTGCTGCTTCATCAACGACCGCATCGGGGTGAAGCTGTTGGATGAGTTCAACGTGGACAACCTGTGCTGGGAGTCCGACTACCCCCACTCCGACGGTACCTGGCCCCAGGCCCCCGAGTACGTGGCCAAGCTGATGGGCGAGTTGCCCGCCGATGTGGTGGCCAAGATCACCCACCAGAACGCCATGCGCCACTACGGGTTCGACCCCTTCGCCCACCGCCCGCCGGAGAAGTGCACTGCGGCGGCGCTGCGGGCCGAGTCACCCGACGTCGACGTGGTGACCCATGTCGGCCGCCCTGCCGATGAGCGCGACGCGGCTTTCTGGAGTCAGATTCAGTCCGGCGGCTGGAAGCGGGAGTAAACGGCTAGGCCAGCGGCAGGGCAAAAAAGGCGATGGCCACGTAGTGGACGGCCACCGCGGCTATGACCAGCAGATGGAAGATCTCGTGGTAGCCGAACCAGCGGGGCCATGGATCGGGGCGCCGGAAGGCATATATGAGCGCGCCCAGGGTGTACAGGCCCCCACCGATGAAGAGCAGCGTCGACCCCGCGACGCCCATGTTGCGCCAGATTTCGCCAATGACCAGCAGCGCGGCCCACCCGACAATCGGGTAAGGGGCGACCAGCACCCAACGGGGGGCGTGGAGCCACATCAACCTACCGATGACGCCGAGGGCGGCGCCCGACCACACAACGCTCAAGACCAGGGTCGCTGAACCGGTCCCCAGCGCGAAGAAACCCACCGGTGTGTAGCTGGCCGCGATGAACACGAAGATCATCGAGTGGTCCAGGCGGCGGAAGATATCTTTCACCGCCGGGGTCCAGTTGCCCGCGTGGTAGGCCGCGCTCACTGCGAAGATAAAGACCACGGCGATGGCATAGACCGCCATGATCGCCCGGTCGGCGCCCCCCGGGCCCAAGGCAACGACAATGGGGCAGAGGACGGTGGCGGCCACCGCGGCCAGTGCGTGGGACCAGCCCCGGAAAACCGGCTTGGGAACGAAGGAGCTGGCAACCGTCAGACGGCCACCCTACATGGGCGAGGCCGCAATGAGCGAGAGTCCCCGGCTACCCGCCCAGCTCGGCCGCCTCGTATTCCAACAGGCGTCCAAATAAATCCCGCAGCTCAGACCGCCGTGAGCGGTCGTTGGCCAAGTTGACCACCTCGTGGGGATCCTCGGCCAGGGAGTACCACTCGTGGTCGTGGTCGTCGAAGTCTGCGTCGGTGTCGAACAGCTTGGGCTCGGGAGCGAGATTACCGGTGCGGTCGATGCCGCCACCCACGCCGTAGTAGCGGGCGTACTTGGTCTCGCCGTCAAAGAAACCTCTTACCGCGTAGCGGCTGTGGCGGAGCAACTCCGACTGGGCGCTGTCTTGGCTGAACAGCACGTAGTCCCGAACCGACGTCGATGGATCGGCCAGCGACGGGGTGAGGTCCTTCCCCGACAGGGTGGGGGCGTTGTCGATGTCCACCCCGCCGAGCGCGGCAACGGTGGCGGCCAGGTCCACGTGGGTGGCCAGCGCATCGGTGGACGCACCCTCTGGGGTGAGTCCCGGAGCTTTGACGATGAGCGGCACCCCCATGACCTCCTCATACACGCAGGGCAGCTTGGCCCGTAGCCCGTGCGAGCCGCAGGCATCGCCATGGTCGGAGGTGTAGATGACCACGGTGTCGTCATAGGCCCCAATGTCGTCGAGAGCGCCCAGAATCGAGGCGATGCTGTGGTCCAGCAGCTCGTGGAGCCAGGCGTAGTAGTCCAGTTGGCGCAGCCAGGAGTCGACGTTGTCGAGGGCCATGTGGCCCACCATGTGCTCCCGGTTTCGGACATGGCGCCAGGCCCGCTGCACCTCGGGCTTGGTGTGGAGGTCGTCGTCGAAGTTGTCGGGCAACTGGGTGAAGCGTCGAGGGTAGATCTCCTCGAGGGGTTCGAGATCGACTTTGCCGCCCAGCATGTGCTCGTGGAGGTAGTTGAACACGCCCATCAGGTCGGGGTTGGACTCCTGGAACGACGGCTGATCCAGCGGATACCACATCACGTCGTGGGGGTTCACCAGCGCCACAGTCAAGAACCATGGGCCGACGGAAGGGTCGGCACCGTGGGTTTGCAGCCAGTCCACCGCCTGGTCGGCGATCACCGGGTCGAAGTGCCGCCCGGTCCACGGTCCGCCGATGTAGTGGCGGTCGTCGCCCTGCCAGCCGCTGTAGCCGAAGGCTTCCATGTCGGGCATCGGCTCGTGGGTCAGGTGGTATTTCCCCAGGTAGGCAGACTCGTAGCCGACGTCGCGCATCAGCCGCCCCACGGTGGGAATGGCCGGGTCCAAAGCGGTGTGGGCCGGGAAGCTCACATTGTCCACCACGCCGTGCTCGGCCAGGTAGCTGCCGGTGTACAGGCTGGCCCGAGACGGCGAGCACGGCGATGAGTGGGTGTAGTACCGGTTGAAGTCCAAGCCGTCGCCCCGCAGCCGATCGTGGGCGGGCATGTCGACCATGCCGTCCAGCCACGGGTTGCGCCGCTCCTCGTCGGACACGATCAACAAGATGTTGGGCTGCTCTGACGCCATCTCGGTCACCCTCCGTAGGTTTCCCGGAGCTGCTTCTTGAGCACCTTGCCCACCGGGTTTCGGGGCAATTCGCCCACGATCTCCAGTTGCTCGGGGATCTTCTGGTTCATCAGCCCGACGTCTTTGCAATGCTCCACCATTTCGACGAAGCCGAACGCCTCCCCGGCCTTGGGGGCCACAACCGCGCAGCACCGCTCTCCCGAGACGGCGTCGGGCAGCCCGATCACGGCCACATCGCCCACTTTGGGGTGGGAGAACAACACGTCCTCCACCTCCTTGGCAGAGATGTTCTCCCCCTTGCGGATGATCACATCCTTCTTGCGCCCGACGATGGTCACAAACCCCTCGTCGTCGATCTCGGCCAGATCGCCGGTGAAGAAGAACCCCTCGTCGTCGAAAGCGGTCTCATTCAACGCGTCGTCCAGATAGCCCCGACACAGCGTCGGACCCTTCAACAGCAGCTCTCCGTCGATCAGCTTCCAGTCGGTGTCGTCGAGGATTCGACCCTCGGTGCTGGCCAGCTTGTCGTCGGAATCATCGAGGAAGCAGTAGGTGACGATGGGGCACTCGGTGAGCCCGTAGCTGGAGATGATCCCCACACCGCCCATCTCGTTCTTGACCTCCATGTGCAGCCCAGCCGGCTTGGGGGCGCCCCCGCCGATGGCCGCCCGCATTTTGGGGAAGATCGGCTGGTCGGGGGTCTTGCGCTGCTCGGCCAAGAAGGCGATGAAGAACGGCGTGCCCGAGCCGGCCAGGGTCAGCCCGTGCTCCCGGAAGAAGCGGGTATCGGCTTCAGGATCGAAGCTCTCCACCATCAACATGGGAGCGCCGCACACCAGGGTGGCGATGAGCAGGCTGATGCCGCCGATGTGGGTGTACGGGAAGGCCAGCGGCCACACGTCGTCGGCCTGCAATTCCAGGTTCTCCCATACATGGCGGGCCGCGGCGATCACCGAGTCGTCGCCGTGCTTGGCCCCTTTGGGGTCAGCGGTCGTGCCCGACGTGTAGTAGATCCACCGCACCGGCAGCCGTCCCTCGTCGTCTAAGGGCGCCTCGAATGGGGCCAGCGTGGCGGGGTCGCCCTCGGGAAGGTCGCCGTCGCACACCAGCACGTCGCAGTTCTCGGTGGTGGCCACCACGGCCTCGGCCATGGCCTGGTAGTCGAAGCCCCGCCACACCGACGGAACCACTAGCAGACTGGCCCCGGTTTGGCGGGCCACAAAGCCCACCTCCCGCTCCCGGTAGATGGGGATGATCGGATTCTGGACGGCCCCCAGCCGGGCCAGAGCAGCCGACAAGATGAGCGACGCCCGGCCATTGGGGAGCTGCCAAGAGACGCGGGAGTCGGCGGCAATGCCCATGCCGGCCAATCCGGCGGCGGCTCGCTCGGCGGAATCCCGGAACCCGGCAAACGTCATCACCGTGCCGTCGGCCTCAATGGTGAGCGGTGCATCGGGGCTGGCGGCGGCTCGGGCCTCGATCGCCTCCCAGTAGGTTCTCGGGTTTCCTATCACCGGGTCATTCTCCCAGGTCGGTGGTCGGGGTCTCGAAGCCCACCAGCAGCTCCACAAGCTGCCCGGCAGGAGTGCGAATCATCACTGCCGCGTCCCACAGGCGGGTGTCTTCCAGCACTTCGCCGCCGTGGGCTTTCACCCGCTCAAGCGCGGCATCCATGTTGGCGACGTTCAGCGAAAGGTGGGTGAGGCCGGGCTCGTTCATCACCCGGGCCGGGCGCTCGACTAGCCCAGCGCCGCGGAAGTTCAGCAGCTCGAGCACGAACTCGCCCTTGCGCAGATACACCGCCCGCAATCCGGGCCGCTCTATCTGCAACAGCTGGCCGGTCGACCCGTCGTCAGCATCCAGGGACCCGACTCGCTCGAAGTCCAGCGCCCCGATCCAGAATTCAGCCTCAGCATCCAGGTCGGCCACCGCCAACCCGACATGGTTGACCTTCTCACTCATCGACGCTCACGCCCAACATGTCAGATCAGCTTAGGCTCGGGCGTCAATCGTGCTAATCGGCCCGTCCCACTCCAACAGCACTGCGTCGGTGGTGAGCAGGTCTGCCCCCAAGACCATGGCCGTGGCAGAGATAAAGCGGTCCGCGGGGTCATCCACCGGAAAATCGAGATCATCTAGGGTGGCCGCCCTCACCGCAATCTCCTCGTCCAGGGGAATAACGGCAAGCCCCGATCGGGAAATGCGGCCCCGCAAGACGCGGACATCCAATCTCGGGAGCCTCTGCTTGGACGCCAGCACACCCATCTCCCAATAGCTGACCACGCTCATGCCCGCCTGACCACGCAATACCGCATCCTCAGCCAAATCTGCCCCTGACGAGCTGACCCGACCATCGCCGAGTCCTGGGCCATCGTCCAGCCCAACCCGCAGTATCACATTGGTGTCCAGCAGAAGCACTCAAGCCTCGCTGCTGGAAGCCGAACCATCCTTAGGATCTGTCTTGTACCCAAGCTCCTCATCCCATTTGGCCAGGTATCCATCCAACCAGTCATCGTCTAACGCCTTCATCGCGTCGATGTCGGCTCCAAGGGGAATCTCGACCAGACCGGTCAGCAGCCCCCGCAGACCAGCCCGACCATGGGTTGCAGGCACAATTTTCGCAATGGGTGTTCCGCGCCGCTCGATCACAACCTCACGGCCATCTGCTGCCACCGCGTTTAGTATACGGGCGCAGTTTGCACGAAACTCACTCATAGGTACTGAATAATCAGAACAAATATTGTCCTCTACAGCACCCTCGCTCATGACTGCCCTTCTCCTGAAATCTGAACGGTACAATGCATTGTACGCTTCAACCTCCAGCCGTCAACCGCCATACGGGACCGTTCGGTGGAAATAGCCCAACGTGCCGGTGGCCTGCGAGGGCTCTCGTGAATGTCCTGCCTAGTCGCGGTCGAGGCCGTAGGCGGCGGCGGAGACCCTCTCGTATTGGTAGGGAGCCCACTGGGTGGTGTCGAAGGCCGGTTCGGGGTGGTCGCCCAGGATGGTGACCCGGCTGATGGCCCGATTGCCGTCGAAGTCATTCACCGCGAAGTGCTGGGTGGCCCGGTTGTCCCAGATGCCGATGGTGCCCTCACTCCAGCTGTAGCGGCAGGTGAAATCGGTCTTGGAGGCGTGGGCAGTGAGCAGGTCCAACAGCGCCTCAGACTCGTCTCGGCTGAGCTGGGGGATACGCCGGGTGAACTGCTTGTTCACGTACAGCGACGGTCGGCCGGTGCGGGGATGGCGGCGAACAATGGGATGCTCGGCCTTGTGATCGGGCTGCCCATAGTTGGCCGCGGTGTGGACGGCGGTTAGCCCATTGATCATCTGCTTCGTGGGCTCGGCCAGGGTCTCATATGCCTTGTACATGTTCGACCACATGGTGTCGCCCCCCGCCGGGGGCATGACCATGGCGTTGAGCACCGAGCAGATGGGCGGGGACTGCTCGAAGGTGCAGTCGGTGTGCCACACGTCGGCCACGTATCCCGATTCGCCCCTCAGCACCACGATCTCGGGGTGGTCCTCATCCAGCTTGGGGATGTAGGGGTGGATCTCCGGCTCGCCGAAGCGAATGGCGAAAGCCCGGTGCTCGTCGGGGGTGAGGTGCTGGTCGGGGAAGAACAGCACCAAATGCTCGTCCAGCAACTCTTGGACGAGAGCGAACTCAGCATCCGATACGGAGGCGAGCGACAGCCCCCGCACCTCGGCGCCCAGCGCTCCCGCTACCCGGCGCACGTCCAGATCAACAGCATCGATTACAGCCATAGCCGCCAGCCTATCCCCATCGCCAAGGGCGTCGAAAAGGTGCCAACATGGGGCCATGTCTGATCGATCTGCTTTGGCCGACCTCGCCGCTGACTACGCCCGCTGTGTGGACCGGGGCGATCCCGAGGGCGTGGCGGCCTGCTTCGCCCCCGACGGTGTGCTGCGCCGCGTGGATCTGCCCAGCGGGGGAACGATACTCAGCGAGCGGACAGGCCGAGAGGAGATCGCCCGGGCAATCTCCCGGATGAACTACAACGCCACTTTCCACTTCCTGGGCCAGCAGCAGACCGAGGTCTCTGGCGACACCGCCACCGGCGAGACCTACTGCATCGCCCACCACCTCACCGTTCCCGACGACGGGACTCCGGCCACCGACTTCATTATGTTCATCCGCTACCACGACCAGTTCGTCCGCCTCGACGAGGGCTGGCGCATTGCAGAAAGGGAGCTGCAAATCGACTGGACCGAGAACCGCCTGGCCGAAGGGGTGTGATGACCTGATCAGGCGGCGGCTGGCGGTTGTGTTTTTGTGGTGTTGTTGTTTTGGGGTTTTAGTTGGTGCAGCCGCCGGGGACTTGGCCGGTGTCGATTTTGTATTTGCAGCGGTAGGTGTTGAGGAGTTTTTCTTGGTCGGCGATGAGTTTGTCGCGGGTTTGGATGTCTTGTTGGGTTGGGGTGCCGGTGTATT